>NZ_NFVA01000233.1 GCF_002264395.1 Paenibacillus sp. VTT E-133291
CGCTGCTATTCCGGTCGCTGTTATCGCTGTTCGTGCGGTTGCGCCGCCATCCGTCGTAATAACGATTCCGTTCGACGTCAGTATGACTTGGTCGGACGGGTCCGTTTTCGACTGCAGCACAATACCGCGCTCATCGTATTTAATCTCCGTCTTACTCGCGTTAATCTCGTTAACCGCAAGCCGCGCGAACTCTTCGAAGACTTCCGCTCTGATTCGCCCGCCGCTAAACACGTTCTCAATCGCACGCCGTCCCGCCTCCAAGTCCGCGAGTATTTGCGTATAGTCACGTTTCATAACGTTAGCAACGGTTAGCTGTGTATGTTTATCGGGCGCATACGGATACTCCGTCATTTCCGTTATCCGCGCTGTTATGCCCGTTAAGCCAAGCGCAGGATCTACGAGTGTTACCGTATCGCCGAGACCGGGCCGCGCTTCTTGCTTATCGATCTTGAATAAATCCGCAGCGCTAACGGATACTTCTAGCGCCGGTACTTCACGCTCGGCTAAGCGTAATCTCGCGGCAGCTACG
>NZ_NFVA01000010.1 GCF_002264395.1 Paenibacillus sp. VTT E-133291
AAGTGAAACTTATACTTTCTTATATTTTAAGATAACCGATTCCGCCACAGCGCTCGCTTATTCTTCTTTCAGGTGACGAACGGCCTTGGCCAATTCTTCAGGATCTTTCATAGAGACTAGTTTTGGGGGTGTAAGAGGCTTGAACCCCTCACTGTTCCCACTCCCTTGTCCTGGCTTCGGTTTCAGTAGATTAATTAACTCTTCATCCTCATTAGGGGTACTGATGTCTAGCTTTGCACCAAGTTCTTCTCCCTCAACATCCTGTTCATCCGGAGGCGATGATTGATACACGATAAAACCCAATACCCATCTTAGGAGGAAAGCAAGCAGAAACCAAGTGATAAATCCTAATAGGCTTCGTAATAAACTAGTACCGAGGACATTATTACTGTAGGTTACAAAAAATGTGAATACAAAACCTATCAAACCAAACAGCAAGTTTATAAAAATATTTCCTATCATCTTCATATTTA
The DNA here is from genome assembly GCF_002264395.1 of Paenibacillus sp. VTT E-133291. Taxonomy (GTDB): domain Bacteria; phylum Bacillota; class Bacilli; order Paenibacillales; family Paenibacillaceae; genus Paenibacillus_AQ; species Paenibacillus_AQ nitricinens. The sequence continues at coordinate 474 of NZ_NFVA01000010.1, forward strand.
TATTTCCTTAGCGCCTTTTTGCACACTGCGGATGAACAATACACCAGTGTTGCAGGCAATTTCTATCGTACGGCCATAATTACCGCCCGTGTCTTCCGCAATTAACGGAATTTTCAAATGCTCAAGAGCAAGTTTACAAGATTCAACATTACGAGGCCCGATCCTCATGGTGTCGCTCCCCCCGGCAAAGGCAAACATTTGTGATCCTCCTGCCATCTTGGCTACGATCCGACTCCGGACCGCACCAAGCTCCAGCAAACGGGATAAGAGCTCCGGCACTGCAGTATCTGCAAACTTAGCGATGTTTAATTGCCCTTCCCTAGCAATCTCAGAAGTAGGGAGCATCACATGCGCCATTCCCGCGAGTTTTTTTCCAGGGTCAAACAATGTCAATCCCACGCAGGAGCCAAGACCGGTTGTACGAATCAAACTATCCTGGCTTCCAACGTTAAGATCTGCCATCCCTACTTTAATGATGCTTTGTTCTTCAATCATTTTCAAACGGAACTCCTAGCGATTTGAAGATTTTCGGGAATGATTCCGGATCGGGTATAAGGAAAAATTGTCCTTCAATTTCATTTTTCCCCTCAAAAAAGGTAGTATCGATCAACAATGCATCATCACCCATTTGCCCAAATTGCAGCAAACCGTAGCTTAGGATGGCTCCAGCCATATCCATGGCAAGTGCAGGAACTGTTGGATACATAGAAAGTGAAGTAAAGTCAGCAAGAGAAGATAGATACGATCCTGCTAATATATTTCCAATTTCACTCAGCGCGGAAAGCTCCATTTCTCCGAGTTCTTGGTCACTCAAAATCTCGATGCCTGCAATGCGACTGAGTAAGTTCAAAGCGGCTTCCGGAGAAAGAATAAAAAACAGGTTGCCCGGAGCTTCTCCCTCCACACGTAAGAAAACTGCATATACTAGTTCTTCAGCTCCACCAACTTTGTCCGTAATCTCTTCAAAGTTGAGAAGCTGTACCTTGGGAACAGCCATATCAATCGGCTTATTCAAGAGCTGTGATAATGCGGTGGCTGCATTCCCAGCTCCAATATTCCCGACTTCCTTAAGCACATCCATTTTAAAATCCTTATAGTGCTTAAATAATTCCACAGGTTAGCCCTCTAGGCTTTCTAATTGAACGATTTCGCCTTTGTTAAGCACTTCTGACAGATTAAGCATGATCAGCAAGCGCTCTTCACCTATCTTGGCCACCCCATCTAAATACTTCGCTTTGATGCCGCCAACAACATCTGGAGGTGTATCGATAGAATCTCTGTTCAAATCTATTACATCATTTGCTGAATCAACAATGAAACCTACTTCCATTTCATTAACAGATACGATAATTACACGAGACTGGTCTGTCTGCTCCGCCTCTTCGATCCCAAAGCGACCACGAAGGTCAATCACAGGGATAACAACACCACGTAAATTAATTACACCCTTGATAAAAGAATACGTTTTAGGTACACGAGTTATTGGCATCATGCGCTCAATAGTTTGTACCTTCTCAACTTCGATACCGTATTCCTCTGAGCCTAATTTGAACACTATCACTTTAATATCTTCAGCCATGGAATGAACCTCCCTGTTCTATCCTAGTTATTTAATAAAAGCGTTCGGATCAATAATAAGTGCTACTTGACCATCTCCAAGTATCGTTGCGCCAGATATCCCTTGAATTTCAGGTAAATATTTACCTAGGTTCTTGATAACGATCTCGTTCTGACCAATAAAATCCTGTACCGCCAAGGCCACAAGACGTTCTCCCTTACGTACAACTACGATCTCTGTCTCTTCTTCAGTACTCTCATCATAATCAGGCACCGAAAATAGTCGACTAAGAGATATTAGTGGAATATGAGAATTCCGGAACTCTAACATTTTGTTGCCATGAATCGTACGGATTTGAGTGTTCTTCACGATTCCAGTTTCCACAATAGAGGATAATGGAATGGCGTACTTCTCAGAGCCCAACCGAATAAGCATGGCCGCAATAATGGATAGCGTAAGTGGCAGCTGTACTGAGAAATTCGTTCCTTTACCTGGTGAAGAATAAATGGTTACATTCCCACCCAGGGAAGAAATCTTAGCTTTAACAACATCCAGTCCTACGCCACGGCCTGAGACATCAGAAATAACTTCTGCCGTGCTGAAACCTGGTGCAAATAGTAGTTGATAAGCTTCATCATCCGTCATATTTGCTGCCTGTTCTTGCGTAATCACGCCTTTTTTCACAGCAGACTTCAATACCTTCTCTGGGTAAATCCCTGTTCCATCTTCTTCAATTTCAATGAAGACATGATTTCCGCTGTGGAAAGCACGTAAATGAACTGTCCCAGTCTCTGGTTTACCAGCAGCAATACGATCAGCAATGGATTCAATACCGTGATCAACCGCATTACGCAATAAATGCACAAGTGGATCACCAATTTCATCGATTACCGTCCGGTCTAGCTCTGTTTCGGCACCCGTTACAATTAGATCTACTTTCTTATCCAGCGACTTAGCTAGATCACGAACCATACGTGGGAACCGGTTAAATACGGTATCTACTGGAACCATCCGAAGCTTCATCACAATATTCTGGAGATCTCCGCTTACTCTGCCCATATGCTCGACGGTTTCCGTAAGATCGCCATTCTGAACCTCTGAAGCCAGCTGCTCTAAACGAACTCTGTCAATCAGAAGTTCACTAAATAGATTCATTAGCACGTCTAACCGTTCGATATCTACGCGAATCGTACGTGAAGGCGCCCCTCCTGTTTTGGCTGCTCCCGGCTTATTACCCTCATCTTTGGTAGGCAATGGTTTAGATGCTACTGGAGCAGCAGGAGCTGTTTCCTCTACAGTTGCTGTTGCGGCAACCTCTGACACGGCAGCTGCCGATTCTTGACCAAGCATTTTCAAGGATTCTTGATCTAGTGCTACTGCTGTTACTTTATCAATTTCAGACAAATTCATAATCATTGCCTGAATCTGATCAGCGGTTTTTTGGGTTATGTAATAGAGTGAGAAGCTTTGGTCAAATTTCTCTTGTTCTATATCTTGAACGGATGGGAAGGATTTAACAACTTCACCCGAACGTTCGAGCAGATCAAACACCATGTATGCACGTACAGCCTTAAGTTGACAATCCTTTCGGATCGTTACGTCCACATACAATGCATGATGCCCTTCCTGAATCGATTGTTCCAGAACAGAAAATTGGAACTCATCTAAATGAATCGGAGTTTCAGCTACTTGTGCAGCAGGCGTATTAGCAGCAGAAGCTGCTCCGCCTTCAACCGGAATCTCACCCCGGACGATAGCCTGTAAGGATGAGACAATGGCTGATACATCTGCTTTACCTTCGCCGCCTCTAGTAATATCCTCAACCATAGACTCTAAGGCATCCAAACTTTTGAATAACGTATCAAAAATAAAATCCTGCATGCGCAGCTTGTTATTACGTACAAGATCTAACACATTCTCCATTTGGTGTGTAAGTGAAGCTAAATCTTCAAAGCCCATAGTCGCTGCCATACCTTTTAAGGTGTGCGCAGAGCGGAATATTACCTGTACGATACTAAGATCCTCAGGATTCGCTTCCAGCCCCATCATGCTCTCGTTCAATGACTGCAGATGATCATTCGACTCATCAATAAACATGGATAAATATTGGTTCATGTCCATAGTAGAGCTCCTCCCCTTCGAGTTCGCTTTTCCGTTATTTAACGGCTTGCACTAGCCTTGGAGCAATTTCTTGCAAAGGCAGTACATATTTGACGCACTGCAATTCCACCGCAGATCGCGGCATCCCGTAAACGACGCAGGTCTCTTCACTTTCAGCAAATGTTGAGGTAACCCCTGAGTCATAGAGAGATTTCATCATCCTAGCACCATCACTACCCATCCCTGTCATCAACAACACGTGCCGATCCAGAGATGTGAGTGGAAGCAACGATTCGAATAAAACATCCACTGAAGGTCGGTGGCCATTTCGCGCCTCCTCCTTCGTGAGTACAACTGCATATTGCCCTTTAGATGTTGGGGTAACTTGTAAATGATAGCCTCCAGGCGCAATGTAGGCTGCTCCTTTTCGTAATATCATCCCCTGCTCTGCTTCTAACACTTCTAGCGGACTGAATGTATTCAGACGCTGAGCTAGTGATTTCGTAAAGTTAGGCGGCATATGCTGCACAATGACAATAGGAGCCGGAAAATCCGCTGGAATTTTCTCCAGGAGTACCTTCAGCGCACGAGGTCCGCCTGTAGAACAACCGACAGCAACTAATTTGTGCAAATTCTTGCTACCAACCATTCGATCCGGAGAAAGTCCCGGAGGATCAGAAGATACCTCCACTAAAGACTCTATCACCGGTTTGGGCGGAATGGATTTATTCTCTACTTTAGTCTTTGGTTTAGACTTTTCGATTAACGGTGTTTTAGCAGAGATGATTGGTTTGGTTGCTTTTTTAGGGATAATACTATCTACTGGCTGTTTCCCCCGAGGTTTTCTCATTCCTTCATCTTTGAGAGAAGATTTGAGTGCTGCCTTGGATTTTTCCGGTAACAATCTCGGTGCAGTCGGCAGTAATGGCTCTAAAGGCGTGATGTCAGGCATCCTAAAAGCAGATGCTCGCGCTTCACGTTGCTCTCGAGCCAGCATAGCTTCTTTCATTTGCTCTCTTAGAGATTCCCCTACGACCGTTATATCCTGGGAATTTGATATCGAAGGTTTACGAATGAAATCAAAAGCGCCCCATTCCAGTGCAAGAATGGTTTCCTTCATGCCCTCTTCATTGATGCCTGACAGCATAATCACTGGCAGCGGATCTGACGCCATTATTATTTTCAGCGCTTCCAGGCCGTTCATCTCCGGCATTTCCACATCCATAGTAACTAGATCCGGCCGAAGTTTGTTTATTTTCTCGATAGCCTCGCGACCATTTGTGGCTGTTGCCGTCACCTGAAAGTCAGCGTCATTTTCAATTAAATCGGAAATGATCTTGCGCATAAATGCAGAATCATCAACAACCAAAACTTTATATGGCTTCATATCATTTCCACCTCTGTTCCAGATTCAGAACAATTATTTACTTCGCTTCAACCATTTATGGATAAAGCCTTTAATGCCTTGAACTTTTGTATCTTTTTTACCATCTATGGTCAAATAACTTAGGGCTAGCCGATGTATATCTTTTGCAGCAACACTGTTTGGAAAAGCCAATGAAAATGGCGTCTGCCTTTTGACAGCCTGCACTACATGGGCATCTGAGCTTATATGACCAAGATAGGAAACATCTAATTGTAAAAAACGACTGGCTGCCATACGGATCTTATCACTTGTCACTGATGCTTCTCTCTCATCACCCGCTTGATTTACGATCAGTTTAAAAGAAATCTCCGGATACGTCCGATTCACAACCTTCATTAATGCGTAAGCGTCTGTAATAGCAGTTGGCTCTGGTGTTGTAACTACTAGGCAATCGTCCGCAGAGGTTATAAACTTCATCGTTTCCTTAGATAATCCAGCACCTGTATCAAACAAAATATAATCCATGCTGTCCCCAATAAGGGCTATCTGAGCTGTGAAATAATTAAGGTCCGATTCCGAAAGAGAAAACAACTCATCCATGCCCGATCCACCTGCTATAAAAGGAAGCCCGTTCGGTCCTAACTGAATAATCTGCTCAATATCCGCTTCTCTTTTTAACAGATGATATAGGTTATACTTCGCCGACACGCCCATTAACACGTCTATGTTAGCCATGCCAATATCTGCATCAAACAGCAATACCCTCTTTCCCATTGCTTTTAAAGTTAAAGCGAAATTAAGTGTAAAATTCGATTTCCCTACGCCACCTTTACCACTACAGACAGTAATAATACGGGCGGATGTTTCCCCTTTTTCAGCTAGTTTAGGCTCCTGACTGGATACAAGCTGTCTCAAGGATTGTGCCTGATCCATCATGATTCACCTGTTCCAAGAAGCATCTCACTAAGTTGTTCTTTGGAAGCCATCAATAAATCGTCAGGTACATTTTGACCATTGGTCATATAAGATAATGTGAGAGGGAAATCATTCAGGACGTTAAAGAGTGGTCCATAACTTCCCGTCTCATCTAGCTTGGTAAAAATAACTTTATCCAGCTTGTACCTGCCGAAGTGCTCTGCAATCAATTTCATATCACGGCTTTTCGAAGTTAAGCTGAGCACAAGATAGGTCTCACTTCTTAATTCCTTCGCTAACAAGCTTTGAAGTTCTGCTACCAGCATATCATTACGATAATTCCGTCCAGCTGTATCCATAATTACAAGATCACAACTCTCCAATCGAAAGAGTGCTCTTTGTAAATCTCCGGGAGATTGTACAACCTCTAGCGGAACATTCAGGATAGCTGCGTATGTACGCAACTGCTCCACAGCTGAAATCCGATACGTATCAGAGGTGATAAAACCAACCTTGCGTCCGTTTTTGAATAGCTGTTCAGCCGCAAGCTTGGCTATGGTAGTAGTTTTCCCTACTCCTGTGGGCCCTGCAATATATACGATTTGGGTATCATGTGCAATTCCATCAGCGATTCGCCCTGACAGGAATCCATCGAGCTGTTCTTTTAAGGACTCCTGAAATTTCTCAGGGCCCCAAGTACGCCCTTCTTCCGCCCAACGTTCGGAGATATTACTGATCCACTCTTCAACAAGTACAGTGTCCATCTCCTGCTCAATCAAAAGATCTCTAAGCTGCTGGAGACTATCGGGTAATTCTCTTGCCCCTGAAGACTGCCTCGCGATTCGTTCCATCCAAAGCTTCATATCTCTAATTTCACGAAGAACATCATTCTCGAGCGCCGAGGCAACCTCTGGCGTTTGTTCTAACCCTAAAGATTCATATAAGGCTGATACTGAGGTAGCTTCATCTGAATTGGATTCAAGCGATTTCTGATCAGGCTCTGGATGTTTGGCTATCGATTCTTTTACATCAATAGCTTCCGACAAGGCAGCGGCGATTTCTGCAAAGGACCGAGGCTCTTCCGGCTTTTCCAATATGACAGTAGAAGCAGATGATGAAGATGCAGCTTTTTGATAGGCTTGCGGGACAGCGCTGCGCGGGATGTTCATCGCAGGCTTCACAGGCTTTTCAGGAGCACTCTCCTTTTGAGCTTTTTCTACAGCCGCTACAACCTCTATTTTTTTCTTTTTAAACAATCCTAAAAATCCGCCAATCTTGATTTCTTTCGTACTTAAAATTACAGCCTCGCTTCCAAGCTCACTGCGAATGGAATGCATGGCGTCAGGCATCGTATCCACCACATAACGCTTCACTCTCATAAATTCACCACTCCGACGCTTTGTATTTCAATGTTAGGCTCTAGTTCGCTATAAGACAGTACAGGAATATCCTGCATGGTCCGTTCAATCACCTGCCGCAAATACATACGAATCGTTGGTGATGTGAGTACAATGGGCTGTTGTCCTGACTGCAGCAGTCGGTTGATCTGTTCACTTAACCGCTGATAGATCGTTTGAGTCGATGCTGGATCCAATGCCAGATAACTGCCCTGCTCAGATTGCTGCACACTCTCAGAAATTTTTTTCTCTAGGTTAGGTCCCACCGTAATAACTTTCAGAGTCTCTCCAACTTGCGAGAATTGCTGAGTAATCTGTCTGGACAAGGATTGACGGACATATTCGGTAAGAATATCAGGATCCTTGGTGTACGTCCCGTAATCCGCCAACGTCTCAAAGATAGTAACCAAATCCCTGATGGATATTTTCTCGCGCAGCAACTTGGCAAGTACCTTTTGAACATCCCCAACCGCTAATACCGAAGGAATAAGATCATCAACAAGCACAGGATAATTGTCTCTTAGGTTATCCACCAACATCTTAGTTTCTTGTCGTCCTAACAACTCATGTCCATACCGCTTAATCAGCTCCGTCAAATGTGTTGCAACAACGGATGGTGGATCTACTACGGTATAGCCGGACAATTCAGCCCGCTCTTTAACCGATTCGTCAATCCATAACGCAGGAAGCCCAAAGGATGGTTCAATGGTCTCAATACCGTTTATAGATTCATCATCATAGCCTGGACTCATGGCTAAGTAGTGATTAAGTAATAATTCACCGCCGCCGACAGTATTTCCTTTAATTTTTATGACATATTCATTCGGTTTTAGTTGAATATTGTCGCGAATGCGAATAACAGGCACTACAAGACCCATTTCAAGGGCACATTGCCGTCGAATCATGATGATACGATCTAGTAAATCTCCACCCTGACCTGTATCTGCCAAAGGTATAAGACCGTAGCCGAACTCGAATTCAATAGGATCTACAGAGAGTAAATTAATTACACTTTCCGGACTTCGTACCTCTTCAATCTGTTTTTCTTCAACAAGCTGCTCTTCGGCAATCTGTTTTCGATTTAAATTTTGTCCCATACTATAGGCTGCAAAAGCCAGCAAAGCAGCTAGCGGGAGCGTAGTAATCATATGTATAGGTGTAAATAGACCTAGAAAAGCAACAGTAACTGCAACAATATATAACAACTTTGGATAGGACAGTAACTGACCTGTTAATTCTTCTGCCAGATTACCTTCCGATGAAGCTCTAGTAACGATAAGACCTGCTGCAGTCGAAATGAGCAAAGCAGGAATCTGGCTGACTAGACCGTCCCCGATCGTCAATACGGAATAAGTAGATAACGCAGTAGAGAAGTCCATTCCGTGCACAACCATACCGATAATAAATCCACCAATAAGATTGATCAACAGAATAATGATACTCGCAATCGCGTCTCCTTTAACGAATTTACTCGCACCATCCATGGCTCCGAAAAAATCCGCTTCCCGCTCAACATTGCGGCGACGCTCACGTGCCTGTGTTTCGTTAATCATGCCTGCGTTAAGATCGGCATCAATACTCATCTGCTTGCCGGGCATTGCATCCAGGGTAAATCTCGCCCCTACCTCAGCTACACGCTCTGAACCTTTAGTAATAACAATAAACTGAACGACTACCAAAATCAGAAACACGATAAATCCAACGGCAATTTGTCCGCCGGCGATCCAGCTACCGAAAGTAGATACCACGGAACCGGCATCTGCATAAGTCAGGATCAATTTCGTTGTCGAAATATTTAGTGAAAGACGAAACAATGTCGTAACAAGCAATAATGAAGGGAAAATTGAAAATTCGAGTGCATTCTTCGTGTTCATAGCCACTAATATGATAATTAATGCTATAGAGATATTAATAACTAGCAAAACGTCCAAAAGCCAGGACGGGATAGGCAGAATCATCATAAGCACGATACCGATGATGCCTAGCAAAACTGTTAAATCTTTAGCTTTCAATGTCCTAACCCCCCGCCTTATTTCCTCTTACCTTTAAGTTTATATACATATGCCAGCACTTCAGCTACAGCCTGAAACAGATCATTTGGAACGACATCTCCAATTTCTGCTCTTTGGAATAATGCCCGTGCCAGCGGTTTGTTTTCCATAGTCACGACGCCATGCTCTTTAGCCAGCTCCCGAATACGAAGTGCTACATAATCCTGCCCTTTTGCAATAATCTGTGGCGCCTCCATTTTGGAGCCATCATATTTTAGCGCAACAGCAAAGTGAGTTGGATTCGTAATAATTACATCCGCGTTAGGAACTTCCTGCATCATACGCTGCATGGCCATTCTGCGTTGGCGTTCCCTGATCTTACCTTTAATTAGAGGGTCACCCTCCATTTTCTTGTATTCATCCTTAATATCCTGCTTAGACATTTTCAGGCTTTTTTCGTGCTCGTACTTCTGATACATAAAATCTAGAATAGCCATAATTAGCAGGGCAACCCCGATTTTCAGTCCAAGACTCATCGTCAGCTTGGCCGCAAACTTAAAAATCCCCTCCGCACTGATATGCGACAGGGATGCAAAGTTCTTCTTTTCTCCCCATAAAGTGCTATATACCAGATAAGAAATAATTAGAAGCTTAAATATTGATTTCAGGAATTCTACAAACGAACGCATAGAGAAAATATTTTTGAATCCTTTTATCGGATTAATCTTACTGAATTTAGGAGTAATCCCCTCTCCTGTAGCCATAAAGCCCACCTGCGCCAAGTTGGAAACAAGTGCCATAACAAACGTAATTCCAAGTAATGGGGCTAGCAAAATCAAGATTTGCAAGCCATACTGATTAAATAGCAGCGTTATATTCTCAGGTGTAACATCCAGCATCATTCGATTCTGAAAAACGTCCGTGTATAGCTTCATAAAACGCTCTTTCATAAAACCACCAAACATCATCAAGCTAACTACCGCAGCTAGCAATACAACCGCACCAGACAGCTCAGCACTTTTGGCTACTTGGCCTTTTTTACGAGCATCCTGCCGTTTCTTCGGGGTTGCTTTTTCCGTCTTTTCACCGGCGAAGAGTTGAAGATCTAGTCTATAACGCTTCGTCTTAGGCATAATACTCTCCCCTTACGGTCACCTACGGCTTCTTCCCCATGAGACCCAGTAAATTCTCCATGGATTCGAACATGATTTCGAAGAGATTCTGAAACAACACAGCCAGACCTGGCATCAGCACTAAAAGAAGTGCAATACCTATGATGATTTTTAGCGGAACCCCTATAACGAATACATTATATTGCGGAGCCGTTCTCGCCAAAAAGGCAAGACCAACATCGGTCAGAAACAGTGCAGTCACTAATGGAGCCGACATCTGAAAAGCTAATACAAACGACTGCGCAAATGTTCGGACCAGAAACTCTGACAAACTTCCATCAACCATGCGTAGAAATAAATCATTATTCATAGGAATCCATTTATAGCTGTACACAATGGCATCTAGTAAATGGTGATGTCCATTCATGCTCAAAAACATTAGCAGGGCTATCATATATTTGAAATTACCGAGAATAGGTGCTGACGTTCCTGTCATAGGATCTATGACGTTGGCAATACCGAAACCAATCTGAATATCAATGAAAGAACCTGCTGTCTGTATCGCCATAAACATCAAATATCCAATGAAACCTAGCAATAAACCTATTAATACTTCTCTCATAATCAGCAAAATATAACTAAAATCCTGCGGAATCGTAATCCCTGTTCCATTAGCACTAAAGACTACCAATGCTACAAAAAAAGATATGCCTATCTTAAAAGTTGTCGGTACCCCTTGAGAAGAAAATACAGGAACGACAACAAAAAAGGCTGTAATTCGACAAAAAATAAGCAAAAAGACGGGTAAACTTTGCAATAAGGTATCCATGTTCATTGGTTAACCAATATACATGTAGAGATTTCCTAGAATTTGGCTAGTAAAGTCAATTAGCTTCGTGATGATCCACGGTCCAAATAGCAATAAAGCCAGCAGTACTGCGACGATTTTTGGAACAAACGCTAGCGTCTGTTCCTGAATCTGTGTCGTAGCTTGAAAGATACTGATTATTAGCCCTACCACCAGACCAAGAATCAGCATGGGAGCGCTGACTTCCAGCACTAAATATACGGCTTGGCTTGCTAGACCGATAATAAACTCCGTACTCAATCCTCATGCCTCCTCTTAAGGTCAGGTGTTAAAACTAAGAAGTAGTGATTTAATGACTAAGTACCAGCCGTCTACCAGTACAAAGAGCATAATTTTAAAAGGTAATGAAATCATGACCGGGGGAAGCATCATCATTCCCATGGCCATCAGCGTACTCGCCACAACAATATCAATAATCAGAAATGGAATGAAAATTAAGAAGCCCATTGTAAAAGCTTTTTTCAATTCTCCAATTGCGAAAGCTGGCACCATCACCGTCAGTGGAATATCACTGTATGTAGCCGGTTTAGCCGATCCCGTATAACCGGTATATTTCATAAATAACAAAAGGTCTTTGGAATTGGTCTGTTTAAACATAAACTCTTTCATCGGATCAGCAGCTTTATCAAAAGCCTCAGTCTGGGTAATCGTCCCCTTCATATACGGCTGTAATGCCGTTTCATTTACTTGCGCCAAAGTTGGCGACATAATAAATAGGGTCAGAAATAGAGCAAGCCCTACCAGCACCTGATTGGGAGGCATGGCCTGAGTACCAAGTGAGGTTCTAACAAAACCGAGCACGATTACAATTCTAGTAAAACTGGTCATAAGAACTAGAAACGCCGGAGCAATACTCAGAACCGTAACGAGAAGAAGAATGGATATGGAACTGGTACCACCGCTTGAACCATCTTCATTACCGACCTGAATATTAACATTAGGTATAGGATCAGCATGTATCGGCCGCATCATGACTATACTAATGAACCCGAACAGCAGAATAGCAAGAATTAGCTTCTTTTTCATAAATTCCTCGACTCATCCTTAGTAGCATCATCCCGGAACAGCTCTTCCATTTTCTCTTTACGCTCTGGTGCAGAACGAAGCTTGGATTGCAGTGTCTCGTAAAAAGATGATGTTTCACTAAGCTCGATTTCTTCTGATGGAACCTCCCCACGCAGCTTAACCTTAACCTTGGCAATAAGCGGTGCGAGAAAATTATTCTGGTTGGAGGACTGATCCTCAAATGCTGCAATGATCAAAGCCACCTCATCTGGATCAGTGACTTTATCCAAGATGGATATGTTCTCACCAATCCCGATTAAGTAAAGGCTGCTTCCCAGTTCAATAACCTGCATCGACTTGTTAGGTCCCAGCCCTACAGCACCAAGCGTCCGAATGGAGCGCCCGCTCATAAAGGTCTGATTACGACGTCCAAGAAAACGGATCAGCAGCACAATAAGTACAATGATTACCGCAAGGACAATAATAACGTTAAGCAAATTCAGCAGGGTGTTATTGCTACCGAGCGGTTCTGAATTGACGGGCATGTCTTTTTCCTACACACCCAACGTCTTGTTGATAGCTTCGATAACGCGGTCTGCCTGGAAAGGCTTCACAATAAAGTCCTTCGCTCCCGCTTGAATAGCATCGATTACCATAGCCTGCTGGCCCATGGCTGAACACATGATGACCTTAGCAGCCGGATCTACTTTCTTGATTTCTTTCAGGGCGGCGATTCCGTCCATCTCAGGCATAGTAATATCCATCGTGATGAGGTCCGGACGCAGTTCCTTGAATTTTTCTATCGCTTGAGAACCGTCCTGAGCTTCGCCCACTACTTCAAATCCGTTTTTCGACAAAATGTCACGGATCATCATTCTCATAAATGCTGCATCGTCCACGATTAGAATTCGGTTAGCCATTTTTACAAAATCCTCCCTAAGTATGCTTATTGTAATTTCTGAATTCGGTCCCACTGGCTGACGATATCCGTAACGCGTACGCCGAAGTTTTCGTCGATAACTACGACTTCACCTTTGGCAATAAGCTTGTTGTTAACCAAAATATCTACAGGCTCACCGGCGAGCTTGTCCAGCTCAATGATCGAGCCTTGAGACATTTCTAAAATATCTTTAATCTGCTTCTGGGTCCTTCCTAATTCTACGGTTACTCTAAGCGGTATGTCCATCAATAAATTTAAATTGTTTTCATCAATATGACCAAAAGCTCCACCGTTAAGGTTAGCAAATTGTACAGGCTGTACATTTACATTGCGATTCGCTTCAGGACTAAGCGGTGGTGTCTGCCCATAAGGCATGCCTTGAGGCGGCATTCCGTAGGGTGGCATCCCTGGCATGCCATACGCCGGCATTCCTGCTGGAGGATAATAATATCCGCCTTCTGGCATTCCTGGATAACCAGGCATCCCCTGCGGCGGGTATGGCGGAGGTGTTTCTCCTGTGGGCTGTGAAGGCGCCTGTTGCACTGGAGGAGCTACAGGAGGCGTCTCTTGAGCTGGCTTAGCAGGAGTCTCTGTCGACGTAACTGCAGCCTCCTGCGCTGCAGGGCTTACATCACCCAGAAGCATCGTCACCATATCCTTAGCAAACTGGACAGGCAAGAGCTGCATAATAGTAGAATCTATTAAATCTCCTATCTTAAGTCGGAACGAAATCCGAATTAAGGTTTCGTCATTGGGTAAGCTGCCAACACCTTCACCGCTGGACATGTTCAGAATGTCGATACCCGGAGGCGAAATATTAACAAATCGATTGAAGATAGTAGACATTGATGTGGCAGAAGAACCCATCATTTGGTTCATAGCTTCCTGCACAGCACTAATGTGGATTTCATTCAATTCTTCATCTTTAGGTTCGCCTTCTCCACCAAGCATTAAATCTGCGATAACCTGTGCATCCCTAATTTTAATAACAAGTGAGTTAATACCCTGAAATCCATCAACATATTCCACGTGTACAGCTACATGCGGCTTAGGAAAGGCCACTTCAAACTCCCCTCGTGTAATGATGGAAACTTGAGGGGTTGTAATATCAACCTTTTTCCCCAGTAATGTGGAAAGAGCTGTAGCTGCACTGCCAAACGTTATATTACCGATTTCACCCAAAGCATCCTGTTCAAACGGTGTTAAATAGTCATTTACCGTTTTCTCTGAAGGAGCCAATGAGCCTTCCGCAGATTGTCTCAGAAGGGCGTCGATTTCTTCTTGGGATAAATAATCTTTACTCGTCAAATTCTTCAACTCCTTCACTGACAATCTCGTCTATTTGCACGGCTACCCGGTCCTTCACCATTCCAGGACTTCCGATGAACTTAAGCTTCTCCCCTACCTTAATCGAGAGTCCAGAATCTACATTCCTGTTTAGTGAGATCACGTCACCGACGCTAAGCCCAAGAAACTCAGATATAGATAAGCTCGATTCTCCCAGTTCAGCGACAATCGGCAGTTTCGCCTTATGAACTCTAGCCTTAATGGCTTCAAGTTCATCTGCATCCCGCGTCTTCTTCTCTGTTACAAACCATTGGTGAACAGATAGTCTAGACATTATTGGTTCCAGAACGACGTGCGGTATGCAAAGATTAATCATACCTGTTGTATCTCCAATTTTGGTGCTTAACGAGATTAATGCAATAGTCTCATTGGGCGATACAATTTGCATGAACTGTGGGTTCGTTTCGAGCGCTTCCATGCGCGGATGGATATCCAGCACAGTCTTCCAAGCTTCCTGCAAGCTCTCAAAACATCTGCTGAAGATACGCTCCATAATCGTTGTTTCGATTTCAGTTAAAGCATTAATCTTAGATGGTGCAGTCCCAAAACCGCCCAGCAATCTGTCCAGCATAGCGAAAGCGATGTTTGGATGAACTTCCATTACCATTCGACCTTCTAAAGGTTCGGCTTCAAAAATGTTCAGTATTGTCATTTTCGGAATGGAACGAATGAATTCATCATAAGGGAGCTGCTCTACTTGAACGACATTAATCTGCACAAAGGTGCGTAATTGGGCTGAAAAGTACGTTGTAAGATAGCGTGCGAAATTGTCATGAATCCTTGTAAGACTACGGATATGATCTTTAGAAAATCGAACGGCCCGTTTAAAGTCATACGATCGGATCTTCTTCTGAGTTTCTTCCTTTTTAAGCTCATCGGCATCCATCTCACCTGAAGAAAGTGCAGCAAGTAGAGCATCTATTTCGTTTTGTGATAGTACATCAACCAATTCAATCACCCCCCTATCAAAGAATTATCATGCCTGAAGCTACATAGAAGCCAAAAGGTATTTGGTGACTTCGATCTGAGTGATTTTGCCTTCGGTCAATGTCTTATTGATCAGATTAACAAGCTTGCTGCTAAGCTGGTCTTTGCCATTTGCTCCATTAAGCTCCTCAGGTTTGGTATCTGCAAGCGTTTTGATAATAATCGGTTTGATTTTGATCTCTTTTATTTTTTCGAATGCTTCCTTTGATTTCGCAGAATTCAGTTGGAAAGCGAAATCTATCTGAACGATATAATCGGGATCAGCAAGATTTGTTTTGATATCTTTGATCTCTGCCGTTAATTCGACGATTTCATCAGCAGTTAAATGTTTGGTTTCCACACTTTGAACCGCAGCATTTACATCATTCGTATCATTCGGAAAGATCTTGTCCATTAATAGAAATGCGGCTATCACGATAAGTGTAATCGCAAGTAAAATCGTAAGTAACCATGGCAGCATCTTCTTCATGTTAGCTCCTCCATTGACTGGACTTTAATGGTGGCAGCATATGTGCCTATGTCCCTGTTATAATCCCGGATCTTCGTAATAACTTCATCCGCTTTTTCAAGCACGATCAGTCTTTTTCCGGTTACTAGTGTAATATATGTATCCGGGCTTTCTTCTACCATTTCTACCAGTAGGGCATTGATCCACATCGGTGTTCCATTTAATCTCGTTACCGATATCATAACAGGCCTCCTAACAAAAATAGGGGGAGGGGTATCTCCCCCACGACTCCGCGTTAATCTTTAAAAAAGAAATTAAATTATTGATAAAATTAACGCTTCAGATTAACTACTTCCTGCAGCACTTCATCAGAAGTCGTAATGATACGGGAGTTCGCCTGGAATCCACGTTGCGATACGATCATTTCTGTAAATTCATTCGTAAGATCCACATTGGACATTTCAAGCTGACCCGAAATGATAGCGCCTGTTCCAGTTTCAGTATCATTCGCTGTCGTAGGAACAAGTTCGCCTTCTGCATTCGCATTAAGTGACATCCGGTACAGATTGCCACCGATCTTCTCAAGTCCAGATGGATTAGTAACCTTAGCCACTCCGATCTTTACACCTGCTTCAGTCGTTCCATCCGCCATGGTCTGAACAATCGTTCCATCATTGGAAATGGAGAATGCTGTTACATCATCACCCAGTTGAATGGCAGTGCCATCGGCATCTAGCACATGAAGTCCGTCAGAAGTAACAAGATTACGTGCAGCATCTACATGAAAATCTCCTGCACGAGTCAAAAAAGCAGTTTCCTGATCCGCAGTAAGCTTCACTAAGAAAAAGCCATCTCCGTCAATACGCAAATCTGTAGGATTGTTAGTAGTTTGAGCACTACCGGCCAAATGGAGTGTATCAATAGAAGCGATACTTACGCCCAGTCCGATTTGTTTAGCATTCACACCACCTTGGGCATCGTCACTAGGAGCTGTTACACCAGAAACGGTTTGACTCATAATGTCCTTAAACATAACCCGTCCTGATTTAAAACCAATTGTATTGACATTGGCAATGTTATTACCGATTACATCAAGCTTAGTCTGAAAGCCTCTCATCCCCGAAACCCCTGAATACATAGATCTTAACATTTGTGTTGTCCTCCCAGATTATAGAGTCCTAATAACTTACTAAGTGAATGGGACCGCGTCAGTCGGTCAGCGGCCGCCTCGGCTTTCCGTTAGGACCAGCCGGTTATGAAATCACAATTGCACTATCAATTTGCGTAAACACGTTATCTTTAATCGAACTTCCATCCATTGCGGTTACAACCGTACGATTCGGGACACTTACGATAAATGCCAAATCCTTCATTAATATCAAGGATTCTTTACTACCTTTGGCAGCAGCTTTATCCACAGCTGAAGAAATCTGATCCAGTTGTCTGCTTCCAAGTTCAATTCCTCTTTGTTCAAGACGCTTGGCAGCATGATTACTGAATTTTAGTAGTTTCTGTTGCAGTACGCTCTCAAAGGTGGCTTCTCCAGTCACAGTCTGCTTCGGTACCGAAGATCGCTGTAACGTTGAGGAATGTAGGGACGACGCAGGATACAGTTGGCCTATGGTCAGCCTGTCACTCATATTGTCGCCTCGCTTCCTCCGTTATTCTCCGGAGTATTACTATCTGTACCAGAACCATTCTCTGTTGTTGCAGGATTCTGAATTTGTGTAATATCGGTTAAAGCAACTCTGTCTTTCCCCACAACCGCATATTGAATCCCCTTGCTGACAACGATTGATTCAACATTCCCTGTCTTAGGCAGATTTGTGGCGGTATCCGTCCATGTGATATCTTTACCAATCAAGCCGGATACTGAGCCAAGAGACTGATTCATTGATGTAAGCTGTGTAGAGATATTCATCAGCTGCTCAACAGATGTAAACTGTGCCATTTGAGCAATAAATTCTTTATCTTGCATCGGTTGCATCGGATCTTGATTCTGCAGCTGGGTGATCAATATCTTCAAAAACTGATCCTTACCCAAAGCAGAATTTCCTGTTGTTTTAGTAGATTCAGGAGTTGTATAATTCCACTGGTCTTTGGTAGAAACAGGAGGAGTTGTTGTCGTCATAACCGTTCACCTCTCTTTCACTTATGATAAGTTTAAGCTTTGGCAGAGAAGGAGTTCCCTTGATTATCTTCTTCTTGCCCTGCGTTTGAAACCCAATCTTTCCATTCACCATTTAGCTCTGCGGCAAGAATGGCATCATTAGCTTCCTCACGACTTTCTTTGGAGCGTCTTCCCTGCTGGCCACTTCCAGAACCAGGTTGGCGTCCTTCTTGACCCCATTGTGAATTGAGGGGGGTATTATTTTGTGTGACTTCTAATTTTTCTACTTGGAGGCCTTGAGACTGCAATGCCGCTCGAAGCTGGTTCATTTGCTGTTCCAACATATCCTTAGCTCCGGAATGTTCAGTCATAAACTGTGCTACGAGATGGCCGTTTTGCATAGTAATCTTAACATCTACTTGTCCGAGGTTTTCTGGAAAGAGTGATATCGTAGCCTCAGCTACTCCGCCTTTTTGCACAATCTCCAATTTACCTGTAATAAAACCGGTCATTTCCTGTGCAAACTGATGAACGGGTACAGGAGCTACTGGGACTTCAGCCTTCAATGGAGCCGTAATTCCTCCCCGAAGAGCTAGTTGACCAGCCGTTACAACCTCATGTTCTCCTTCTATGATAGTAGTTCCTGATGTGGAATCTTGAGTGGATTCTGCCTGCTTTGTTTCTCCAGTTGCACTGCTTTTAATCAATGGAGTGGTAAGCTCTGCTTCAGCATCTTGAACAGCTCCTGAGGTCACAGGCGAAGTTAGGACTGCTTCATTCTTAATTGCAGCTGCTTCTCCAGCACGGTTACTAAGGTTTTGAATGGTCTTGTCCGGCGTACTGCCTTTGCTTTCAGTCACTATAGGTTGTTGTACAGATACACCAGAATTTTCATTTGAGCCGGTGTTCTTTCCCTTCCCCTTAATAGTGTTAGCGGAGGACTGTTCTAGTATCGCTGTGAAATTATTTAACAGGCTTATCCCTTTACTAGCAGCCTCTTCGTTCCCACTGACAGCAGCTTCCTGAATCATAGTAACTAAACTTTGCAAATCATCTTGAACAGCAAACCGCAGCGTATCTGCATGCTGAGCTAACGGTGACAAGCTTCCTGCCGACTCCATATCAGATGTAGCATCACTCTCGGTCACTTGACTTCCTGATAGAAGAGCTGATACCTGAAGAAGCCAAGCTTGCAAAGCTGCCAGCACAGCAGGATCGCTATTAATGCTTTCATCCAGGTTTTCAACATCAGCAGTTAGCTTCTCGATAAGATCAGAATTCTGCGTATCTTGTCCTCCTTGATCTTCTCCAGTCGTCTGCACTTCCTTTAAAAGACCTTGCAGTAAAGAGGTTAGATTTCCCAGAAGCGGATCAGTAGGTACCGATGTGGTGTTAGCTGTGTTTCCTCCCATAGTTTGCACTAATGTCTGAGAGAAAGGTACAGCAGATGCTGTTGTGCCAGTAGAAGTTGATGAGCTACCACTTGCAGCAGCTGTATTTGCGTTCACAAGCGATTGAACCACTAAACTCATATTATTTTTCACCTCCTTTCATTATTTATTTAGCACCCATCAAACGGTTAACAATCTTCGCGGTTTGCGCACTATCATTTTTAGTCATTTCGCCCAAAATTGATGAACGAACACTATCACTTACGGTATTCATAATCGTTACTACTTTATCAGGGCTAATCTTGTACATTTCCCCTAGTAGAGAAGCTGCATTGGCAGGCGTCATTGAACTAAAGGTTTGATTCAACTTTTCCTTATCCAGATTTGCACTAGTTTTAGTCGTTTGAGTAGCGCCAGCTTCTTTTTTCAATCTAGATTGAAGAGCAGCAATAGCCATATCACTCGAAGAGGTTGTTTCTTTCAACTTAATCGTGACATCTGCCGCTTTTTTAGGATCCATTTTTTCCAGAATCGCAGTTTTACTCGCTTTATTCATTACGCTGAATATCTGCACCATCTCTTCTGTAGTCAAATTCTCCATAATCGGTGCAGCTTTGGAAGCCTTCATGCCCGCGTACAGCTTCGCCAGATCAGTAACCTGCTTCTGATAAGGGTCTTCTGTTGCCTCCGTGTTTACTTCAGCAGCTGCAGCGGCTTCCGTCTTCATTCCCTCAATTTGCGACTCTAGCGCCTGAACCTTGGTATCCTGGGCTGTTTTTTCATCGGAGATCTTCTTCAACTCATCTGCCTGCTGGGCAAGCTGAGCTTTGAGCTCCTTAATCGTTGAGTTTGAGCTCACTTCCTGTTTCTTGCTTTCTTCCTTCGGTTTAGAAGGATCTGTTGGCGGATCAGGAACCCATTTTTCCAGAATCGGAATTTTATTCGCAACTTCAAGCACGTTATTACGAATGTCCATATTAAAAAGCGTCAACAGTACTCCAAGCAGTACTAGCGTGAAGATAATCGGTATCATTAGAAATAAGAACCGCTCAAATTTCCCCGCTGACCCTTCATTTTCAAGTTCCATGTCATTATCAATATTAGCCACTAGCGGAAACCTCCCGGGTTAGAGGGATTTCATCGCGAAGCGGACGGTTGCCATCTCATCCAGTTCGTTTTGTTCCCGTAAACTCATACTTTGCTGAAACTGTGTCTCAGCCTTATCTTTTGCTTTCAACCATACTTTTTCGTCTAATACCTTTGTGCTTAACTGATCTTGCTTCTTCAAGACTTCCTGATGTGCACTTTTAATGTCCGTATGTTTACGAGCAATGCATATATCCAGGTATTCTACATATTCTTGCATTTCACGAATCTTCGCCATAGGTGCCTTTTGTTCTGCGGCATTTTGTAAAGATAACATAATAGCGCTCCGCTGAAAGGTGAGTTCATCCAGGCTTCTTTCTTGTGCCTGCAATTCTCCAAGCGCGCTTGAGAGCATCCATTCTGCCTGTGTCTTCTCATTGCCCTTCAAGTCAACGACTTTTTGAAAAGTATAATGAAATCTCATGATACTGAATCAACTCCTCGAGAAGTGTGAAATTAAAGACTGTTGAACTTCAGCCAGCGTAACTTTTTCATTCACTCTTTGTTTGGTGAATTCCCATATACTGTCTATATACTCCATCGACTCATCGATTTGAGCATTGGAGCCTCTCTGATACGCTCCGATATTAATTAAATCTTCTGAATCCTTGTACACGGCCATTAGTCGCTTAACATTCTCTGCTGCGGCGATCTGTTCTTCTGGCGCAATATCCTTCATTACACGACTAATACTGGAGAGCACATCTATTGCTGGAAAATGTCCTTTGTTCGCAATACTTCGGTTAAGGACGATATGTCCATCGAGTATCCCTCTCACTGCATCAGCGATCGGCTCATTCATATCATCACCATCAACCAATACAGTGTAAAAAGCTGTGATAGAGCCTGTAGGACCAGTTCCGGCACGTTCTAGTAGTTTAGGTAAGCTTGCAAAGACCGATGGTGTGTAACCTCTCATAGCTGGTGGTTCTCCGACTGCAAGTCCAACTTCACGTTGAGCCATAGCATAACGAGTCACCGAATCCATCATCAGCATCACATTAAGCCCACGATCCCGGAAATACTCAGCAATCGTAGTAGCAATAAGTGCTCCCTTAATTCGAATTAATGCAGGCTGATCAGATGTAGCGACAATAACGACTGACCTCTGCAAACCCTCAGGTCCTAAATCGCGTTCGATGAAATCCAGTACTTCCCTGCCACGTTCCCCAATCAGAGCGATAACATTAACATCTGCTGATGTATTACGTGCAATCATTCCCATGAGCGTACTTTTGCCGACCCCTGAACCAGCGAAAATCCCCACCCGCTGACCTTTACCAATGGTTAGCAAACCATCTATCGCTCTTACACCGATGCTAATAGGTTCTTGCACTCGTGGTCTGTTGAGTGGGTTGGACGGAATGTTAAAGGTCGAACTATGTGGCATTCGAGCTGGGATCAGGGAACCATCAAGCGGTTGACCTAAACCATCCAGTACCTTACCCAGCAATTCTGAACCCACCTGAACACTAAGCGGCTTGCCTGTTCCCACTACATCACAACCAGGTCCAATTGCCTGCAGTTCTCCAAGTGGCATTAATAGCACATTGTTGTCACGGAAACCAACGACTTCAGCTTGCAGCGGCTTATTTCCTTTAGAAGGATAGATATAGCACACATCACCAATGCTAGCATCAGGTCCTTCCGATTCAACCATAAGACCGATAACCTGCGTCACTTTCCCATTGATCCTCACCGGATCGAGATTACGAAGTTGCTCCTTATAACGGTTACTATCAAGCATCTTCTTCCCCATTTCTCTGCTCATCGGTGTCCAGCGCGATTCTAACCAGCTCTTTCTTGATTTCTGCAAGCTGAGTATCAATTCGGGCATCTATGCTGCCAAAGGAGGAGCGGATTACACAACCTTGATCTTTCACAGTCGAGTCAGGCAAGATCTGTAGTTCAGCCTGCGAGTCAACCGCTAATGACAATTCTTCCCTTGCTGCGTTTACGAAAGCGAACTGCGCAGGTGATACACACAGTGAGATCAGCCCCTGCTCACGTTTACGAGCTAGATTCTTTCGAATCAAATCCATTGCAAACTGCGGCTCAACCGTTAACTGCCTATCCACAATTTTCTCCGCAATATCACAGCTTAGCTCAACCAAGAAAGGTTCAGCTTCCTGAATAATGACATCCCTTGCCTTATAGGCTTCAGTTAAAACAGCACGCGCTTCGTCCATCATCGCAGCAATTTTGAGCTTCATCTCTTGCTCAGCTTGAGAAACACCTTCTTGATACCCTAGCTGATAAGCCTCCGCTTTGACGGCCTCTACCAGATGTTCATCCTGCTCACGCCGCTCTTTCCACCACTCTTCTGCCTCCGCTTTTGAGGATTCAACAATCTGTTCCGCTTCAAGAGAGGCATTCCGAACTTGCTCTTCAGCAAATTCTTGGGCATCTTTAAGCATTTGCTTGCGTGCGACTTCAGCCTCTTCACGAGCGGGATCATGATAGTGAGTCTCGCTTACAGTCTCCTCTAGAACGGGCTCCTCAGTTAGGCCCGCATAGTGCCGGGCCTGCTCCAATCTTTTCAGTACATCAACTGGAACATACTGAGAATGCTTAATCAGCTTAGACAATGATGTCATCTCCTCCGCCACGAGCGATGATAATTTCTCCAGACTCTTCGAGTCTGCGGATCGTACCTACAATACGCGTTTGCGCTTCTTCTACATCACGCAACCGCACAGGACCCATGTACTCCATTTCTTCTCGGAAGGTCTCTGCCATACGTTTGGACATATTCCGGAAAATAACATCTCGTACTTCTTCGCTTGCAACCTTAAGGGCAAGCTGCAGATCCGCATTATCAATATCACGAATAATACGCTGAATCGAACGATTATCCACATTGACAATATCCTCGAATACGAACATCCGCTTCTTGATTTCCTCGGCGAGCTCTGGATCTTGAATTTCAAGAGAATCCAGAATTGTGCGCTCTGTCCCACGGTCAACCCCATTCAGGATTTGTACAATTGATTCGATACCGCCAGCATTTGTATAATCCTGAGTTACTGTAGCAGAAAGCTTCTGCTCCAGCACTCGTTCAATTTGTGTAATGACCTCCGGAGAGGTGCTGTCCATTACAGCAATTCTTCTAGCCACCTCCGCCTGCTTCTCTTGAGGTAACGAAGAGAGAATAGCTGCGGCTTGTTCAAATTGTAGATAAGACAATACAAGTGCGATAGTCTGGACATTCTCATTCTGAATAAAGTTCAAAATCTGGTTTGGATCAGCCTTGCGTGCAAAATCGAAAGGTCTTACCTGCAAAGTCGCAGTCAGACGGTTAATGACCTCCATTGCTTTTGCGGAACCAAGTGCTTTCTCCAGAATCTCTTTGGCGTAGTTAATACCGCCTTGTGATATATATTCCTGGGCGAGGCATATCTGATGGAACTCAGACATGATCGACTCTTTTTCACTGCTGTCCACTTTACGGACATTGGCAATTTCAAGAGTTAATTGTTCAATCTCCTCGTCTCTTAAATGTTTGAATATTTGCGCCGATACCTCGGGCCCTAGTGTGATAAGCAGGATCGCGGCCTTTTGACGGCCACTAAGCCCCTGCTGACTAGCCTTTGCCATTAGTTCACCTCTGTTCGTCTGCAAGCCATGTACGCAGCAAATTAACGAATTCGTCTGGCTTTTTCTTAGCCAAACTTTCCAATTGCTTACGAACTTGACTGTCATTCGTCACACTTTCCAAATTAATAGATGGAAATTCGGTAGGAACCTGTAATGGAATGTCTTCATCTTCCTCTTCCACAGTCTTCTTACGACTCCGATAGATTAGATATCCTCCACCTGCTCCAACCAGCAATGCAGCTGCTCCGATAGCCCATAACATCCATGTGGCAAGACCACCTGGTGTTGTGTTAGCAGCGGTTCCGCCAAATTGTTGAGAATATACCGAAACCTTTTTGGTTAAATCAGCGTCTGTATATGTAGTACCTGAATCTGCGAGCGAAGCACGAACAATATTTACCAAAATGTTTTGAATTGCTGCTGATGTAGCAGCGTCCAAAGTATTTTGTCCTGTAGGTGGTTCAACTGCAACATTTATGGTTAAATCTTTAACAGTAAAGGGACTTGCGATAACATCCTTTGTAATTCGGTTTACTTCATAGTTCCTCGTTTCAGAAGATTCTTCCGAAGTTGAAGTATCCGTACCGGCTTGTGAGGGATAGCCCGCTACATCTTGTGAACCAGTGCCTGCCACTCCGCCAGTTGTATTCCCTTGACCCGAATACGAATTACTAATGATTTGTGAACTGATCTCAATCCCCTTCATGTTCTCTGTATCCACAGGGGTTACGAGATTCTCCTTCCGGTTTTCCTTGTCAAAGTTCAGCTTCGAAAATACAAGAACATCAACTTTATCCGGACCCGTAAGAGTGCTAAGGAATTGTTTCACATCTTTCTTTACTTCTTCTTCGAATTTTTTCTGAAGAGCGAAGTTCTCTTCGACTTGGCTGGAAACTCCTGCTTGTCCACCTTTGGCCGTAGGCATTAACTCGACTTCATTATTAGCAATCGTAATGTTATCGATTGGTAGATTTGGAACAGCCGTCTTTACAAGGTTGAAGTACCCATCGATATTATCTTGACTGGGTCTAAATCCCGGATTAAATGAAAGCACAACGGATGCAGATGCTTGCTCTTGGTCAGCCTGGGAAGCAAAAACTGTTTCTTTAGGCAGATTAATCAGCACTTTAGCATCCTTAATTCCTTGCATACGTCTCATTAACTGTTCTACTTCACCGTTTAATGCATTATTATACTTCACATTAAACTCACTATCTGTCGTCCCTATCATTGACGAATTTTCATTAAAGACCTTATAACCGATAGAGCCCCCCTGAACAATCCCCTGAGAACCGATATCCACCTTTATTCGAGCCGCTTCTGTGCTTGGCACCGAGATGCTCTTTCCATCTTGGCTTAATCGGTATGAAACACCCGCTGTATCCAAGTAGTTCATTACTCCAGCTGAATCTGTGCTGTCCAAATCTTGAAACGCTACTTCATATTCTGTCTTTGAAAGTTGCATGGTTAATACTACGATTATTATTAGAATGATAAACAATGTTGAAAAAAATAAAATCTTCTGTTTACCACTAAATCTGTTCCAATAAAGGGTCACCTTCTCCCGATATTGGGCAAATCTTTCATTCACAGTGTCACCCCATCCGGAACTAAGCTAGGAATTAATTAAATTTGAGTTCTCATAATTTCTTGATAGGCTTCTATCACTTTGTTCCGGACTTGTGTAGTCAACTGCAAACTCAGTAAAGCCTGTTGGGAAGAAATCATCACTTCGTCTATATTCACTTCTCCCAATACAAATTTATTACTCATATCCTTTGCTTGTTGTTCCTGATCTGCTACTTTAGTGAGTGCATTCTCAAGATAAGAACCAAAGCTCTCCATGGCATTAGCAGGAGTGGATGAAACTTCGGTAGATGTTGGTTTCATGGCAAGCTGCTGTACAGCTTGAACCCCATTAGTGATATTCTGTATCAACTGTTTCCCTCCTAAAAGTTTTGTAAGCATATGCTTCCTAGATTCACTTCGTACAAAACTCACTTCGGAAGCGTTCTATCTGTTAATTACGTTTAGCGCCCAATTTCGAGTGCTTTACTTACCATAGCTTTAGATGCATTCAGCATCGTGACATTGGCTTCATAAGAACGTGATGCAGATAACATATCTACCATTTCTTTGGTAATATCTACGTTTGGCATATAGACATAACCTTCGGCATCCGCATCAGGATGGCTTGGGTTGTACACTGGCTTTAACGGTGAAGTATCTTCTATAATGGACTGCACCTTTACACCTTCATTACTACTACCATTTAATTTCGAATTTAGTATATTCGAGAACTTATTGCTTTCGGTAGCTTCCATAACAACAAGCTTTCGACGGTATGGAACGGCTTTGCCATCAACCACCGATGCTCTTGTAGTTTCCGCATTGGCCACGTTGGAGGAAATCACGTCCATCCGCAATCGTTGAGCTGTTAATGCTGATGCACTTATCCCAAAACTACTCCCAAAGTTCATGCAATCTTATCCTCCTTGAATTACAGCTCGCATCATCGAAATTTGACTGTTGATCTGCTC
Organism: Paenibacillus sp. VTT E-133291; assembly: GCF_002264395.1. GTDB lineage: Bacteria > Bacillota > Bacilli > Paenibacillales > Paenibacillaceae > Paenibacillus_AQ > Paenibacillus_AQ nitricinens. Next base: position 27,292 of record NZ_NFVA01000010.1, read on the forward strand.
GACATAAGAACTATACCTGAGTTGGTTCTCAGCACTTAACGCCATTTCTCGTTCTACATCCACATTGTTGTCGTTATTATTCATCGAGGTAGTTTCATCCGTACTAACGACAGCTGCTGGTACAATTCTGTTGGTACCAAATTGAAAATGTCGGGAGTCCGTTACCTTCGCGTTAAGTGTAGGTTTTATTCCACTTTCTTGTTGCTGAAGGAAACTTTCGAATGAAACATCAGAACGTTTGAAATTTGGCGTATCTTCGTTAGCCACATTATTTGCTAGAACATTTTGTCGTTTGTAGGCAGCATCAATGCCTCCCTGCAATCGTTGAAAACTGACACTATTCAGCAATCCCAAGATAATTCCTCCTTTCAAAGCTATCATAATGAAATGAATTCCACAACTTTCCTTAAAAAACCTGCTTGTTTTCGACAAATAAAGTATAAAAGTCCTCAATTTATCGATTTCTACGTCGAACCTTGTCGCAAAGTATAACTTATTAGTATTTTCACATACATTGATTTTCATTTAATTTGTATATTATTACAATAAGAAATAAGCCCTATCTTTTTAAAAAAGACAGGGCTTTAAGCACTTTATTGCTATTTTATTCCTTTTTTAACTCAAAATTATCTTTTTAATTGCATTTTTTTACATTTTTTCACCTATTAATGACACTGAATTGTAATTTTCTAATTCAATATGCCCAAATTCAAAAGAATATAATTTGTCGCATTAAAGAATATACTGACTTAAATCACGATCCTGTGCAATACTTGCCAATTTCTCACGCACATACTCTGGTGTAATAACCATAGTATCCAGAGTTAGCTCAGGTGCTTCAAAAGAAAGATCCTCCAATAGCTTCTCCAAAATCGTATGAAGACGCCGAGCACCTATGTTTTCCATATTTTGATTCACTGAAGCAGCTATTTTGGCAATTTCATAAATAGCATCTTTCTGGAACTCCACTTCAATGTCCTCAGTTTTTAACAAATTAACATATTGTTTCGTCAAAGCATTCTCTGGCTCAGTTAAGATGGATACAAAATCCTCCAGTGTCAGACTGCTTAGCTCTACGCGAATCGGAAAACGCCCCTGAAGCTCTGGAATCAGATCAGAGGGTTTAGCTACATGAAAAGCCCCGGCAGCCATGAAGAGCACGTAGTCCGTCTTCACAGGACCGTATTTTGTCATGATTGTAGAACCTTCTACAATTGGAAGGATATCTCTTTGCACACCTTCACGTGATACATCCGGGCCCGAACCCTTACCTTGACTTGCAACCTTATCAATCTCATCGATAAAAATAATACCCGATTGTTCAGCGCGTGTCACAGATTCCTGAATGACATCATCCATATCAATCAGTTTAGTTGCTTCATCCTGAATTAGCACTTTACGAGCCTCACGGATAGGAAGCTTACGCTTCTTCGTCCGCTTCGGAAGCAAGCTACCAAACATTTCTTGCATATTCATCCCCATCTGGTCGTTCCCTTGCCCTGCAAACATATCCAGCATAGATGGCGCTGTATCCTCAACATCTATTTCAATGATATCTTCTTCCAATTGACCAGCAAGGAGCTTAAATCTAATCCCGCGACGGCGCTCGCTTAAGCTTCCATCTGGTTCGGAATCTTCTTTAGAATCCTCTTGTGCAGAATTCCCGCCAAAAATCATCTCAAAAGGATTCTTCTGAGATTTGTTCTTTGAAGACGAAGGCACTAAAATAGAGACAATCCGCTCATTAGCCAGCTCTTCTGCACGGTCCTTCACCTTTTCCGTGCGCTCTAGCTTCACCATACGAATAGAGGTCTCAACTAAATCACGCACCATAGACTCCACATCTCGACCTACATAACCCACCTCAGTGAATTTGGTAGCCTCCACTTTGATGAACGGAGCATTAACAAGCTTTGCTAAACGCCGGGCAATCTCGGTTTTCCCCACACCAGTAGGTCCGATCATCAAGATGTTCTTAGGAACAACTTCATCACGCAGTTCCTCAGCCAGCAGACTGCGCCGATAACGATTACGAAGGGCAACAGCTACCGATTTCTTAGCTTGTTTCTGACCTACAATATATTTATCCAATTCAGCTACGATTTGACGGGGTGTTAGCGATTGATTCACCATCGTGAATTCCTCCTTGTCTCTATGGCACTGAGCCTATAATTGCTCAACAATAATATTGGAGTTAGTATACACACATATTTCTGATGCAATCTGAAGAGCCTCACGAGCAATATCCGCAGCAGCAAGATTTGGAGCATGACGTTTGAGCGCGCGACCGGAAGCAAGTGCAAAATTACCACCGGAACCAATAGCGAGCACATCATCATCTGGCTCGATAATTTCACCATTTCCGGAGATTAAGAGCATTCCTTCCTTGTCCATAACAATCATTAATGCCTCAAGTTTACGAAGAATACGATCTTGACGCCAGTCTTTCGCTAATTCTACGGCAGCCCGTTGCAGGTTTCCATGATGCTCCTCCAACTTACCTTCGAATTTTTCGAACAAAGTGATAGCATCGGCAACAGATCCTGCAAACCCTGCTATTACTTGTCCCCTGTATAAGCGACGAACCTTTCTGGCCGTCGTCTTCATAATTACACTCTCTCCGAATGTAACCTGACCATCACCTGCTATAGCTGCCTGTCCGTTATGTCTTACAGCACAAATTGTAGTCGCATGAAAGCTGGGTACCATGATTGCAGTTACCTCCTTAAGATGGGCTTTGTTAAAATATAAGAAAAGTATACGTTTCACGTTGTTCTTCATTATCCTTATATTTTTCGCTTAAACGCTAACGCTTATCATCCTTATTAGGACGCCGAAGGCGCTTATTCTTGGGTATCGATAACCTCCGGCTCTATATAAGCGAGGCCCGTACGATTGGCGTACTCGGCAAGACTGTCTAGTGCACGATGCGCTAACATCTCATTTTTTTCTTTCTTATTACGGATTTTCTTCTCCACCTTCGGTAGAAGACCAAAATTGGCATTCATAGGCTGAAAATGCTCCGGATCAGCGGAAGTGATATAAGCAGGCATACTACCGAGCACCGTGTCTTGCGGGAAGATCAGTCCTTCTTGACCGAGTGCGGCTCTAGCAGCGTTAATGCCGGCAATCAGACCTGAAGCTGCTGATTCCACATAACCTTCCACGCCAGTCATCTGTCCAGCAAAGTACAGCCTTTCTTTACCCTTCATTTGATAAGTAGGATGCAAGAGTTTAGGAGAATTAATAAAGGTATTTCTGTGCATTACACCATATCGAACGTATTCAGCGTTCTCAAGACCTGGAATCAGCGAAAATACCCGCTTTTGTTCGCCCCATTTCAAGTGCGTTTGAAAACCCACCAGATTATAAAGCGTTCCAGCAGCGTTGTCCTGACGAAGCTGTACCACCGCGTAAGGTAGCTTACCTGTGTGCGGATTGATAAGACCTACTGGCTTCATCGGACCAAACAATGCTGTTTGCTTACCGCGCTTCATCATGATTTCGATAGGCATACAGCCCTCAAAGTATATCTCTTTCTCAAAATCCTTGAGCGCCGCCGTCTCTGCAGAGATCAACGCATCATAAAACACGTCAAACTCCTCTTCAGTCATAGGACAGTTCAGATATGCTGCTTCCCCTTTGTCATAACGGGAAGCCAGATACACTTTATTCATATCAATACTGTCCTTCTCAACAATCGGTGCAGCAGCATCATAAAAATAGAAATACTCTTCACCTAATAGACCCTTAATTTCAGCAGATAATGCAGGGGAAGTTAGTGGACCCGTTGCAATAACAACAATCCCTTCCTCCGGTATATGCGTAAGTTCTTCATTTATGACTTCCACTAGCGGATGATTATGCAATGTACTCGTAATTTCTCCCGAGAAACCATCCCGATCCACGGCAAGTGCACCACCAGCAGGTACAGCGTGGCGATCCGCAGCACCTAATACAAGAGAGTTTAAGCGCCGCATTTCTTCCTTTAATACACCCACTGCATTGCCTAAACCATTTGCACGCAAGGAGTTGCTGCATACTAGTTCTGCGAATTGATTCGTGTGGTGAGCTGGCGTTTTCACCACGGGTCTCATTTCATACAATCTTACCGGTACGCCTTGAGAGGCTATTTGCCAGGCCGCTTCACTTCCTGCGAGACCTGCTCCAATTACTGTTACCTTTGCTGTATCTGTCACTGTCTTATTTCCTCCTGTAGAGACTATTATTCTGCTAACTCTTCTTCGTTGTCTAAAACTGCCTCTGTATGGTCACAAGACGTACATTGCAGTTTGGTGCCTTGCTTATTGCGTTTCTCAATCATCCAAGCCCCGCAAGATGGACATGGCTTAGTGGATGGTCTATCCCAAGAGACGAAATCACAGCCAGGATATTGATCGCAGCCATAGAAGACACGCCCTTTTTTGCTACGACGCTCTACAACTTTACCTTCATTACATTTAGGGCAAGTTACACCTATATCTTTGATAATCGGCTTTGTATTTCGGCAATCTGGAAAACCAGAACATGCTAGAAACTTCCCAAAGCGTCCTAATTTATATACAAGTGGTTTACCACATTTCTCGCAGATCTCATCAGAGACTTCATCTTCAATCTCGATTTCTTTCATTTCTTCTTCAGCAAACAATAAGCGCTTCTCGAAAGACTCGTAAAATTCGGCAAGAACCTTCACCCAATCTTCTGACCCTTCTTCCACATGGTCAAGATCTCCTTCCATATTAGCCGTAAACTCTACGTTCAATATTTCCGGGAAAAATTGTTCCATCTGCTCGATAACTAGTTCTCCAAGCTCTGTAGGCATGAATTTTTTCTCTTCAATCGCTACATAACCACGCTTCTGAATCGTTTCAAGCGTTGGTGCATACGTACTTGGGCGTCCTATCCCTAATTCCTCAAGTGTCTTTACAAGCCTTGCTTCTGTATATCGCGGTGGTGGCTGTGTAAAATGCTGCTTCGGCTCGATCTCTTGCTTATTTAAAGCATCTCCCGCTTCAAGAGGCGGTAAATACTTATCTTCATCTGTAGTTCCATCATCATTACCTTCCACGTAAACCTTCATGAACCCTGGGAATGAAACCTTCGAACCCACCGCTCTGAAAGTGGCTGTACCTGCTTCTATATCAACCGAGAGTGTATCCAGAAGAGCCGAAGCCATTTGACTGGATACGAACCGCTCCCACACCAGCTTATAAAGACGGAATTGATCCCGGCTTAAGAACTCTTTGACCATTTCCGGTTCCCGAAGTGCCGAAGTTGGTCGAATCGCTTCATGCGCTTCTTGTGCTCCAGCCGCTTTCTTCGAATACTGGCGGGGGGTTTCAGGTAAGAACTTTTCACCATACTTAGCAGTAATCAGCTCTTTAGCTTCATCCTGTGCAGTGACAGATAAGCGTGTCGAGTCCGTACGCATATAGGTGATCAAACCTACGGTTCCCTCTTTGCCTAGTTCCACACCTTCGTATAATTGCTGGGCAACAGACATGGTCTTAGCTGCACGGAATCCAAGCTTACGAGCTGCTTCCTGTTGAAGTGAACTTGTTGTAAAAGGAGCCGAAGGATGTCGTTGTCTTTCCTTCTCCTTCACTTTACTTACCTTAAAAGCTGCGTTCTTGATTGCCTCAAGGATCTCTTGAACATCGCTTTCTTGATTAAGTTCTTTCTTCACACCATTCAGCTTATGGAACTTAGCTTCAAAGACGGAATCTCGAATCCCAAGTTTAGCGGTAATACTCCAATATTCAGTAGGTACAAAAGCGGAGATTTCATTCTCACGATCCATTATGATCTTTACAGCTACAGATTGAACACGACCAGCAGATAACCCTTTTTTGACTTTCTTCCATAATAGGGGGCTAATCTTGTAACCTACCAGCCGATCCAGTATACGTCTTGCCTGCTGTGCATTCACAAGATCCATGTTAATCTTACGTGGCGTCTTAAAAGCATCCTTCACCGCTTGTTTGGTGATCTCATTAAATACAACTCGGCATTCCTGTGTTTGATCTAAATTTAATGCATGCGCCAAGTGCCATGCGATCGCTTCTCCTTCGCGGTCAGGGTCAGCTGCGAGATAAACTTTTTTCACTTTTTTACTAGCGTCTTTCAATTCCTTCAATATGGAACCTTTACCACGGATAGTAATATACTTAGGGTTGAAATTATTTTCAACTTCGACGCCGGTTTGACTCTTCGGCAAGTCCCTAATATGTCCCATAGATGCCTTTACAATATATTTACTACCTAGATATTTGCCAATTGTCTTCGCTTTCGCGGGCGATTCGACAATAACCAATGCATCTGCCATAGACTCTTCCTCCTCGTTAACACTCGTACCTCTATATTAAATTACCTTATAAATAGCTCCTGGTAATTGTGCTACCGCTTTTTTTATGATTAAAGATAACAGAACTGAATGCAAATGTCCAAAATCCCATCCTGTCCTCACAAGCAGATCGTCCAAAATAAAGGGGCCTTGATGCAGTATATGGTATAGGTGTAACTCCTCATTTGTCAATTTCTTTTCAATTACCAAATCGTCAACCACCTGTTTAGGGGGACCGCTTTCACCCGTTTTTGAGAGGTTTGTCGGGAGAATAGAAGTGTATTCTTCTAAAATATCTAGTGCACCGGTTACCAGCTTTGCCCCCTGTTTAATCAGATCAAGAGCCCCTCTACTTTTGGGAGACGTAATAGGTCCAGGGACAGCAAAAACATCCCGTCCTGCCTCCAAGGCAGCATCTGCAGTAATGAGTGATCCACTTCTACTATCCGCCTCTACAACCACTGTCCCGTATGTGATACCCGCAATAATTCGATTGCGCTGCGGAAACAACCCTGGATGGCTTTTGGTTCCAAGGGGATACTCTGTTAGCACTAGCCCATCACGGGAAATCAATCGTTCAAGCTCCTTATTCTCAGGCGGGTAGACCCGATCCAGACCTGTAGCTACTACCGCTATTGTGCCTCCACCGCTTCTTAGCGCAGCTTCATGACAAACGCTATCAATCCCCCTAGCTAATCCGCTAACCACTGTCAGACCTGCTTCACTAAGCTCTTTCGTGAGGATCTCCCCTACCTTCCGTCCATAAGCTGTTGGCACACGAGTACCGACCATCGCTACACTGGGTGTCGATAACAGATCCAAACGCCCACGATAATAAAGAATCCATGGTGGCTGAGCCGTCTCCTTCAATAAATCTGGATAGTCTGCATCAAAAATCGTGATCATGTTCACAAAACTTTCTTCCATTAGTAAGCGGCGGCTTGCTATCCACTCCAACGTATATATAGAAGCAAGCTGAATCGACATTTTCTCACTCAATCCAACCTTTTCCCAGTCTTCCGGGCTACAAGAAAATGCTTTTTCTGACAAGAGCCCAGCTCTGCGAATCTTGTCGATCGTTTTCCAGCCAATGCCTTCCACTTCATTAAAACCGAATAGTAGTTCCCGTTCTTCCATAGTCTTTTTCGCCCCTTAACACGGAAGGCCTAGCCTTCCCTATTTTGTGTTACACATCTTGAAAACGCAAGTATTTCTTTAAATTCAATAAATTTCTATTTAAAATAAAAAAAGCAACCTTTCATCCCTAAATAGGAACAAAAGGTTGCTTACCTCTTTAATTAATTATACACGAAATAACCTCACTACGCGGAGCGATTTCTCTGTCTTAATTACACTAATTAGTGCGATGTAAAAGCATTGAGAATACCGCGCTCTTCAAGCACACTTACGAGTGTCGAACCCATTTCAGCAGGCGTAGGGGCTACCTTAATTCCGCAAGCTTCCAGTACGGCAATTTTTTCGCTAGCTGTACCTTTCCCTCCAGAAATGATAGCACCAGCATGCCCCATACGCTTGCCTGGAGGTGCAGTTGCCCCTCCAATGAAGCCTACTACTGGCTTGGTCATGTGTTCACGAATCCACTCCGCTGCTTCTTCCTCAGCCGTACCACCGATCTCTCCGATCATGATAACTGCCTTCGTACCCGGATCTTCATTAAACAGCCTCAAAATATCAATAAACTCGGAGCCTTTAACAGGGTCCCCGCCAATACCTACAGCCGAAGACTGCCCAATTCCACGCGTGGTCAGCTGATGAACCGCCTCATAGGTTAGCGTTCCGCTGCGCGAGACCACTCCTACATAACCAGGCATATGAATATAGCCAGGCATGATTCCAATCTTACACTCTCCAGGAGTGATAACACCCGGACAGTTTGGACCGATCAACACTGTAGAACGACCTTCCATATAACGTGAGACTTTTACCATATCAAGCACAGGAATACCTTCAGTAATACAGATAACCAAATCCAGCTCTGCATCTACAGCCTCCATGATGGAATCTGCTGCAAATGCTGGCGGTACATAAATCACACTAGCAGTTGCACCAGTAGCTGCTTTAGCAGCTGCGACTGTATCAAATACCGGAAGACTAACTTCACTGCCATTTTCAAGGGTGATATTAACTGTTGTTCCACCTTTACCCGGCGTTACTCCTCCAACCATCTGAGTTCCATAATCAAGCGCACCCTTAGTATGGAACAAGCCCGTTGCTCCCGTAATACCTTGCGTGATAACTTTCGTATTTTTATCTACAAGAATGCTCATGCCTTAAGTCACATCCCTACTTATATTGTCAAATACGATAACTGGCTTCAACTTCCGAGCCATTATTGCACAAGAGATACAATCTTACGGGCACCGTCCGCCATAGAATCAGCAGCTACAATGTTTAGTCCCGATCCAGCCAAGATTTGCTTACCTAAACCAACATTTGTTCCTTCAAGACGTACAACAAGCGGTTTAGTCAATCCCAATTGACTTGCCGCTTCCACAACACCGTTAGCAATAACGTCACAGCGCATAATACCGCCGAAAATATTAACGAAAATTCCATTTACCTTTTCATCCGACAGAATAATTTTAAAGGCTTCTGTAACTTTCTCGGTAGTTGCACCGCCCCCTACATCAAGGAAGTTGGCGGGTTCGCCTCCGTAATATTTAATTATATCCATCGTTGCCATCGCTAGACCTGCACCGTTCACCATACAACCAATATTGCCATCAAGCGCAATATAGCTCAGGTCATACTTAGAGGCTTCGATTTCTTTCAAATCTTCTTCATCTAGATCCCGAAGCTCTTGAATATCTTTGTGGCGGAACAAAGCATTGGGATCAAAATTCAATTTAGCATCTAGAGCCATCACATTACCATCCGCAGTAACTACCAATGGGTTAATTTCGGCAATAGAGCAATCTTTATCCACAAAAGCTAGATATAGCGCTTGCATGAATTTCACAGTCTTGCCTACCAGTTCATTCGGAATAGAGATGCTGTAAGCTAGTTTACGAGCTTGGAATGTCTGCAAACCTACTGCCGGATCAATGATTTCTTTAAAAATCTTCTCCGGATGTGTAGCTGCAACCTCTTCAATCTCTGTGCCACCTTCTTCAGATGCCATCATAACCACCCGACCAGTTCCTCTATCAACAACAATACCGATATAATACTCTTTAACAATTTGACAGCCCTCTTCAATAAGCAGCCGCTTTACAACCTTACCCTCCGGACCAGTCTGGTGAGTAACTAAAGTCTTGCCGAGAATTTCGGTTGCGTAAGTACGCACTTCATCGATATTCTTAGCAACCTTTACACCTCCAGCTTTACCGCGTCCACCTGCATGAATCTGAGCTTTAACTACAACAACCGGTGTACTCAGTGACTCTGCGGCTTCTACCGCTTCCTCCACTGTATAAGCTACTTTTCCATTCGGTACGGCCACACCGTACTTCTTAAGCACTTCTTTTCCCTGATACTCGTGGATATTCATAGCGGTAGCCTCCTAAAGTAGCGTGGTGACTTAACAGGCAGCCTGTTGTCATCTCGCCTTCCGTTTTGATTGCCGCGGGGTTAGGGATAGGCTGATGCTAAACATGCAGCACTATTCCGGAACCAACAGAAACTGCTCTACCACTCGTAAAAGAATGGCCTTATTTCTGTGAGAGACATTGAGTAAATCTATAAGACTAAGCTTATACTTACCTATATGCCATATAAAGGAACCCAGAATAGTGTAACATGTTTTTAAAACGCTTTCCTTAAATATATTCATGATTCGTACACATTTTTTCGCTTGGTTTCATGCCGGAATGCGAACGATCGCATTGACTACTGTTTATACTTACTTTTTACTATCTTGAGTGTTCGCCTCATGAACACGATTTAACAAGCTTTTGAACTGCTCAAGCAGCTCTACAGTCTCATCGCCGGACATAGTCGTTTCTTCCATCATTTTCCCAGGAATACAAGCCGCATTGCTTTGAAGTGCCCAGCCCTGTTCCGTTAAGGAAATCAGAACTTTCCGCTCATCTTGTGTTGAACGTTCACGTACGATCAAGCCTGCTGCTTGTAGGCGTTTTAAAAGAGGTGTCAGCGTACCCGAATCCAAAAATAGCGCCTCACCAATTTCTTTAACCGTACATTGCTGCCGTTCCCATAACACAAGCATTACTAGATATTGCGAGTATGTTAAACCGATCTTATCCAAATAAGGTTGATACAGCTTTGTGATCTCACGAGAGCAGGCATAAATCGTAAAACAGAGTTGATTCTCAATCAGCAGCTCAGGTGTAGTCGTCATCTTTTGCATATCTTCTTCATTCATTTTCATATCTTATTCACCTGCCTTATACCCTTATTTTATCATAATTCACTCATAACATCATGTTAATAGCAAAAAATTAATTTGACATTATAATTAATTGTGATAAATTAGATTGTACACAAACTAATTAGGAATTGGAGAGATACACAATGATGACCATCCAGCAAAAAATGTATGAAACCACTGTTAAAGCCGTAGGAGGAAGAAACGGTTTTATCGAATCAGAAAACCCTAAGCTTAATCTTACAATTAGTACACCACGCGAAATGGGAGGTGCCGGTGGAGAAGGTACAAATCCTGAGCAACTATTTGCAGCTGGATATTCCGCTTGTTTCGATAGTGCACTGAACATGGTTGCCCGACTCGGAAAAGTAAAAATTGAAGGTAGCGAAGTAACGGCTACAGTCAGCTTTGGTAAAGTTGAAGATGGAGGTTTTGGCATAGCGGTTAAGCTTGATGTGCTAGTTAAAGGCGTTGATAGAGAAACTGCAGCCTCATTAGTAGAGGCTGCTCATGGCGCTTGTCCATACTCCCGCGCAACCCGCGGCAATATCGCTGTAGAATTGAATGTGCTGTAAGGGAACTATAGAGAATTATTATCTCAAACGAAGCCCTTACGGACACAGATGATCTTATCCAGAGAGGTTAACATTTTTAGCGGAGTGACATTAATAACCCAAAACAGAGCAGCGATTCGCCAATAACGGGAATCGCTGCTCTATTTAGTTTATTCTTCTGTCATTGCCTGCCGGTCTAAATTACGGTATTGCACAGCTTCCGCAAGATGCGCGGAAGTAATATCCGGTGCGCCTTCCAAATCAGCTATTGTACGGGATAGCTTAATAATTCGATCATGCGCTCGCATGCTTAAACCTAAATTTTCCAGAATGTCATACAGCAATTGGGCACCTTCACGGCTAAGGCTTGCATATCTCCGAAGGGAAGCGCCGGAAAGTTCACTATTCCAAGAAATAGGCAAGCGCTTAAACCGTTTAGTCTGTATCGCTTGTGCTGCCATCACCTCTGCATACATCTCTGCCGAAGATAGAACATTACCCTGACGATCCCAATCCTTTGGACGAGGAACATCCACCTGTAAATCAATACGATCCAATAAGGGTCCTGATATCTTTGCGCGATATTGAGCAATTCTGGCGGGGCTGCATGTACAATGTTGTTGAGAAAGATTACTCCCAAAATAACCACAGCTACAGGGATTCATCGATGCGGCCAACATGAATTTTGCAGGATAGGTAAAAGAAGCTCGAGCACGACTTATGGTAACAACCCCGTCTTCGAGCGGCTGGCGTAACACCTCAAGTACATTCCGAGAGAATTCGGGCAACTCATCTAAAAAGAGAATCCCTCGATGCGCAAGACTAACTTCTCCCGGCTTCGGAATACCTCCACCCCCAATAAGGCCTGCGGCTGATACAGTAATTTAAAGGGTGGCGATCTAAGACTATTTTTTATAAGATTAAAGGAGGACCAGTAAATTGGTCCTCCTTTACGCATATTACCTACTTCTTCTTTTAGAAGACGCCTCATAACGATTAGTTGTTGCCTCTGAGCGAAGGTAATCATCATTCAAAGCTTTCAAAAAAACGAACGCATTCTCTTTTGTTAGATTGAATTTCCGGTTTTGATTGTCTATGGTAATACCTAATGTATAGTTTTGAATCGTTGCGCTAATTTGTTCAAAACCCATTACATCTATTAGTTGATTTCTTGAAATGGCAGCTAACTTTCGTTTCTTACGGGAATCTGTCCCTACAAATAGGGTTAACTCAGCAATATCAATGAAATCATGCGTAGCGGCTATCTGTTGTAGTGCCATGCCTGATGCCGTTTCGTAATGGTCATCGAACCCAAATAAACTCTCAAAGTTGTTATTCTGTAAGATAACCAGTTCATCCTCGAAACAAAACCCGTCAATTTTACCATCAATTTGAAAGACAGTTGAATCAATTTCCGAAAACCTCCCCGCTCGGAAGAACAAAGCATCAAACGAGCCGCCTTTTAATACCTTTCCATTACTGTATTTGCGGTAGAAGATAACGTGGTGATTACCAAATTGTATTTTAACCGCATAAGCCCAAAGGTATTTAAAGAATTCCTCGTCCATATCAACAATCTGCGGCGTATTTAATGCATTTACTATTTGGTTGTTTATGTAATCCGCATTCACCACTTCATTAGTCGGTATATATTGAAAGCATTCACTTGTGTCCAAATTAATATCGTAGGGTACTATCTCTGCTGTAGACTCGATGAGTTTGTTGAGATGATAAGTAAACAACGATATAAATGCAGTTGAGACGACATCGTTACTCTCAGCACGATGAACACAGTAAGGTTCGTCTCTTCGTTTATCTTTTGAGATCATAAATAAGTGAGCACGCGTATTTTGCGCGGCTTCCAAATCTATACGCAGTTGCGTTAATTCACCGATAGTCGCCATTTCATTTCACTCCTAGATATATATTGTCTTGTATAGAATAAAGATTGATTTTAGCGCCATTTGAAATGGAGGCTTTTGTGATGACGATATGGTTATCGTTTAGCAAATAAATGTGGAAACCAAACACATTTAATAGTGGATTGATGTAGAATATGTTGGCATTAACATAAACAATGGTCAGAATAATCATGAGTAATATAAATGATATCAAGTCGTTAAGCTTGTCTGTTTTAAACGAAGCAAAAGGGATTAAATATGTTGCAATATAGTTGAGTACATCGCTATTTTTTGTGGCTACCTGTGTAATTGTCAGTTCGTGAGACCCATAACGTTTGCATCGGGTAAGAACGATAACGAGAATGACGTTTGGCACAATGCAAATGATGAGGAACACCAAAAAAAGTGTATTATTGGTGAAAACCCGATCTAATTCATATATGGAAATAGCGATTTGCTTCCAAGTCAACTTTTGAAGGTAATCAAAATTAATCAGTTGCGTGCACAATACGAGAAATAGAGGCGAAATGGAACTAAAAAACAACGTAGCTCGGACCCACGAACGCATGTTTCCTCCTCCTTTTTTATAGTGCTTTTTAACTATACAATATTACCCATTTATGTTCCACATCATTTTTAACAGCATATCTTTTTTTCGACTGACACAAAAAAATCGCCGCATCTGCATGCGGCGATTTTCTGATTTAGTCTTTTTTAAGCAAATTATAGACGATTTTCCCAACGGCTTCACTGATCATCTTGCATCCTTCATCGCTTGTCGATACAAATTGAACCAACTTGTTTAACTGATCGTTTTCATTCTCAAGTTGTTCTTTTTGCTCTTCAAAGGAATCGACAATACCATCGATGAATTGATTTTCGAATGGATATTTGAAGTCATCATACGAATTGTTGACGACTTGCTCTTTCATCCCTGGTGTGCTGACAAATTTTTCAGCCACTTCATAAAGCTGACCGCTGATGATTTCGCCATCCAAGTTTGTGCCGAAGAGCTCATTGATCTGTTTGACGATTTCAGATAAATATTTATAATCATCTTGTTTTTTACCACCTGCACCAGATCCTCCGGTAAGAGGGGCTGATGTGCCTTTTTCAAGTTCGATCTGACCTTCTTCTACTTTCTTAATCCGGTAATACTCTAGGTCCACTAAATCTTCGTCAAGCGACCATCCCGTTTTCCCAAGTGGGTCGCTGATTTTTTTATAGAATAAGCGAATGAAAGCAAAATATTGTTTCATATCTTCTTCATATTCTACGAGCTGCGAAAGAAATAAATATAGCGATACAAATCGCTTCATGAGTGCTTTAACATCGTCTTGTTGATCAGCTGAGAGCGCCTTATAGCGCTTCTCAGGCGTTTGTAAGATTTTATACAGCTTGGCTTGATCGGAACTGGTTTGCTTCGCCTTGGGCTGAAAGAAGACATCACAGAACGCTTGGATCTCGTTGTCTTCATAAATTCTTGTCTCATCAAGTTCCCGGCGATACGCATACAGCAAATTGGGATCTGTTTCTTCGTCAATTTCCGTTTTTTCATAATAAGGTTGAAATGCTTTTTTGATCACTTCACGATCGTTAACAAAATCAAGTATAAACGTGTCTGTTTTTTCCGGATGTGTTCGGTTTAAGCGCGAAAGCGTCTGCACCGCTTTGATGCCGGTTAATTTCTTATCGACGTACATGGTATGAAGTAGAGGCTGGTCAAAGCCGGTTTGATACTTATCGGCGACAATCATGATTTTGTATTCATCTTCATCAAACACTTCGGCTGTCGCCGTATCAGGAAACCCGTTCATCCCAGCTTCGGTTACGACTTCGTCAAATTCAACGTCTTCGACTTTACCGGAGAAGGCGACTAGCACCCGAAGATCGGTATACGCTTTTTGCGCTAGATAGGCTTTAAACGCATCCATGTAACGCTTGGCATGAAGACGAGAAGAAGTAACGACCATCGCTTTTGCTTGCCCACCGATTTTATCTTTCGTGAATGAACGGAAATGTTCGATTATGATTTCGGCTTTTTGTGACAAGTTTGTTGGATGAAGGGAGACGAAGCGGGCAATCGCCCTTTTCGCCTTTTTGCTGTCTACTTCCGGATCATCCGTAATCGATTTCGTGATTTTAAAATAGGTATCGTATGTGACATAATGTTTGAGCACATCATGGATGAAGCCTTCTTCGATCGCTTGACGCATGGAATAAAGATGGAACGCTTCGTACTCGTCATCTTCGTTCTTGTTACCAAACGTCTGCATCGTCTTTTTCTTCGGCGTTGCCGTAAAAGCGAAGAGACTTAAGTTTTGACGGCGTTCATACGCCGCAAGCACTTCTGCAATCTGATCATCGACATCGAGTAGATCCTCGCCACGTTCATCGACGCTTTCCGCTTCCTCGAGCGATTTATAGGTTAACATGTCTTTCATTTTCGTTGATGTCATACCGGTTTGAGAACTATGCGCTTCATCCATAATGATCGCATACTTTGAGTTATGAGGCATACCGTTTAACTTGCCCATCACAAATGGAAATTTTTGAAGCGTCGTAACGATTACCTTTGCACCTCGGCTAAGCGCCTCCGCAAGCTGGGTTGACCCTTTATCAATGTAAGCGACAAATCCAGGCGTGGAGTCAAACTGCCGAATCGTATCTTGAATTTGGGAATCGAGGACAATCCGATCCGTAATCACAACGACGGTATTAAAGATCGCTTTTCCGCTGGCGTCAGCGAGCGAAGCGAGACGGTGTGCCGTCCATGCGATCGTGTTGCTTTTACCACTACCAGCCGAGTGTTGGATTAGATAACGATTGCCAGCTCCGTTGGCGAAGACATGGTTTGCGATTTTACGAACCGCATCGAGCTGATGATAACGCGGGAAAATGAGTTGCTTCTTTTTCTTTTTTTTATCTTTTTTGTTTTCTTCAATTTTTAGTTCGATAAATCGCTGTAAAATATCAAACAAACTATCTTTTTGCAGTATTTCGTCCCATAAATAAGTGGTTTTATATCCGGTCTCGTGTTCGGGATTACCTTTTCCAAATCCATCACCTTTGTTAAAAGGAAGAAAGTAGGTCTTTTCTTTTTTAAGTTCTGTCGTCATATGTATTTCGTCGGTATCGAGCGCGAAGTGTACGAGCGAACGCTCGTTAAAACGGAAGATCGGCTCCGACGGGTCTCGATCATGTTTGTATTGATGTATAGCATTTTCCCATGTTTGCGACGTCAGCGGATTTTTGAGTTCCATGGTGATGATAGGGAAACCATTTACATCGATAACGACATCAAGGGAATTATTGTTTTTGTTGCTGTAATGGACTTGACGTGTAACAGACAGTCGATTCTTTTGATAATTCGCTATCGCGTCCGGGTTGAAATCATTATCCGGCTTCATATAAAACATTCGTAGCTCAATCCCGCGGTCTTTGTATTTACCTTGCGCGCTATCGCGAAGGAAACCAATTAATCCCTTGGGATGCGTTTGGATTGCTCGAGTGATGGAATGGATAACGCTGTTTTCAACGGATACACCGTAAATGCTTTGAAGTGCAACCCAATGTTTGGGTTGGGTTTCTTGCAGAAACCGGATCAAGCGATTTTTAAACAGCCCTAGAGGTGCATCAAATTCAGCAGGGTTACCTTTTAGGTATCCCTGCTGAATGAGTGCCTGCTCAATGGCAGTTTCAAACACAATTTCACGATAATCGATGGTCACATAGTAACCCCCTTTACATATTCACGTACATCAATTTTTCCTGTAACAGCTTCACTTATAAGTGCTTGGCGATATTCTTGAAGTTTTTCGATTTGTTGTTCAATTTTACTTATTAACTGATCATACTTTTTTGCTTCTTTTTCAAGAAAGTTAACGATTTGTTGCTGCTCCTCAATAGTAGGGAAAGCGATTTTTATATTACAAATCCGACCTGTATCTAAATGTGGATGTAATGCACCAGTACGATAAGATAATAAAGTGTTTTTTCCATGATTAGATTGAAAATACCATGTTAAGTATTCTCCTAATCCGATATGCTGTCGCAATCTTACAATTATAAGTGCATGACAATTACAGCCCTCGTACTCTGTGGTAACCACTGAGCATTGCCCTATTTCTGCACCTGTTTGTACAAATAAAACATCGCCTTTTCTCAAGATGGATTTTGATTGTTTTTTACTCCATTCTTTATCTACAAAATAATGCTTTCTATCGAACAATATTTTTCCATTTTTTATATGCATAGATTGGAGATATCTCACACCATCTTCCACCAAGATGTCTCTTGTTGGACCAACATAACCATTCGTCATTTTTTCAGCAGCAATTCCCAGCAGCATAGTTTTCCAATTACTTGGTATTTCGCCCAACCACTCAATTCCCGAATCCTTCATGGGTGCTTCGCGGTTCAAACCTTTGGTTACAGCTTCTTCTATCAAGGATTGACGTTTTTCTTGCAAAAGCTCGACGAGTTTTTGTTGTTTATTGACTAGATTATCTATTTTTTTAGTTTGTTTATCTAGGAAGTTTACAATTGCTATTTGTTCATTTTTAGGGGGAATATATATATCCAAAGTTTTTAGTAATGAAATTGACAAACCTTCCCTATGTCCGTCTCCAACCAATCCTCTGATTTCTTTGTATCTCGAATCAAGTTGATAATACAAATAAGTAGGATGTAGTTTATCTTCTTTACAAATAAATGCAGCTAGTGATTGATTGCAGGTGGATTGAACTTTTAACACTGCAACCATTCCTTTTGTTTTGCCTTGACCGTTCAACGCCATTAATATCGAATTCGCAGGAAGCATAGTAGCATTCGAATTATTCAAACCATCTACAGTAATTTTGTTATCTACTTCAAAAATTACTTTTTTATTTACTTCACCTGATGAGAGCCAATTAATTGTTCCATTCTCCCAATATGTTAGATTGTCTCTACTTGGGGTACCTCCAGTTTTAATATAAGTGTAATAATTTATTTTTCCAACAACCCAGTGATTGGGGTGCTTGATATTGATACTATTTTTCAAGATAATACCCCCTTGATCAAATCAAGGATTTCATTTTCCAACGTTTTTATTTCATTATTAATTTCTTGTGCCGAACGCAGCTCCTGATACTTATAAAAATGTCGAGTAAAAGGTATTTCATATCCTACTTTGCCTACCCCACCATCCTTATCATCTCGCACATCCATATTAATCCAAGCATCTTCCACATGTGGAAGAACTTCGGTATTAAAGTAATCATAAATATCTTGCTTCAGGGGAACACTTTCAAAATCTCGCAACTCGGAGTCAGCCTCTTTATTGCCTTTACCATCCAGACAAATATCTGCCGTTTCATCACGTTCGGCTAGTGCCGATAAAAGAGCTTTAAAGATAGGCGGTTTAATGGTAAGCATCTTTTGCTTGAAGCTTTTCTTTAAGGCTTTTTCAAATTCATCCCGATTGAGATATAGTTTATCGGCATCCATTTCCTTCAAAACGGCTTTGATTTGCTCCTTTTCGCCTTCGCCAAGCTTGGCAAATGATGTTTGCGAAGATAGTCGTTCTATCCGATCAAGCGAAGCCCGGAAATTCAGTCGCAGCGGTCGCTCAATCGTAATCCGGCGGTAGCCGAAATCTTCGTTATCGAAAACTTTGCAGTCTTCGCCTTCGGCGAAGTAACTGTAGAGTTTGATGATTTCATTAATATGTTCTTCGCCAAGCTCATTTCGCTTACTACCAAGGCTTTTGCGCATTTTCTGATACTTATCAACGGCATTGATAAGCTGTACTTTGCCGCGGCGATCAGCCTGCTTGTGATTACTAAGCACCCAAATGTACGTTGAAATGCCAGTGTTATAAAAAAGATCCGTAGGGAGTGCAATAATCGCTTCGAGCAAGTCGTTTTCAATGATCCAGCGACGAATTTCGCTCTCACCTGAGGCTGCGCCTCCGGTGAATAGCGGGCTGCCGTTTAGAACGATAGCTATTCGACCTTCACCTGGTTTCATTTTGGAAATCATGTGCTGCAAGAAAAGAAGAGACCCATCGCTAACACGAGGCAATCCGGCGCCAAAGCGACCATTAAACCCTTGTTTTTGATGTTCATCGGTAATATCTTTTTGCGTTTTCTTCCAGTCCACGCCAAATGGCGGATTTGATAGGAAGTAATGAAACTCTTCGTTTTCAAGTCCATCTTGGGTAAAACTATTGCCAAGTTTGATATTCGAGACATTCAGCCCTTTAAGTAGCATGTCGGACTTGCAAATCGCATAAGATTCCCCATTTAATTCTTGCCCGAACACTTCAACGTTCATCGATGGGTTCAGTTTACGTAGGTATTCGTACGCTACCGCAAGCATTCCGCCCGTACCGCATGCTGGATCGTAGATCTTACGTACCACTTTTTCACCGGTGAGTGCCGCTGCGTCCGCTTCAAAGAGCACGTTAACCATAAGCTGGATGACTTCGCGCGGCGTAAAATGCTCCCCGGCAGTTTCATTGGATTGCTCCGAAAAACGACGAATGAGTTCTTCGAATATGTAGCCCATTTCGATATTGCTAACTAAGTTTGGGTGAAGGTCAATTTTAAGCATTTCTTCAAGTACATTGAAAAGGATATTACCTTCTTGGAGTTTATTGATTTGCGCTTCAAAATCAAAGTATCGAATGATTTCACGTGCATTTTCGGAGAACCCTTGTACATATTGCTTGATGTTATCCCCAAGCATCCCAGGGAAATCACGCATGGAGCGCATGGTAAAGGTACTCGTATTATAGAATTTGGATCCCGAAGCTCGTTCTAGCATCCGTTGTTGGACTGTCGTCAATGGCTCTGCCATGTTCTTATAGTTGTCGAGCACCTTATCTTTGGTATCCTCTAAGGCACAATCGAGTCGTCGTAACACCGTAAACGGCAAGATTACTTTGCCGTAATCCGATTGTTTATAATCACCGCGAAGTAGTTCAGCGATGTTCCATATTAAACTGACTTTATCTGAAAAATTCATGTAAACTCCCCTTTTCACATCTGGTTGTAATTCCTATGAGAATTCTATATAGATACATAGGTTTCCTTCAATGGAGCAGAAACGACACCATTCAACATTATATCAGAAGCCCTAGGAAATAAGGATACTAAGAAAATATTGAATGTGATATATTCGAACTACGCTCTAATTAACCAAAGCGAAAGGGGTAACTATTATGACAAGTACAATCACTAAATGTTTAAGCGTAGATGGTGGATATTATCTAGAGGGACTGATCTCTAATAGGAATGAGGACGGTTGGGCGATTTGGACAGCAACGTTAGATCTCGACTTGAACATTGTTGAATTTGCTCCCGAATCTTTGACAAGTGATGAGATAGCATCTATAAAATTAGTAATAATAAAATACCGGACGAAAATAGTGTCAGGAGGTTTTGTTTAAAGGAGGGGATACCACTGAAAAGAAAAGTAATTATGTCGACTGGTTCTGAAATGTTCGATGATTCTATTGAGGAACGATCTGATATCATTGATGTTGTTGCGATCTTCAAAAACATTGATGCTTTATATCAAGGTTTACTACATCATCAACAGGTAGAAATCATCGTTTTATCTAGTTTTATTACAAACTCTATCGAAGAAATGAAAAGTGTTATTGAATTTATTGAAAAAACGAATCCTAAATTAAAAATTATATTACTGTTAAATGAGGATTACGGAAATCATATCCATTTACAAAACCCAAATATAAAAAAACTAACCGGAAAATTCACCTACAGTGAATTTGAAGCGTTATTTCTAACATAAAAAAATGGGATAGCAATTCGCTATCCCATTTTTTTATTATAAACGCTCACCGGCAATCATTTTCAAAGCTTTATCAAACTCGAATTTGGTTTTCTTATCCATGCTACTTGGATCGTAACCCTCTGGAATATTGGCTGAACTTCCTCCGAAAGGTCTTAAGAACATATCCTTTAGTAATTGCGAAAAAGGCACGTCCATGTAATTCCAAAGCACGCGGATATTTTTTTCCGAAGCAGCAAGGGTGACAATTTCGATTCTCGACACGAGTCTTCTAAGGATATTATTCGTTAATGCTTCCGTATCAATTTGAACCAATGCTTTCATAAAAGCTTGGTGTCGTAATTTGATTTGTGCGACTTCAACATCCAAGTAGTTCAATCGGTCATGTTCTTTTTTCAAAATTGAAAGGTTCTCTTTCGCGTGTCCATTAAACGTGTGAAACTGTTCGTCCGTTAAAATCTCCTTCGCAACCAGCCTCAGATTGGTTTGAATCTCTTCATTTTTTTCAGCCATTTGTTTTTCCAAGTGCACCAGTCGCTGCGGAATATTCTCTTCGTGATAATACAGCGAAAGATAGCTATCTAATAGTGCATCAAATTGGGTATGATTCTTTTTTTCAAACTCAATTTTATTTTTGATAAAGTCGATCATCGCTTCTTCCGGTATCGCGCTACGATAAGCACATCTCAAGTTCCCATACATATCATTGATTGCGCAACACCATTCATACCCCAGATCTTTCGAAGTACCATCTTTTCGTATATGTGCTTTTCTTTTTTTTCGTTTTAAGGACGTCCCGCAGTGATGGCAATATAACAGATTACTAAATAAATGAACCGTGCTGTACCTGGTTTTGGACCGATGCAACTTACGTTTTAATGTGGTTTCGATTTCTCCGTCATCGTTTACCGTCTTTTCTTCGATAAATGAAACCGTTCCAAACATTTCCTTGCGCTTTTTTCTTTCGATTTGGACAAGTTGAAAGAACTCGGGCTCTATGATTTTTAAATGATCAAACTGATGCACAATTTGTTCCTCTTTGGGAATCAACTTTTGAAGTTGTCGATTGATATCAACGGTTTGTTTGGTATGTGTCGTTTGAATGCCTGTATAAATATCGTTATCTAAGATCGTTGATAACTGTTTTTGTGACCACTGTTTACCTTTTTTCGTTGGAATGGCATCGCTATTCAAAAGTCTACAGATTCTACCCGTACCAAATCCTTGCGTGTAATATTGATCAAAGATCCGTTTTACGAGTTCCGCTTCGACGCCATTAATAACAAGGAATCCGTTCTTAATGTTGTAGCCGTAAGGCGGCGTTCCCGTGGTCCATTTCCCTTGTCTTTGCGCTTTTCGAATACCGAATTGCACAATATAAGATCGGTTATTGGATTCCTCTTGCGCTAGTGCTGCAAATAAATTAATCATAAATTCCTTTGAATTATCGAGCGAATTAATTTTCAAATCCAAGAAGTAGATACCAATACCGAGTTCCTTCAAATCCTTCACTGCTTTTGCTGTATCTTCTACGTTCCGCCCAAAACGTGAAACGGATTTGGTCACGATGAGATCGAACTTACCAGCCTTCGCTTCAATCATCATCTGCTTAAACGCTTCGCGTTTACGCAAGTTCTTGCCTGATATTCCTTCGTCTGCAAATACGCCTTGCAGCACTTCTTTATCTCCATTTTTGCGGCACAAGACACCGCAATCTCCTTTTTGATAGTTTTGCTCCTTAAAATACTCATCAAAGAAGCTTAATTGATTGCCTAACGAGTTCAACTGATCATCGGAATCGGTCGACACGCGTCCATAAGCGACTGTCACTGTCATTTATTCACGCTCCTTCCCTATGTCATGTAGTATTGCCACAATCGCCACATCATACCAAGAGCATATTTTTTTCGTCAAAAGGGATAAGCGTGAGGAAAAACATAATTTAATAATGAAGAAAGATATTTATCGTTAAAAAAAGAGCGTAATCGGAGTTTTTGAAACACAAGATGATACACAAAAGTAAAGCCCCCAAGCATTGGGGGCTTTACTTTTGTTATCTCTAATTTTCTGGAGACAATTCCCTATTATCAAAGATAAAAAGGATTTCTCGACTATCTATTTTAGATGCCTCATATTTGTTAAACTCTGCGATGTCATCCTCTACTTTATTACCGCCTGCTAATACGAACTGGCAGTTCTTCTTTATGTAATAGCTACCGTTTATTTTGACGCTTTTTAATGTCTGTAATTCAATTACGCCACCTTCATCAAGAATGACATCGTGTTGATAAACGGTTATTCGCCACTTGTTCTCGATAGCCGCACTAAAATGGGAGGCTTTAAAAAGCAATCTATTCTTCATTTCGTGAACGCTCCTTTGGTTTTGATACCAATATTCCCCTTCAACCTTACTATAATGAAATGGGTAAATAAAGTATGTATTACTTTTAGTATGTAATACAACCATGTAATACAGTATAAGTGTCATACAATTAGCTCATACTGTAGGTATACGAAAAAAAGGGGCTACTTGTGTGAGAGAAGAAAACGATAATGCAAAGACCATGCAAATTAGATCCGATGTCGAGACGGACAAAGATTTTGATCTACTGCTCAAGCTCAAGCTATCCGGGTGCAAAACCAAAGGCGAGCTGATGAAAAAACTCCTTCAATTGGGTTTCATGGAACAAATCAAAGAACGAAAACTCCAGGAAATAGATATCGAATCGGAAGACATTGCGGGAACATCCATCCTTAAGCTTCAACATTTTTTGGATGGGATTGCAAAAGCTTACGTGGATCTTTACGAAGTGAGCATAGAAAACTTGTTTAACCTGCAAGAAAAGAAACAAGAGGAAATTGCAACACGCAGGAAGGAAAACGATGTGCTGTCACGGCGTGTTCAAGAAATGGAAAAAGAATTAGAAACCGCTAAAGGAAAGGTTTTATCGTTAGAAGACGCTGCAAAAACAAATGCTGAGGTTTTGACATCCTATGAAAATTACAAAAAGCTAACCCAGCCAAAAGTCGAAGAGATTGAGCGCAAGCTCGAAGATTTTGAAGTGGGCAAGAAAGAGGAGCTGGTGCTATTGCAGCAGACCATTCATCGACTACAAGAAGAACTCCGCTTGGAGAAAGACAAAAACAGCGATTATGATCATGCCAATAAGCAATTAATTATTGAATACGAAACGAAGTTATTAGAGGAACGCGGTCGTTCCAGCGAAGCACAAGATAAAATTCGAAAGGACATGCAAGTACAGCTCGATTTGTTGCGCGAACAAATGTGGAAAATGAGAACCGAGAAATCCCCAGGTCCTGGTCGACCGCCTAAGCAAAGAAAGGAATCGGATGATGAGCAAGCGTAAACTCACACAGAAGATGATCTCCCTTAATCAGCAGTGGTGGAAAAAAAGAGATGATCCTGTTGTTTTAAAAAATTTTATGGATTGCTGCTGGGAAATCGGTAAGCACTCCGTAGAGGTCTCGGAATCAGGGCTTCTTATGCTGCGTGATTGGATTTACTCATTTGGGGGGAGTTATACGCGAGTTCATCGGTATCACGTGAGGATTAAGATTGGCGTTGATGTAATCGACTTGAAATTGAACTATCTCGATTTCGAATATTTTGCACTTGTAAACGATAAACTCGAAAAAATGTTTACTAATATTCAAGATGTGAAGCCGTGGCTAAGTACCAGATTTATACCCATATCGTGTCTCACTAACGGTGAATTTTGAGACTCGGTATGGAGTACCTTCTTATCATGAAAAGATGATTATCACAAGCTTCATACCTCGTTTCATAATCAATGTTTCATAGTAATGTAGATTTAACGTTTTTGAAAAACCTTTGAAAGGTGGTGATGTTTATGCAGTATGAAAACTGGACTTTAGAAGAAATTGAAGAGGAAATAAAAAGAGAATCGAGGATCAGCATTTAGAAGAGCTTCAAAGTGACGAATTAAAGGCTGCTGGCGTCGAGGAACGGGAACATTTTATAGAGTAGATAATATGCTCTAA
Source organism: Paenibacillus sp. VTT E-133291 (assembly GCF_002264395.1). GTDB lineage: Bacteria > Bacillota > Bacilli > Paenibacillales > Paenibacillaceae > Paenibacillus_AQ > Paenibacillus_AQ nitricinens. Next base: position 52,261 of record NZ_NFVA01000010.1, read on the forward strand.
AAAGGAGCGTCCAACCCTTGCGAAGCTACTTGTGTATATACAGTTAGGTGATACGATTATCGTATGGAAGCTGGATCGTATCGGTCGGAGCTTTCCACCACTATTCATTAATTCAAGGACCCCCCTCTTAAACTTTTTAAAAAAGGGCGTTCCCTCTATCACACATGGTATTATTAGTTTTTGAATTAAATACAGACTTAAGTTGACTTAAAAGAGTTAACTTGTATATTTTTCCTCAAAATTGGAAACGCTATAGATATAGCGTTTTTGGGATTTAGTAAAGATCAAAATTATTAGTTGGATAAGAAAGGAATGAATAATATTACAAAAAAAGCCCTAGGATTGGAAAAACGATTTGGACTCTCACCCAACTTGAATAATTCGTATATTGCTGCAATTCCTGATGATGCTCTTTTAACACCAACCGATATATCAAACGTTACAGGACTTTCTACTAGGCAAATCCGAAGATATTGCGAAAGTGGACAACTGCGCACATATTGTTTCGGTCGGAAATACGTCATTTACGGTGTCGATTTTAAAAATTTTATGAAGGATTCTATCGTTCGTGGAAGGACATTGAAGGAGCTAATCAATTAATGTCAAGCTCCGGGTATGAAAAAATCCTTATTTCCTTTTTCAAACATTACAAAGTGTCCTATTACTTGAAAAAACCAAGCATTAAATTTGCATGTCTTCATTGTGGAAATGAATGTAATATAGAAATAAAAACTACTCATTGGAATTGTACCTATTGTAATAACGATGGCAAGCTTCAGCAGCTTATTTCATTAGCCGACTTGTCCAACACTGCAGATAACAAGAAGGTCTATAACCCACGTGACGAGAAGAACAAAATCATAAAAGAACTAACCCGCTTGAATAAAATGTATGGAATTGAAACTACCAAAATGGCAGACCGAATTTCTAAATTGTTCGACCATTTGATTAACGAACTGCAAACTCAAGAAAATTCCAATAAAAGGATCAAAGGCTAAAACATTCCTGGTTTTTTAATTCAGGAATGTTTTTTGCTTTTTATAAAAAAGGATAAAATTACATGTACATAAAAACATATATTGGAAACTTTTATGCATTGTCTTCCAGATTGTTAGAGTCCAATATATAACCATGGAGTTTTTGAACTCCACTTTTTTTCCACGGCTTTCGGACATAAAGGACATAAAGAACTGTTTCTGAGGGTACTTCCGATATGATGCCCTCAAAAAGCAGTCGATTATGTCCATTATGTCCGTTTATTCGAAAGGAGCGATATGCTTGAATCTACCTACAAAACTTGAAATAGAACAACGTCTTAACACGAAATTGTTGGGCGTTACTGATGCTGCCATAATGCTTGGTGTGGTAAATTCCGAGCTACTTCAAATAATAGCAGAAAAGAAGTTTGAATGCGGCTCAACATATTTCGAAATTGGAAAAGATCTTCAACGATTTGGAAAAGGAAAACCTGGATATCCCTACATGTTCAGTCAGAAGAAGATCGAAGAATTGAACTTGAAATATGATTCATTAACAGCAATCAGAAAGGAAATAAACCGTTCTGAGTCGGAGATCATGACGCTTATAAGCTACATTGATCCAGACACTTTATCGAAAATTAGGCTTTCTACACGAAAATGGGATAAGGAATGGTTCTTCCGAAACATTGATCGCTTGGAACAAACCAAGTTTGAAAAATCATCGGTTCGAAACAATACACATAAGGTGTCGACTGATTACTTTTTCGAACACCTTGACAAGAAGCTTCAAAACGATATTCGTAACTTTAGGAAATATCGTTTGAAAAATCATGGAATTTCGTTTGATGGCGTCGATTATGTGAAATCAAAAATCAACAAAAAATCGACTGCCGATTTTCAAATTGCACGATTGATGCGTAACTTGTACAAAATGAAGTGCTATCGAGCAGGAATAAATCCTAACGATGCCGAGTATAAAGCAAAGCTCGAAACTGCCATGGCAAATGGCGATCCTTTGCCAACGAGTCATGATGCTCATTTTCAAAGATTGAATCTTTCTGAAGCACAATTAATGAAGGAAACCATTTTTGACGTTAGGACGCTTGATGAAGCCGATAAAGCGAATTTGTTCATTGGTCTTTCCGAGACAACTCAATTGAATGTTATTCAAATCCTTAGACCGTTTCTCTATTATCAACTGATGCTTGAAGAGGAGGCATACTTTACCGCTTTGGAAGATTCCATGTCAGAAGGCGGGGATACTTCCTTTGATAGCGAGAAGGAGTGGAAGCGAATAAAATTAATGAAAAAGCGTTTCGAACGTTTTCTGAAACAAAATGTCAACCAACGTCCAGTAGCCACTCAACCGAGAAGAAAAGTGTTTGCTACAAGAAAACAATTGGTTGATGTATTCGTAAAGGTGAGCAATTTATCCGCGACACCATTAGTTAATTTGCAACGAGCATGTCAAATTCTCATGGGATTTTTGACAGGAATACGTCCAATTGAGCTAGTTGACATCGAGATTGATAAACACTTAGACGTAGAAAGCGATCCCAATCACGTTGATTTTGGTTATTTGAGAAAATACAAAATCAAAGTATCAGGCGATGATGCAAAGTACGTAAGAACCACACTAGACGATCCTCAAGGTTGGGGGAGGATGTGGATCACAAACGAAATTGCCAAAGGCGGATATAGTCCATCGCCTGATTATGGCACATTAATCGTTCCCAGGTTAATTGATTTCATAAATCTTTATTTGCGGAAATTGTATGAAAAAGCTCCATCGACAAAAGGTAAAGGCTATCTTTTTCGCTCTAGCAGTTACATTATGAATCCTATGGCAAGATACTCCAGCCCTAAAACTTTGACATCTTGGATCTTTAAGGTCAGAAATCAGTTTGAGGGTATCTTAAGTAACGAGGAAGCAGGTAATTTTTCATACTACGAAACACGTCATACCGTTAACAATACGATCGTTAATCGTACGATTTATCCTGATCCGCAAATTAATGAATGGAAGCGAAGAGTCGCGGAGGTTCATTGCCGTCACTCGATGGAAGATAGAGACCCCCACGCCAAAAGCCAAGTAAACGTGGAATACTACCAAGAAAAGACGCCATTAAAATATTATTACTTGGTTTTAAAACACGCCTTGGACTTCCCTTTTAACAAGGAAGAATTGTTGAAATGGGAAGAAACCTATTACCCGAGTGGGGTTGAGCAATCGCTTGATGAACAAACGACTGATAACATTGATGCCAGCCATTCCAACAATGATCAATCGGAAGATGTGCTTGAAATGATCTCCAAACTGGAGGATAAGTTAAATACCCTTCGAGTTCCTCACCAAGCCAAAAGAGTCTTAGGTCTTGAAAAAGAGCAGAGACTTATCGCTTTAACCGAGACAAAGAAAGCGTTAGACAGCCTGAAAAAAGTCGAAAAATGAATTGCTCATGGGGAGAGGGTATCATGAATTACGAACAATTCCTATCACATTGCCAGCGGTTCGGTTTAGATCCGAACTGCTTTTTAATTCCGTTAGCATTATTTATCGATATAGATAATGAAGCACATTATACTACACAAGATATTGCGCATTTGTTAGCTAAAAGCGACAGACAAATTCGGAGATGGTTTGCTACTGGGAAAGTATCTGCTTTAAAAAAGCGTCCCTGGACCTGTACAGGTATTGAGTTTAAGAATTTGTTGTTCGCGGAACACCAGAAGGAGATAATAATACGAATGGAACGTTTTAATGCATAGAAATGGGTTTGTCCCTAAGATCATGAAAATCGACTGAAGGACACCCTTTTTTATTTGTTTTATCGTATGAGGAGAATCAGTTCTTTGGTAGAATGAAAATTCTCCCCCCTTTATATTACCATCTCGGCTGACGCAGTAATATAACAGGTGGCGATTTTGTATCTCTTTCGTGTATTTAAAGCTGGTTTTGCTAATGATATCCATGAATTTGGACGGGAAAGGAAATCCTAGATTATTAGAATCAAAGGAGGCAATAATATGTACAGTATATTCTTGTGGTAAGACGATAATAATTTCCGTTATCAAGAAAATAATACAAAATTATACAAAAGGTAATAAGTCATTGTGTGTAGGAAACACCAAATTAGAAAAGATAAGCGAAGACAGTCAATCTCTCGTATCTGAATACTCCGATGCGTTGAGCAAAAAGATAAAGAAATTCAACCCTTCAAAGCACAAGTGAAGGATTCAGAAAATAGAGCAAGAGAGTCTAGAAAAAGTGGAGGTGCCATTGTAGGTACTTTAAATCCCTTAATAGGTGATCTTTTTTTCCGGCAAGCGTGAGTTATCAATCTCTTTATCGTTAAGTGATTGGTTTCCTTACAGACAATTAATTGTGATTTTAAAAAAACTAAATTAGATACTGTGCTTCCGAAATGCTAAGCAAGCAATAGCAGAATAGTAAATAATGCGTTGGGGCATAGTTTATATTTCAAAAGTTGACCTTAAAAAATGATTTTGAGTAAAGATTGAACATTCTAGAAAAATCTTCTATCATAAGCCCCATTTATTTTCAAAAATTTGTTCGTGCCAAGCCATATAAGTAGCTTCCTTAAGGGAAAGTTCCATTGCCTTTTTTTGCCAGATGTTTGTTAGCATAATGGTATTTTCATTGAGTATTGGCGCATAGCGAATATAACCTTCATTTGTGAAAGTAATCAACTTTTTATCAAACAATGCGTCGTGCATGGAGCAAAGCAATAAAATATTGTAAGGATCCAATCGCTCATTGCTTGACGCGCATTTACTCCAATCTTTAATGTGACTTGCCACAAGAAGCTGAGGTAATTCGATACTGCAAATTCGGCATTTTTTCTGCCGTAACAGTGCTGTTTCTCGCAGTTCTGATGTTTTTAGTCTCGCTGTGATTAAACGCTGTTTTTCGGATTCGGACAGATCTGATTGCTCGATTATTTCAATATCTTTAATAAATGAGAAGTCTTTTAGAACTGGAGGAATGCACCAAGTGTTTTGATCCTTTGGATCAAAACGAAAATATTTTGATGGATCGGTGTGAGAATGCCAGTAATTAATCCCCCATTTGTTATCACGACCACCTTCTTCATCAAAATAAAAATATAGCGCTCCTTGTGGCTCCCCCCCCTCATTAATTGAAAATCCACCTTTTTCAGCCTGTTTTTTTAAATGAACGTTTGGAATTTCAACAATATAACACCACTCTTTAACCCAAGTTTCATTGTGTGTATAAGTGCGGGCAATAATTCCGTGATAATTTTTCACCGTATCGGGTAATTGACTTTCAAAATTTAGTATTTCATCTGTTTTGATATTCGCTGATTCTTTCGGTTTATCCTTAGGTGAATAGTGATTGCGACCTGCGATAAAAATGGCATAATCTGAATTTCCTACACAATTCGTTTTCTCATACGTAATTATCTCGTTGTTTTCATTAAACCACTTTCGGGCTGCTGTCTTAGCAACATCACGCTGAAAAGTCATTTTTTCCCCTCCGTTGTCTTGAAATTCAGATGAACCTATCTTATCAAAGTTTTGCGTAGTGACTTCAGTATGGCTGCGGCACCAATCATAGAAGATGCAGTAACTTCTTGTTGCTCTGTTTGTTGGGGAGTTTGGTTCTTGAGTTTGAACTGTTTGAGTCTTCTTGTCCGAACAAGCGATCAGTTAGAGCTCCTTTTAATATATGTCTCGTATCTTCAGGCAAGCTAGCTAAGTAAGAATCAGTTGATGGTTATGTGCCGTGGCGATTACCGCCTACTGGGAGTAGACTTTCTAAAAAGCTTCAGAATGAAGAAAATCAAAAATTTCTTTAAATTTATCATCGTATTGAGGAATATCATTGAAAAATACTTTATCAACACCCGGTTTCTCTTTATTTTTTCTTATTGATTGTTCTCTAACCATCAAGTCATTAGCATTGTGAATACCTAATTCAGGGCGGGCAAGCTGCTTTACGTGGTAATCCATTAACTGTGAGTGTTTTAATACGTAATATTGCTCTCGATAGATTTCATCTTGAATTGCATAAGAATGTACGAGAACCCAGAAGTCAGGAGTAGGAATACTGATGTCATAATAAGTCTGAAAAAATCTAGTAGGGACTGAAATTTCCTTAGTTGCTTTTACCTGTATTTTTACACTTTTATTATTTGCAGTAGCTATAATGTCGAATGATTTTTTATTTCCATGTGTTAAGAAGGCATCTATACCGTATCTAGATAATTTCGCAATAGTCCCAAACTCACCAACGCGATTAATAAAATAATTTTTCTGATCTGAAAGCGTTCCGTTCTTATCAAGAATGTCCCTATAAACGATTTTTTTACTTTTCGGCACTAATTGTTCCTCTCCTTATCGTATAATAGGATAACTTGGTTGCCTATTAACTTTAGACATTAGTTGTAACTACTGGGAAAACAAATATTCAGATAAGATTCTATCCTAAATCCTTATTATTTGATATATTTTAATGATCAAAAAGAAGGGAATAGCAAAGCTTAGATTATGGCTTTCATTGGTTGTTAATGAAGATGGTTATGTGAAAATAAAGCCGTTATCAAACTTAGATTATAAAATCATATGCGGAAACTCTCTTATTGAAGATTTAATTGTTGGTGAATATCATATAAAATTATATGATGCCGATTAAGTTAGAACGAAAAAAAGGATTAAGTAAAAAAGAGAAAGTTGATGTTTTTCAATTAAAATTGTGGCTAGAAAACCCATTATCTTGCTCTATTCCTATGAAAGATCCTACACAGGATAGGTACTTATTATGAAATTCTGAAGAAACTATAAGTGTATGCGATGAGGAGAAAATCTTGAAAAAAATATTAAATCATATGTATTCGGACAGTGTTGAATCACAATTGATTGACCCAGTTGGAGACGAGAAGATTATCGACGGAGTCCTTTATAAAAGACGATTTAGTTTAAAAATACCAATAACAAAAAGAGATTCCAAAAATTCGATTGTAGTCATTTTAAAAAATCCAAGCCAGGCTGATAAATCCAAATCAGATCTGACAATTAATAAAGTAATCGAATATATACTTCGAAATGAACAACTAAAAGATCACGATCAAATTATTATTGTCAACCTATTAGCTTTGTATCGAACGAGTTCAAAAGAAATTAAATCTATTATTAAATGCACGAGTGAGGAATTTGTGGCTGGAAATGATAGTAAGTTGGAAAAAAATGATTCTGCTATTATCAATGCAATTACTGAATCAAAAACGGTTATTTTGGCTTGGGGAAATCATGCATTAGGAATTAAAAAACTTTATGATTATAGAGTTCAGACTGTGTTGAAAATGGTTTATCAACTACAAAAGCAAAAGAAAGTATATTACGTTAAATCACTAAGCAAATATGATAATCCTCGTCATGCACAAGTTTGGGGTTACGAAAATTCATTACATTCTTGCTTGATAGAAAAAAAAATCAAGAAGTATTCAATTATTAGAAAAAATATTCAAAATTAAGACATATAAAACCGTTTTACGGGTGCACGAATTATCGGAATTACCGAACAACGATGAACAAATAAAAAAATCGCCTCGTCCTGGGCGATTTTTCATTAGTTTATAAACTAGAGTGGTTTACTATGCCAAAGAGACTGCTAAACTTAAATCAATTGCGCTGAAGTCCCTTGGGTGAAGAGAACCTTGTTTAGGATCTTATTGCGCGCTCATAAGCTATTTTACTTACGACAGCGATGGAGCCTACATCTAGAAACTTGTTATGCTTTCGTTTGATTATTACGCTAATGTTGGTAGTCTAACTTGAAAAAAAGTGGATTGCAGCTAAATTCTTTTAAGCGATTATACTGATTATAACCGAACTTGGGGTCAGTTAATCTGAACAAATTGATAACTGTCGTCTCAATGTTTCTTATGGCTACATCATCTTTTTGTTTTGTGCTGTACAACGGATAATGCGAAAAGTTTGCCTCTCCGAAGTTTTCGAAATCTTCCTGAAAATACTTGGTTCTGTGCTTTCCGTTTCGCAAATCATGTAGCATACTAGCATGCCTGTGATAAATATTACCTTTCCCACAGTACATTTTGTTATTGACATGATTAATGTAGAGATATACTCCATAATCATCTCTGGCAAATTTGCTTTCTTCATTAACAACGGCTGCGTCTTGACTTTTAATGAAGTTATCAAACTCCCTCTGTGTCTCTTGTAATAATGTTGTGATCTTATCAGATATTGATTTACTCATTGCTTCAACATCTCCTATATCTAAAATTGGGAACACTATAAAATATAGTGTTCCCAATTTAATGAAATATTATACATTATAGTTATTATGAACCATATGAACTTCGTTTTTCTAGTCAATTCTTGTGGACACAGAAAGCAGAGAGTAACTTGCCTTTATATTAGATGGAAGCCTCTTTTGATTAATTTTGTTTCGAAATACGACGGGACACTATAGTTCATAAGAGTTTTGTTATTGTGTTGTATAAACAACTGTGAATAAGCTGCTACTCCACAACTTTTGAGGAACTCAACTAATTTGTAAAACTTCCCTTTCAATACCACCGAATTCTTCCGCCTTTTCCACTAACCAATTATCTATAACTTCCCTATCAATACGATCCGCTGTATATAACAAATCTTCAGATGCAAATATATCGAAAAACTGAAAAAACAGGTCACTACTACATGATTCAAAAACTTCTAAATCGCCGAAATTAGAAAAAGCGTCTTTTGTCATATAATTTATTAATTCAAACATGTCGTTCCTTTCTTCATCCGTTAGCAAATTCATTAAATGATAGTTGTGTGTGATTAAAATTGTTTTCAAGCTAAAAAAACCGATTTTTTTCTCTAATTCTTGCAGTAACCTCTGTTCTTCTAAATCCTGTTGTATCTTCTGTTCGCGCACAATATTTTTTTTAATTCTGTCAGACAGCGGTCCATCAATAGATATCTTCAAAGTATATTCGCCATAGTGGGAATGATCATTATTATTTCCCGAATTCAGGGACACAGTTGACTCCCATTTGGCAGCAAAACTAGTGAGTTTCTTATATGCCATTTGTACATTTTCAAAGTCACTTAAATAAGTATCAGGTTTCGAAGCATGTAGTATGAAATACCCATCATCTGTGATCTTGATTTGATTTTTAATAATTGCCGTAACTGATGGAACAAGACGAATTGATTTATTCATTATGTATAAGTTCCTATTATCGTATGATGGTATCTAAGGCAAAAAATAACAAGTGGAGGAACATTTTATCCAAGTCTTTTTTATTGTAAGCCTAATTTGTCACTCTAATATTACCCTAGAGAAGGTACCTATCGTTAGAAAATTAACTCTGTCTATTAGGATGAACCAGTGAAATTTATACAGGAGCGCTAAGCTAACGAAATCAATTGTTAAAAAGAAAATGCTACCGCATGATGATAGCATTTTCTTATTTTAATAGAACAAGCATTTATAATGTATCACCAAACAATGTGAGAGCGGGTGTGGTAATTAAAAGGGTGAATGAGAATGAGAAAGAGATGGATCAATATCTCTATCCGTTAAGTTACCTTATCAGCTATCGTATTATTTGGAGTTACTTAGTAAGTGGTTATATACTGAGAAATAACAAAAAGAGGCTGCTAATCTAGTAGCTTTTTTGATATAAGCATATTTCTTTGTTTACTTAGCCGTTCCTATATAAATTCAATTTTCAATTTTACTAAGGGCGAGCCTAAAGTAGGAAACGCACGTGTTTCGACCAACCTGCATAATTATCTATTGAATTAATAAATCTCCCGCCAGTAAGCTGCGGGGAATTAAACCAGTAGTGATTCAAGATAAAATCTTAAGTGCTACGTCAAATATAAACAGGTACTTCCATTTGATTAGAAAAACCTTTTATGTGAACAATATCAACAAAATACTCATTATTATCTATTATTTCTCGAAATATAGTTGCCCAAATAAATATTTATACAAAGGTATTAATCCTCATCCCCATTATCCCGCTTGTAACTCTCTCTCCAATCGGCATTGAGCGAGTCCCCCCAAGTACGATCCGCTTCTCGGTCATACATCTCCACTGCCCAACTAGGACCACCAGTACGTCTCTCCATATCAGCCATACTAGCGTTATGTTCTCTGTTTTTAGCAACTATTTCTCTATCCTCAGCATCGTAATCACGTTCAACTCCTGTAGAGAAATTATCTTCATCAGAATGAGAATATGATGAGTAACTACCAGTACCAACGCCTTTAGATTTTAGGTTAATTGCTGCATACACAAATATTGATACGGCACATGTGATGACAACCACAACCTGCCATACGAAACGATCCAAGGCACCTTCAAATGATAAGAATGGATTATTGGTAAAGATAGAGAGCAAATAAAAGTATCCTGTAAGGACAGTTATCCAAATTGTGCTCCTTCGAAATGTTATCCCCAAAATAATAAAGAGAATTGTCCCAATCCAATGCAATGTTTCAACCCCTGTAGTACGTGCGAAAAATAACCCGAATAACGCATAGTGGTAAAAGAGACCAAAAGCCGCTGCATTTAATAGTCTGGAACATGTTTTTTTAAAATTAGATAGGAGCAAGCATACTCCTAAACTGAGAAAAAAGATAAAAAAATTCATATCGTTATATTTAGTAAGAAAACCAATACTTCCTAACAATAACAAAAAATTAAGAAAATGAAGACTCCTATAAACTTTCATATAATGTACGCTCTCCTTATGTATAGATTAATTTAGCTTCGACGTACAACTGAATATTTATTTTTACTGTTTGGCAATGTATCGACGATCTTTCCATTAGCAAGTAATTTAAAAGGACTAAGTAGATATTTCCTTTTTGAACAGAATCAAAACCTTTAGAGGGATAGACCGATTTGGGTTTGTTTGTGTCTACCGAATTCATCGTTACACTATAGTTACAAAGAAAAATACATTAGTTATACTCGTATAAACTATTCCCTGTTGATCTTTCGCCCCTTTCTTTTCTGCACGCTCAAAGAAATACCCAAGAGACTTGAAATGAAAATTCATGGAACTACTGAGAAAATTTTTTTAGAAAAATCGAACCATTTGGTGTTTTTGGTACCTTAAATCTAGATCTTTCACCAAAAGGACTTTTACATAAGGCTAAACCGATACACGATGCGAATAAGTTGTGAAAGTTTTTCTTCATACTGCCCAATATTGATCGCATAATATTCGCGAATTGAAGAGGAATATCGGTTCATAATACCACTGTGAATCGTATTAGTATGATTTTTATACTTAATAGAGGACACTTCTGGGAAAAAGTTCGGTTTCAAACCTAACTCAATTTTCTAAATCTCGCTTTTTTAGTTTGAATTTCAGTTAAAAGAGGAAGGGCTTCTGCCACTTCCTCTTTTGATGAAACCTTATTTTTCTTTATCGAATGGGACAATGATCGCAGTGCTTTCAAGGAGTCCCGTATTTGTGATTGAAATCTTTAATTGTCCTGTTCCAGCCCCAATTTGTGGCAATTTGATTTTCACTGAGTTTTGTCCGCTTACGACTGCAATTGATGTAACTAATAGCTTACCTTTACTGTCGTAGACCTTAATAACGTCACCCTTTTTCAACTTATTAATTGTAACCGAATCATTAGCACCTTTACCGTTTGAAATCAAAATCTGTTTAAGATTCAAGGAATTTGATGCTGCTGATACCTTGAAATAATAGGGCACTCCATCAACATTACTGGTTGCATAACTTATTCTTAAATAATATTCACCCGCAGGGAGTGAAGCTATTGATTGTGTGCTTCCTTTAGAGAGGTTACTGTAATCGGTCGACTGATACCAATCAAATGACTTACCGGTGGAATCATAAAGCTGATAATTCCAACCTATATTTGATTTATTAATCATGCTAATTGCTACTTTTGCACTCGATGGTAAATTGAATTTATAGAAATCAACATCACTATTATACTGTAAGTGAGCTTCATATTGCTTGTTTAGGACAAGAGGACTTGCACTGGATAGATCATTATTGAATTCTTTTTCAAAAAACTCCCCTGCTGTAAATTTCACTTGTAGAGAGTAGGGGATTCCTTCGACATTATATGTAGTCTTACTTACTCTTAAATAATAAGTTCCAGCAGGCAAGCCTATGCCGCTTTCCGTGTTACCTTTTGCCAACTCACTGTAATCGGTCGACTGATACCATTCGAATGACTTACCCGTGTCATCATAAAGCTGATAATTCCAACCTATTTTTGATTTATTCACCATGCTGATTGTTACTTTTCCACTCGAGGGCAAATCGAATTTATAGAAATCAACATCGCTATCATATTGTAAGTGAGCTTCATATTGCTTGTTTAGAACAAGCGAACTTGCACTTAATAAATCATTATTAAATTCTTTTTCAAAAAATTCCCCTGCTGTAAATTTCACTTGTAGAGAGTAGGGGATTCCTTCGACATAATATAAAGTCCTACTTACTCTTAAATAATAAGTTCCTGCAGGCAAGCCAATGCCGCTTTCCGTGTTGCCTTTTGCCAACTCGCTGTAATCGGTTGACTGATACCAATCAAATGACTTACCCGTGTCATCAAAAAGCTGATAATTCCAACCTTTATTTGGTTTATTCGCCATGCTGATATTTACTTTTCCATTAGAAGTAGTAGTAAACTTATAAAAGTTAATGTCACTGTCAGTATCTAAAACACCTGAGTATGTCTCGTTAAGATTGATGGTTGTTGCTTGCTCAATGGAATCATCGTTAGCGTTCGCAAAGACTGATCCATATGGATCAATGGAGCAAAAAAACATGAATAATAAAAATGAAAACAAACCTTTTTTCATACATATCCCACTTTCCATATTTGGTTAATTAATCAATATAATATCATTAGATAAATTGAAATTCTATTGTTATTTTAATTTTTACTCATTTATCATTACCATTATCTAAAAGAAGCTCTTTTTTATCAGTTTTGCTAACTTCTCTTTCCGCTATTATTTATAGAGAAGTGGTGGGTACCCACTCACCTGCTTGTGGAGTATATGTAGATACTGATCAAGAATCTATTGGTATAAAATTTGATGAACAGCTTCTAACCACTATGGCGTTTTCTTGAATTGCATTTCTTTTTATCCTGTATATTGTAGAATGTTGTTCCCGGCATTTTATGAAGTAATTCTAGGTGTACCGTTCGGAAATCCACTTCTACTTGCCCTTAATACCATAGACATCGCGTCGAACAAAATCCTAATGAAATTGAATAGTCCAAACATAATCTCGAGTATTCTGGATGATCAATATTTAGTTTTTTGAATTTAACTACATAAACGCTAATCAATACAAGAGACAGAATAATCGCTAAACTAATTCAGCTCAGCTATCTCTTACTTTTCCTCTACATGCGGTTCAAAGATTGTTTATTAAACATCTCTATCACTGGTAATTGAATTTATGTATAATAATTCTAAATAAAAAATTCACTGGGGGGAGATTTGAATGTCTTTTAAAAAAATGATTTATGTAATAAGTGTATGTAGTTGTCTTTGTATTTTTTTTACAACAGCTACTACTTCGACGTTTGCAGCTAGTTCGAAGACAGCTAGTAAGGCGGTTAAGGTAGCAGATTACAAAGGTTCTTGGACTAACGTAGTAGATGGATCCGGAGATATTCTTGAAATTACAAATATCAAAGGAAATGCAGGGACAATAGAATTAATTACGCTCTGGTATATGGGTAAAAATGGAGAAAATAGCCGTGAGGCTCATAGCGATAAAGTAACAGTAACTTTTAATGAAAAAGGAATCGGATACTTTAAATTTACCGATAATTGGTCTGGCGAAGAAGGTAAAGGGACTATTATCTTAAAGAATGACAAGGTGGTTGTTTATACATCATACCCTGAAGACTCAACCGGTTTTCTTTTCAAACATTACATGAATAATACCAACTACCCTTCGATTCTCAAACGATCAAAGTAGCTTAAATTATGGTGAAAAGAAAAATCCGTCGACTACGGCGGCTTTTTACTTTTTTTGACAATCCCTCCTAAATTTATGACCAGCAATTTTGAAAACTAATTAAAGATCTTTACAGGGGCATCATACTTTATTCCATTATGAGTTACAGACGTCACTTCAACGCATGAATATTGCATCTTATGTTCTGTTCACGTGTTGCTTCTACAGTCGTGATTTGAACATTTTTCCACGATGCTCTGGAAAGAGCTTCTCCAACAGTAATTAGTAAATTATATGATCTTTATTCATGAGATCTAAGCCAGTTAAATAATGTAATTATACTTCGATCAGTCTTAATATGCTTACAAATAACACGAAAGGATGTAATTATAATGGTAAAAAAAATAATCACAGGACTTTTTGTAGCATTGTTATGTTTGTTTATTGTTTTCCCTAACCGTATGTTCGCTGATCCCAGTTATCGTTACAACTTTCCTGGAAACGATACAATTCGAGAAATGTCTGTGACCAAAGACGGCACTGCCTACGGTGTCTTTTTATCCGGAGATCGCGGGAAACTTGTTTCTTTTTCCAAAGACGGCAAGGTTAACTGGTCCATTTATGGTCCTCATCATGAAGAAATGTATATGACCACGGATGGTAAAGGGCGTGTATATACCGCCATTGGTGCCAAAGTGACCGCTTATGATACATTGGGCAAAGTGCGATGGACAAAAAAATTCAGTGAGAGCGTCAACATTGTTGCAACTAAGGAGATTTTCATTGCATATATGCAATCTCGCGTTCAAGCCTTCACACTGGAAGGTAAGTCCGTATACGATGTGAAATTTAGCGCCAATGAACTCAAAATCCCAAGCCCAGATATAGGGTATGGTATCTGGAGCGTGTGGTTGGAAAATACAATGGACGTGTACAAAAAAGACCGAAAGTTATTTTCTATTAAAGGTCCTAAAAATACGATACTTGGCGAAATCACTACAAGCCCAGATTCGAAAGTGATATATGTGCCATTAAAAACGCAACAATACGGATCACCTTCGTATATGCTCGCCTATGATTTAACGGGAAAACAACTATGGAAAACGGATGTGGGCACTAAAGCAGGGCGTATTGATGACGTTGCGGTTCTTTCCAATGGAACCATCGTGGTACTTCACAATATCAAACAGCTTTTATCGGGTCTTGATAAAGATGGCAATCTACTTTGGACGCAAAGAGTTAAACCAATCATGGGACATATCAAGGCATCCGGTAATATTATTTATGTTGGTGGAGATCTCTATGATGCTTCGGGGAATTTGCTGCAATCCATTGAAGGACCTACTCAAAATATTCTTTACGGGGAAGATGGTAGTGTTATTTTCTGTAATATTTCGTATTTTGAGAAAAAAATGCCTTCTCTTATAACCCAGTAACACAAACAACCTCACGGCTCTGTGAGGTTGTTTGTGTTTGTCAGGTCGGCGTACATAGGTTGGTTGATGATTCGTTGTGAGTTTTAGATAATGACTGGACTAGATTTGGAAATTACATTCACCCGTTATATTACCGCATCAGCCGATATCGTATGATGTGGGGAGCGAAAAGGACGTCTGCGCAGCAAACCATTGTGGGCATCTTTCAAAGTTCCTGCTGCGCTAAAAATTTTAGTTACCTCAAGCGCCTCACTCTCAGACAATTTCGGAAGGATACTTGGAAGGCGTTTAATCAGCATCGTCTTCCCTGTACCCGGTGGACCGATAAGTAGTATATTATGCATGCCAGCTGCCGCAATGGTTAGGGCTCTTTTTACATGTTGTTGCCCTAGCACATCACTGTAATCATCCATCATCTCGTTCATTACATATGAGGCGTCCTCAGATGCACCGTAAATCGGGGTATATTTAAGATGTTCCAAAGAAAGAAGTAGAACCGGAGATCGTTCATTAGCTTCTATCCCCTTGGTCACAGTTACAGGAAAAGGAAGAGATGATAAAGAAGTCATCTCTTCGGAAACTCTTCCATACCGTTGATTCTGTTCGTCTTCCCCTTTTATACCCTTAGCTGAATTGGATGGTGATTCTTCCGGGTTCGGTAATGCACGCAAATGGTTGATTGCGTATATATTTATGCCACTGATCAAAGCTGCCTCAGCAGCATTTCCTTCAGGAAGCAGTACAGCCTTAAATCCATTCTTACGCGCAGCTTCCACCATTGGTAGAACACCTGATACTGGACGCAGACTACCGTCAAGCGCAAGCTCTCCAATAAAAAGCACCTCATGGGCTGAGGGCATTATCAGTTGTCCACTAGTTATCAGTATCCCCAGAGCAATCGCTAGGTCAAAGGCAGATCCTTCTTTTCGTAAGTCGGCTGGTGCTAGATTTATCGTAATGCGCTGCTGGGGATAACGATAACCACAGTTCTTAATAGCGGCTCTTACTCGTTCTACTGCCTCACGAATCGCAGAATCAGGCAGACCAATGATATTTGTCTGTGGCAATCCATTCGCAAGATCAATTTCTACACCTATCATTACCCCCTCAATTCCATACAGACATGCACTATGCATTTTTCCATACATAAAAACACCTCGTCTCCTGAAATACACCCCTGTTTGGGTGTCACATCTTCAAGAAAAAAGGTGCTTCCTTATTTTCCGGTAATAAATTAGCTACATATCTCATTATATATATGAAATCTTAGCGTAATCAAGAATTATTAATAAACATCAAATTGCATTAACACGCATAAATAATCATTTAGACCCACATTAACCTTCTTCACTAACTATGACAGAGTCCCTAATCTGTTCAAAAGTCAATGGTTTATAGCTCCAATGCTCTACACAAATGTTAAAATAATTCTTTCCTTCATATTTTTGTCCGTGAATATGACCATGCACATTTACGTAAGGCATATGTTTATTCATATACATAGGCTCGTGAGAGAGAAAGAAGAAATCCTTATAAATCAGCGGATATTCACTAACCTCGTCAAAGCCTGCTTCAAGCCACCAATCCCGACCGCGTCCCCGATCATGATTGCCGAGAATTAAAATCTTATAGCCATGTAACCTCTCCACAATAGCACGTGTCGCTTCCTTATTAAGAAACGAAAAGTCTCCCAAATGAAACACTTTATCATCCGGATTCACTACCGAATTCCAACTCTCAATCATAGCTTCATTCATTTGCCCCACATCTATAAAGGGTCTGGATTCAAAATCAATAATCAACTTATGGCCAAAATGATGGTCGGATGTAAAAAAAACGTTAGCCATATTCACCCTTCTTTCTTTTTTGATCATAGTTTGTATGATTATCACCAGTCACGCCGCTTATGTGATCGTTTTTTATTATCGCTCTGGATCAGTTCAGCTAGAGGGGGAGTCTCTTCATTCTCAATGAGCCAGCCACGCATTTCTTTAATCGCTTCCACCTGTCCATTTCCTTTATCTCGCCATGTAAGAAGCTCTATGACTTTTATAACAAGCGCTAAGAGACTGCTATTGCTGTTTTGTGATTTATCAGCACGGATTTTTTGAAATAGCGCCTCATTTTTCCAATCGATTAATATTTCCTCAGCTATAGTGGGCCGCATAACCGTGAAGTTCTTATTGCAATTTGCACAACAGACAACGGATACTGGCTCTGCGGTAAATTTCACTTCAATCTTCTGCTGGCAATATTGGCAAGCAAAACTAACCTGCATTTCAAAAGGTTTATTCTTCACTTAAACAGCCCTCCTCATGATGACATTAAAAAGTTACTCTAATGTTTACCCATTTCTTTTGAGAAATGACCCACTGTGCGGAGGCTATGTAAAGACTTTTTTCATAAGAATGCTAGTGCCCATAATGAATGGCGTGAGAATATGGGGTGCAGCTTAAAAAGCCTCACGTATATGCCCCAAAGAAGCGATGCTTAAATCTTCATTCAGTAAAATGCTAATGACGTCAAAAGTTACTCTTCGATCATCATAACCTTTCATATGCAAATAAACCTGTGCCGTATTTCGCACTTGATGTATTTTTCTTGTATTCACAGATTCCTCCGGAGTCCCTTGATATAGCTCTCCACTACGACTGCGAACTTCAACAATAATAATACAGCCTTCATTCTCCGCAATAATATCAAGTTCTCCGGTTCGACAACGCCAATTTCGTTCTAAGATCTTGTACCCACAGGTAGATAAGTACTGCACAGCCCCTTCTTCAGCAGCGGCTCCCTTCTGTTTGCGGTTGTAGCGTTCTCTTGTGTATGGCTCTTTCATTCCGGTCTCCGTTCACCGGCGGAACGGTCGCTCTGATACACAAAGCTGAGGATTTCAGCCACTAGCTGATAAAGTTCAGATGGAATCTGTTGATCTAGATCGAGCTTTGAAAGAACTTCTACGAGAGCTGCGTCCTCTTGGACAGCAACCCCACTCTCTTTAGCTTTTTGCAGAATCAGATCCGCTATCGCCCCTTGTCCTTTGGCAACAACGACAGGTGCCTCGCTTTGTCCTGGGCTATATTTGAGAGCGACCGCTTTTTTGAGCCCTTGTGAAATTAGAGGTACAGGCTCATTCTCGTTCATATACGGTAATCCACTCCTTTATAAACATCAGGAACATAATCAACAAGCTTACTATGGGGATTGGCAAGTTCTGTAGATAGCTTTAATTCTGGCAAAGGTTCAGTTCTTAATCCCGACAACTGATAACCAATAGATTCTACTGCCGTTTTAATGTCATCACGCCGCTGTTCCAACAGCTCAAGCACCCAAGGATGATCATTATGCAGCTTAAGACTAACGATTCGATCAACAACCTGCACATCAACCAGTGTCTGGCCGAGCTGCTTCATATCCAAATCAAACCAGAGCCTGCAATTGGCAGCATCTAATTCACCCTTGCGTCCCCGACGCGACTGAATATGAACGGAAGCTGTCTCCTGCCCATCTGGACCTTGCAGCGGCAAGAACAAAGTTACTTGCGCGAAAGGAGCCGTTCGATCTGTATTGAGCAGCAGCTGTTGTCCTGTCAGCTGCTGCACTAGTCCGCTCGCGGCTTCTTTTACCGCGGGCGGCACCTCGCTGCTGCTCATGATCTGCAGCAGCACGCCCTTTAAGGTGTCGGTGGCTTGTTCGCCACCGACACCCGCACTGCCAAGCGCGGCCGTACCTGCCGCCGCGCGGGCCGTCTCAGCGGCGGCTATTGCGCCGCCGCGCACCGCCTGCTGCTCGTGCTCCGCACCGAGCAGCTTCAGCACCCGCCCCACCCACGACTCCGCGTCCGCGGATGGGGCGGTGTCCGGCTGCACCGGCGAAGCCGTCGCAGCCGGGGTCTCCCCGCGCGGCGCAGCAGCGGGGGCAGGGCTTGCTCCCGCCGCGTCAGCGGGCGGGACCAGAGCGAGCTGCGGCAAGCTGCCGCGCAGCTCGGTGAGCACGCCCTGCAGCTTCGCGAGCAGGGCGGCACCACTTGCTGCGTGGGGCGCCGCACCAGCAGCAGGACCTTCGGCGCTCACACTCGCGCCACCCGGCATAGCCCCTCTCTTATCCATCGAGGCAGCCAGACTCTTATCCGCATGTATAACATTATCCAATGCCCCATCCTTATTCAAATTCAAGGCATTCCCTTGAATCTCAACTTCGCTAGAACGGATAGGATTATTCGCTGCACGATCAGCTTGAGCGCTTAAAGCACTATTTAGAGCGCCGGATATCATGGCAGGTGTTGATTTACCAGCCATAGACTCTGTAACAATACCACCCTTCAGGATCTGAGTCCCTTCACCTGTCTCATCAACTACAACTGGCTTGCCAGTTCCTATCACCGTTTCATTCTCAGAAGCTATATTAAGAGTCACCTTGACTGGCGCACCTTGTTCAACCGGTTTCAGAGCACCTTCAGTTGCTCCTTCCGAAAGAGCAGTACTTCCGCTTGCGATAGTCCCATCAGCAATTTTAGTTGTAGCTTGTCCATTTCCTTTAGCTGCCGATTGTAAAGAGTCTGCTTCTGTAGCGTCTCCCTCTACAACTCCCATGTTATTCCCACTTCCAGCACCTGCAGTTACCGAGATTTCAAGTTTACCAGTATTTGTACCCATTCCAGCCTTAGATTCTGCTGTAATTGTTTCATCATTAGCAATTTGACCTGCCCATATTGTAATCTGATCTTCCAGTGCTGATAAAAGCTGATGCAGCTGCGGGCCAAATACAGCCTGCTGCAATCCTTTCACACTCTCAGCTGTAACGGGTAGTCCCCGCTTTACAGAAATGACTGCTGCGTCAAGCCACTCTGAAGCAGGCACACCAGCTGGTTTTGCACTCATTACCGCATCCAGCAGAGCCGCTGTCTCTTTTGTAAGCGGAACGCCTCCTGCTTGCATCGCTAGTACGATTTCTCGACCTGCTTTGGAATCAGCTAATCCTAGCGACTCCAAAGCCTCACCCATGCTTTGGGGAGTGACTAACGCCGTTTCACCGAGGGAGACCGGCTTCAATACGGGCAATCCGCCTTCTCCGGGTGATCCGACCTGTAAGTTCATGGTTTCTCCAGGCAGTAATGGTGTCTCTAATTCCGCACGAACAGGTGTACCTTGGATTTGCACAACCGCTTCTTTGCCTGAATCCGATACAGAGAGAACAACACCACGGACAACTTGCCCTTCTTTTAATTCTAAAGACTTCGCCGCACCCGGTTTTTGATCTCCAAGCAATCCACGGATCAATGTTCCGATATTCATACCGTTTCTCCTCCCTCCATTTTCTCTCTTCTTACTATATCGGTATTCATCCTACTTTTTTAAGCATTGCTTCTAGAATAACGTTTGCTGCTCCGCGAGAATCCGCCCAATAAAACTGCGTCGATGCATAGGTGTTGGACCTAGAGCTGTAATTTGTTCCCGGTGAAGCTTGGTCGCGTAACCTTTATGTATCGCAATCCCATAATCAGGGTATAATTCCTCCCAAAGACCTTCACACAGCCTGTCTCGTGTTACTTTAGCAATAATCGAAGCCGCAGCAATGGACTGACTATTAGCATCTCCTTTAATAATTGCCTGTTGCGGCAAAGGGAGATCTACCTTTTCAGCATCGATCAGCATATAGTCAGGAGTGTGTTCCAGACTCTCTACCGCTTTTTTCATGGCAAGACGTGAAGCCTGCTTGATATTAATTTCATCAATAACATTAGAATCCACATAACCCACACCCACTGCCAGCGCTTGCTCCATTATAATCTCGTATAAAGCCTCTCTCTTCTTCGCTGTAAGTTTTTTGGAATCATTTACACCATCAATAATAAGCCCCTCCGGCAAAATCACCGCTGCTGCGACAACGTCCCCAAACAAGCATCCTCTTCCTACTTCATCTACGCCTGCTATTCGGCGATAAGACTGTTCCCAGCCTTCTTTTTCATAGGCCAACATATCTAACGAACTCACTAATTTGTCACCGCCAATTATGAATTATTCTATGATCTATATAAGTCAGCTTATCATAGTAAAGCTTACATGGTCATCTTAAAATAGGCGTTCCAATTTGATCCATTCCCATAAAAAAAGAGCCTCCGAAATTTCGGATGGCTCTTCCATACCTAGTCCATTAAACGCAGCTTTCACACCACTTAAGGCGTTTCCAGCGTAAAGCGTCCAAGCTTACCTGCCCGTAGCTCATGTAACAAGGCCCGCGAAGCTTTTTCCAGATCTACACGTCCACCGCTAATTAGACAACCGCGTTTACGACCCACAGCTTCCATAACAGCTACGATCTCATCTGGATTCTCCAGATCCTCAGGAAGCTTCTCAATGCCAAAGCGTTCTTGAAATCTAGAACCGTAGTCCTTCACCAAATATTTCACTGCATAAAAGGCAATGTCCTCAATATTCAGGATTTCTTCCTTTATTGCACCCGTTACCGCTAGGCGATAACCTACTTCTTGGTCCTCAAACCTCGGCCATAGTATACCTGGGGTATCCAGAAGCTCCAAGTTGCCGCCTGTCTTAATCCACTGTTGACCCTTGGTTACCCCTGGGCGGTCCCCAGTAGCAGCAATACTCTTACCAGCCATCCGGTTAATGAGTGTTGATTTACCAACGTTAGGAATACCAACGATCAATGCACGCATAGCTCGCGGATTCATTCCCCTTGTGATCTGCCGGTCAATCTTTTCTTTTAACAACAGTTTGACCTGCTCTGGAATATCCTTAACACCCGTTCCAGTAGATGCATCAACAGGATAAGCAACATGCCCTTGTCCCTTGAAGTACGCCAGCCATTTCCGTGTAATTTCAGGATCTGCCAGATCCGCCTTGTTCAAAATAATCAATCTTGGCTTGTCCCGCAAAATATCGTCAATCATCGGATTGCGGCTGGAAAGCGGCAGACGGGAATCGAGCAATTCTATTACAACATCAATCAGCTTCAGCTTATCCTCGATTTGCCGCCTAGCCTTCGTCATATGACCAGGAAACCATTGAATGGCCATTGCCGTCACCTCCTTTGACTTCTGTCAACTTAATGGTTAATCAGTGTAATATCCTTTATCGGCCAGAAGATTAAATCAGCCCGGCCCACAATATCACCTAGAGGTACATAACCGATCATTCGGCTATCCGTACTATCCGAGCGATTATCTCCCATAACGAAAACATGTCCTTCAGGTACAGTACCATCCGTGAACTTTTCATTCGGGAAGTCTTTATTATTATACAGAGCGTTGTTACTATGCGCAGCATCAATAGCGCCTTGGATATATGTCTCGTTAACAACTTCTCCGTTAACTGTAACTACATCCCCTTCTACTTTCACGGTATCTCCAGCCACACCAATTACACGTTTAATAAAATCTCTGCCCTCAGAAGGCACGTGGAATACTATAACCTCGCCCCGCTGTGGAGATCTAATATCGTACAAAATCTCATTTACGATAACACGTTCTCCAGTATGGAAATTAGGCTGCATGGAAGGTCCATCTACAATAAAAGGCTTGAACAAAAGCCAGCGAATCAGAAAAACCAACACTAAAGCAATCGCAATGGCCTTGATCCATTCCAAGACTTCGTTTTTGGGTTTACGTGGGTTCTGCGCGCTTGAATCCAAAGTTTCACTTTGTTCCTGCTGCATAGTTCACCGTCCTCTCTTAATACTACTCTTACTATACAACACAAAAAAACTCCTGCCAAAAACCCCTCCACAGATACTCCTTCAGGAGGCCTTTTCGGAGAAGCTGATCCCCAAGCGTATATGTCGCACGCATTATATACCAAGCTAAAACGCCCTCAGCGTCCTTTAAGGACGGTAAGCGTTTATGCGAGAAATATAAGAATAATGTATAACGTGGAACTTATGCTTTCTTATATTTTCAAAAAATAATAAAACGAAAGGAGCTTGAACTCAAGCCCCTTTCCTTTGTCACTATTCTAGCGACGAATTTCTTTAATTCTCGCTGCTTTACCACGTAGTTCACGAAGATAATAAAGTTTAGCACGACGCACTTTACCACGACGAGCCACTTCGATTTTCTCGATTTTAGGCGAGTTGATTGGGAATGTTCTTTCCACACCAACACCGTAAGAAATTTTACGAACCGTAAAAGTCTCACTGATTCCACCGCCACGACGTTTGATTACAACGCCTTCGAACAACTGGATACGCTCACGAGTTCCCTCGATTACTTTTACATGCACCTTCAAAGTGTCACCCGGGCGAAAACTCGGGATATCTTTACGAAGTTGCTCTTGCGTAATAGCTTGTAGGATATTCATTAAGGACTTCCTCCTTCCGTACAGGTGTTCTTGCCTCTTCCGGAGAGAACTTTGCTCTCCTTCATTATCCGCAGCGGACCACCGTATTCCACACAACAGAGATAATAATACCATAAAGGACGGGCTAATACAACTTATTTTTTCTATTTAAAGCGGTAGCATATCTCTTTTTTTCGCCTTCGATTGGCAATCTTTACATAGACCAACCACAGTTCCGTTATCTTGTGCATAGAAGACAAGCTTTCCATTCTTCTTCTTACAAGAAGAGCAGGGCTGCTCCCCTGGGCTCTGTTTGGCTTTACGATGACTATCCATTGAGATTACATTACTCCGTGTAGTACGCGGATAATTTTTTGTGGTATTTATTTTCCGTTTCCAGACTAAAAAATATACGCCTGTCAAAACTACTAAGGCAAGCAAAATGGCTACATATTTCATTTGGCTCCCTCCACCCTTCAAGATTTATTAAAGAAAGAAAGTAAAAAGACCGCCCTGTTCTGCAAGTGAGGTAACGGTCTATATCTGTATACAATATGAGGATTTCTGCGCCCTTTTAAATATGTATCGTAACCGTATTTATTCAGCGAGTGATCTTTCATTTATTTTAGCACAATTAAAAATCGAAGTGTAGTGAACACTTTTGAGACCTAGTCTTTGGTCCAGTATAATAACCCGCCTCCAGCCGTTTTTACAGATAAATCCCATAAGCTATACTTACAGAAGTACATAACGAAATCACATATGTCAGATCACATACACCCATATTCGAGGAGGAGTTTGTTCAATGAGGAAAAGGAATAATAATAGTGTGTTAGCAGCAGTAGCCGTATTATCTATCGTACTTTTGGCGGGTTGCACTGAATTACCAGGCAGACAATCTGCCAAAAATGAGGTTGAAAAAAGTATTTCTGAGGATGCGCACCAGAACTTTGGTGAAGTTGTCAAGCAAGAGCTAGGAAAAGCAGCTGCAACTGTGCAGCAAGCTGTTGAGGAAACAGCTACTAAGGTAGTTGATGAAGTTAAAGCAGACAGCATTAACAAAGAACTCTCCGTATCGCAAGCGATCGGTTCAGCATCCGTGCTCAGCATGGACAATGCAGTAGGAGAAATAGAAGTAACAGCTGTTACAGGAGATCTGATCCATGTAAATGCAACGATCTCATCCCACAACAGCTCTCTCCATACGTCTGACCGCCAAAAGATTATGGATGATGCTGAAATTTTAGTAGAGGTCAGTGGTGATACTTTGAAGGTGTCTACGCATTCCAAAACAAGTCCTAAGAAGGACTTATGGACATGGGCGCAAGACAAATATGGATATTCAGATTTTAGCATAAGCTATAATATAGAGCTCCCCGCCAGCATGAATAAATATAAAATCACAAATAACGTAGGTCAAATTCGCCTTCGTAATTTAGAGGGTAATTATCATATCGTCAGCAACGTCGGAGCCATCAATATTGAAGGGGCTAAAATCACTGGGAAATCCACTGTAGAATCCGATACTGGCAGTATAAGAATGGATATAGCAGGGATGAAGGATGATAGCAGCCTAAAAGCCAAAACAGAGGTCGGCAGCCTCAGTGCTGTCCTGGCCGATGGTATGAAATGCAGCCTGGAAGCCAATAGTGATCTCGGGCAAATCAAGGGTGTAGAAGGTGGAAAGACCGATATCAATGGAGGCGGACCTTTGCTGTCCCTAAGCTCAAATATTGGTGCAATTACAGTACAGTAATCAGTAATAAACAGACCGTCCGGGAAACCCGAGCGGTCTGTTTTTGGTTCCAAATGATTAGATTAATGCGATGGCCAGCAGAGTGAACAGACTCAGAGTTAAGATCTGATTTCCGGCATAAGGATTTCCATAAAACGCAG
This sequence comes from Paenibacillus sp. VTT E-133291, assembly GCF_002264395.1. Classification (GTDB taxonomy): domain Bacteria; phylum Bacillota; class Bacilli; order Paenibacillales; family Paenibacillaceae; genus Paenibacillus_AQ; species Paenibacillus_AQ nitricinens. The sequence goes on from NZ_NFVA01000010.1 coordinate 77,851, forward strand.
AAGTATGCACAGAACCATTTCCAGTTCTTAAGTAAACATTGTATCTATCTACATCTGTAATAACGCCTTCGTGCTGTCTACCATCTCTAGTCAGAATCCGTACCCTTCTATCTTTACAACGCAAACAGTTATAATAAGCTTCCACTAGTGTACTCCTCCTTGTTCGTAATGATATAATCTATGTGTAGGAGTACAGGTCGGTAACGGCGAACTTACATAGGTCGGACTTTGGGTTAATATTTACTTTTTTCGATCCTTGTATCTTTCGTATTCCTTAAGGCTATAGATAATGTAAGACCTATCTTCAGCTTGCAGTCCGCAATATCACATCCATTCGAGGAGGCCAATCTCATGAATGTAGAAAGAAAACAGTTTATTAAAGAAGGCGTACTGCGTATCACCATTTTCGTTATTTTAGCTTCACTTACTTACACCGTCCGCAACTATGCATGGGCTGTTACTGTTCTCGTATGTGTTGCGCTTTACTCACTCCTTACAGGAGTACACAGAATCTTACGCAAAGAATAACATGTGCCTCCACGAACTCTTATAGCAAGCTAAAACGCCTTAGGCGTCCTTTTAAGGACGGTAAGCGTTTGTGCGAGAATTATAAGGATAAAGTATATCGTGAATCATATACTTTCTTATAATTTCAAAAAATAACCACTTTTCGCTGAGATGCTAGATCTCATTGGAAAGTGGTTATTTAACAATAATAATAAAACCATTAGCGACAGCGAACACATTCACTGTTTCTAATGGTTTTATTTACGCGGCGGTCAATCCCTAACATTCAATCTTATATGTTCACTCTTTAAATGGCGAATGGGAATTGCGATTTGTATAAAAATCGATAATATCATTCACGGTGCGGAGCGGCTCCGCCTCCTTGTGGATTGTGTCCACGTTAGGCTTGAATTCTTCATGCGTCTTCGTAGTCACTTCAGTTCATTCCCTTCAATAGTTAAGCTTGCTGCGTGATCAGCTGCATATATTAGTGCGGCACCTCTATTCATTACCCTAAAAAGAAGCTTTTAACGCACCAATACTCATATTATTTTGAAAACTATTATTTGATTTGTTCTCAGGTACACATAACAAAAACGCCTCCTCAACGTAAGATACGTTAAAAAGACGTCAACTATACCTGTTTCATTAAATTATCACTCCGGCTTGTCCACATTTCTTAGACGTTCCAGTGTCTTTTTGTCTTTCAATGTAAGCTCTGCAGTCTCAAGCAGGTCCGGTCTGCGTTCCAATGTGCGCAACAGTGCCTGCTCTCTCCGCCATATGTCGATGTTAGCATGATGACCACTCAGCAAAATATCCGGCACCTTCCAGCCACGAAACTCGGCAGGACGTGTGTAGTGTGGATATTCTAGCAGTCCCGTGCTGAACGAGTCAGATATCGCAGAGGTTTCATTTCCAAGTGCCCCCGGCTGAAGCCGGACTATGGAATCTATAACCGTCAATGCAGGCAACTCTCCACCTGTAAGCACATAATCACCCATTGAAAGTTCATCTGTTACCAGATGCTCACGAATCCGCTCATCATATCCCTCATAATGCCCACATATGAAGATTAGATGCTGCTCTTGCGCCAGTTCCTCTGCAATCTTCTGATTGTAAGTTTTTCCTTGTGGGCACATAAGAATGATACGCGGCTTCACAGAAACCTCTTCATCAGTTCCATTGCGTTCTTCCTCGTTCGGTGTACCAAGCACATGCTCGACTGCATTAAAAATTGGATCCGGCTTGAGCACCATGCCCCCGCCACCGCCATACGGTGTATCATCCACACTATTATGCTTATTTCCCGAGAAATCACGGAAGTTCACAGCATTTAAGGAGACGATTCCTTTTTCACGTGCTTTACCAAGAATACTTGTGCTGAATACGCCTTCGCACATTTCTGGAAAGAGCGTAAGCACATCAATTCTCATCATGGCAATAGCCCTTCCATCAAATGAACAATAATTCGCTTGGCTTCTATATCCACATTCAGGACTACATCGTTAATTACAGGAATTAGGATGTCTTGTCCTTTTGCAGGCTTAACAACCCATACATCATTCGCACCAGGCTGTAAGATTTCTGTAATCGTACCGAGTGGTTTGTTTTCATCTTCATCCGTGTATACCTCACAACCGACGATTTGGTGGAAGTAGTATTCGTTCTCAGGGAGATCCACCAGATCATTACTCGGAACCTTCAGGAGGCTTCCTTTATATTTTTCCACTTCATTGATGTTCGTATACCCTTTAAGCTTAACGATGAACATACCCTTGTGCTCACGAGCGGATTCTACTGTTACTTCGAATTTAGAACTGCCATCTGCAGGGATCACCTGCAGCTTCTTACCTGCAGCAAAACGAACATCAGGGAAATCGGTATGGGATAGAACTTTAATCTCACCGCGAATACCATGTGTGTTCACAAGTCTGCCTACGGTTAACTCTTCTGTCATACAACCCTCTCCTTTACAAGCTTCATCTAATCTATATTTGAACAAAAAGGAGCCGGGATATACTATCCCTAGCCCCTCATTGTACGCATCATTTAAGATAAAATATCTACAGTTACGCGTTTATCGCTCTTGACTGCTGCAGATGTGACCACTGTACGGAGTGCCTTAGCGATCCTTCCTTGTTTGCCAATGACCTTTCCAACATCATCAGGATGTACGGACAGTTCATAGACAATTAGGTGATCCTTCTCCACCGCTCGTACCGTCACATCTTCTGGATGATCCACTAAAGCCTTAGCAATTACTCCAACTAATTCTTCCATAGAGGACCCTCGCAATCAGTCATTATTTCTGTTGCTTAAGCTCATGAAACTTCTTCATTACGCCTGCTTTGGAAAGCAAGTTGCGTACTGTATCAGATGCTTGCGCACCTGTTTGAAGCCATTTAAGAGCTTTTTCCTCATCGATCTTAACTACTGCCGGTTGTTCAATCGGATTATAATAACCGATTTCCTCGATAAAACGACCGTCACGAGGGGACCGGGAATCGGAAACCACTACACGATAGAAAGGCGCTTTATGCGCTCCCATTCTTTTCAGACGAATACGTACTGCCACGAAAAATCACCTCCTTATAATAGTTTCGAGATATTAGAACAGCAAGATCATTTAAAAGGGAACTTCATACCCTTTCCACCTAGACCTTTAAGCTGCTTCATCGCATTCTTCTTAGAGGCTTTGCCGCCTCCGCCCATCATGCCTGAGAATTGCTTCATCATCTTACGCATCTCATCAAATTGCTTAATGAGGCGGTTGACCTCAGCAACCGAAGTTCCGCTACCAGCAGCAATACGTTTGCGGCGGTTATGGTTGATGATCTCGGGCTGACGCTTTTCCGTCTTAGTCATAGAATGAACTATGGCTTCAACGCGGCCCATTTGCTTGTCGTCAACCTTCAAATCCTTAATGCCCTTGGCTTTGTTCATGCCAGGCAGCATGTCAAGAATTTGATCGATCGGGCCAAGCTTCTTCACCTGATCCATTTGCTCAAGGAAATCATCAAACGTAAATTCTGCATTGCGCATCTTACGTTCCATTTCCTTAGCTTTATCAGTGTCAATGTTCGCTTGCGCTTTCTCAATCAGCGACAACATGTCGCCCATACCCAAAATCCGCGAAGCCATACGTTCCGGATGGAACGGCTCCAATGCGTCAATCTTCTCACCTAACGCAGCGAATTTGATCGGGCAACCAGTTACGGCTTTGACGGATAGTGCAGCACCACCGCGGCTATCGCCGTCAAGCTTCGTCAATACAACCCCTGTAAGCTCAAGCTGCTTATTAAAGCTCTCAGCTACGTTCACGGCGTCTTGACCAGTCATTGCATCTACTACTAGCAGAACTTCATCAGGATTTACAATGCCCCGAATCTGCTTCAGTTCTTCCATCAATTCTTCATCAATGTGCAGGCGGCCTGCAGTATCAATAATTACATAATCAAGTCCGTTATCCTTCGCATGTTGTACAGCTTGTCTGGCAATCTCCACCGGACTAGTCTGATCACCCAGCGAGAATACTGGAACTTTAATTTGTTCTCCAAGTACTTGAAGCTGTTTGATCGCAGCAGGGCGATAAATATCTGCCGCAACAAGCAATGGACGATGATTGCCCTTCTGTAATAGCTTGGCCAGCTTACCCGAAGTGGTTGTCTTACCCGCCCCTTGTAAACCCGCCATCATAATGACAGTTGGTGGCTTGTTCGACTTGGCCAGCTTCGCTTGGCTTCCGCCCATCAGTTCGGTTAGTTCCTTGTTAACGATGTCGATAATGACCATCCCAGGTGTAAAGCTGTCCATCACTTCTGTGCCAATAGACTTTTCTTTCACCTTAGCCACGAATTCTTTAACTACCTTGAAGTTAACGTCGGCTTCCAGAAGGGCCAACCGTACTTCGCGCATAGCTTCGTTCACATCATCTTCGGATACTTTACCTTTACCGCGCAGCTTGCTGAACACATTCTGCAATCTTCCGGTTAAACCTTCAAACGCCATATGCAGTTTCTCCCTTCATGCTACTCTAACCTCTGCAAGCGATCCACGATCTCCGCGAACCGAAGTTTATATTGCTCAGGCAGCATCCCATTTTCCGGCAGTCTGCGCAGTTCTTCTAAATATTTGGTACGACTCTCATGCTTCACTAATAAACCAAGTTTTTCTTCATAATTTTCTAAGACTTGCTCCGCCCGTTTAATATGTTCATAAACGGCTTGGCGGCTGATTTCAAATTCAGCGGCAATCTCTCCCAAGGAAAAATCGTCGTGAAAATAATATTTAAGAAACGTTTGCTGCTTATTTGTAAGCAGTCGTTCATAAAAGGCAAAAAGCAGATTGATACGATTCGTTTTCTCGAGCCTATTCTCCTGACTCATTAAGGGCACTCCCTTCGTCAAGGAAAAACACTTTACACCTTCACAACGTCCCTTATGATACCTAAAAGAAAGAGAGATGTCAAGCATTTTTGCTTGTCATCTCTTTCTTTATTAAAAATCCCTTTTTCACGCAATAAATTCGCTTGAAATTATTGGATCGGCAGTACATAAATCAATACGGCGAAGAAGTGTGTGACACTACCCGCAAGGACAAATACATGCCAAATCGCATGATGGTATGGAAACCCTCTCCATACATAAAAAACAGTACCTAATGTATAGAGTATACCTCCAGCCATCAGCAGGATCATTCCTCCGTCAGCTACAACAGCCGAAAGAGGGTTCCAAGCGATTACAATCAGCCAGCCCATTGCAATGTAGAATATGGTTGACATGAACAGAAACTTTTTAACAAAAAATGCCTTGAAGAAAACGCCGAACACTGCGATTCCCCAAATAACGCCGAACAAACTCCATCCAAGCGTTCCCCGAATGGCGACTAACAAAAAGGGGGTATACGTGCCAGCAATAAACAGATAAATAGCGGAATGATCGAAAAATTCGAACAAATCCTTCGCCTTACCCTCTTTGAGACTATGCACTAGTGTTGAATTCAGATACAGAAGCAGCATTGTCGTTCCATAGATGGAGAAGCTGACCACATGCCATGTCGTTCCTTTCAGACTTGCAAAAACAACAAGCAGAACAAGTGCAGCCACGCTTAATACCGTTCCAATCCCGTGCGTAATCGCATTCGCGACTTCTTCTCTCCGGCTGTAGGTGTGAGTATTTGCCATATCCATATCCTTCCGTTTAAGCTTTCTTTCTATTATACCACGCGTATCCTACTTGATTACAGTTTGTAAATCTCCGTATACTTCGCTTCTAAATAATCAGCTAAATAATCTGGACTCAGTGGTTCTCCCGTTACTTGCTCAATAATTTGTGAAGGCGTTAAGCTATTGCCGAAACGATAGATCTTATCGGTTAGCCACTCTTTAATAGGTAGTAGCTTCCCTGCAGCAATTAACTCATCAAACTCCGGTAACTCTTTGCGAAGTGTATTCAGAATCTGTGCAGCGTACATATTACCTAAGGAGTAGGAAGCAAAGTATCCGAAATCCCCGCCAGACCAATGGACATCTTGCAGCACACCAAGAGCGTTAGAAGGCGGAGTAATACCCAAATACTCTTGATACTTAGCATTCCATACCTGAGGCAAATCTTTTACAGAAAGACCCTCATTAAAAATAAGCTTCTCGATCTCATAACGCACGATAATGTGCAGATTGTATGTAAGCTCATCTGCTTCGATCCGGATAAAGGAATTTTCCACGCTGTTGATCGCCCGGTAGAAATCTTCCAACTCCACATTTGCAAGCTGCTCCGGGAATTGTTGTTGAAGATCCCCATAATAACGTTGCCAGAAAGCCCGGCTGCGTCCGATCATGTTCTCCCATAGTCTCGACTGAGATTCATGAATCCCCATCGATGCACCTTGTGCCAGTGGTGTTCCAACAAAATCCTTGCTGATATTTTGCTCATAAAGCGCATGTCCGCCTTCATGCAGTGAACTGAATATGGCACTAGTCACATTATCAAGCAGGTAGGCGGTCGTAATACGAACGTCGCCTGGATTCAATCCTGTAGCAAAAGGATGCACACTCTCATCTAAACGACCCGCGTCAAAATCGTAGCCCATTTGCTCTAAAATAAAGTTGCCGAACTTTTCCTGCTGTTCTTTAGGGAAGATCTGCTGCAAAAAACTTGTGTCCGGTTTATTCGGCGAAGCAGCGATAGCTTCTACCAATGGAACCAAGCGGCTGCGCAGACGGCTGAATACTTCATCTACTTTCTCTACTGTTAGATCAGGCTCGTACATATCCAAAAGCGTATCGTAGCGCGTTCCCTTTATACCCCAGTAGTCGATAAACTCTTGCTTTAGAGCAACGATCTTGCTTAAGTAAGGCTCAAAAGTGACAAAATCATCGTTCTCCTTGGCTTCTTCCCAAATGGTTTGAGAATGCGCGGATAGGACAGCGTACTCCTCAAATCTTTTGGAAGGGATGCTCTTGCTGCGCTCATATTCTTTACGGCAATCGGTAACGATTTTCTGCTGATCATGAGTTAGCTGGCTAATCACTTCAGGACGGGTAAAAAATGCTGTAAATTCTCCCATTTCCTCCGAAATACCAAGTCTAAACAGTTCTCCACTTAGCATCCCTATCGTACCCGAACGAACCTCTACGCCCTTACGCGGCGCACCGGTGCGCAAATCCCAGTGAAGTAATTCTATGGCCTCTGAATATCCACTTATTTTTGATAATAACTCGCTAAATTTTTCCCACTGTTCCTTCACTTGCTGTTCCATTTTATTACACCTGCTTTCTCTGTTTTGCCGACTCCTCTTGATGATACTTTTTTGAATGAGTATAATCAACTTCAGAGATTACATCTCTAATTTAAAATATTCAATGGGTTACATAAGAAGCAAGACTTGCTTCGCACAAAATTTGAAGGAGCGTGAAGCGGCTATGATGATTCAGGTTACACCTCTCGCAGAAAGGAAGTTGAAGGAAAGGCTTGAAGATCGGCCAGGATTTTTCAAGCTCTTTTATGATACGGAAGGCTGCGGGTGTGACGGAATTAATGTATTACTAATTGTTTCAGAAATGGAGGACGGCGATTCCAGGATGGAAAGTGATTCCCTTCCCTTTATCGTAAGCCGCCAGCAGGAAATCTTTTATGAGGACAAGATGCGTCTGGATGCCGAGGAAAGATTCTCTTCCTTTAAGCTAGACAGTGATTCACAGATTTACGGAAAAAATATCCTGGTCAGAGATATGCGTAATGTAAGTACATTTTAGTGATTATAGGGAGGAAAAACAGCCATGAGCCATGTATCCGATATTATTAGCTTTAATAAGAGTTTTGTAGAGAATAAAGAGTATGAAGCGTATTTAACTAGTCGCTATCCAGATAAAAAAATGTTGATTATCACCTGTATGGATACCCGTCTGGTTGAACTATTACCAAAAGCGATGAACTTTAAGAACGGTGATGTCAAAATCATCAAAAATGCCGGAGCGGTTATTTCGCAGCCCTTTGGTAGTGTTATGCGTAGTGTCATGGTTGCTTTATATGAACTTGACGCGGAGGAAGTTATCGTTGTTGGGCACTATGAATGCGGTATGGCTTCCCTCAACGCCGACCATATGATCAATTCCATTAAAGAACGTGGAGTATCCGAAGAGGTGCTGAACACGCTGGAGAATTCCGGGATCAAGCTAACGAAATGGCTACGCGGGTTTGACAATATCCAAGAAGGGGTAGCTCAAACTGTGAGTCTGATCAATAAGCATCCATTACTCCCCCCAAATGTACCTGTGCATGGCATGATCATCGATCCGGCTACCGGAGCGCTTGAACTTGTCGTTGATGGGTATAAATAATTTAAGTAACAACCTTATAACACTTGATTGCGTGGATCCTGGATCCACGCTTTTTTCGATTAAAAAAGTATAAGTTATGACAAGCATAAACTTTCTTATATTTTAAATAAAAATTGAAACCTAGTAGGACTAGCTGCGTAATACTGAACATGCACACAAATTTTATACTCACAGGAGGGTTTTCGTACTAAATGAAACCAATGAAACGCGTAATGATGATTGTAATGGCCTTCACACTTTTTTTCGCCGTAGCTACCCCGAACTTTGTGGATGCGAAGCGAGGTGGTGGCGGATTTAAATCCGGCACTCGTAGTTATTCAACAACTCCAAAAAAATCAACAACCGATAACGTAAGGAAAAGCGATAGCACTAAAAGCTCCACAGCAGGATCTACTGCAAATACGAAACGGGGATTCTTCAGCGGTGGCGGCTTAATGAAAGGTATGATGATCGGTGGTTTGGCAGGGTTACTGTTCGGCGGAATGTTCGCCGGTATGGGTGCCTTCGGTAACATTCTAGGATTCGTCATTAATATGCTTGCTATCTATGTGCTCGTAATGCTCGTGATGTCCTTCTTCCGTCGCAGAAAAGAACGTCGTCGCTTAGAAGATCAAGGTGGGCGTTACTAATGTCAACAATGGTTCTAAGCATGGATGAGATCATCAATGCCCTATGTCTACACATGGCTGAACGTAAAGCGGTTCGCCCTGAAGATGTTCAAGTAGAACTGAGCTGGGAAGAAGACACCGGATACTCTGCTGAGGTTTGGGTACAGGGACGTAGTCAATATTTAGTTGAGTCCAACATGATCGAGGCGATCCTACGTTACATGCTTAGCGAATATGGCATTCGTGCATACCGCGAAGATGTAAGGCTAGACTTGGACGAGGAAATCACCGCTATTGTAACTACAGGGAACTAATAGTAAAAGGGACAACCCAAATGGTTGTCCTTTTTTTTGTATGCATCTATTCATAGAAAAATTGCTTTACCGTTCCTACTCCGTCCGTCACATCAACTTCTGCGTACGCACCGTTAATCAGCGTAATTTGCGGTGGGATATGACCACAATCGATATCATACACAATAGGTACCTGGAGTTCCTCAGAAAGCTCTGCGTAGATGTCTTCGGCCGTGTAGTTCTCTACGGGGCGATTAGCAGGACTTCTGCCAAACATAATGCCAGAACAATTCTCAAACCAACCTGCCAGCTTCATCTGAACTAATGACCTACGTACATCAACCGTATTCAGTTCGCAGTTTTCCAAATACCATAGGATCGGTTCATTGTTAATCATTTGTTCTTGAAAATGCCGCAGATTCCCAAATGGTGTGCCAATCAGATGCCTAATTACATCTATGCAGCCCCCAAGCAAACGCCCTTTCACAGTTACAGGACCAGAGGATACTGTCTTCCAACGGGTATCTTCTGTCAAGTGAAATACATAAGGCGTAGGAGCATCATGTTGCCATTCCCCCTGGTATTTAAGTGAAGAATGCTGGACGATAGAATCCCCTGCTTTTGTGTCTAGAACCGCTTCCCACATGGCTGTGGTATCATCTGAATACTCTCCTCTTAAATCAACGAGGTTAGTCCCGTGGGCTGTGGCAATCCCTGTCCTTAACGTTACTGCAAGCAACAGTACGCTAATATCTGAATAGCCTAAGATCCACTTGTCCTTCATAGTATCAAAATCAATATATTCAAGAACCTCAATTAACAGTTCTCCGCCCCAAGGCGGAATAAGGATATCAATATGCTCACTGCCCATCATCTCGTTAAACTCCTGAGCACGAACTTTGGCTGGTGCGGATTTAGCTTTCTCTTGCGTCCATACGGTATCCCCACAAATCATATTTAATCCTTTAGACTCCAAACGGCTTGAGACCAACTTAATTAACTCTGCGTTTTGAGGACCAACTCCAGATGAAGGTGCTGTTACCCCTACTGTCGCATTTTTCTTCATAATCGGATATCTAATCATATGACACCTCCAGGTTATACAGCAATTATATCAAGAGTAAACTTTATGTATACAAAAAAGAACATGGCTAGATTTCAGCACATGTTCTTTTTCAAGATAATCTAGAGTAAAGAAATGGCAAGCAGTTCGAACAACACAAGCGGCAAAATCACATTATTATTAGGAGGACCTGGGTAAGGACCTGGGCCTGGGTGTGGACCTGGGTAAGGACCAGGACCCGGATGCGGATGATAAGGCTGGTATGGATTATAATAACCGCGTGGCATTTGGCCATTCACCGCAACGTTCAAATATAAATGTTTATTATCTACTCCAGCTAGGGTGCCTTCATGCACTAAGCCATCTAAAGTCTGTATACTCACCTGATGGTTAAGATAGGGCCTGCAGGATTGATGCAAGGAATCACGAACACCGTGCAGGTGCCGGATCACCGCAGGATCGGCCTGATAAATCACATTATTTTGCTGTCCAGTGTTATATGTCGACATGGATGCTCTGACCTCCGTAAATGGATTTGCTCCATTCTATGCAGAAGCCTATATCACGGTGCCTATTTGAGAGATATCCTTATACTGGAAGGGCTACCTTCTCAACTTTCACATTTACCGAAACAAGGGACAAGCCCATCATATTCTCCACAGCATTACGTACATTTTTTTGCAGCATATAGCAGACCTCTTGAATCACACATCCGTAATTAACAATAACCCGCAGGTCGATGGCAACGTCTACTTCCTTCACTTCTACAGATAACCCTTTTTTCACATTTTTACCGCCCAAACGTTTGGCCCAGTTGTCCGAAATATTACTTCCTGACATCCCAGCAATACCTGGTGTTTCCAGAACCACCTGTCCAACGATCGATGTGACTACATCATCTGAGATATGAATTAATCCTTGCTCCGTTCCTTCATTCATATAAACAACCTCCATATTTGTTAATTTAAGAGATATTAAAGACTCTCCTCTACCTCTACCTCTACCTTTACTTCTACCTCTGACTCTGCCCTGTGGTTCTTAACAAACAAATTATACACTTTGGTCAAGAGGATTTTCACAATCATATACAATGGAATAATCAGCAATATCGCAATAATCCCGCCTATATCTCCACCAACCAACACTAAAATGATCGTTGTCAGCGGATGAATATCAAGCTTTTTCCCAAAAATGTAGGGAGCAATCAGATTATCCTGAATTTGCTGAGCTACAAGAACGATGATGATGGACCATACGGCTATGGACGGCGATTGGATGAATCCGATAATAAAAATTGGGATGCTGGAGAGAATTGCACCAATGAAAGGTACAAAATTCATTACAACAGCAATTACTGTCAGCAACAATGCATACTGTAGTCCAATAATAAGGAAACCAATATACATCAAAACACCAAGCGCCAGATTGACTAATACCCGACCAACAATGAATCCACTTAACGCACTGTCAATTTCACTCATCATTGTAGTTCCTTCTCCACGATACTTCTTTGGAAAGAAACTTACAATCTTACGACCAAATTTCCCACCTTCCTTAAGCATGTAAAACAACATAATAGGAAAGGTAAATAAAATAATCGCGAAATTTGAAACAAAGGAGAATAGACCCGTTACGTAATTCGAAATCAGATTAAATCCTTTATTCAAATATTCAGTCAATTGGGAAGCAAGATCCATATCTGCTGGGATAATAGAAGCCAAAAATCCACTGTCCTCGAGCCTCAATAACTGCTGATTCACGGCTGCGATCAGATTTGGCATATTATCGACAAAATTAACTAGCTGTGTTCGAAGTGAAGGCCATACTCCAATACTAAAACCGAACAAGAGCAATGCAATGACCACATATACAATGATGATCGCAACAGAGCGATTTAGTTTATATCGCTCCAAAGTATTGATTAGAGGCCGGAGTAAATAATAGAAAAATCCTGCCAACATTAAGGGCACGATAATAACATTGAACAAAGACAAGATTGGACTGAAAATAAAATTAACTTGTGAGCCTAAAAATACGATGCCTAACACCAAAAGGATCGCTATACAAACTCGAATGAATGTGTTCAGTTTAGCCATAGTTCTCTCCTATCTTCTATTTTCGGGAGGCTTTCATCTCGCTATTTGGGAATACGGATGGTGAATACCGTTGGTTCCTTCTTTTCGCGACTGAGATGAAGCGTGCCACCCATTTTCTCTGTATTTTTCATAGCAATGGATAAACCAAGACCCGTTCCACCTGTAGTTGACCGCGCTTTATCTCCACGAACAAACGGATCAAAAAGCGTTGACCAAAGCTCTTCAGGAATACCTACTCCGGTATCTGCAATTTCAATTGCAACCTCACTCTCCGAAGGGATAACCTCCACACGTAGATGAGTACCTGGCGGATTATAGGTCAAAGCATTGGAGATCAAATTATGAACTACACTCGAGAGCAGCTCCGCATCGAAGCTTGCGAATACTTCCTGTTCAGGAACATTCAGCTGCAGGATGAAGTTCTTTTGTTCAATCTCACCATAGGAGTCTGCAACGATTTCACGAATAAACTCACCCAATTCATGACGCTCCATTCGTAGTAAAAAATCTGGGGAATCTATTTTAAGCAGCTCCACCATATTTTGAATCAGCTTGGTCACTTGCGAGGATTTATTATAGATATAGGTTAAATACCTTTTCTGACGTTCTTCATCCTCCCCACGACCTTCAACCAACGCCTGTGCAAACCCCTGTATACTCGTAATGGGTGTCTTCAGATCATGAGAAAGATCAACCATCATGCGTTTCTTACTTTCTTCCGCTTGACGTTTTTCTTTCGTTGTCTTCTCAATGACGTCCGCCATATAATTAAAAGTCTCCCCTATTTGCGAAAATTCTTTCTCTGCATATAGCGAGATACGAGTATCATAATTTCCTTCAATCATCTGCTTCAAACCAAGCGTAATAATACGCAGCGGCTTCCTGATTCTTCGTGCCACCCAATAGCTGTACACGATAATAAGCAAGAGAACCATTCCAACTCCTAAAAAAACATAATATGAGAGCGAGTGGTTGAAGTATTCAACTAATGGATCACTGTTAATTGAAATGTCGATAACTTCTCTAGGGATCTTCAAAAGCAGCCACTCTGATTCATTCTCATTATTACGTGTAGTCAACGAGTAGAAGTACGCCTGATCTTCTCCGTTTTCCAGATTATTCAAGAGCTGGTTGTCGGTATATTGTGTTACATCGTCTTTCTTCTCACCAACAACGTCGATGACCTTCTTGTCTTGACCCAAGATCTCAATCCACCCACCGCTACGCAGAAGCCGTTTGGTTTCTATACCATGCTCCAGATTATCCCGATAGGCACTCGCTTCAACCTTCAAATCAGGATCAGCGATTTTATTTTTTTCGAACATATGGGTCACATCAAGATTAATGAACAAATAATAAACAATCACAAGAAAAAACAAAATGCAGATGAATAACAAAAAATCCAGCGTCAGTGATGATTGTAAAGGTCGTTGATCTCTATTGCTCCATAGGCGCTTCAATTTTGTATCCCAGCCCTCTAATAGTCTTTAAATAAACCGGCTTTTTGGAATCTTCCTCGATCTTTTCCCGGATATTACTGATATGTACCATGATACTATTATCTTCGTACACATAGAAATCTTCCCATACCGCCTCATATATTTTTTTTCGTGTAAAGACCCGACCCGGTTGTTTCATCATTAATTCCAGAATTTTGTACTCAGTAGAGGTAAGAACGACGGGTTCTCCTGAACGATAGATCAGACACTGGCTTTGATCCAGCCTCAATTCTCCCAACACAATCTGTTCAGCTGTCTTTTCTTCAATTATCTGTGCGTCAAAATGATGTACCCGCCGCAGTAAAGCTCCCGCACGAGCTACAATTTCCAATGGATTAAACGGTTTGGAAATATAATCGTCGGCACCGAGTTCAAGTCCCAGTATTTTGTCGTAATGTTCGCTTTTTGCAGATAAAAACAACACCGGGAAATGATGAGACTCACGAATCTTCTTCAATAATTGCAGTCCATCTAGACCAGGCATCATAATATCAAGAATCGCTAAATCAATTTGATGGTTCTGTACTTGCTTTAACGCTTCAGTCCCACTGTTCGCTTCCACAATGTTGTACTCTTTCTCTAAATATAATCTCAACAATTCCACAATTTCTGCTTCATCATCTGCGATTAGAATTGTATACATAGTAATCACCCCATCTAACTATAATCTTCGATTATTAAACCCACCTAAACGCAATCTAAAGAATAGCTAAATTATTACATCCATCAAATTCTTATATTTAAATAAAAATCGCACACAGGAACCCGTCCCATGTACGATCGTATAATTCCAGAAATCCGAACGCCTGCCGGCAAATATAAACGCCCTCAGAGTCCTATTAAAAAGCAACACCAATTCCACCTTCACCCGCATAGGTTCCCATTACAGGTCCCATACTTGAGAGTAAAACTTCTTTGAACGGGTGCTTTTGTAAGATGCGTTCTTTAATCTCAAGCGCAAGCTTCTCACAGTTACTGTGTACTATAGCGATAACAGCCTTCTCGTAGTCATGCTGCTTCTCATCCAAATGTGCAAGCAGTCGGTTTAATGCCTTTGGAAGACCCCGGGTCTTCTCCACTACCTCAACAGTACCCTCTTCGCTGATTTTGAGAAGTAGTTTGATATTTAGCACGGAAGCAACCGCTCCAGATATCCGGCTTAAACGTCCGCCCTTCATTACATTCTCAAGTGTGTCCAGTGTAAAATATGCTTGAACTTCATCCATTTGCTGAAGCACCTTGACCTTCAGTTCCTGCAGACTTGAACAAGTCTGTGACCACTTCGCCGCAAGACCCACGATCAGCGACAACCCGCCAGAAAAGGTCTTGGAATCTATAACCTCTATCGCATTGGTGTGTCCTTCTTCTTGGTACATTTCCATAGCGATCATAGCCGTCTGATAAGTGCTACTAATATTAGAGGACATACAAATGACCATAATGTCAGTACCTTCCTCTACTTGCCTGAATGTCTCAAGGAATTGGTTTGGACTGGGACTTGCTGTAGTAGGTAGCTCCTTGGATTCACTCATTTTAGCATAAAAGATTTTCGTATCCGTATCCGCAGGCATTAACTCATGCCCAAAATGAACCGGTAGATGGACCACGGAAACATTATACTTCTCCATGTAGTCAAGGGGTAGGTCAGAACCGCTGTCTGTTATGATCTTGATTGCCATAATATAAGTACTCTCCTTTCAATATCAGTACTATTATAGCTATCGGCAAATGAAATCTCCAGTAACCAATATAACTTGAAAAATCCTTCGATTTGTGCTTATGTCTTTCTTCCTTAACTTGTCCTAATATGATATGGTTTATGAATAAGCGTATAGAAATGGAGTGTATGTATGAGTAAGGGAAGAGTATGGAACAGAGGCAAGCATGATGGAACAGGACTATCGAGGAAAAAAACCACAGATCAAGAATTAACGGTGTCTACCGAAACAGAAACCACTGAAGCTTTAAATGAACCGTCAAATGACAGAATTGATACAGTTAAACCGATGAATCGTTCGAACTGGGTAACTCGTCCAGCACGGGTCATCAATAAAAATTCTAAAGACAAACAATGAATTTGACAAAAAGGGTTTCAGAACTTGTCCCTGAGTTCTGAAACCCTTTTTTTATATCTTAAACGTAGGTAGTTTACATATCTACATCCGGACGCTTATACAAAACGAGGATAGCTGCTGCTATAAGGATCATGCCCATAAATGCGGGTGCGGCATGGCCTAGTGATACATAAATCTGACCTCCAATGATAGGCCCAATCATTCTTGCTAAAGCCTGAATAGACTGGCTACCTCCTTGAATCCTACCTTGTTCACTAGAATCGACAGACTTGGAAAGCATCCCGTTAAATGAAGGCCCAAAGATCGAATCCCCAAAGCCAAATATAAACATTCCAGCGATTAAAAGAGGATAGAATGAGAGCAAAGCAGATAAAGCAATAAAACTGTAACCGATAATTTCCGAAGCCATTCCAAGAATTGCTATATGTTTATCACTAAGTTTCTTCAAAAGCTTTGGCATGATCAAACCTTGTGAAATGATGTCTTGGAGACCCATAATCGAAAACATAACTCCGATTAGTGCAGGCTTCCAGCTGAAAGTATCTATCGTAAATTGAGAAAATACTGCCTGTAAAGATCCGTTAGGAATCCAGAGTAAAAAAGCTGAGACTAGCAGCCTATTTAAGTTTTTCGTAGAAAGTAAGTTGGCAAGCTGTGAAAATGGATTTAGTCTTACAAAGGTAATCTCCTTCAGTCTATTCTTCTCGGCAAGGCTCTCTGGCATAAAAAAGAATCCATAAACAACATTCAATAAAGTTATGATTGCTCCAAAATACAAAGGAACAGAATAACCAAACTTAGCAAGTAATCCGCCTATCGTTGGGCCAATGACGGTGCCTACACCTACAACTGCACTCACCCATCCGAAGTATTTGGTTCTCTGTTCTGCAGGAATGATGTCTGCAAAATATGCGAAGATCGTGCTTATGCTCCCGCCTGTTATACCTTCGATTATGCGCCCAGCAAATAGTACCCATAGAGCCCCTCCTATACCAAAAACCAAGTACCCGATGGCGGAACCCAACAGGCATACTAAGAGTAATGGACGCCGGCCATATTTGTCGCTCAAAGCTCCAAGTACGGGGGCTGCAAAAAATACACAGACTGCATAAACCGAGGTCAGCATCGTAACAACTATTGCTTGTTCTCCCGAACTGCTTGTATATGGCTGCACTAAGAAAGGGACGACAGGTATTATGATACTAAAGCCAATTCCGCAAAGAAACACAGAGATAAGACCGAATATTAATGCGTGCTTATCTACGGATTGTCCTGTGTTCTGTTCATTGTGTGATTTAAATATGGACATTTATGTTCACTCCTTAAAGTTGCATTTTGATTCCTAGGAAACATGTTTATCGTATCGCCATTTTGTTTCCTTGTCAACAAAATAATCACAATAAAAATACAGCCGTTCTCCATAGAGCCCGACTGCATCTGGTTCATTTTCATTATTCAAATTTTATTCCGATTTCATATCTTTACCCTGTTTTTTTATTTCCGCATCCAAATGACTACTATATTTTTCCACGAAACTAAGCATACTATCAAATTGTTCCTCGGTTATCTGCTCAAAGACGGCCTTATCCCGCTCTTGAAACTCTTTGTGAAGGTTCTCATGGATTTTATAAATTACTTTTCCTTGCTCAGTAAGCCTAAAATAGATTTCTTTTTTGTTATCCGACTTCTGGTAGCTTTCGATCAGGCCTTTTTCTATGAGTTTCTTAGTTAATTTACTTATGGCACCGCGCGTCATAAAAAAGGACTCCGCAAGTTTTGTTACGTTGGAATCTACATTTTTTTCAATGTATTCAATACAATGTACTTCAGAAGATGTATAACCCTTAAGACTGGCTTCCATCTTATCTTTGTTAAGCCAGACCATCTTATTATATAGGTCCCTGACACCCGTTAGGATCTGATCTTCTTTGTTCATGACCTGTCCTCCCACCCGCTCTTGCATTAACAATATTATATCACATTATTTTTTGTTTCTATTTCAACAATATTTAAAATCATTAATTCAGGAATTGAGCGAACAGCAAATAGGGTTTCGAAACGAAATCATTCGTTTCAAAACCCTATTGCTCTATAGTCTGAAGCTACTTACAAAAGCAGCCTTTGCTAATCCTAACATTATTCACGAGTGGAGAGAATGAATCTCTCTAGTGCTGCTGTATCCGTAATCCTATGATTACATGCTTGGCTCTCAATGCAAATATATTGGCCAATGGAAGAGTAATCATCCGGCGAAGATTTCGCAAGCTTGGTCTTGACCGTAAAAAAGGCGAGCTGTTGCTGCCGATTACAGAACAGGCAATACCCCTTCTTGTTCATTGGTGTCATTCTACCTTCAATACCGATAAACTGCCCTTCGAACGGATATACAATAAATAATTTATTGGTAGCAATATCTATCCAGCTCAAATATGTCATATATCGAAAGTCGATGGCTGATAAATCAGGTACCTTCAGCTTTTTATTCTTAGGGAACAACTTCTGAATCTGTTTCGGTGTAATCTGCGGAAAAGGTTCTAAATAAGGCTCTAATCCACTAAGATACTTCTGAAAATCGTATGCAGTCTCAAAGGCTGATATTCGTTGCAGCAACTGCTGCTGACTATCACTTAGTGTTGAAAAAGCTTCTACAACATTCAACGATGAACGATATCTTACCGTCTCCAAGACTCTTCGATCCGCTACAGTTCGCAGTGTTTTTAGAAGGAAGTCTGTTTGTTTTTTAATAAAATTATATTGATGGTTTCTAATAAATGGTGTATTCATTGCTCTTCAGCCCCTTATTTGTTATGAAAATTTCATAAGGTGCAAAGCCCATTATCAGAAACGATAATATTTAGTTTGGGCGATCATCCATCCTATCGCACCTCACGCAAAGTATCGCCCTAATTTAGGCTTTGCGTGAGGAACTTCTAGCTAATGGGCAAACCAGCATTAGCACAGTACCACCTCCGATTACATTCACGAAAAAAGTATAACAGGAATGTTTGCCATCGGCTAGACCATGTTGCCAACCTCTGCTTCATCTCTGGAAGGTGCTTCACCAATAAGCTGCTTCAAAAGTTTCTTCATCATGACTGAAGCTTTCACTTTGGTGTGAAGACACGGCGAAAGCTCAATTTCGTAGTTGCCTTGCTTAATGGTTTCTTTCAATTCCTCAACCGTTGAGCAGGTAATATTCAACCGATTCAGAACACTACCATATTGCAGACATTGATGACTATCACTACCGGCAATCACCGGTACACCAAGCTTTTCAGCAAAAGGTGTGATCAGGTTCTTGTAAGTCTCTGCCCCCTGCATGTAAATATCCTTTGCATTGAAATCAAAAGCATCTAATCTCCGAAGCAGCTCTGGATCCAGTTGATGTAATGGCGTAGAGATTCGGAAGGGATGAGCTCCGATTTTCCAAAGCTTATGTTCATCAGCCATGTCCAGCAGATCCTTGAAAGGAATAAAATCCCCCTCCTTCGTATGCTCATCCAGTAAAGCGCGAACAGCTAGAATATTCTCCTTAAGTCCAATCAGCAGAATATGACCCGTCTCCGCGATATCCACCTCCATACCCGGAAACAGTTTAAGTCCGTTTACATCATAATAATGTCCGTTATAAGGATAAGTCTGGTCCAGCGTCTCATACATCGCAAAGAAATTAGAAGTGTTAAAGTGCTCGGTCAAAGCTACTGCCTGTAATCCGTTCGCTTTCGCCTCAAACATCATTTCAGCAAAATATTCAGGGGAAAAGGTTGATTTCTTAGATAATTTACCGTGGGTATGCAGATCAATATTCATGTCTAATTCGTCTCCTTTGAGCTTATGAGTGATGTTAATACACCAGTTTAGGGTAGAGGTAACCGATCCAAAAAAGCAAAATAACATAAACGGTGGATCCGGATAAAAAGTACCAGTCGGACCGCTTCATTTTCAAATAAGATAGCTTAATCTTCTTCACTTTCTTATTGTTAAGACCGTAGCTAAATCCCCGAGTCTCAAGCGCCTCGATCGTGGTCCGGGAACGTTTAGCGGTATTTAGCATGAGTGGATAAAATGCCAGGATCACAATGCGCAAATAATATGTTGCTGTTCTCCAATACAACAAACCATGTTGCAGCGGTCTTTGCCCTCTCAGTCTGAAGGATAACAAAATCTGATGGAATTCCTCCAGTAACGTAGGTAAAATACGATAACCATAAGATAAGCTGAAAGCAAATGTATCAGGAATCCCTAAGGATAGCAGGCCGTCACTAAGTCTTTCCGGATCGAGACTGGAGAACACCGTAATACTAGCTAGTGATATTACTGAGAGCTTAAGTGTCAGCGTCAACATAGGCAGCAACGATTCAATTCCTCCGCCGAAAAAGAGAGACAGGATGAACATCCACCCAATTTGGCTGATTAATCCCAGACACAATATAAAAATAATATACGGGCTGACCCGGGAGAGGACCGTCGTTAAGACCATAAGCACGAACATCCCTAACAAAACTGTACGGTTATGTACGAACCAAGGCACGATGGCAAAGAACAAATACCAAAGTAGCAGCGTTCGCGGGTCGAGCCTCCCCAGAAATGTACCGCTACTGTTATAAGCAGTCCCTAAGAGCTCCAGTTTAATTTGTTCTACAGATATACGGTCAAGTGCCCGTTTAACAGCTTCCATGGATTGCAGCTACCTCCTTTTTCACTTCCACTAGACTTACGAATTCCTCTAAGCTGCTGCAAATTTTGGGCAGACCGAGCATACGGCTCAGCTCCATCAATTGCGTCTGAGCCAGACCCGCCCTCCGTAATAGAAGTCCGTCAGCGAAGATTTCATCTTTCGTTCCGTCAGCAATAATCCTGCCTTGATGCATAACGATAATCCTGGTCGCCCACTCAGACACAAGCTGCATATCGTGAGTCGCGATCACCACTGTCTCAACATGACTGCGAAGCGTTTCCAGCACATGAACCATTTCCTGTTTGGTCGAAATATCCAAATTGGCCGTTGGTTCATCGAGCAGCATGACGGCAGGACGAACAGCTGCACCAATGGCTAGCGATACCCGGCGCTGCTGACCCCCACTCAGAAGTCGAGCGTCACGTTCTGCTAATTCATGGAGCCGGAATGCTTTTAGCATTTCTTCTACTCTCTCTTCTGCGTCTGGTAGCTTCCGCGCCTTCAAATAATAAGCAATTTCTTTGCGTACAGAATCCTCAATGAACATTTCCTCTGGGTTCTGAAATACGTATGCTACGGTACCGGAGAGACGCTCGGGTGGCAGACCGTTCACGGTCATCCCTTTCACATTTACGGTTCCAGCTGTAGGTCTGACAATTCCAGCAATCAGCTTCATTAAAGAAGATTTTCCCGCCCCGTTGTTGCCAATAAGAGCAATAGACTCACCCTGCCGCAGTTCCAGCTGAACACCATTCAAGACAGGATGCATCGTCTTATGAATGGTACGGTATGAGAGGTATACATTCTCCATCTGAACGACACTCTTCACTTCCCGATTTACAGTAAGGGACTGCTCCTTCATATAGTCAGATGGATCATTTCTCTGGATCCTATCCTGCCGCAATATCATGTGGGCATTCCCTTCTTCAGCGCTCAAGGGAAGGAATTGGGTTAGCGGCGCATCAGATTGCAAGAGCCAAGCTGCCCGAGTCACATCCGGGGGATAAATGCCCAGCTCCAGCAGTTCTTTTACAGATGATAAAGCTTCGCGCACCGGCTTCTGCCAGCACATTCTCCCCTTATCCATCAGGACGACATTCTTACAATAGTCGGCAATAAATTCCGCATGATGTTCGATCACTACAATGGTCTTCCCATGCTCCTCATTCAAACGGCGCAGAATATCATAGATATGGCGGGCATGCTGCGGATCCAGCTGAGCTACCGGTTCATCAATGACTAGAATTTCTGGATCCATCGCTAGTGCTCCGGCTAAAGCGAGCAAATGTTTTTGCCCGCCACTCAATTGCCAGATGAATTCATTTCTTAAATCGCTAAGTCCGGTTAGTGCCAGTGCCCGCTCTCCCCGCTCCCTATAATCGGCAAATCCATAATTGAGTGGCGTAAACGACACATCATCTAGGACCGTCGGACGCACTAATTGATTCTCAAAATCCTGATAAACATACCCGATATGCCCGGAAAGCTCAGCTACACTTTTCCCATCCGCCGGTTGTCCACAGATCGTCGCCTCTCCAGTGAAGTCCCCTGTGTAATAATGATGAATCAAGCCATTAAAGCATTTACACAGCGTGGATTTTCCCGAACCATTACTACCTATAATGGCAATGAAATCTCCTTCTTCTAGCCGCAAAGATACATCTTGCAGTACAGGTTGTTCGGCTCCCGGATAAGTAAAGGTGACTCCATTCAGTTCGAGTATTGATTTACGCATCTACTTGACCCGCTTCCTGTCTTTTACGTACTGACCGCCGAATCAGGGATATAATTGCTGTTGCTGCAACAATTGCCGCTACCAGCATACTTAGCCAGATTAAGCTCTCTTCATTCGACTCTGCCCAAGCAAACTCAAAGTCACCAAAGTTCCATCCGGATTCCGAGAGCAATTCTGATCCAAGCGCAACCATGACCAGAATCGTTCCAAAAATAACTAGCTTAGGAGATAGCCAAGCCCCTGTAGCATATTTCATGTTCCGTTCACGCGGCTTCATACCAAGCAAAGGTTCGATTTTCCCATATAAACGTGGGACCAGATACATAGTAGGAATTAGAGCGAACAAGATACCGGAGAAGAGTACGTCGTTCAAAAAGCCAACTCCCTCGATTACAACGATACTCTCTGCCAGACCTTTAACAGCTTCAAGTTCTTCTACACCCACCCATACTTTCACTATATCCACAACAGAGCTGAAGAACTGGTGAATCGCTACGCCAGTAATCGCTGCTACTCCAACCTGTCTACGATTCTTCGGATCAGATACCATACGGCCAGCGGTATACATCGCTAGTGAGAAGGTGATGAATTTCTCCAATTCGCCCAGCCCGCCAAATTGACCTAACATCAGTTCCCCAAAGATCACTTCACCCACAGCTGCCCCAATGGCCGCATACAGTGGATGAAACAGCATACATAAGGTCAAAGGAATGAATGCGAAATATTCAATCGATAATTCAATGGGGCCTAGTTTGATCCCAGGCACAAGCTCCGTAAACATATTGGACAAACCGTAAAGCGACATCGACAGTACAAAAATCATCATTTTTTGTGACTGAGTCAACGTGTAGCGCGTTTTTATCGTACTCATGAATATTTGACCTCCCTACAAGAATTTATCTTCATTATAAGAAGGTCATGTCAGCACAACTTTTACCAATTGTTAAATGGGAGTAATATTTTTTTCAGTATTTTTAACGTTGTAAAAATATTTACAACATCTTCATACGTTATATTCTATTTAACACTTCATATTAGGAGGAATGAGAGATTGTATAAAGATTGGAATCGCCGCGCCTTCTCACCAAATCAACGAATAATTGCTGACTTTATTCAGAAAAATGAGCAACGTGTAGTCTATATGACGGAACAGGAAATGGCAGATGAACTTCAATTAAGCATTGCCTCCGTCTCGCGGTTCTGGAAAGCGGCTGGATTCAAACATGCCAAAGATTTCAAAAACCGGCTCCGTTTCCGCTTTGAGTCCACCCCTTCCATAAAAATGCGTGATGCCATGCAAAGATCGGATGATCGTTCACTTCCTCAAGTGCTGTTGGACAATTGCTTACATCATCTGCAAGAGACACGCCGCTATTTGAGCGACGAGGCGCTGCAGCGTGCAGTAGTAGCACTATCTGCAGCACGCATTGTATATGTATATAGCCCAGGCCCTTGTGCTGGACTAGCCGAGCTGATGATTTATCGAATGGCGCGTTTTGGACTACAGATGAAAAAAATGGCCCCCAGCGGACACGAACTGCTAGAGTCCTTAATGCATGCTGATCAAAAAGATGTATTGCTTGTCTTCGGATTCGTTCAACTGTTACCTGAAATCGAAGTGATTCTGGACCAAGCACGTGAAGCTAATTACCAGGTCATCCTGATCACTGACAGACTTGTGTATCCTCGATCCCAAGATGCAGGTATTGTACTTTATGCCGGGAGAGGTGAGGTTTGGGAGTTTCACTCCATGGTCGGTCCCACATATATTATCGAGAATCTGATTCTTGGGGTAGGTTTAGCAAATAGAGATAGTAGTCTAAGCAAATTAGACAAATTACAGCAGCTAAGAGCGCAGTATGGAGGGAAGCTTCCGAGGAATTGAGTTTTTAATAAAAAACAATTTTTAAAGCGAAATTTAATCAATTGCATAAAATAATCATACGCTTTCAAAATAACATAATGCTAATATAATAACGATAAATCCAAAGAAATTAGTGAATTCATGAACGCACAGTTAAATATGACTCCCTCATTATTCTAACAATAGGAGGTGAACGGACGTTACCAGTATAAACTTAATGAGGGTTTACATAAATAAAATTCATGAGGTGGTTTTTGGTGATTTTACGCAAGTGGTCAATTACATTTGTAGCATTCTTACTGATTTTCACATGGACCGGACAACTTTCGAACAAAGCACATGCTGCGAGCGGATTTTATGTAAGCGGTACCAAATTAATGGATGCTACAGGACAACCATTTGTTATGCGAGGAGTCAATCATGCGCACACATGGTATAAGGATCAATTGTCTACCGCAATACCAGCCATTGCTAAAACTGGTGCCAACACGGTACGCATTGTATTAGCGAATGGATACAAATGGACGATTGATGATGTGAATGCCATCAAAAAAATCATCAGCCTCTGTGAACAAAATAAACTAATTGCCGTTTTGGAAGTACATGACGCAACAGGAAGCGATAGTCTATCCGATTTGGACAACGCCGTTAATTACTGGATCAGTATTAAAGACGCACTGATTGGCAAAGAAGACCGTGTACTCATAAATATAGCTAACGAGTGGTACGGAACATGGGATGGAGTAGCCTGGGCTAATGGTTATAAGCAAGCTATTCCTAAATTACGAAACGCCGGTCTAAATCATACGCTGATTGTTGATTCTGCTGGCTGGGGACAATATCCAGATTCGGTCAAAAATTATGGGACGGAAGTACTGAATGCGGACCCGTTAAAAAATACATTGTTCTCTGTCCATATGTATGAATATGCTGGGGGCAATGCAAATACCGTCAAATCCAATATTGACGGTGTGCTGAACAAGAATCTTGCGCTGATTATCGGCGAATTTGGCGGACAGCATACAAACGGTGATGTGGATGAAGCCACCATTATGAGCTATTCCCAAGAGAAAGGAGTCGGCTGGTTGGCTTGGTCCTGGAAGGGCAATAGCAGTGATTTGGCTTATCTTGATATGACGAATGATTGGACAGGCAACTCCCTCACCTCGTTCGGCAATACCGTTGTGAATGGCAGTAACGGCATAAAAGCAACTTCTGTGTTGTCCGGCATTTTCGGAGGTGTAACTCCAACCTCAAGCCCTACTTCTACACCTACACCTACTCCTACTCCTACACCTACACCTACACCTACACCTACACCTACTCCTACACCTACACCAAGCCCGAGTCCGGGAAATAACGGGGCGATCTTATATGATTTTGAGTCGGGAACTCAAGGTTGGTCGGGAAACAATATTTCGGGAGGACCATGGGTCACCAATGAATGGAAAGCTACGGGAGCGCAAACTCTCAAAGCCGATGTCTCCTTACAATCCAATTCCACGCATAGCCTATATATAACCTCAAATCAAAACCTGTCCGGAAAAAGCAGTCTGAAAGTAACGGTTAAGCATGCGAACTGGGGAAATATTGGCAACGGAATCTATGCGAAACTATACTTGAAGACCGGGTCCGGGTGGACATGGTATGATTCTGGAGAGAATCTGATTCAATCGAACGTCGGTACCACTTTGACACTATCCCTCAGCGGCATTTCGAATTTGTCCGCAGTCAAAGAAATTGGGGTGGAATTCCGCGCCTCCTCGAACAGTAGTGGCCAATCCGCTATTTATCTAGATAGTGTGAGTCTGCAATAATTTATTAAAACTGTTAAATAACAAAAAAGATAAACTGCGAGGGGCCGTACCTTACGGCTCCTTTATTACTGTCAACCACAGGATTCGGGTCAATTAATAGGCGACCTCGGAAGCCATGAATAATTTACCTCCTTTTACAAACACTACGAAACAAAAGGAGGCTGATGTTTCATGTGTCAACGTTTTTCGCTAGCGGCCGAACTGCAGGAAATTAGGGATCATTTTGAAATTAACCGAGTGATGTACTACTATAAAGACCGCTATAATATTAGTCCCACGCAGGATATGCCGGTAGTTTTACAACAGGATGGTGAGCGAATTCTAGATGAGTTCCGCTGGGGATTCGTTCCTTATTGGGGAAAAGATGCGATCAATGCGGATCTCCGAAACGTGCATCAGAATCCAACCTACCGCAAGATGGTGGACAAGCATCGTTGTATTATCCCGTGCAATGGATTTTATTATTGGAAAAAGGAAGGCACGAAGACTTATCCAGTTCGGGTAGTCATGAATAATCGCAGTATGTTCGGAGTGGCTGGGCTATACGAAATTTGGCGGG
>NZ_NFVA01000258.1 GCF_002264395.1 Paenibacillus sp. VTT E-133291
AAAAAATTCG
This sequence comes from Paenibacillus sp. VTT E-133291, assembly GCF_002264395.1. Classification (GTDB taxonomy): domain Bacteria; phylum Bacillota; class Bacilli; order Paenibacillales; family Paenibacillaceae; genus Paenibacillus_AQ; species Paenibacillus_AQ nitricinens. Next base: position 11 of record NZ_NFVA01000258.1, read on the forward strand.
ATAACACCGGAGAAGACATGGAGGATCTAATCTCCATCGGCACGATCGGCTTGATTAAAGCCATCGAGAGCTACCGCCCGAACAAAGGCACAAAGCTGGCCACATTTGCTGCCCGTTGTATTGAAAACGAAATTCTGATGCACCTAAGATCCTTGAAGAAGACTCGTAAAGATGTATCCCTGCATGATCCAATTGGGACGGACAAAGAAGGTAATGAAATTACACTTATCGATATCCTTGGCTCCGAAGCTGATGATGTCATTAAAGAAGTTGATTTGAAGATCGAGAAGAGCAAGATTTATCGTAATCTTGATATTCTGGATGACCG
>NZ_NFVA01000089.1 GCF_002264395.1 Paenibacillus sp. VTT E-133291
CACCCGCTAAGTTTTGTTAGCATAGCCTTCGCGAATTTACTTCGTACAAAACTCACTCCGAAAGCACCCGCTAAGTTTTGTCAGCAGATTCACCTCATCATGACGGTTAAATTGCCAGCGGTTAGCATGATCGTGACGGCCATAAAAAACATTAACGATACCGCTGCCAAAGCTGCGAATACGTACACCATGCTTTTTCCGATCGTCTGGAGGCAGACCACAATCGGCGTCTCTCCTAAGGGCTGCATTACAGCAGCAGCTACATTGTAGATCAGAGCAAGCACCAGGATTTTGATCGCTGGAAAAGCACAAAGGAACAAAATGATGATGACACCGGATAACCCAATGGCGTTCTTCACCAGGAGTGAAGCTGAGATCACTGTGTCTGTTGCATCCGCGAACATTTTTCCGATGACCGGAACAAAGTTGCCTGTAATATATTTAGCGGCCCTGATCGTAACCCCATCTGTCACTGAACTCGTAATTCCCCTGACTGAAATCACACCGAGGAACACAGTGAGCAGTACTCCTAGTAATCCAGCTCCGATATTTCTTAGCAGATTCGCCAGCTGGGTCAGCTTGTATTTCTCCGACAGTGCACTCACGAGATGTAGCACCGCTGAAAAGAATAATAGTGGAAAGACAATGGTATGGATCAGTGTGCCAACGGTATGAATCATAAAAACAATTAGTGGATGTGTGACCGAGACGGTAACAATGTTCCCCATGGAAGCCAGTAACGCGAACAGTAGCGGAATCATGGCCATCATAAAATCAATCATCCGGTCGATAGCATCCTTCGCATAACCTATAGCGATATTGAAGCTGTTCACGGCAATAACGAGCACTACCATATAGCAGAGCGTATAAGCCACCTTGCTGACCGTTTTTCGCTCAAAAGCGGTTTGTAGCGTCTCCAGTATCATGCTGAGCACACTGACCATGACAATCGTGACCAGCAGCCTTCCGTTGTACAACACCTCATGCCACATAAAACCAAGTAGCCCAGATAATACACCTTGCAAGCTGAGTCCCTTATCCCCTGGAAGCAGCATGTCCATAAGTGATGGTGTTGCCCCGTCTGGAAAAAAACCTCCGTAATCCTTCATCAGTTGATCCCAGTACGACTCCACCTTATCTGTTGGCAAATTGTTCACCTGACCCTTGACCCACTGGTCTACCGGGGAGGCATTAACGCCCGATCCTGACGCTGGAGAAGCTATGGCCACTTGAGCTGTACCTGCAAACCATAGAATGAAGAAGCATGGGAGCAGCAACAGTATTATTTTAAATTTTGGAGGACGAAAAACACTGCACTCTTGCATAACTTCTCCTCCCTAATCGTTGCTTAGCTTCCTTCAATTGCTTTAAGCAGGTAGCAGCTTCATGACCGTTTCAATAATGATGCTGATAATGGGTACAGCTAGTACCATAATGAGGACTTTTCCGGCGAGCTCTATTTTGGAAGCAATCGATTCCTGCCCAGCATCACGCACGATCTGTGCTCCAAATTCAGCGATATATGAAATTCCGATGATTTTGAACACGGTCTTTAAATAGATCATTTCCATCCCCGATGACTCTGCCACCCGCTCCAGTGTGGAAAGTATCATTCCAATCTTGCCGATTAGAAACAGGAAGATCAGAATCCCTGTGGCAGTAGCGAGGAGAAAGGCAAACATCGGTTTTTGTTCCTTCAGCACGAGAATCAATATGGTCGATATCAGCCCTATTCCAACAACTTGAATGATCTCCATAGCACGCCTATTGAAAAAGAAAGATCGTTTTTATTTCCTGCAGCAGTCCGTCCAGCATTCGAATAACCATAAATAGCACGACGACGAACCCGATTACGGTAACCCAATGTGCGAAATCTTCTTTTCCCATCTGTTTAAGCACCGTGTGTATCATGGCGATAATTATGCCAATGCCGGCAATTTGAAAAATCGCATTGACTTCAATATTCATTCCTGGCACCTCGCTAAAAGATCAAAATGACGATCAATGCTCCAAGCAGCAGACCCAGGCTTTTACTCAATTTTTCATATTTGCCTTGATCCTCTCTGGCTACCGACTCCTCCTGCTTCAATTGCTGCAATGCTAACGCGATATGAGTGCTCTGATTGGACCTATCGCTTGTACCGAGAGTACAACTGAGCTGGCGGAGAATCTCTTTTTCTGTCCCCTTCAATGCGGTAGACTTCCAATGCGACTCCATAGCCCTCTGAATGGCATCCTGGGCGCTTCGGTCATGGGGTGGGCTCATCTCCTCAGCTGTTTTAACAAACAACGTTTTGAGCGGTTCCTTCGACTGAATCCCTATACGCCGCATAGCTTCAGGCAATGGGGTAAAGCCATACATAATTTCTGTTTCCAGCCGCTGTAGCGCTGCTATTAAGCCTCTGATATGTCTTGGCCTGTCTGCATATTGTTTTGCAAATTGTAGCCCTGCCAGCGTACCAGCCAGCACAATCAGAACGGCACCAAATAACTTAAGCATGTATATCACCACCTAATCGATCCCCAGGTGAGATAAGAAGTAATCCGCGTTTTTGTCCATCCAGAACACGAAAGGAGAGCCCTGCTTCTGAGCGATGCAGAATGACGTATCTTTCGAACATCTTTTGTTCCAGTAGCCCGCCAAGCCCGGGTCTACGAGCCAGTTCTATTACTTCTTTACCGTGAGCCGAAGCAACAACTGATATTCCAGCATGCAGCGCTTCAGTGACTGCTTCAGCGTCTTCAGGACGACCAATCTCATCAGCAATCAATACATCCGGTGACAAGGAACGAATCATCATCATCATGCCTTCAGCTTTGGGACAGCCGTCGAGGATATCTGTGCGCGGACCAACATCAAAGGCAGGAATCCCGCGTCTGCTTCCGGCAATCTCAGAACGTTCATCGACAATCCCCACCTTCAAACCGGGTCTTCCGCCTTCACGCTTCCCCAAATCTCCTAAGGAGATTTGTCTTGCAATATCGCGAAGAAGTGTTGTCTTTCCGTGCTGTGGAGGCGAAAGGATCAAGGTGTGCATCATTCGCTGCCTCCCCTTGTCCAGCAGATAAGGCAGCACTTTATCCGCGACTCCGGGAACCTCACGGGCTATGCGGACATTGAAGCTTGTAATGTCGCGTAGATGCTCCACACCACCACCACTCAGCACCGTCCGACCAGCAAGTCCTATTCGATGGCCGCCAGGAATCGTAATAAATCCCTTTCTCAGCTCTTCTTCCATCGTATATAGTGAATGGTTGCTGATCAGATCTAGCAGTCTATGAGTGTCCTCCCGATCCGGCCTATAGGCTTCTTCCGGCCTTTGCGTTACGCTGCCATTTGCTCTAAGAAAGTGATATTTACCTGAATAGTTAATCTCCAGCGGACGACCTTCACGGACCCGAATCTCTTCCACCATTCCAAGTAGCGGAAGGGGAAGGCACTTTAATAGTGCTCTTACTTTTTCAGGAAACAATTGCAGCCAATCATCTGCCATACAAAGTACCCCCAAGTTGTCCTCTATCTAATTGCTTTATTCCATATTTATGCTTGTACGCGCTCAATATGCCTATCATCTATCATTTTTTTAGAATCCCGATTAAGAGAAAGGCTACACCGCAACCGACCCAGCCCAGTTTGCTCCAGGACAACTGCTGAGCCATCCCTGTAAGTCCGATCGCTGTCGTCAATATCAAGATCGTCGGGCCTACCAAAGCTAGTCCAGAATTGACTGCGAGCGCCTTGTCTACCTGATTCAACCGCAGCATAATCAGCGCAGCTATAATCTCCGCACTACCCGAGAACAGCCGAAGAGTCGCCATCCAGCTTACATACTTGTCCAATCCACTCCACTCCTAACTTTTACTATTTCATACAAAATGATATTCAGGGCTTGTTTGTCCTTCTCTTATCCATGGATATGCGATAATTACTCACTTTAGACAAGGAGAAATGACAGAATTGCAAGTCCAACTGTGAAAGAGTTCATAGTACACACCTATATAAATAAATATAATCAGTACGATAAAATTATTTTTTACGAACACTTCCATCTGTGGTATCCTTGTTAATTGGAAATATAGTGGGTTTATATTTTCAAAAAGAGCAGACTATAAAGACATAAGAAAAAGAGGGGATTTGTGTCATGCAAGTTCGAAGTTACGGGTTACCGCAAAATATGCGGACCGTAGTCAGACCACTCAAGGAAGTAGCTATCATTATTTTTTCAGCCTTTTTAATTGCAAGCGGGATGCGATTGTTTCTAATTCCTCATCAGCTTCTGAGCGGTGGGGTAGCAGGGGTGGCTTCGGTCGTCGGTTATTTAACGGATCCGAAGTACATTTCTAAGCTTTATTTTGTAATAAACCTCCCTTTAATTGTCTGGGGATTTATTGCAGTGGGAAAAAAATACATCTTACTAAGCTTACTTTCCGTCGTAGCTACCACCTGGTTCATTACCATTATTCCTGAGGTGCAAATGACCAAGGATCCCATTCTTGCAAGTATTTTCGGCGGAGTAATTATTGCTGGCGGCGTTGGTTTTTCTCTCCGTACAGGGGGTTCTTCCGGGGGATTTGATATATTAGGCTCGATTATTTCTCGCAAGCGTGATATTCCAATGGGAAATATCATGTTCCTAATGGATGGATTAGTGATTCTGAGTTTAGGCTTCTTTAAAAGCTGGGATTCCGCCTTATACGCTATGCTCTGTATTTTTGTAAAAAGTAGAGTAGTCGATATGATCCATATTCGCCATGTGAAGCTGACCTGCTTCATCGTTACCAAAGAACGGGAGATGATGCTAACCCGTCTCAGAGAGTTACCTCATGGCATCACTGTCGTCAATGCAGAGGGTGGATACAGTCATGAGGGAAATACCATGCTAATGACGGTAACGACTCGGTATGAGCTTGCAAATCTGCGGAGAACTATTCTTGAGGCAGACCCAAGCTCCTTCGTCAATGTTGTGGAGACTGTAGAGATCCAGGGCCGGTTCAAACGATTAGGATAAAATTCAGGGACTTACCTCCCATGCTGTTATATAAGTGATGCTATTTGCTTATTTTTTACTAGCTGAAATATACGAGTCATTCACTTCCTTAGTAATTTCATCACCATTCATTATTCAAGAAGCTTTATGGCATAACGCCGCAGGAATACCACAACAAACCCGGCTTATAAGACAAAGAGAGGGATGCCCGCAGCCGTCTGGCTGTAAGGCATCCCTCTTTGTTTACTCAGCAGCTCTTATCGGCGATCTTTAGGACCTCCGACGAAAGCCTGCTCAGTTGTATCTAGATTGTAGGCGGTATGAAGCGCCTGTATGATTGATGGCAAATTGCCTGATTCAATAACGCAAGATACTTTGATCTCAGAAGTGCTGACCATCTTGATGCTTACACCCTCTTGGGAGAGTACATCAAACATTTGAGCCGCTACCCCTGGATGGCTGACCATCCCAGCACCAACGATGGATACCTTCACCAGGTTATCCTCGGAGGTAACTTCACGGTAAGGCAATGTTTTATGAATTTCTTTAATAACTTCCTTCGCCCGATCCAGCTCGTCAAGAGAAACTGTAAATGAGAAGTCAGCCTGCTCATTCTGTACACCACTTTGTACGATGATATCTACGTTAACGCCCTCTTCAGCAAGCTTGCCGAAGACCTGAGCGAGTACACCTGGTACATCAGGAACTCCAAGAATACTGACACGTGCTACATTCTTATCAAATGCAATACCACTAACTACGATTCCCTGCTCCATGCTTGTTTCCTCCTTCACAACGGTACCTTCATTATGATTAAAGCTCGATCTAACGACCAGCTTAACTTGATGACGCTTAGCGTACTCCACTGCACGTGGATGTAATACAGCTGCTCCCAAATTGGCAAGCTCCAGCATTTCATCGTAAGAGATTTCCTTCAGCTTACGTGCCGTCTTCACGATACGTGGGTCTGTGGAGTAGATACCATCTACATCGGTATAGATTTCGCATACGTCTGCTTCTATAGCAGCAGCCAATGCTACGGCTGTTGTGTCCGAACCACCGCGGCCTAATGTGGTGATCTCACCGTCCACAGTCATTCCCTGAAAGCCTGCAACGATCACGATCTGTTCACGCTCCAAAGACGCTAATACACGGCGCGGGTCAATTTCATTGATACGAGCTCTGCCGTGAGTTTCGTCTGTTCGGAATCCAGCCTGCCATCCTGTATAAGAAACAGCATTCCGCCCGATCCCATGTAGGGCAATGGACAATAGAGCGACGGAGATTTGTTCACCTGTCGTCATCAACATATCCATTTCACGTGCGGGCGGCTGCCCGTTTAGTTGCTTCGCCGTATCGATCAAATCATCTGTTGTATCCCCCATTGCAGATACAACCACAACGCAGCGATGTCCCTCATTTTGCTTGTCTGCGATGCGCCCCGCGACGCGTTTCATTCGTTCAGTGTCGCCGACGGAGCTGCCTCCGAATTTCATAACATAAAGTGACAAAGTCCCATTCACTCCCCATATCGGTCTATGTAGTTGCTTCTAATCGGTTTCCCGCTTTAAATCAGTATAATACGAAAACAGTGCCCTGCGTTAATGGTTTCATAAAAAATTTATTAAAATTCCCCGCTGCGAAAAAAAAGATAAGATCAGCATCCGCCCTTCAGCTGTGCTTATTTTACTCAACTTCCAGTATTTTAATGTGGGTTTCCATAGCATCTTTATCCGTTACTGTTCATAAAAAAACCTCCACCGTATAAACGGGGAGGTTATTCTGGTAATATCTAGGTTATTCTTCTATTTCCTACGCGCGGGAGATATATTTACCTTCACGAGTATCAACGAGCAAGATGTCTTCTTCGTTGATGAACAATGGAACCTGAACACTGTGTCCGGTTTCAAGCTTGGCCGATTTCGTAGCACCTTGAGCCGTGTTTCCTTTAACGCCAGGCTCAGTTTCAACAACCTTAAGCTCTACGCTGGTAGGAAGGTTGATCCCAAGAATCTCACCTTTATAACTAACGATGTTTACAGTCATGTTCTCTTTAAGGAAATTCAATTCCCATTCCAATTGCTTTTCGGACAATTCGAATTGGTCATAAGTTTCGTTATCCATGAATACATGGTCCGATCCACTGGCATAGAGATATTGTACACCACGGTTTTCGATAATAGCACGGCCAATCGTTTCACCTGCACGGAATGTACGCTCTACTGTATTACCGTTACGTAGGTTCTTAAGCTTGGAACGGACAAATGCTGCGCCTTTACCTGGCTTAACGTGTTGGAAATCAATAACGGTAAAAATATCTCCTTCTACCTCTACGGTCAAACCTGTTTTAAAATCATTTACTGAAATCACTAAAATCCCTCCAAAATTATAATTAATCTACTACATCACGCTTACTTACAGTACTGTATATTCTTTAGACGAATGGGTCAGCAGTGATATTCCGCTCTCTGTGATCACAATGTCATCTTCAATACGTACTCCGCCAATGCCCGGCAAATAAATACCAGGCTCCACAGTTACAACCATCCCCGGCTGCATAATATCGTCACTAAGTTTAGACAAACGCGGCCACTCATGAACTTCCATTCCAAGTCCATGGCCTGTGCTGTGTCCAAATTGTTCACCATATCCGTAGCTAGCAATGATATCACGTGCCAAGGCATCACATTCCCGTCCAGTCATACCCGGCTTGATATGTGCTAAAGTATGTAGCTGAGCTTCCAGCACAATATCATAGATCTCTTTCAGCTTCGGATCCGGTGCTCCGAGTGCAATGGTTCTTGTCACATCTGAGCAATAGCCATCAAGTAATGCACCGAAATCAAGGGTAATGAATTCATTGCCTTGAATTACGCGGCTGCTTGCTACGCCGTGTGGCATGGATGAACGTTCGCCTGAAGCAACAATCGTATCAAACGATGAAGAAGTTGCACCATGGGTACGCATATAAAATTCCATTTCCAAATCAACATCGCGCTCAGTCATACCCGGCTTGATCACGTTCAGAATATGACTGAATGTAGCATCGGCCAGATCTGCTGCACGTTGCATAACGGCAAGCTCTTCCTCATCCTTGAACATACGAAGGTCTTCCACAGCTTTGGAAATTGGAACTAACACTGCCGGCTTAAGTGCTTCTGCATATGCGGTGTACGCGCTGAATGAAACATCATCCTGTTCGAAACCGATACGTACCTCTTTACCAGAAGGCAGAAGCTCGCGAACTGTATCAATGAATTTAGTTGTATGCTCTACAACTTTAACCCCCATTGCTTGGTCCGCGGCCTGTGTCATATACCTGAAGTCAGTCAGCAGATAACAATCATCACTTGTCACCAGTACATAACCGGACGATCCGGTAAATCCACTTAAATAGCGGCGGTTATAACCGCTAGTTATCAACATTGCATCCAATCCTTGATCCTGCAAAACCTTACGCAGCTTGGAGACACGCTTGTTACCCATTTTCATTCTCCTCTCGAAATAGCCACATTGTATTTTAACATAGGGATATCCCCTTGAGAAGTTTTTTCGCGCCGTTAGGCAAGCGCTGTACTTTGCTCACGCTTCCGTTCGTCCGTATACTCAATTGCTGCTGTATATCCAATGAACATTCCCCATAGCAGAAAAATACAGAACTCACTAATGACCGTGTTCCACGGCAGCTTGAATGGGGGCTGCATAAGAAACATCTGAGAACCAGGAATAAATATAATCACCCACCATAAAATGCCGTAGACTAGGCCTGGCCAAGGCCCCTTCAGCTTACGGAGAACCAGTACGTACAGCATAGAAGCGATGACCGAAAATACAATAAACATCATATATCCCACGAAATGTCCAAATGCTGTTGTCAAAAACGCATGTTTGAAGAAAGGCTCTGCTATAAAGCCAGGGCTGACTTGGGTAAAACTGAACCAATAAACTAGCCAATGAAGCCCACCCCAAATTAATCCTGCAAAAAAACCTAATTCGAGTGCAAAAAGCCAAATATTTGTATGCCCCGATTGTTGTTGATGAGATTTGCTCATGAAATTGCCTCGCTTTCTTTATTTTCAATGCCGATTTATCTCTCGTTCTCTCTAGAAGATAGTATGTACAGCAAAAGGCGATCCAACTAGTAATGTCTTCAAAAATTAGTTACAATGTATTATATAAATCATATTAAATACGAGAAGGTGAATTGGTTGTCCCAGGAAACTCCCAGTTACGGCGGCCAAGCCGTCATTGAAGGTGTCATGTTCGGCGGTAAGCATATCAATGTAACAGCCGTACGACGCAAGAATCAGGAAATCACTTTTTTAGAAGTACCCAAAAGCGATAAGAGCTGGGTCACGAAACTGCGCAAGATTCCGCTGCTTCGCGGCCTTGTCAGTATTATAGATGCCAGCGCTAAAGGCTCTAAGCACTTGAACTATTCTGCCGAATCCTACGCTGAAGATGAATTGGAACCGGAAGATCTTGAGAAGGAAAAAGCGAAGCCGAAGAAAAAGGATGAGGGCTGGAGCCTTGGAATGATTTTTGGCGTTGCTGTAATGGGTATTCTCTCCTTCTTGTTCGGAAAGCTCATTTTTACGCTTGTTCCGGTATTTGTAGAGGATTTTTTATTTAAAAATGTATTTGATAACTACGTACTGCACAACCTCATAGAAGGCGGCATCAAAATGATTCTCTTGCTGGTCTATTTATGGGCGATTTCTCAAACACCTGTGATCAAGCGACTGTTCCAGTATCACGGCGCCGAACATAAAGTCATCAGCGCTTTTGAAGCAGGCGAAGAACTGACTGTTCAGAACGTTCAGAAATACAGCCGTCTGCATTACCGCTGTGGAAGTAGCTTTATGATGCTGACGATTATCCTCGGTGTGATCATTTACTCCGTAGTCCCATGGGATAATCTTTGGGAACGAGTGATCCAGCGGATTATCTTGTTGCCAGTCGTAATTGGTGTATCGTTCGAAGTTCTAAAGGGAACCAATGCGGTAAGAGAAGTACCAGGCCTTAAATATCTGGGTTACCCTGGATTGTGGCTGCAACTCCTTACAACCAAAGAGCCAAAAGACGATCAGGTAGAAGTATCTATTGCCTCTTTTAACCGTATGCGTGAGCTTGATGCTGCGATTGAAGCAAGAGGATATTCGGAGGCAAGTGTGTCAGGCGGCATATTGGATCCTGCGAAAGGATGAGTGATCTATGATCAGGCATGCTTTAATTTTTTGGATTACGGTTACGCTTGCGATTTTCGGTTTTGTGATTGGAGTCTTGACTGAGCCCTTCTTTACGCTGTCGAAGCTGATTCTCCCCTTAGTACTGTTAGCAATCATTTATTATGCTTACAAAAAAATGGGGCCAGGCAAATACGCTCGTAGCAGCAGTGGATCTAAGGTTAAAGTGAAGCCTTCCCAGAAGACCATGTCAAAGGTAGCAGGAATTCGCAAGACTCAAGCTGCACCAGGCAAACGCAAAAGCTATCCTTTCCAAGTGATCGAAGGAAGTAAAGGTAAAAATGATGATCAGCTTCCGAAGTATCACTAACTTCATAAAAACTCCAAAAAGCATCTCCACGTTTTAAGTAACGTGCGGGATGCTTTTTTCTCATATGGATAACGCGCTCGTTATCTTGGTCGCCACTCCTTAAAGAAATCTTCTCCTGCTTTGAGTCCGGCAGCATACATTTCATCGCTTTGCGCTTTTGTAATTTCAAATTGAGTCGTCCCAATCCCAAGCGTAGGAATTTTTACCGTGCGAACAAATTTATCCCCTTCAATAAACTTTTCATCATGAGCAGAGAGCATGGTAGTTACCAAGGCTTGGAGCATACTGAATGGCCCTCTGATTTTATGCGGCTGTGGATCGGTCTTACCTACCGTTTGATAACCTACCGTAGGAATTCTGTTCCCAGGTTGTATACTCCCATTATTCTTGCCGTCAAATAGCCACAAAGGGAAATTACTCAAGAGTCCACCATCTACAACATACACAAACTGCTCGGTAAAGGATTTCCCTCTTGCTGCATGCCCGTTCAGTCTTAACATCACAGGATCAAAAAAATAAGGAATGCTGCAGCTCATTCGCACTGCCTTGGCCACTTCAAAATGTTCCGGAGAGATCCCATACTGCTCCAAGCCATCTGGCAACACCAATATCCTTCCATTTGTGATATCGGATGCGATGATAGATAATTTACCTGCAGGCAGATCACGGAAGGTGATGATTCCCTTTTTCAGTAATAATGCTCTTATCCAGGACTCCAAGGCTTCCCCAGAATATAATCCTTTCTTCAATAACACTCGCAGCGCAGGACCAACGATAGCAGTATTGTAAACGGGGCCTCGCTTCAGAAACGATGAAAAGGATGTTCCTTGGATGATCCGACACATTTCCTTCCCCTCATAGCCCGCTGCTAGTAAAGTGGCTACAATCGAACCTGAGGAGCTTCCTGCTACCCTTTTAAAAGTCCAGCCTGCCCTTTCTGTAGCTTCAACTGCTCCCGCAAGAGAAATCCCCTTTACGCCTCCTCCTTCAAATACTGCGTTAATCTCCATACACAAAAATCCCCCGTTTCCCATAGATTCTATTGCTTATTTATGAGCACGGGGGAACATTCATGACTCCTTATGAATAACAACTAATCGATTAGGACTTAAAATAAAAGGTCAATAAGCTCGACAATCCGAACGGATTGCGGACTACGACGTCATTCGCTCTAAACATAATACTACCTGCAACTTCTTCGTACTTCTCATTATATTTGAGCTGATTAATAATTTGATCCCCACTTTGCCATTCAGCCTTTTGATCACTGGCTCCGACCTTATAGCCGGCTAACCCGATGTAGAGTTTAACATTCGTATTCTCGACTTCTTTAACCCACCAATCTACTAACTTGTCATAACGTGCTGTGCTAAAGGACAAACTCCAATAAATTTGCGGAGCGACATAATCAATCCAGCCCTGTTTAATCCATGTCCGAACATCCGCATACATGCTGTCATAAGCAGTTACCCCTGCACTAGTGTCCGAACCTGTACTATCATTTTTAATATTTCGCCATACTCCAAATGGACTGATCCCATAAGAAGCCTTAGGTTTTACCTTATGAATCTGTTCTCCCAACTGACGGACAAATTCATTAATATTATCTCGGCGCCAATCAGCTTTAGAAAGCTTTTTCGTATTATAGGTAGAATAAGCAGCATCATCGGCAAAAGTAACATTTGAAGGATAAAAATAATCATCCAAATGGACACCATCGACATCGTAACCTTTAACCACTTCCATCACCGTGTCGATGATATGTTGGCGAGCCTCCGGAATACCTGGATTAATGTATTTCTTACCCTCGGCATTCACAATCCATTCTGGATGTGCTTTTGCCACATGGTTACTTGCTAACGCTGAGGTGGAAGCATCTGTCGTTGCACGGAACGGGTTGAACCAAGCATGAAACTGCATGCCGCGGGAATGCGCAGCACTGACCATATAACTTAGAGGATCATACCCCGGATTCTTCCCTTGTGTACCCGTCAATACCTTAGACCAAGGCACTAAAGTCGATGGGTACAGACTATCTGCTGAAGGTCTTACCTGAACAAATACAGCATTAAAGCCAACAGCTTTGAGTTTGTCCAACAAATTATCAAACTCCTGCTTTTGTTTCGTTTCATTTCCTGCAGAAGACGTTGAAGGCCAGTCTAGGTTAAACACCGTGGAGATCCAGGCTCCCTTCACCTCCTTACTAGTTGATCCACCAGGGAGAGTAGGTAATGTTGGTTCGGTTGGTGTCGTTGGTGTCGTTGGTGTCGTTGGTTTTTCTGGATCGACAGATTGTGGCGGTTCAATGTTTGAGATCAAAGAAATATGCTTATTGACCTGATCCCATAACACCTGCAATCCCAATTGCTCACTTACAAAACGAATCGGTACCATTACCCGCCCCTGCTTAATCTGTACGGAGGTATCCAGCGCTACCGAAGCATCGTTAACCATTGCATTTTTCTGGCCACTGGTCAGCTTAAGGAGCATATCTCCTTGAGTAATGGTTACAGTTTTACTATTTTGATTCCATACTACGCCGGCATTTAATCCTTTACTGATCACACTAATGGGCACCATCGTTACATTAGAAGTTGTGATATATGGGGGCACATCACTAACCAGCGCCTCTCCATCCAGTTCAATGGTAATTTGCACTGCTGCGGCACGTGCACCAGGTGACCATAAAGGCAGAAACAACATAATTACTAACAAGCTCAACATCCATTTACGATAATTCATAATTCCTCCCCAAATCTAAAAAATATGTATCCAAAAAAAACGAAAAAAACGGATAAATCCTTCATGCAGATGAGTGAGTGCCTCCTTCTAAAAAGGTGGTCTCTGTCTCTGCAAAAAATATAAGAAGTATCGGATAAAGCTCATACTCTCTTATATTTTTAAAAAGGACTGTATCCGTTTTGACGCTAAAAACTGGAAAAGGTTGCACTAAACAAAATAGAAACGGCTATACTATCCACAGCCTATGCTCAAGAAAGCCTTGCTACGCATAACTTTTAGGACAGTATCCGTTTCGGGAAAAAACATTTCAAGAATCGCTTGCTAGTTCGTTGTGAATCGCATATAAAGTCTGTACACGTTCTTCGTCGCGGCGGAAATATTCTACCAACGTTTCAATACGCGTAATCGAATCCCAACTTAAGTGATGCTCGATTCCTTCGACATCATTATAAATGTATTCCTGCTGTACTCCGATCAACCCGAGGAATTCCTCCAATAGTTGATGACGATCAACTAAACGTTTTCCTACTTTTTTCCCTTTGGTGGTTAGGACAAGCCCACGATATTTCTCATAGATGAGATATTCGTCCTTATCCAGTTTTTGGATCATCTTGGTCACAGAGGAGGGGTGTACTTCCAGTCCCTCGGCAATATCCGAGACCCGCGCATAACCTTTCTCATCTATGAGCTTGTATATGCGCTCCAAATAATCCTCCATGCTGGGTGTTGGCATTAAACTTTACCTCTTTTCTATAATGAGCATGGCGCCGGGCCAAACCTTGCTCTAACAATGATACATGTTTCTAACGCACCTTGGCAAGTCCTTCAAAGGAACTTACAGAGGAGTTGCACATGTTTGCCATGCTTCTATTGGGGCTGAGTTAGACATAATAAACATACTCGTCATTCCAAAGGAGCGTGAAAGTATGACTATAGTGACGCCGGAGTCCACTACTGTAAAAAGAACCAGAAAACCTACAGCGCTTTTTCTTCCAGAGCTTGTTTTCTTCGAGCCGGATGCTTTAAATTACCCTAAAGGTGAAAAAATCATGGAATGGGTAAAAGCTAACAATATCCCTTATCGTATGACCACATCACATAATCGAATTATGAATTTCCCTGGTGAAACTGAAGTCGAGCAATATAAAATTGCCAAAAGAACGCTTGTTGTAGGCCTACGCAAAACTTTGAAATTTGACCAATCCAAGCCATCGGCTGATTATGCTATTCCCATTGCCACGGGCTGTATGGGGCACTGCCATTATTGCTATTTGCAGACTACCTTAGGAGCAAAGCCCTACATTCGCGTATATGTAAACACAGGTGACATTATAGATGCTGCCAAAAAATATATTGAGGAGCGTAATCCAGAAATCACCACCTTTGAAGCTGCCTGCACATCAGATCCACTAGGACTTGAGCATATTACTGGTTCTCTGGCAGAACTAATTACATTTATGGCAAAAGAGCCCCTTGGCCGTCTGCGCTTTGTGACCAAATACCAACATGTTGAACCCCTGCTTGCTTTGGAGCATAACGGGCATACCAGAGTTCGCTTCAGCGTGAATGCAGATTATGTGATCAAGAACTTCGAGCCTGCCACCTCCCGCTTTGAGGAGCGTATTGAAGCTGCTGGAAAGGTAGCACGGGCGGGTTATCCACTTGGCTTTATCATTGCCCCAATTATTTGGTATGACGGCTGGCAAGAAGGCTATGCTGAGCTACTGGCCAAGTTAGCCCAGACCCTCCCCCCTGAAGTTGGAAAAGGATTAACCTTCGAAATGATTCAGCATCGATTCACCAAAACCGCTAAGACGGTTATAGAGAAGCGCTACCCCAAATCCAAGCTAGAGATGGACATGGAGAAGCGTAAGAAGAAATGGGGACGCTGGGGACAAAATAAATATGTCTATCCCGATGAACAGCAAACCGCCCTGCGAGAGTTTATCACAGAGCGGATATTCGAACATTTTCCGGAAGCAGGAATTGATTATTTCACCTAAAAAACGAGCCAATCTGGCGTGATTCCCTGCAGCCATACTGTGATCCGAAACATTTGATCTGTAAAGAGCAGAACGCCCATAAATACCATGAGAACGCCACCAATCTTCATCAGCACATTTGAATATTTAAGGATACGTCTGGCTCCTCCAAGAAAGAAGGCCAAGACAAAGAATGGCAATGCGAACCCGATGCTATAGGCCGTAATTAATGTGAACCACGTGCCAGGCTCACTTGCGGAAAGTGCGATAATTGCGGTCAAAATCGGTCCAATACATGGAGACCAGCCTGCAGAAAAACCGATCCCAAATATAAATGAGCCCATATATCCGGCCGGCTTCCATTTTAAATCAAGCTTACGCTCGCGAAGTAGAAATTGCGGCTGAAAGATCCCAAGCAGAAATAATCCCATCACAATAATCAGAATCGCGGATAATTGCCGGATCAGATCACGATGACCATTAAAAAATTGTCCGAATAGTCCGGCACCAAACCCCAGCGTGTAAAAAACCGCTGAAAAACCTAAAATAAAGGCCAATGTATGAGTTATGGTGCGTATACGGATTTCTTTGGTATTCGCACCTGATTTCAATTGTTGAACAGATAATCCGGTTATATACGATAAGTAAGAGGGATAAAGCGGCAAACAGCAAGGGGATATAAACGATGCTACCCCTGCTGCTAAGGCTATTCCTGCATTGATATTAGACAAGGTAGCGGCTCTCCTTCCGGCATTCGAGTCACTTCAGGGAAATATTTGTAGCTCCATCCTATAAAAACGCATACCGTATATTTTATTCGCTGTTTAAGCGGGCAAACCCTTTTTACCGATCAAAGTCAACACTAATAGGGATATGAGTAAAAGCACAATGGTAGCACCAGGGGCCAGATTCCAAACTCCTGCAACTACTAATCCGCCTACAACAGCTATTTCCGAAATGATGACGGATAGAATGACTGAGGATTTAAAGCTTCGAGATAACAATAAGCTGATAGCCACCGGAATGGTCAGTAGAGCAGATACTAGCAACGATCCGACAATTTTGATCGCAGTACTGATTACAAGCGCCGTCAGAATGGTAATTAGCATGTTCAGCAGCTTCACTGGCAGTCCGCTTACACTTGCAGCATCCTCTTCAAAGCTAAGCAAAAAGAACTCTTTAAAGAACATCGTAACCACTACTACTACTGCAATCGTCACAATCCCCACAACGATTAAATCAGTATTATTTAGCGTATAAATGCTACCGAACAAGTAACTCATAACATCTGCATTATAACCTTTTCCTAAGGTGAAAAAGAGTGAGGCTAAAGCCACCCCGCCAGACATAATGATGGCAATCGAGAGCTCTGCATAACTCTTATAAGCCTTGCGAAGCTTCTCTATCGCGAAGGAAGCCACCACTGCAAAAATAAGACCGGCTCCCAGCGGGTAGAAGCCTGTTAAAAAGCCAAGTGCTACACCGGCTATTGTAACGTGAGCCAGCGTGTCCCCTATCATAGATAAACGTCTGAGCACAAGAAAAACGCCTATAAGCGGCGCTGTAATACCTATCAGAAGACCGCCCGCAAGCGCTCGCTGAAAAAAATCGCTAAATAGAATTTCCAACTCTAACTCTCCTCCGTAGAACAATTGAAACATTTTTAAAAGCTTTTATTAAAATCTTTTTTCGATCCCTCCCAAACCCTCCCTTCCAAGGGAGGGCCCCAAGGGCTCTGCCCTCTGGACACCCGTCAAGTGCAACTGGCGTAGGAGGTGGGGTTACTGAACTTAGATGGCGCGAGGTAAGATCGCTTTCGCCCCTTACGGGGCACGCTTACAGCGTCACGTTATTTAGATACGGAAAGGATTAGATGAAGATTGAGATCAATAGAAATGCAACCAAACAATAAATAATTATCTCTAATTTCCACTCTCCAGCTCTATGTACGCTCCCCAATAATCGAGGGCTCCCTCTACTACCAGAGTTTAAGTATGACCTAAGAGAGCGTGTGCTGCAGATTCTCCTCTGTACAATTCTGCAAATCATGAGAATGACGGGAGAAAAAGTTAATCTTACCGTTCGTTTGCACAGGTTCATTCCCTAAGTAATTCTTAATCATGTCGATATCATGCGACACCATAAGGAATGTCATATGATGATGAGCATGCATATGTGTAATTAAATCAAAGAATCCTGCTTGTGATTCAGCATCAATACCGACTGTAGGCTCATCCAAAATCAGCAGATCCGGATGGTTAATCAGCGCACGTGCCAGAAATACACGCTGCTGCTGACCGCCTGAGAGCTGGCCTACTCTTTTCTCCGCAATATCCTGTATTCGCATCACTTCCAGCGCATCTTCGCACTGACGATGCTGAGCCTTAGATACTCTTCGAATAATATTCTTGTTGTTGTACAAACCAGATAGCACTACTTCCCGCACCGTTGCTGGAAACAGGGGATTGAAGGCGTTCTTTTGTGGAACATAACCAATCCGTTCCCAGTCTTTAAACTTGCGGACAGGCGTTCCGAATAATTTGATTTCACCACTACTGGCTGGAAGCAAACCGACGATCATCTTCATCAATGTTGTTTTACCAGCGCCATTAGAACCAATGATACCGAGGAAGTCTCGTTCTCTTACACTATAGTTAAGATTTGAGATCACCTTCTGTTCGCCATATGAAAATGAAAGATCCTGTATATCGATGATATGCTGATGGCAGTCCAAGGATACCGATTGCATACTTAAGCACCGCCTTTTCCTTATACTATCCTTTTTATTGTAAAGCCATAATCAGATTTTGCAAATTTTTCTCCATCAATGTGAAGTAGTTATCCCCATTCTTTTCTTGCTCCGCAGTAAGACCCTCTACTGGATTAAGCACCATAGTGGACACACCGGCTTCAGCTGCTAATGTCTTTGCGAGTTTATCGGAGACCAGTTCTTCAAAAAAGATATACCGAATGTTCTCCTCTTTAACCATCTTCGCCAGTTTGACTAGATCCTGTCCACGCGGCTCAGCATCTGGGGATAATCCCATAATCGCATGCTGCTCAAGTTTATAGTCACGGGCAAGATAGGAGAACGCTTGGTGCGAAACTACAATTTTGTGATTAGGCAGCTTGCTAAGCTCCTGTTCAAACTTACTATCCAATGCTTGTAAACGTTCAGCAAGCTTATTGTAACGATCTTCATAACCATCTTTATGCTCCGGGTCCACGGACTGAAGGCTTTCTTTTATATTACGAGCCATGATCATCGCTGATTTCGGACTTACCCAGGTATGTGGGTCTGTGTGCAGACTGTCCCCAGAGGTATGGCTACTATGATCAGCATCTTCCTCATGATGATCTTCTTCACTGCTTCCCCCGTGATCATGTCCATCATCTTCATCAGTCATTATTAAATCAACGCCTTTACTTACTTCAACAGCTTCCACTTTACTGCTACTATCCAGTCCTTTTAGAAAATTAGGAACCCATCCCTCAAGCCCTGCTCCATTGTACAAGAATAATTGCGCTTTGGAGGTATTGACAATATCCTGACTGCGAGGTGTCCAATCATGCGGCTCTACGCCAACTGGAAGCAGATTAATGACATTTATATCATCTCCACCAATTTCTTGAGTAAACTCATAAATAGGATAAAATGTAGTTACAACATTTACTTTCCCTTCAACTATACTTCCACTGCTCTTTGGTCCACATGCAGTGAGTGTAAATACAAGCACGAGTGCAAGTATGAGTAGGCTTATTCGTGACCTCATAGCAACCATTAAAATGATCTTCCTCTCAAATCGTAATCTTTACTATCAGAAGTATAATAGTAATTATTACGATAAGTCAATAATAAATCATCTAGATCAGATGACCCAGCACTTTATCCCTGCTTGCTTTTACTTAGAAAAAAGGAATGTTCCCACAGCCTAACTGGCTGAAGGAACATTCCTTTTCTTTTATAACCCATTGCAATTATATATTCTATATAACCGCTCTTACTTCACAATAGCTCCGTTTGGCATGCTGTCTGGAACTGTGGCGAGAGTTAACTGATCACCTTTAGAAGCCGCTAGAATCATCCCTTGCGACAATTCACCACGCAGTTTCACTGGTTTCAGATTCACAATACAAATCACTTTTTGTCCTACCAGTTCTTCAGGTGTGTAAAACTTCGCAATACCAGAAACGACTTGACGCTGCTCATAACCTAGATCCAGTTGCAGCTTCAGCAGTTTATCGGCTTTCTTCACAGGCTCAGCTGCAATGACTTGAGCTACTCGAAGCTCAGCCTTGGCGAAATCGTCGATGCCGATCTCTTCTTTATGCTCTTCCTCAGGCTCGGATACCGCAGGGGCAGCAGGGGCTGTTTCAGTTACTTCAGCAGCCGACTTACCTGCGCCCATGGCTTCGGCGATATAAGCTACCTCTTGCTCCACATCCAGACGCGGGAAGATTGGATTGCCTTTCACCAGCTTCGTTCCTGCCGGAATCAGACCGAAAGTCTTTCCACTGTCCCATGTCGTCAGCTCACCTGTTTCGATGCCAAGCTGTTCCCAAATCTTCGCTGGGGTTTGCGTCAAGAACGGCTGCAGCAGAATGGAAGCGGTACGAAGACCTTCCACAAGATGTCTCATCACGGAAGCGAGCTCAGCTGTTCTGCTCTCATCCTTAGCAAGCACCCAAGGTTGTGTCTCATCAATGTATTTATTGGTGCGGCTGATAAAGATCCCGATAGCAGTCAGCGCTACGGAGAACTCCATTTTTTCCATCGCTTCTTCTACTTTGGCATAAGTATTCTCTGCCGCCGCTTGAAGCTCACCATCAAAGGCAGTTACATTTCCTTCATACGCCGGAAGCTCTCCTCCGAAATACTTCTCTACCATCGCACCTGTTCGGTTCAACAGGTTACCAAGGTCATTAGCAAGATCATAGTTAACCCGATCGACAAAGCTTTCAGGTGTGAATGTACCATCCGAACCAAACGGTACTTCCCGCAGCAGATAATAACGCAGTGCATCCAAGCCGTAACGATCAATCAGTGTAACTGGATCTACTACGTTCCCTTTAGACTTCGACATTTTGCCATCCTTCATAAGCAGCCAGCCATGTGCAAACACCTTTTTCGGAAGAGGTTCACCCAGCGCCATTAGAATGATCGGCCAGTAAATCGTATGGAAACGAACGATTTCTTTGCCGACAATATGCACATCTGCAGGCCAGAAATTATCGTACAGACTGCGATCCTCGGAACCGTATCCCAAAGCAGTAATGTAATTTGTCAAAGCATCGATCCATACGTACACTACATGCTTTTCATCGCCTTTAACCTTAACACCCCAATCGAAGGTCGTACGGGAAACTGCAAGATCCTCCAGACCCGGTTTGATAAAGTTATTGATCATTTCATTCTTACGGGATTCCGGCAAAATAAACTCCGGATTCTCCTCATAAAATTGCAGCAAACGATCAGCATATTTACTCATCCGGAAGAAATAACTCGCTTCCTTCACCAGTTCAACGGGATGACCGCTATCAGGGCTTTTTGCGCCAATGATTACGCCATCGTCATCTCGAACAATATCAACCAATTGTGTTTCTGTATAGAAGGTTTCATCCGGAATACTGTACCAGCCTTCATATTCGCCTTTATAGATGTCACCTTGCTTGAGCAGTCGATCAAAAATATCCTGAACAACCTTTTTATGACGCTCTTCCGTTGTACGGATGAAGTCATCGTTGGAGATGTCTAGCTTGCGCCATAATTCCTTAATGCCAACAACGATGTCATCTACGAACTGCTGAGGGGTTTTGCCTGCTTCCTCTGCCTTCCGTTCAATCTTTTGACCATGCTCGTCTGTTCCTGTAAGATAACGCACATCATAGCCGCGCAGACGTTTGTAGCGGGCCATTGCGTCTCCTGCCACGGTGGAATAAGCATGTCCGATATGCAGCTTATCACTCGGATAGTAGATTGGTGTAGTTAAGTAAAACGTTTTTTTCTCGCTCATTGATTTATCATCCTTTCTTTCATAAAAAGACAAAAAACTCCCGCCCCTATCATGGGGCGAGAGATAACTCACGCGATACCACCCAAATTTCCCGTCTCTTCACAGAGAGCAGGCTTCGCCAGTTCCCTCTTGGGAACTGTCCATTAACGCTGGAACACGCCGTTATCTTACACGAACCTCAATTGCAGTTCCCGCTCGAACACGGTTCCTCCCGGACCATATTCAATCTAACGCTCCATACCGGCTTTCAGCTCGTTCCGGCTCTCTGTAATGGACGTACCGATTTACTTATCCGTTCCTCGGAATTCATACTATTATCTGTGAATATACCCAATGGTATGGGCTTGTGTCAAGTCACACGGGCAGAATCCTTCTTCGCAGGGTGTTCCTCAAGAGGCGGAACCGGATCAAGTCCCCCTGGATGGAAGGGATGGCATCTAGCAATCCGCTTGGCAGCAAGCCACGAACCTTTCACAGGACCATGGACTTCAATAGCTTCAAGCGCATAAGCAGAGCAGGTTGGATAGAAGCGACAAGTTGCAGGCTTAATCGGGGAAATGTACTTGCGGTAGACCCGAATGGGAGCCTGAATCGTTCTACGTAGGGTTGCCATTTCTAAACCCCTTTTTTGCTATCTGCCGCTGCGATTAGTTCTTCTTCCCGGTTCTCTTCACATTCTTTGCAATAACCGAACACCTCAAATTTATGCTTGACTACCCGGAATTGATCAGGTGTATCCGTTAAATTCATCGGGCAGAAATTAATCGGGTAGGTTTTCTCGCATTGAAGGCAGATCATATGATGATGGTGATCCTGATGATTACAGCTTCCCTTGAATTTCACTCCGTCTTCAAAGACGATTTGCTCAAGTACACCAAGCTCTTCCATTACACGCAGATTGCGGTACACGGTATCAAAGCTAAGTCCGCTATACTTGCGGCCCATATGCTCATAGACATCCTTCGCTGACAAATAACCCTTATTCTCGCCGAATAACTTGGCAAGCGTTTTGCGTTGGTCGGTGATTCGCAGACCTTGCCCCGACATGACCTCTAATATTTGTTCTGTCGACAGCATACGCTCATCTCCCATAACATTTCAGTTCATTTGTAATTCACTCTCTTAATAATGCCCCAAAATAAATGCCCCGTCAATGAAACAACCAAGCGTATGAGCGCTCATCAGTTTAAATTCATACATTCAAATACAAAAAGTCCGGCTGAGTATTCCTTTACGGAATATTCAGCCGGACTTTTATTTCAGGTGAATCCCAAAAAGCTTTATTTCTTCGCTGGCAGTGGTGTAACCAGGAAATTCACCGGCAAGTTACTACCAGAAGCTGCTGTGAACAAAATTTCCACGGAGCCGCCAAAATCACCAGTACGATAAATCACACTGTTCATTTCAGCACTAGAGAGACTTCCCGATGTCGGCATGTGTACGATTTGACCGTTAACCAAGACAGGTCCCATATAATTACCGCCACGTGGATTAAACGTAATCAAGGAATTAGGTGCAACACGCTCGAATTTGATTTTGTATAACACGCCGAAATTACCTGCATTGGATGCTTCAGTACCATTCATTGGATCTACACCACTCAAATTCAAATCACTCGAATTGTCACCGAGAAGGAGTCTCGCAGGAGTTGTTCCCACTTCGTCGGTAACCGTGATGATGCGCGTAGAATCAGCATAAGTTCCCCGGTTATGCACCCCATCACGATCCAATATTGGAAGTGTAGGAAGTGTAGTTAAAGGATCTTTATTCGCATCGATCATCATGACATTATATTCAATAGGATAATCGCTAAATAAATCCGCTTGTAGTGATACAATTTCGCCTGGTTTCATGGCAATTTTGTTTAGATCCGTAAGAATCGAGACGCTTTCTCCTGGTTGTAGGACCGTTGTCTTATAATCTTTTCTAGTCTGCATTGATTCCCAGTAACGCTGAACAGACATTTTGCCAGTACCTTCAGGGTAAGAGTTTGGACCGCCAAAGCCTACATACTCGGTTGTAATTGTCGTAGGGTACAGATTGTTATTCTTAGCAATCACATACACCTTCGTTTTGATATTCATATTATTCTTGTGGTGGACCAAGAAGCGAGTTCCGCCGAATGATGTTTCTTTATACGTGATCCCTTCCGTATTCACTGTTTCTGGACTGTTACTGCGGATAAGGGTATAAGGCTCAGAAGAAAGATTATAAGCTACCTTCTGCCAAGTTGGAACCATCGATCCGTCGATGTTAAATACGCTACCTGGAGCACCGAATAATCTATAGAAATCTTCTTTACTGTACAAGATTTCATCTGAAATATTAATAGTCTTCTCAAAAGTGCTGATTGCGCCATGTGAATCTTTGACTTGAATGGCTACTGTTGCTGGACCTGGAGTGAAGAACGCTTCTGCTTTGTTCGTCCAAGTCACTTCAATTGGATCACCGTCTGGATCGCTGCTCAGATCCGAATAAGTGATCATTTCACCCATCTTGTAGGAGTCCTTGTCAGTAGTAAAATTAGCAACTGGCGGTGTATTTGGTTTAAGTACATTGATGGTCACGGAGTAAGGATCGCTCCACTGTCCACTTGCATCCATAACAGAATAGGATACTACATAAACTCCTGGTTGATCATAAACATCCTGCTTACCTTCCCAACGTTCATCTACTATAGCGGTACCATTCGGAGAAGAGCTGGAAGTCACAAAATTCACAGGATCACCAGCATAAATTTCAGTTGGCACTGTAAAAGAAGCTTTAGGCTTCGTGTTCAACGTAAGAATCACTCGTTTTTGCACATTATCAACCGTATAAGGAATGCCTAATGCCCCGGTGATGGACGTCAAAGGAATCATGAATGTACCATTGGTTTGGTAAGCTGGACCTTTCATCGTCACATTTTTACCATTAACGGAATAGATCTTACTGTCCGTCTTAAAGCGCATTACATCGGTTCCTTTGGTAACAATGGTCTCTTTCGTTTTATAATCGTAAATGTATTTCACACCTACGCGTTCCACCATAGCTCGGATCGAAACGTATGAGACACCATTCTTCACGGCCATTGGCTGATTAGCTAAATACTCAACGCCGTTTTGATACATTTTGTTGCTGTTCATCATAAGAACAAGCTGATTACTAGCTGCAGCACGAACACCATCCGTTGGTATAGGCTGTGTAGTGGTTACAGGTGTTGCAGTAGGAATTGGTGTAGCCGTTGGTTCGGTTGTTGATGTAGGTTCAGTTGTTGTCGCAGGTTCAGTCGTCGGTTCAGTTGTTGCCGCAGGAATTGGAGTTGGTGTAGGTGATAACACTCCCCCTGGCCCCTCAGTTTGCAATGGTGGCAATGGGTCTGTAGCTTCTGGCATTACATCCGTCACAGAGGAAACAATTGTTCCTACTGTATTCGTATTACCTGAAGTATTATTGACAGCTTCAGCAAAAGCCGGCACTGCCGAGGCGGCCTGCGATACGGCCAAAACAGCAACTAACGTTAATTTCTTTAAATCCATGATATAACTCCTCTGCTCCTATTTGTAAATATAAGTAGGTCTCTGTCTTTTTCATACGCCTCTTATATTCCCCGCAAAAACGCAACCGCTCTCATCAGAGCGGAAGAATTGCTTTTTGCCACGTTCGTTATAACAAAACATAGTATTAGACGCATCCGGCCGCAAAAAGTTTCATTTTAAAGTAAAGAAAGATTAACTCAGTATTAAAACAAGCAAAAATAACCTTTCATCCGCTACCCGAAAAATATGAGATTCCACAGTTTTATTATCACAAGTATCCCCGGCTAATACTGCGACTATAAATACCATTCATTTGGATCTACTCCAAAGAACGAAAGCATTGTGCTTGTAATGGTCCAAGCTGCCTCCATTGAGAACAAAAAGCTCGCTATCCCAACCCAGGCACTGCCTAGAATCCCTTTCTGGTAATTGATATAGCAGTATAGGGATCATATTCCATTTATATAAAAAAAAGACATGATTATCCTTAATAACTAAGAATAATCATCTCTATGTTTTAAATCATTTAATCTTATGTACCTTTATCACAGCCACAGGCTGGTAGATAATTCTTTCGCTCTTTATCACAGTCGCAGGCTGGTAGATAGTCTTCGCCCTTCTATCACAGCCGCAGACTGGTC
>NZ_NFVA01000186.1 GCF_002264395.1 Paenibacillus sp. VTT E-133291
GTACTTTACGGCATACGATGCGGATGCGCTACGTGAGAATGTGGCGAGTACGGGTGCACAGTTAGCTGACGTCACAAGGGGACTCGTTTTAAATAATACACAAAGGCCACTAGTCACCTTTATAGATGATGATGGAGCAGCCGCAGTGTGGACGGTATTGAAAGAGGTTTTTGTTTCTCGGGACACTCCGTGTACCATCGCGCTTGTATCATCATTTCTTACAGATGGGATTGGGAGCTCAAAAACTAATTTACTTCAATTGCAGAATGATTATGGGTGGGAAGTAGCATCACACACTAAAACACACCGACAACTCAATAGTTTAACACTACCTGAGGCTGAGGCGGAGATGTCTGAATCTCTTTCGGAGCTTAAGGAGATGGGTTTCGATGTAAAACATTTGGTGTACCCATTTGGGGGTCCAAATGCCGCAGTTAGGGACCTTGCGAGAAAATATTACAAGAGTGCCGTTAACGCAGCAGGCGGTGGAATTAATAATCTGCCAATAAAGCAGTATTCGATCAACCGAATTGGACTCGGATCTTACATGGACACCGGGAAGGACAACTTAACGGCATATAAGGCGCTAGTCGACCAGGCCATCGCAAATAAATCATGGTTAATCTTTATGCTGCATATTGGCGAAACTAACGCACAAGGAATACAAGATTTAGGTGACACAATAGATTATATTAAATCTCAGTCTGTGGATATTGTTAACCTCGATACTGGATTTGAAGTTTTCGGAAATATAATTTTTAACGGGAACTTCAACGGAAATTTTGATAATGATGAATATAACATTCTTTCAAAAACGGGTCAGCAATTTATGAACCATGTAAAAAAGACGGATGTAAATTCAGGGACGTTAATTTCTTCATTTCCTATCGGGGATAGCACGAAAACATTTCTGAATGTGGATTCTTCAGGATTTCCTGGAGCTACTGGAGCTGGTATACTGCATACACACAGGGACGCTAATGCAGATTATGGATTCAGTTATCAAACATTTCGACCGTACAATACTACGAGTATTTATCTTCGGTATGCTAACGCTGATAATACCTGGGGGGCATTTACCCGGATCGACTGTGATGTGGCAAGAGAAACAAAGGTTATAGTCGCTGCCCAAAATCAATTTCTTTCAACTAGTGTGCCAACGGACTTTACTCAGGACAGAATTACGATAAACACAGTGCTTAATGGCTCAGCAACTGGATTCCCTAATAACCTCGGTGGAACATTAACAACAACCAGACTAACAGCAGATGCGGGTTATTGTAGTCAAACATATCAAAACTACGGCACAAGTAATTTGTATGTACGTGAGTATGTCAGCGGGGCGTGGACTGTTTGGAGGCATCGAAAGATTGGACTTCCTAAGATAACATACACCTATACCGGAGGAACTGTACCTGCGCAAAGTGGGTTGAGGGTTACGGTTCCGTACAACGGGGTATCAATCAACGATGTGATTTCCATGAGTATTCAGACGCAAATACCTCTAGGAGTATCTTTTCATGCCAGAATGTCTGACATTGACAGCGTTGAGGTTAATTTTGTAAATAGCACTACTAGCCCGGTTGCCCTTGGCGCTCTTACCATATGTCTAGTAGCAGTGAGAAACTAATCCTCTAACCTCTCTCAATATCTATTTTAATATGAAGCATACAATGTTATATTTAGTATGGTTATATCTGGAATAGGGGAGAGGTTTAAAATTATTAGTGTAATCGTTCCTGTCTTTAACGGGGAGAAGCACATTGATGCGGTCGTTCAATGCCTAGAAAATCAAGGCGTAATCGATTTTGAGGTTATTTTTGTGGATGACGGCTCTACAGATGGGTCCCTTGACAAACTTAGGTCAATAAGTGATAACTCTGGCCTTAACGTGAAAATAATATCACAAGAAAATGCCGGAGTGAGCGCCGCACGTAACGCGGGTATTAGAGCTTCAGTCGGAGATTTTATTTGCTTTTGTGATGTGGATGATGAAATTACTGATGATTACCTATATAAAATGCATTCAGCAATGATGAGCAAAAACATAGACCTTGTTATCTGCAAATATAAGTTGATCCAGGTTGATGGCACTGAGTTATCTTACTCGGAAGTGGAAACAGGAGAAGTTACAATAACAGACCCTGTCTCATGCCTAAGGGACTTTCTGTACGGGAGAATTTCAACAGGTGTTTGGAGTATTATGGTCCGAAAAGAAGTACTAATAGAAAATTGCCTAATGTTTGCAGAAGGATACAAATATAGTGAGGATCTTCATATGGTGTGGCGTGTTATAGCTAAGTCCCGCATGATTGCGTATCTGAACAAGAGGCTTTATGTTTACAAACTACAGGAAGGTTCCGCAACTTCTAGCTTCAACAACGAGAGGTTCCATGGGTACACGTTAATGCAAAATCTAAATGGTTTTTTTCTAGATCATGCGCCTCAATTTGTGGACGAGTACACTAAGTACGGTGCGCCAAGGTTGTTATGGTCAATAACATGGCAGGCATCTACTTATTACAATTACAGCGAATTTAAAGCTTTCATCCAGGACAACAAAGTTAAGAAAGAAATGTGGAAACTTAAAACGTCTAGAGAACGAAAAGTAGCTATATCTGCTCTAATGCTTATGGTTTCTCCGTATTTATTTAGACAATTAGCCCTGAGATATGGAAAGAAGTATATTCATTAGCGCATATTCAACGCACGTACCTCCGCAGTCATCAACGCGGAGGTTTTTCGCATTCCACACGAAAGGAGACACACGCCTATGTCGTTCCTCGGCGCATTCAATCGCGCGCCCTTTAATCGCCCTTACGTAATCCAAACGTTCTTTAACGTTACGATCGCATCTGAAACGAACGTATCCGCATATTTAAACGCTGACTTCGCGGTCGGTATCGTATTTGACACCGAAACGAAGTTCGACGGAGCTCCAACGCGCGACATCCCATCCGCCGCCGTATTCGAATCAGCTACGGAATTGCTCACGTCAATGATCCGCGAACGCCTACACACGGCCGGCATCCGTTCATCTACGCAATTCAGCGCAAAAGTACGCTATATGCACGTTGATAAGCTCGCGTTTACTGGCGGCTTTAATCCCGGTGATAAACTCGTCATCGACGTTAAGAAGCAGACGATTACGCTGAACGGAGTCAACGCGATCCACTTACTTGACGGAGATTTCTTCGAACTCGGTCTCGGACTGAACGAAGTCACTTACGCGGATAACGAAGCAGCTCGCGAAATC
>NZ_NFVA01000239.1 GCF_002264395.1 Paenibacillus sp. VTT E-133291
TATTGTCGGTGGTCACAGCCATACACAACTGGATCAAGCCGTTGTAGATAACAGCGATCCAAAAGCACCGAAGCTTATTGTACAAACCGGTGAAAAAGGACTATTCCTTGGTAAACTTGAAGTTAAATTTAACAAAGATGGCGTACTAACTACTTGGAAAGACCAATTAATCTCCATCGATGCTAAAAATGGCGCTAACTATGTTATCGCAGAGGATCCTGAAGCCAAATTGATCTTGGAAACCGAATATAAACCGGGTATTGAGGAACTGGGCAATGAGGTAGTAGGTAATTCAGAGGTTGTCCTAAACGGCGTTCGTGACAATGTTCGCACAAAGGAAACCAATCTCGGTAACCTGATTGCCGATGGTATGCTCTTTGCAGCCAAAAAAGCTGGTACTAATGCTGTAATCGCCCTGCAAAATGGCGGCGGCATTCGCGAATCTATCAATGAAGGACCGATTACACAAAGCGAAGTACTCGGCGTACTTCCATTCAACAACGATCTGGTT
>NZ_NFVA01000243.1 GCF_002264395.1 Paenibacillus sp. VTT E-133291
TGAAGTGCTCCCTGTCAAGTGTACAGTGTAAAAAACAAAAACTAGTTAGTTTAGATACCTCAGCTCGCATCATCAGAGCTGAGGTATCTTCGTTATGCAGCTCGTC
Source organism: Paenibacillus sp. VTT E-133291 (assembly GCF_002264395.1). Taxonomy (GTDB): domain Bacteria; phylum Bacillota; class Bacilli; order Paenibacillales; family Paenibacillaceae; genus Paenibacillus_AQ; species Paenibacillus_AQ nitricinens. The sequence continues at coordinate 107 of NZ_NFVA01000243.1, forward strand.
GGTATTCGTTAGGTGACAAGCCACCCAAGCGTTCTGTGTAGCGGTAATTATTGTAGTAATGAATATATTTGCTAATCTCTATGAGGATATCTTCATAGGTGTCGTACTTTGTAAGATAATAGCTTTCTGACTTGTAGGTACCCCAAAAACGCTCAATAGGTTGGTTGTCCAAACATCGGCTCACACGAGACATGCTTTTCTTAAATCCGTATTTTACATGAAGTCGGTTGTACTCATGAGACGTATACTGGAAGCCTCTGTCGCTTTGTAAAAGAGGGCTTACGCCAGGGTTCTTCGCGTAAGCCCTCTTCAACGTATCCATCACGAGTTTATTGTTGTTGGAGGGGCTTAATACCCAT
>NZ_NFVA01000125.1 GCF_002264395.1 Paenibacillus sp. VTT E-133291
GTACGGTATAAATCCCGTAGAAAAGAGCTGGAGTAGCTAGCGTAGTGAAATGTACGGTATAAATCCCGCAGATAAGAGCTGAGGTAGCTATGACTATATCGACTTGGTTGGAGACTCTCCGGGGGCGTCAGATTTGATCTATTAAAATTGGTTTGACTAGTCACCAATCATTTGACAATGATAATGGTTATCGTTTACGATTTTGGCTTGTATAGGGATTTGCAGCTGCAAAGGATTAGCAAGCTATTGGACTTGGGAGGATTAACAGTGAATTGGGAAGAATACATCCAGATATGGGACACTTCATGGATTCAACTGGTGGATATTCGCCAACATGTGATACGCAGAGAGAGTAAGCAGCAACATGTACTCCCAGCTAGTAGTTTTATATTTGTCGTGCGTGGACAAGGTACGATCTGGTTGGATGGTAATCGACATCCATTAGAACGATTCTTTGTTTTACATGCGGGAAAAGGAAGTAACATCAAGTTCGAGGTTGGACATGAGGATGTAACCTACTATTACATTTTATATAGAGGTACTATTTCTACTAAAGCTAGTAAAACATTATTGAAATCCTATCATATAAGTAACCCTTTTCATCTGCAATACACATGTAAACCTATTTCTCCGGTTGTTTTATATCGTCATGCGGAATCGATGTATGAGGAATGGAATCGCAGACCGGCTATGGAACGGTTCCAAGCGAAAATCCATTTCTATCAGTTCGTATATACTCTTGCACAGCAGTTACAGCTTCAGGGAGTTGCCCTCAAAGAAACAGATTTAGTTGAACAGATCATTCAATACATTCACAAACATTATAATGAGCCTATTTCACTTGAATCTATGGCCGAAGAATGGAATTATAGCATTCAGTATTTATCGAGGCAGTTCAAACGCCGGACAGGGAGAAGTCCCATTGAATATGTAATTCAGACGAGGATGGCTAAAGCGAAAGAGATATTGATTCAGACCGATGCTACCGTACAGGAGATTGCTGTAAGCGTAGGTTATAGTGATGTCTTTTATTTTACACGTCTGTTTAAAAAGCAGGTCGGGGCGACGCCCGTTCAATACAAAAATAAGGTGAAGACAGGTTTGATCGTTTCAGATAGTCCATGGCAAGAGTTCTTATCCTCCATGGGCAAAGATTCCTCTTCTTGTTATATTGATTATGATAATCATTATCAATATAAACTTGAAGGAGATAAACAGATGTTTAAGGGGACCGAAACGAAAATAGGATTAACGCTAATGCTTGTGTTTACACTGTTACTTTCAGCTTGTGGAAATGGGAGCACTAGCCGTAATAGCAATCAGATAGTAGAACCGACACAGAGTACGCCTTCCAATCAAGCCATTGAAAATACGGGTTTACGGAAAATAACAACAGTCATGGGGGATGTTAATGTTCCAGCCAATCCCCAACGTGTTGTAGTTGATTGGGATTTGGGGCCAGTCTTAGCAGTTGGGGTAATACCGGTTGGAGCATCAAATACACAATTGGAGTATTCTCAGTTTCTCAAACCTTTCTTAGATGAGACAGTACAGGATATAGGGGCAGAAGGAAGTATTTCTTTTGAGAAAGTATTAGAGCTAGCGCCAGACATCATCATAACCTGGAATAAAGATGCTTATAGTAACTATTCTAAGATCGCACCGACCGTATTATTTGATACAAGTAAATACGCAACGATTCAAGAAGAGATTACAGCTATGGGAGAAATCCTTGATCGAGAAGAAGAGGCTAAACAGTTTGTGGCAGGTTTCGAAAAACGTAAAATAGCCGCCCGCGAAAAAATTAAAAATGCCATTGCAAAAGATGCAACTATTTCTATCGTAGATTATATCACGGTAGAGAAATTTTTAATGGTCATTGGTAATCAGGGGGAGAGAGGCGGCAGAGCTACTTACGATATTTTGGGTATGAAACCTACTCCAAAAGTTCAAAGTGAAATCATTGATAAGGAAATGAGCCGTGTTGAAGTTTCTTGGGAAACCGTAAATGATTATGTAGGCGACTATGTCATTGTCCTTACTGTGAAAGACAAACAGCCGCCTAAGTTACCAGCAACATGGAAAATGTTAGATGCAGTTAAAAATAATCGAGTGATTGAGATTGATATGGAGAAATATTTTGCAGCAGATTCCTACTCCTCCTTGTTACAAGCGGAAGATATTGCCGACAAAATATCGAAGCTGGCTTCATCTAAATAACCTTATTGGAATTGAATCTATCTGAATTCATTTAAATATCAAGACAAAAGACGAAGCCAATTATGGCTTCGTCTTTTGTAGGTTTACACACCCTTTTATTCCTGGAGTATTAGGTCCTTTTTACAAATGCTATTGCACCGAAAGTACAGTCTCCAGCTCAGGAATATATTCCTTGACCATATTGTTGTCTTCCCACAGTCCTGTAGTCCCAGCTGGGGCTTGACCTTCGGAAACGACTAAGTACGGTTTGATGGTTATGGTACTCGGTATAGTCTTGAAGGGCTCAAAACGAACATTATAAGATTCGCTTAAGGGGTGAGCACCGATGTGCTTCAGTTGAACACCACGTTCATCCACAATGTCAAACTGAAGAGCGATGACGCTTCCGTTAGCACCCTTATATTTCGAAGGGACAGAAGCAAGCATTTCTTCTTTGCTCTGGCCCGGTTTGGTTGTGTACTCAATGGATAACTGCGTTGTGATTGGGGTGATTTCCACCTTACTAATCTGCAAGTTAATGTTATCGTGATGCTTGGTCTCCTCTGAAGTTAGTGCGGTAACGGGCGTTGATTTTGTGACAGGCAGAACGAATTCGAACGGGGCATCGTAGCCTTTTAACGTTACATTTACAGTCAAGTCAAACTGATCAGGGAACTGGACAGTCTGTGTTGTCGTGCTCGGCTCATAATAAGTGTCCAAAACCTGAACCATTATGCTGGAAGCAGTCTCACCGTCCATGTGTTCGTAACTCCAGAGCAGAGGTTGGCCTTTATAGAGAACCTCAAACTTATCCACCGCTCCCTTATTGGCATCTGAAGGCGGCGAATTGGGCTCCGAAGCCAGACGGTTTCCAGGAGTGGTTATGTTCATAAGAATCCGGGTCCCGTCAAATAACAACGTTGGAATATTCATAGTAACATTGCCATGGGTCACGCTTTGGTTTACGTTTGTGATGAAATCCTCGGCTTGTTGAACACCGGGATCTCCGTTGTTTTCGCCCCATAAAGAATAGATTTGTCCCAGAACCGGAATTTGCTTGAGTGCATCAGCCATTGCGGGCGATACAAAGCCGGAAGCAAGGACTGTAACTCCAAGAATTGCAGCGGCTGCAGTGGAAATCCACCATCTATTAAAAGATTTTGATACATTTTTCTTTTTCTGAACGTGGGAATTGGAATTATCGGTTTCCCTGATGATTTGGTAAGTCTCATTCAGCTTGGAGCGGGCAATATCCGATAACTGATCGGGAAGTAGGCTTTGGCAGCTCTTTAATTGTTCTTCTAACTTAGTGTTTACCATGTCGCAACTCCATTTCTTGAATGAATTGAGATGAATGCTTTAGCTTTTTGCGGGCGCGATGCAGCCGGGTCTTCACGGCTACCGTAGAAATTTCGAGAATGTCGGAAATTTGACTGATCGGCATGTCTTGTAGGTAATGAAGGTGAATGACAATCCGTAGATTCTCCTCAAGATGTTGAACGGCATCCCATATTTCGATTTTCTCATAATCCTTTGAAATGGAAGGGACTTCGGGAAGCTCTCCATAAGGGAGGGCTCTTGAATTGTTTTTGAGCATTTTATTGCATTCATTAATCAGAATCCGGAAGATCCACGTTTTGAAAAAAGCGGGCTCTCTGAGTGTATGGATGGACTTAAAGGCTTTAAGCATCGTCTCTTGCAGGGCATCTGCACAATCTTCTTCTTTGTTGACGATGGACCTTGCAGTTCTATATAAAGGTAACTCTATCTCCTGCATCAACTGCACGAATGCTTCTGGGTCCCCAGCTTTGGCTTTGACGACAATAGGATTAATATGCAAAGATTTACCTGCTTTCTTGACTAAAAGTCTTAGGATGTTCGTAACGTTACTTAAATATTAGATCGGGTAGGTAGCTAGAAGGTTACAACGAAAATTAAACCTAAGATATCCGGGGACTGCACCGCTTGGGCAAATCAGCCCACACGGGATTCTCCAAGCATTCTAGGTTCACACAATAATGTAGTATCTGGTGGGACGGTTTTGCTTACTGAAAGCAAAAGCCCCCTCCGCCGTTTTAGCGGAAAGGGCCAGTCGTCCATGTTATTTGGTATTTTTATGAATGTTAGGTTTAATTATTCAACATTATCTTTAAATTTTCTATTTCTCTCTTATAAAAATCAACGGTCTTACCCTCTGTGACTCTCCAGTCCCTTTCTAGTAGCTCAATTATTTCGTGATGCTTTTCAATAGATTTATCATATTCCCCTTTTATTATATATATATGAGAAATGGCTTCAAATGCATCTGTATACTTTGGACTTGGCTGTAGTTCGTAACCTTTGGAATAGTATTCTATGGCTTCGTCGTACCTGCAAAGTTTAGCCATACAGTCTCCTCTGGAGGACCATGCAAGCCAATCGTCAGGATACAAATCAGTCATTTGCTCCCAGAGAGCCAGCGCCTGAGAAAGGTCGCCCTCTTCCTTACATATCAGTCCTCCATATTTTTGATATAAGTGACCAGGATGGATTTGGTTCAATTGTTCCAGAATTTCTTTTGCTTCAATACATCTGCCATCTGCGATTAAGTAGTTCATGAGCCATGCATAAGCCTGCCAGTAATCCGGGTGATTCGGCACGAAATTCTTATAATACGCAATGAGTTTATGGTGATTTGAGTAGTTCCAATCAAAAATGATTCCATTCTCCGCATCTCGCAAGGCATTATGATTACTTTTGCTGTCCGGAGCTAGTAGCAGTGCATCCTTGGCATAATGGGAAGCCAATTCACGGTGCTCATCTGAACGATGAATGTGTAACTGAGCTAGCAAGGTGAGGGATGGGGATTTTTTTTGCGCATCATTTAGTTTTCCTTTTAAAAATTGTTCAGCATAGTTAAAATCGTCTTCGGATATAAAATGTTCAGTACTAATCATATTTCCAATTCGTTCTATATGGGTATCATCGGTTAATGCAAATAATTCATCAATTGTAACACCAAAAATCACGGATAAATCAGGAAGAATTTGAATATCAGGCATGGTTACATTATTTTCCCACTTAGATACTGCTTGGGATGACAGATTCAGTTTTGCTGCTAGTTCTTCCTGAGTCATTTCTTTTAGTAAACGAAGTGTCTTTATTTTTTTTCCTATCTCAACATTCATTTGGATAACCTCCAATTTGTATCATTTCGACTAGTCAATTGCAGTATAACTTTTTGTATAAAATATCCACAATGACTGCTTGGTTAAATGAATTAACCTATCAGGTTACCTTGGGAGGACGTTGGTTTAATTAATAAGAAGGGCCATCCGTCAAAGGATGGCCCTAAAACTTACCGATATAGACAGTGCGGTGAATCGTATCATAAGTTTCATCAGCCTACTAACGTGAGGCCATCGCGATATTCTGCTCCAGTAATTCGCCCACTTGTTTTGCTGTATCTTCTGTGCTGGCTTTTAATTGATTCAATACAAAGGATTCTACAATGCCTAAAACAGCCATACCTAAAAACTTTAAAAGGATTTCTGCCTCTTTTTCAGGGTTGATTTTAGTTATTTTTAGATTGAGTTGATGCATGATAAATTGCAGAAGCTGTTTTCGAAATGAGACGGTGCTTTCACTTGCAAACAAAGCTGCAAAGAAAGCTTTATGTTCCTCAAAATAATTGAACCAAATCACGGTACCCTCGATAAAACCCTTCTCTTTTTTTTGCTCACAAATGACTCCTAATTCCTCTAATTGTTTATTCACGATAGTATCCAGCAAATCATATTTATCGACATAATGCAGATAAAACGTCTTTCTGCTAATGTCGGCTTTTTCAGTGATCGCTTTAACTGTAATTTTATCAAATCCATCTTCAAGCAGCATGGTTAAAAAAGTCGATTGAATTACTTTTTGCGATTTTATGATTCTTCGATCTATTGGATTGTTCATGAGAAAACTCCTTTTTAATATACACATTTGAAAGAATGTGTATTACTACATGAAAACAAAGATGTGGTCATTGAAAGCATTATAGTCCTAATGTATTTTAAATATACACGGGTGTAATAAAACACTCAAGTGTATTATATTAAATCATTCATTAGGAGGCCACATATGTTAGTTATTAAAAAGAAAGTTAAATTTATGGCGCATGGATTAAAAGTTGCAGGTATTCTAAATGTGCCAGAAAATGCTGAAAATAAGAAACATAACCCCGCAATCGTTTGTGTTCATCCAGGAAGTAGCTGTAAAGACCAAACTGCAGGTATCTATGCGGAGAAGCTTGCTGAACTTGGATATGTGACGATTGTATTTGATGCATCATATCAAGGTGAAAGCGAAGGTGACCCCCGATATATTGAAGTTCCGGCTGCGCGTGTTGAAGATATTCGTTGTGCCGTAGATTACCTGACTACACTTGATTTTGTTGATGAGAACCGTATTGGTGTATTAGGTGTTTGTGCCGGAGGGGGTTATGCTGTAAATGCTGCAATGACAGAGCGTCGTATACAAGCAGTTGGCACTGTCGTTGGAGCTAATATCGGGCGTGTACAACGTGAAAGCGGAGATCCAATTAAAGCTTTGGAGGCCATTAGTCAACAACGTACTGCGGAAGCTCGTGGAGCTGAGCCAATGATAGTGAATTGGATTCCTAGCAATCAAGCGGAAAGAGAGAAGGCAGGTATAACAGATATAGATATTGTGGAAGCTGTCGATTATTATACAACGCCTAGAGGGCAAAGCTCTAACTCTCCAAATAAATTGAAATATACCAGTTTAGATTCAGTCCTAGGTTTTGATGCTTTCCATTTCGTTGAAGAGTTGCTAACACAACCTTTGCAAATTATTGTAGGTGATAAACAAGGTGCATTTGGTTCTTACAAAGATGGTCATGAACTGTACAATAGAGCCGCGTCAACGAAAAAGGACTTGTTCATTCTTGAAAATGTAAGTCATTATGACTTATACGATCAACCAGAACCAGTTAGACTAGCTGTTGAAAAACTGAATGCCTTTTATAAAGAAAACCTTTAAAAATACAGCTGCATCCGAAAATTGAAGTACGAATTGATATAGCGTCAAGCTTACATTGGAGGAACTTCCCTAATCGATTTGTGGAGCAGATCGGCTTTACTTTGAACTGCCATTTATAGAATAACTCAAAAATTATCGCCGTTCATGTTCCCTATTGGGAGTCGGACGGCGATTTTTCATAAGCCAATCAATCCATGCGATAAGCTTAATTACCAGTACTTCAAGTGCAGGCAGCTTACTCAACGTCAATTGTTCTTGATACGATTTTAGATGTTTCGACAATTCTGCTTTGAGGGTTAGGAATAAGAAAATGTAAAAAATTTACTTGTGATCTCGATTTTCTTTCCCAAGGTTGCAGAGCATATTTTGTTATGACATACTCGTCAGCAAATGGTTCACTAAGTTAAACGATTGAACGAGACGAAAGCGGTGAGAATCATTAATAAGCAGCAACAAGTCGAAGTCATCAAAGATGATTTCAAGCTGTGCCAGAAGGTCTTTTTAGCTATTGGTAATGAGACAAGACAATCCATTATTACAGTACTTATGGAGACTACCTGTACGAACGGATTACGCGTAGGTGAGATTACTGAAAAAACACATCTTTCACGGCCAGCGGTCTCCCATCATCTAGGAATCTTAAGAGAAGCCGGAATTATAATGGTGAGGAAAGAAGGCTCTAAAAATTATTATTTTATGGACGTTAGAACAAAATTAGGCGTGTTAAAAAATCTTATAAACCATCTCGATGAATTTATGGAACAATATTACTAGAAATGGAGGTTTCTTGATGAAAGCGATGATCATTGAAAAATACGGGAAAAGTCCTCTTCTAATGGCAGACATTCCAATACCATCAGGGGGTGATTATGATGTATTGGCAGAAATCCATGCGGCGAGTATTAATCCTATCGATTTCAAGGTGCGGGATGGCAAAACTCGTATGCTGTTGAAATACGATATGCCGCTTGTGTTAGGAAATGATTTCTCAGGGATAGTCACCAAAGTAGGAAACAAAGTAACTAACTTCAAAATAGGCGATGCAATATACGGACGGCCAAGAAAAAATAGAATTGGAACCTTCGCAGAATATATTTCCATATATGAGGACGATATAGCCTTAAAGCCTCAAAACCTTTCCTTTGAGGAGGCGGCGTCAATCCCATTAGTCGGGCTTACATCCTATCAAGCATTACATGATATATTACAGCTATCGGCAGGGCAAAAGGTATTGATTCAAGCTGGTTCGGGCGGCGTTGGGACCTTTGCTATCCAGCTTGCCAAAGCGATGGGAGTTTATGTGGCTACAACTACTAGCAATGCTGGAGCTAATCTGGTCAAATCTCTTGGGGCTGATCAAATAATTAATTATAAAACAGAACAATTTGATAAAGTCTTACAAAATTATGATGGAGTATTCGATACGATTGGCGGCGAGACCTTAGAAAAGGCTTTTAAAATAGTCAAACCAGGCGGACAAATTGTATCGGTTTCTGGGCTGCCCAATGCACGCTTCGGAATTGAATATGGGTCTGGATTTATAAAAACGAGTCTTTTTCGATTGGTTACCCGTAAGCTAACGAAATTAGAAAAGCAATATAATGTAAAATACAGATTTTTGTTCATGAAACCTAGCGGCAGACAACTGGAGATCATTTCGGAGCTTATAGAAGCAGGGAAAATAAAGCCTGTAATTGATCAAATATTTTCTTTTGAAGAAGCTCAAAAGGCGATGGAGTATTCCGAATCGGGCCGGGCAAAAGGAAAGATCGTATTAAAGATAAAGTGATAGGAAATTTAACCCCACTAGTAGAATATAACTACTTGTGTCAAGAAAGGAGAACTTCTATGTGTTTTCACTGTTATAGGAAGATAAGAATCCGCCACCTCCCCGAAACCAACGTGTTAAAGTAAGATACTACACAAATCAAATGGGGTGTACCGGATGAAGATAAATAATAATTATTTGAAGGAACGATTAAAACATGTTTACTGGCTTAATGGGGGGCCTTGTGCTGGGAAGACGACCATGACCAAGAAATTTGTAGAGGTACTTGGCTTTCAAAAATTGGGGGATGATGTCTTAAAATACAGACCATTCACTAGTCCTGTTGAATACCCTGCCCTTCAATTTCCTAATCCTGATTTGGATTGGAATAAGTGGTTCAATAAACCGGTAGATGAGCACTGCCAGTGGTTATTTCAAATTGTCGAAGAGATGATGGACTTCTTTATCATTGATTTGTTAACAATGTCTAATGACAAACCAATAATAATTGATCTGGGAATAATGCCTGAGCGTATACTACCGTTTATCCCGGAAGAGAGAATGATTTGTTTTTATACGTCCGACGATGAGATAGAGAAATTATATTACTTCAGAGAAGATCATAAGATGATTTTAGATTGTATTAACGCCTACACGATAAATCCAGAAGAAACGATTAAACACGGGAACAAATCTATGGTTAAGTTCTCCAATGAGATTAAGACTGCTTGTACTAAAATGGGGATCAAGACCGTTGAAAGAATACCAAGTATGAGCGTGGAAGAACAATTTAGGTTAGTTAGAGAACATTTTGGATTGTAGAGATGACCCAAAGGCAGACCCCTTCCTTGTTTAGGAGGGGGTTGTCTTTATATATTGGTGTAAATTTTTAATATAAGTGCAACGTATTCTAAGAATTTTCTACTATATAGATAAGAGTGTTTAAAAGGAGAATAACGGATGGAAGACAAAGGAATAATCCACCTATACATACAGCGTTCACAGCAAGCTATTTTAGAGACTAAAAATAAATATGGGGCTTACTGCAGGGTGATTGCAAGAAACATTATTTCAAATTTCTCGGATATTGAAGAATGTGAGAACGATACATACTTAGCAGCATGGAATGCGATACCGCCTAATCTGCCTAGGAATTTTTCGGTATTTTTAGGGAGGATCACCCGTAATATTGCGCTTGATAAGTATGGTTATAATACAGCGAAAAAGCGTAGTCGTGAGTTTGAAGTCATTCTAACGGAACTAGAAGAATGTCTAGCTTCGCCTGATACTGTAGAAACAGAGTATGAAGAAGGTGAGATCGCAAACTTAATAAATCAATTTTTATATGGCATAGATGAGCAAGCAAGAAACATATTTATTGGAAGGTACTGGTATTCCTATTCAATAGATGAGCTTTCTATGAGATTTAATATGGGTAGTAGTAAAGTGAAATCTATATTATTTAGGACAAGAAATAAACTTCGAGTTCATCTCGACAAAGAGGGGGTTAACCTATGAAAAAAGAAGATTTATTTAAGGAGATCGGACTCATTGATGAGAACTTAATTGAAGCGGCTGGGCACAATGGAACAGAGAAAAGGAAAAAAGGAATTTCAAAAAAGTGGGTTGTTTTGGTTGCCTGTCTTGTCCTATATAGTTCAACTGCGTCAGCTTTATTAGCGACAGAATATTATAAAAATCAAAATTCAGAGCCTTATATACGTTATTTAAAAGCTGAAGATATGGAGTTACAGCCTGCTACTAAATATGATGCGGAAAAATTTCTACATGCTTTAAAAAGTGATAATAATGAATATGTATATATTGCTATTAATAGGCTGGTAGAAACCTTTAATAATTCCACGTTGAGAGTAAAAGCGTTGAAAGAACTTCAGCCATTTTTAAAAAATGAGAATCAAAAAATCGCCGATGCAGCTGCTTTTGCTGTAGATATTTTATCGAAAAGTTATAAAAGCCCTTATATTGTTAAGTTAGCAGACGGAAGTATGATATTTACGTTGTTTAATAACTATTCGGACTATGGAAGTCAAAATGTCATTTGGAGAATAAAAGATAATAAGCTTAATGCGTATTTTAGTTTTTCAACACCCTCTATGTATATTAAAAAAATGATTCCTTCACCCAATCATAAGTTAGTTGCGATCGTAACATGCTCTAATAAAAGTGATTTCATTCAAATTAGCAATATTGAAGAGGGAATGATAAGTCCCGAATTAATAGAATCTGCAAGAGTCAAATATGGTGCACAAAAAGAAATAGATACATGGATTCGCACAGATCACGAGAATTATAGCAATGCAGATAACCTAGTGTGGAAAGATAATGATACTCTAGAATTCGAGGGTTCTCTTGCCTACAAGAATACTGAGATTATTGAAAATGTTACTGTAAAGTATCAGTTTAGTAAAAAGATAATAGAAGTAAAAGAACTTAATAAGGCTAGATGAGAACATGCTCCGGCAATAAAAGAATTGACATGCATCATCATTGGCAGATGATCTAAATATGATTTCTGACACTTCTCATTGAGAAGTGTTTTTTTCCGTCGTTCTTTATACTTGTGTTGTTAACAGTAAGTATTTTCAGTAGAAACTGACAAAAAAGTATCCGAACATTATAATTGTTATAAATATCCTATAGTAGCTCTGACCAGGGGGACGGCATGCAATTTCAACCAATATATTTTGATGGGGAATTACTTCTACCGAAGATCGAATTAAACATGACAGAGAACCAATCGATTGGCATTATAACAGATTTGAAGCGAAAGCAGCTATTAATGAATCAATTATTGAATCATTCCCACTATTATTTATTTCAAGCTGGGCAAAACGAGTATATGCATTTAACGGTGGAAGAGCTGATTCATTTTCTAATCAAAGTAACGGAGAGGAATGAGCGTGTCGCTCTGTTACTAGATTATTTTGCTTTAAAAGAAGAACGGAAGGTAAGGATCAAGGACCTAAGCTCTTCGAAAAGGACGTATGTGACATTGCTGCGTGTCTTTTTTGCGCATCAGCCTACACTTGTACTGGAGGAACCCTATTTTTACTTAGAGGAGCAAGATCGTCGTCAATTTAAACGGATACTAGATGACCTTTCGAAAGAAAAGGAGATTTTAATTTTAACTTCGAATTTAGAGGATGCCATTATTTCGTGTGACGCCATTTATCGATTGAACGAACTTGAATGTCATCCATTGGATATTCGGGACTCAGAAGAGGATAAGCAGGAAGTACAGAAACAAGATGAAGCCAATATAACCTTGCAGAAGATATCTACCAAAAGAAATGACAAAGTGATTTTATTTAATCCGCCTGAAATTGATTTTATAGAAAGTATAGAGGGATCGATCCTTGTTCATGTGGGTGGGGAAAATTACGACTGTGCTTTGACTCTAACCGAGCTGGAGCGGAGATTGTTAAATTTCGGTTTTTTCAGGTGTCATCGATCCTACATCGTTAATCTGCAAAAAGTTAGAGAGATTATTACATGGACGAAGAATAGTTACAGCTTGCGTTTGAATACAGGTAAAGATGCCGTGGTGCCGTTATCTCGTTCAAAATTACAGGAGCTAAAAGCACTTCTTAACATTTAAAGGGTACCATTCAAGCGGTAATAGCTACATTTCGGCGGGTTTTGATGGCTGCAAGTATGTAATCTCTATATATTTAGGTCATCAATGCTAAGGAAGTGGTATTTGTGAATGTTATCCAGGTAGAACATATTCGAAAGAGATTTGGAAATAAGGATGCGTTAGCAGATGTGTCATTTTCCATTCCGAAAGGGGAGATTTTTGGTTTCCTCGGTCCGAGTGGTTCAGGAAAAACGACCTTAATTAAAATTTTAACGGCGCAATTAAATCCGACAAGTGGACAGGCAAATATATTTAACCAGCCAGCGGAGAGGATGCAGCAGTCTGCACAGAAGATGCGCTTTGGAATTCTGACGGATAATAGTGGTCTTTATGAGAGATTATCCATTGAGGAAAATCTAGAGCTGTATTGTCAGTTGTATGATCTTTCCAGATCTGCGGTCGATAAGGTGCTGCAGTTTGTGAACTTAAGCGGAGAGCGCAAAAAGAAGGTTAAACTCCTATCGAAAGGGATGAGACAGCGCGTTCTGCTGGCCTGCGCAATAATCCATGAGCCAGAATTATTATTCTTAGATGAACCTACTTCGGCTTTAGACCCGGTAAACTCAGCGCATATTTATAAAGGCTTACGCTACTTAAATAAGAAGGGGACAACGATTTTTCTGACTACGCATGATATGGCTGAAGCAGAATTGATGTGCAACCGCGTAGCGATTCTGTATCAAGGGCAAATCCAAACGATCGGCTCACCGAAGGAGCTTAAACGACAGCATCGAGAAAACATAATTTCTGTTGACTTAATCAATGGGGAAACTTACGAGCTCCCGATCGATGAGGGAACGGCTGATCAAATAACGGATTGGATGAGACGAGGGCTAATTGACCGGTTAGAAACGAAAGAGCCAAGTCTGGGTGATATTTTTATTAAAATGACAGGAAGTGAGCTATTATGAGTATCTCATTAAAACGTGCCCAGGCGATTTTTGTGAAGGATTACAAAGAGTTTTCACGCAATTATGGGATCTCCATTATGTTAATTTTGCCTATTATGTTTGCCGTTCTTTTTCGAAGCGCAGGCGCGTCTTTGCCTGGAGCCAGCGGTTTCCTTTATAATACCTCGTTTGTATTACTAACATGTTTCGCACAAGCCTGCTTGATTGCGGAAGAAAAGGAGCGTAACACCTTACGGTCATTAATGATGACTCCGGCCACGACCCTTGATGTTCTAATTGGTAAAAGCTCTTTAGTCTTTGTTATGTCTGTAGTTGTTCTGGCTATAGCTACGTTTATATTTGGCTATAAGCCAGCCAGCATATGGGCATTTGTGGCAACAATCTTTCTTTCGATTATTCTATATACAGCAGCCGGGACGATATGTGGTTTATTCTCCAAGACGCTGCTTGATGCTTCTTTATCCATACTTCCTGTAGCGTTCATATTCACTGGGGCACCATGGGGGGCATTTCTAGAGAATGATTATCCGATCCTCAAAGTGCTGGATTACATGCCAAGCAGTCAGCTTGTGCATTTGCTAGGGATAAGCAATACAGGCTATACGACGGGAGATTTATTAAAACCCCTGCTTATTACTTTGGCATGGACGGTTGTATTAACAGTAGTATCTGTCATTTTGTATCAACGGCGGTTGAAGGACGAGTAAGGGAGCTGTGTAGGGACTTTAGCCAGCCTTCGGTGGGTCTTTGGTAGGGTCGAAACCAATGGCCGACTGTGACTATACGACGATTATTTTCCAATTGAGGCTGTGATGTTGTCATGATGAGGCCTGGTGGGTAATAAAGATGATTAGATCTTCGAAATTGGCTGAATTTGGAATGGGATCCAAGGAAACGGAGGGGAAAATCATGGCGGCACTGACAGTAGCAGGCATCAGTCCGTTACAGGCCATTGCGGCCTACGGCGGTACACAGAGTGATGTCAGTTCCCTGGAGAAACAGCGGAACCGGCTGATGATGGAACTGGATAAAGTGAATGCAGTACAAGGAAGTGAGATGCAGACTCCCTATCGCCGGGAGCAGCTTCAGCGGCAAATCCGGCTGCTGGAGTCCCAACTCGTACAGAAAAGCGGGAGTAGCACCTCCGTAAATTTTGTACCGGCTTCTCCGCTTCAAGATCACCTCCCCCTCTGGCGGAATGAGTGGAAGGGAGGCCTCAAGGGCATCGGTCTGACCGATCCCCGGACAGCGACGGTGAACTCGGAGGGCCATTTCGACGTGTTAATTTAGGCAAGCCAGCGAAGGTGCGAAAAGTGTCCGGTGATGAACCGGCTTTTTCGCACGTGGCTACAACCAAGGAATACCCCGGAATTTTAACGAAACTAGATGTTCCTGCAGCAACATAGGCTGTATTCGAAGCCGTTGGACCTGTTGACCTGTATTAATATGGCTGAGCTATATTTACGAAACATTGAGGTCCAGTATGTGCAAGACATTCTGCAACACGCTGTAGTTCAGAAATTATATTTGGAAGAGGAGGAGAATGACGGGTTCTGGGACGGCTCCAAATGCTACAGCTTCCGTCAAGCACATACGGACGAGGTCGGAGACCTTCTACCTGGTCAGATTGAAATTAAGACTCCGGATGGAGTGTATTATTTTTATACACTGGGCAATGGAACTTATGTTTCCCGGTATTATCAG
>NZ_NFVA01000219.1 GCF_002264395.1 Paenibacillus sp. VTT E-133291
CGCTTCCGACATCATCGCGGGATTTCCTAAACCTTTTTCGCCCGCCGCTTGTATTTCGTTAAGCCGCTTCTCCATCGATGCGCGTTCGTTAAGGGCTTCCGTAAGTTCCTTCGTTTTGGATGTGAGCGTTTCAATATCCGCGGCTGTTTGGTCAACCGGCGCTTTATCAAGTAGCGTATTAAGTTCCTTCTGCGCCTTCATCATTTCTTGCGTAGCTCTTGCGTCTTCTCCCTTTTTCGCAACTAATGCACCGATTCCGCCCGCCAATGCTCCGATTGCAACGATCGCGAGTCCAATTGGACCTGCGGAAGCTCCTAACGCAACTATGCCCGCCTTGATAAGCGCCAATGCCGGAGGAACGGTAGCGAGTACGGTAACAAACGCAAGCATTCCGGCTGTTCCCGTTGCAAGTCCGGCTACGAGTGCTTTGTTCTCCGTTACAAAATCAGCTAGCGCAATTATCGTCGGAGTCAGCGATTCAAGCGTTTTTTGCACAACGGGAGTAAACGACTCGCCGAGTGCGACGCGTGCTTCATTCGTAGCCTGAGCGAAACGGTTCTGCGTACCAGTGAACCCTTGCATTGCTTCGTCCGCGTTGCCCGTAAATATTGCACCCTCACGCATAAATCCGTAGTACGCCGCTTGAATCTTTTCAGCGTCCGTTAATCTGCCCGCCGTTGTTCCGATAGATGCCGCGTATTCCGCTTGCATAACGGATAGATTCTTCGTTACGCCGACAGCATCGGACAGTACAGAGTTACCGTTCTTAATACCGTCGAGTGACGCTTGGATAGCGCCGCCCATCGTGTAGAAAGATTGGCGGTTATACGCGGCTGAATCCGCAAGTGAGTTAATAAGCCTCGTAGACTCTCCGAGATCGAGTCCGGTAGACATCGCGGTCTTAAACGCTAGCACCGATTCAGTGAGC
>NZ_NFVA01000215.1 GCF_002264395.1 Paenibacillus sp. VTT E-133291
TTTTTTGTATTGTATAATTTCCTAAACAATCGAGTATGAGGGGGCGGCTAGCCCCCGGCCTCTCACACCACCGTACGTACCGTTCGGTATACGGCGGTTCATGAAATATTCCGTAAGGAGTTGTATCTGTCCAATACACTCTTTAATCCATTGGATTCCCAATATTGGTTATTCAATGCACGTTGCAGAATTGGACTCCCTGCAATTCGCCAGTACCCTTTCCGAGTATTTCCCCACTCATATGCTATGTCCTTAGGCACGCCTAAAGATATAAGCCTTTTGACTTTGGTTCTCGGGTTCTTCCATTGCTTCCAGAGACACATTCGCAATCTCCTTCGAATCCACATATCCATCGCTTTTAAGACACTTGGCGTATCCGCCAGACAGAAATATCCCTGCCATCCCATCAAGTATCGATTGATCTCCTGGATTCTCTCTTCCATTCGCATCGCTTTCTTCCGGGACGTGATCTCCCGAATTCGAGTTTTCGCTCTCTGCAAGGACTGCTTCGCTATCCTCACCTTGGGCTCTTTATCGTGACTAAAGCTAAACCCAAGAAATTTTCGTCTCCATGGGCGGTCCACCGCACTCTTCGCTTGCTTCACCTTTAGTTTTAGTCTTGTCTCAATGAATACATTGATGGATGCCTTCACTCGCTCTCCTGCTCTTGGCGTTTTCACGTAAATATTGCAATCATCCGCATAACGAACGAAGCGGTGTCCACGTTTCTCAAGTTCCTTGTCGAGCTCGTCCAAGACGATGTTAGATAATAACGGACTGAGTGGACCACCTTGCGGTGTCCCTTCTGTTGTCGGTTTTACTAACCCGTTCTCCATCACTCCTGACTGAAGATATTTTCGAATCAGCAGGAGAACTTTCTTGTCCTTCACTTTAGCCGAAATCTTCATCATCAGTCGGTCATGGTTGACGCGATCAAAGAATTTCTCCAAGTCCAGATCAACGACGTATCGATAGCCTTCTTTCATGAATTCTCTAGCTTTCCTTACCGCCTCATGTCCTCGCCTTCCCGGACGAAATCCATAACTGTGGTCAGAAAACTCTGGATCAAATAATGGGGTTAGTACCTGAGCGATTGCTTGTTGAATCATTCGGTCTGTCACGGTAGGTATTCCTAATAACCTAACGCCTCC
>NZ_NFVA01000033.1 GCF_002264395.1 Paenibacillus sp. VTT E-133291
CCAGGGTTCGAGCCCCTGAGAGTCCATCCTAAAGAAAACGGCAGAAATGCCGTTTTTTTTGTTGTTTAGGGACGGAGTGGCTTTTTATACTTTGGGTAGAAAAAACGTTCATTGCAAGGAGAGCCGTGCGGAAACATAGCTCTCGGTGCAAAAGCCGCTTTTATGGGAAGCGGCTTTCGCATGATCAGTCAGGAAATAGACCGTATTCATTGGACAAGGGAGGTCTATTTTTTTTGCGCTGAAGTAAGATCCAGTGCTCTCTCCCGGTACATCGACGACCTCAAGACCAGGTAATGCTTCATCAAGTCAACAATAAACTCTAGTCGGGACGAGCGACTTAGGTTATTATGAAAGCGCAAACATATTTTCTGAGAAGTCATGAAAGCTACAATTTAGCTACAGAGCATAAAGGCAATCTGAACGGAGGATACGATGGAAAACTGGTTGGGTAAATCGTTAAAGCAGAAGCTGAGCTTGTTGATTATTATTTCGGTATTGGTACCGGTGTTGTCTCTGGGACTGTTCTCCTATTATATCGCTGAAAGCTTAACGGAGGAGAAAGCGAAAAGTTCAGGCATGAACACGCTTAGGCAAATTGGGGCCTATTTGGAAAATATGGTGAGCGATGTTGAGAATCTATCACTATTCCTCATCGGCCACCCGGATGTCCAAAGCTATTTGAAAACACCGGAATATGATTTGTTAAAGCAAACCTCCATCGTTAATTTACTTACAACATTATCGATTTCCAAACCATATATCGCCAATGTCATGATCGAATCGAATAAAGATAATAAGCCGTCGGTTTCCTTCAGATCCGTGCTCGAATCAGAATGGGCCGATATTCAGAGCGAATATCCCGGTTACTATGAGGAATATCCCAAGTGGTGGTCTCCGGTGCATCATTTCGTTACGTCGGACGGTAAGGAGGATGTCATTACGATGTCGCGGCCGATTCGCAGCACATCCAAATATTACAGTATCGGCATGCTTAAAATTAGCTTGACGCAATCGGTTATCTCTAACCATTTAAAGCAAGCTGGACTAGAGGGGGAAGGCGTCGCCCTGCTGTTGGACGGACAAAATCAGATATTGGCTGGGCCGGAAGGATATTCGACTAACAAGAACTTAAACGAGTATTTCCCCGGAATAGTTGATTTCAAGGGGAAAACGGGTTCGTTCGATTACCGGGAAGCGGAGGAACGGAGTACAGTACTGTACTATCAGATGCCGAATGTTAACTGGAGGCTCGTAGGGATCATTCCGGCAAAAGCTTACAGAGCGCAGAACCAGTATTTTTTAACGTTAACTGCAATTGCAGTCAGCATTTCGATGCTCTTTGTCATCGCGTTCGTACTTGTACTTATTCAAAAGGTAACGAAACCATTGTCTGCATTAACGAAGTTTCTTAGGAATTCCAGCCCGGACGAGCCGCTGCCGACACTGCCCGTCACATCAATCGATGAGGTTGGACAACTGATTATTAGCTATAATCGGATGAGCTCGCGAATTATTAATTTAACCGATGAGGTGAAGCTGAGCGAAGCGTTGAAGAAGGAAGCAGATATGTCGGCGCTTCAAGCGCAGATCAATCCGCATTTTCTATATAATACGTTGTCGTCAGTCCACTGGATGGCGCTAATGAAGGGAGAAGAAAGAATCGCGGATATGGTTGGCTCATTGAGTGATTTTCTTCGGTTCAGTTTAAATAAGGGACAGGAATATTGTGCAATCAGCCAAGAAATTCTGCATGTAGATCATTATGTGAAGATTCAGTCCATTCGATATCCAGATAAATTCGATTACGAGGCGGATATTCCGGCGGAGCTGCTGGATCTGAGAATGCTGAAGCTGCTGCTCCAGCCGCTAATTGAAAATGCGATGCTTCATGGCATTTTGAAAAGAGAGGGTAAAGGAAGCATTATTGTTAAAGCGTTGTCTGCGGGAGAGCGTATAACATTTATTGTTCAGGATGATGGTGTCGGCATGAGTAAGGAAAGAGTGGAGCTGCTAAGGGAGAAGATAAGCGCAAATTTGGGCATTGATCCGCTGAAGAATAATGACTCGGCAGGCAGCAGCTACGGATTGCGTAATGTGCATAATCGGCTACAGCTTCATTATGGGCACGAAGCTGGCTTGCGGATTGAAAGTGCAGAAGGTAGCGGCACTAAAGTTAGCTTTACGATTATTCCGCTCCAATCAGAAATCAAATAGATTGCAACCTTTGTGGGGAAGAAGGAGAGTCTGCATATGAAGCTTTTAATTGTAGATGACGAAGTCATTATTAGGACCGGCATTAGCACGGTTATTAAATGGGAAGAGAATGGCATTGAGCTGCTTGTGCCGGCTGCTTCCGCAGAGGAAGCTTTGATGCGCATTCCGGTTGAGTGTCCTGACATCATTCTAACCGATATTCGGATGACGGGAATGACGGGATTGGAATTATCTCGTGAGGTTAAGCGGAATTTTCCTTACATTGAAATTGTTATATTGTCTGGATTCGATGATTTCGCATATGCACAGCAAGCGATGCGGGAAGGCATAAGTGATTATTTGCTTAAAAATAGCCGTCCTGGCGATATCATGACTGCGGTTATGCGCGTGAAGCAGCGTATCGTCAGCAGAAGGGAGGCTGATCATCAAGGCGCCATCCATCAAACGGCATTCCGTTGGAAGCAGCTAGATCGGTTTCTTCGCGGGGACAATCTCCTGACGGAGCGTGAAAGTGAGGAACTGTTGATCTATTATCCTGAGCTGAGGCTCGGATCGGATATGGAGAAGCTAGAGCTATGGCTAGTGACATCAGCGTCTCCACTGACCATGAAGGAGGAGACGGAAAGTGAAATGAATGAGGCGGCTGCGATGATTAGGGATTCACTTGGCTGTGTCATTCTGGATTGGGAATATGGATGGCTGCTTATTTTCCGCAGGGGGCAGCCGGGCGCGAAGCGATTGGTTAAGGCGTCGATGGAGCGGGCGGAGCGCGTTTATCGCCAGCCTTTTTTTGCAGCATGCGGTGTATGGGCCAGCAATGTGGCAGAATTGAGGGAGTCCCTTCGTACCGCCGAACATACCACCTCTTTCCGATGGTTAGCAGAGGAAGCAAGGCTGCTGGTTTATGAGGATATTAAAGACCGGAAAGGAATGCGGACCGTTTGTACGGAAGAAGTGGAGAGTAAGTTAACCGCCGTTCTGAGAAGCGGAAGCCGAGAAGTCGTCCAGCAGTGGATTAAAGGTGAACTGGCGGGCATTAGGCAGGATACGGAAGCGACGCCTAGTTCGGTTCAAGCGTATTTGCATTCGTTGATCGTTGGGGGATACCGCTGGTTAGAGCGTGCAGCGGCATCCGTGGGTCAATCGATGCCGAAGCTTCCGCAGCTTGAACAGCTGGATATGAAGCTGCTTTCAACGAATCCAGAAGAAATACTGCAGCAGATGCTGCTTGCAATCCATGCGCAGTATGAACGATTAAATGGGAGCAGAAATGAAGCCATAAACCGAACTGTGGCTTATATACGCGAGCATCTTGCTGACAGCTTGTCTTTGGCACAGGTAGCGGCAAGCGTACATATGAATCCAAACTATTTTAGCAAGCTGTTTAAACAGGAAACAGGTAAAAACTATATTGAGTATGTAACGGAAGCGAGAATGGAATGGGCTAGCCGTTTGTTGAAGGAAACGCCGGCGAAGGTAAGCGAGATCGCTAGGCGGGTAGGTTACGAGGATATGAAGCATTTTAACCAGCTTTTTAAGCGGTACAGTGGTGAAACACCTTCGCAATATCGATCAAGATGAATGGCCGAAGGTGAAAATATCCCCCGTAAGCGCTTAATTATCCCCCCTACGACTTATCGTCTGTCTTATCTATACTAGGGTTATCACTAAAGGGGGAATATTCGAATGAAGAAGAGATTTGCGTTTGTAACGACAATTATCTTGATGATTGCCCTTTTGGCAACCGCTTGCAACAATGGCGGAAAAACGGAGCAGGGCAATGAAGGCAACAAAGGCTCTGAAGAAAAGACGAAAATTTCAATATGGCATAACTTCGCGGGTGATGACCTTCGTGCCAAAGCGGTTAGAGACCTGATCGACAAGTATAAAGCGGAACATCCAGATGTTGAGGTAGACGCGCAAGCGATCCCGGTTGACGGTTATCGTCAACGCCTAAGCACAGTGGCTGCAGCAAATGAAATGCCAGACGTATTTTTCGTCTATGCGGGCAGCCAATCCCAAGAGTTCTATGATGCCGGGAAGCTTCAACCGATTACAGAGTTGATGGATAAATACCCAGAATGGAAGAACAATTTCTTGGCAGGGGCATTCGACCGCTATGCGTTTGAAAAAGGACAAATTTTCACAGCACCGCTCGGGATGTCAGCAACTTCGTTCATGTATTACAATAAAGATCTTTTCGAGAAGCATAGTGTAAAAGTGCCGACGACTTGGGAAGAGATGATGACTGCGATCAAAACGTTCAACGACAACGGCATTACGCCGATTGCCCTCGGCAATAAAGCGCCATGGGTTGCACAATCGACGATTATCGGTTCGTTGGCTGACCGCGTGACAGGCACGGAATGGTTTTTGAAAGCTGCAGCTCAAGATGGAGCGTCTTTTACAGATTCTGTGTTCATTGATGCATTGGGTAAGTACAAAGAGCTCGTTGACAATAAAGCGTTTCAAGATGGCGCAAACAGCATCGACAACACACAGGCAGAGCAATACTTCATTCAAGGCAAGGCAGCCATGATGATTAACGGTGCATGGTCACTTACGAATCTTGCAGCATCCTCAACACCTGAGCAATTAGCACCTATCGAAGTCACAACTATGCCTGGCATCGAAGGTGGAGCAGGCAAAGCGAATACACTTTCGGGCGGCGCTGGCGCTGGCTTCGCGCTTAACAAAAATACAAAAGGTGCACAAAAGCAGGCAGCACTTGATCTGATCTACGCAGTAAGCGGACCGGACGGCCAAAAGGCGATTGCAGAAAGCAACTCGATGGTTATGTACAAAGTAGAACTGGATAAGTCGAAAGTAAGCCCGCTTTACTTCAAAGCTTACGAATTGGCTGTGAATTCTGAAATTACACCGGTATATGACGCCTATTTATCTGCTGAAGCAGGCGAGGTGATTAACAACGGTCTTCAAGAGCTTATGATGGGTGGTAAGCCGGAGGATGTTGCTAAAAAACTGCAGGATGCGCAAGCGCGTTCGACTAAAAAGTAATCAGACAAAAGCAAGTAAAGGAGGCTGCCGCCATGCCTGCATCATTGCGCAGCAGAAGCTTCGTCATCATGGCGCTGCTTCCTGCACTACTCATTTTTATCATCTTTGCGATCGTCCCGATTTTTTGGTCAGCGTACTACGGGTTCTTTGAGTGGAAGGGACTCGGTGCTGCCAAGCTTATCGGGTTGGATAATTATCGAATGATATTAGAGGACCCTGTATTCTGGAGAGCGCTGAAAAACAATCTGATCCTTGTTGTCTCGGCAGTAATAGGTCAAGTATCGGTCGCATTGCTGCTGTCATTGCTCCTGCTTAAGAACACGATGTTCAATCGCTTGATGCGCTCCGCCGTATTTCTCCCGATGGTGCTGTCTACAGTCGTCGTCGGTCTTATCTGGGGTTATATTTATCACCCGCAAATTGGTTTACTGAATCAATTATTGGAGACGCTGGGACTGGAATCTTGGACTCGAACTTGGCTAGACGACCCTAAAATCAATATGTTTGCCGTATCGATTCCGATTAACTGGGCAAATATCGGGCCATATCTTATCATTTTCATCGCTGCACTCCAAAATATTTCTTCAGAAATTAATGATGCTTCGAAGATCGATGGGGCGATTGGTTGGAGGAAGCTATTTTTCGTAACGCTCCCGATGATTTGGGGAACGGTTGTTGTAACCATCGTACTGTGCATATCTGGGAGCTTAAAGGCATTCGACCATGTTATCGTCATGACGCGTGGCGGACCTGCACAATCTACAGAATTGCTCGCCACATATATGTACAATAACACCTTTACGGTATACCGTTACGGCTACGGCTCTGCGGTATCCACAATGATTATTCTGATTAGCGCCGTGCTCATTGGCCTAAATCACATCATCACGAAGAGACGCGGGTAATGGGCGGTCGGCTAATGTCAGCCCGGCCGATGAAGGAGTGAATCGCTATGCAAGTAATGATAAACGCTCGGTCGGAGAAGATGAGAGGCTCGCTGTTACGTAAGCCGATTTCCGGAATTGCGAAAATCATTCTGTTATTTTATGCCATAATTACATTGTATCCGCTATACTGGTTAGGAATAAGCGCATTCAAGTCGAATCAGGAATTTTTCAATCGTCCTTATTCCTGGCCGCAGCATTGGCAGCTCGACAACATAACCCGGGCATGGGATCTCGGAAATATGGGCCGGGCGTTGCTCAACTCCACAGTAGTTACTATGTCAGCGCTACTGCTAACTATTGTGCTCGGCATGCTTGCTGCTTATGTGCTTGCCCGATTCCCATTCAAGTGGAGTGGAGCTGTAAAAGGATTGTTCTTGCTCGGCATGCTCATTCCAATTCATAGCACACTCGTTCCATTGTTTATTTTCATGAACAAGCTCGGGATGCTGAATACGTACTGGTCACTCATTCTGCCTTATACGGCATTTGAATTACCAATTGCAATCTTCCTCGGAATGGCCTACATCGTATCTATTCCAAGAGAAGTAGAGGAAGCGGCGATGATCGACGGCAATGGCTGGTGGGGAATCTTCGGACGCATCATTTTCCCGCTGTCTCTGCCAATCGTGGCTACGATTACAATTCTTGCATTTTTAAGGTTTTGGAATGACTTCTCCTTCGCGCTCGTCTTTATTAATTCTCAAGCGCTGAAGACGCTGCCCCTCAGCTTGTCGCTCTTCTCCGACGGATTCGGAACGGACTACAGCTTAACAATGGGAGCGATGTTTATTGCTGCAATACCAACCATCGTCATCTTTTTGATCTTTCAAGAGCAAATTATGAAAGGTATGGTAGCAGGCTCGGTCAAAGGTTAACACCCTTGATCGAGTTTTTGGTGTAATTTTATACATATTTCATTCATGTGGAGGGATTGATAGTGAAATTACATTTTATGGGAGAATTGAGCGAGCTTCAATCAGGGCTTCAGTTGCTGCTTGCCGAACTTAAGTCAGAATCGTCGGAGGACGGAATTCCCGTGTGGATAGAATCGTCTTCAGGAAAACTGGAAGTTGGCTATGATGGTAAAAGCGCATATATTCGTTACGGCGCTAAACATCAATTTTTCCGCGGCTTGGGATTGTTGATTCAGAAGTTTAGTGGTGGAGAGAAGTTTCAAATTATAGAGCAACAACAATTCGATGCGATTGGTCCGATGTTTGATTTGTCGCGCAATGGAGTGCTGACCGTTGAAAGTTTCAAGTTTATGCTGCGCAAAATGGCGCTGATGGGCTTGAATAGCGTCATGCTCTATTTGGAAGACACTTACGAGATAGAAGATGAGCCTTATTTCGGCTATATGCGCGGCCGCTACTCTGCTGCGGAGTTGAAGGAAATCGACGATTACGCCGATCAATTCGGCATTGAAGCGTTCCCGAGCATTCAGACACTGGCTCATTTGGAGGAGTTTCTGAAATGGGAGCCGGTAAAGGAATATAAAGATACAAAAGGCGCGTTGCTAGTTGGAGCGGAGAAGACTGATCGTCTGGTCGAAAATATGATTGTCAGCATTAGCGCACCGTTCCGCAGCCGGAAAATCCACATCGGCATGGATGAAGCGGAAGAGCTTGGACGGGGTAAATTTTTGGATCGCAATGGACATATGAGCCGTTTTGATATTATGACAGGTCATCTGGAACGGGTGCTCGCAGTAACTCGACGCTTAGGGCTGAAAGCGATGATGTGGAGCGATATGTTCCTGAAGCTGGCTTCGGCGAACGGTGAAGATTATTACGGCCATGAGACGCAAATATCAGAGGACATGTCGAGCCGCATTCCGAAGGACATAGATATGGTTTACTGGGACTATAACCACGTCGAGGAGAGGGACTACGAAACATTGATCGCCAAACACCGGCCGCTCGGCAATAATCTTATTTTTGCGGGTGCGGTGTGGGTATTCAATACGTTCGGTGTCAATTACGGGCTATCCTTGCCGGCGACCGATGCAGCGCTGACGGTATGCAAGAAGGAAGGCATTCGCGAAGTTTATGCGACGATGTGGGGTGACGATGGAATGGAGAGCAATCCGTACATCGCTTTGCTCGGCTTGCAGTTTTATGCGGAGCATGCCTATTCTTCGTCCACGCCGACTGACGAGGTACTGGCTGAGCGCGTTCGGTTCTGCACCGGCATCGAGGCAGATGCTTACATGGGGCTGAAGTATTTGGACGAGACACCAGGAGCTGCACCAAATAATCAGAAGCAGAGCAATCCGTCTAAGTTTCTGTTGTATCAGGATGTACTGCTGGGGCTGTTCGACAAACAGATTGATGGGTTAGATATGACGGCACATTATGCATGGACAGAAAGTGAAATTGCAAGCCGCAGAAAGCCTGAGGCAGAGCTGGATTACTTGTTCGAGGTGCCGCAAAAGCTATGTGCGGTGCTGAAGCAGAAGAGTGAAATCGGGCTTGAGCTGAAGCGGGCTTATGACAGTGGCGACAAGGCATTGCTTAGACGGATTGCTGAGGACGTTTTGCCCGAAATCTCGCAGTCAGTACTAAAGCTTCGCGCCGCACACCGGAAGCAATGGCTATCGATGTTCAAGCCGTTTGGCTGGGAGGTGCTCGATATTCGTTACGGGGGCGTCGTAAGCCGGCTGGATACAGCGAGCATGAGGCTGTTAGAATATGCGGACGGAAAGCTCGAGCGGATCGAGGAGCTGGAGCAGGAACGATTGCTGTATAGCACGACAAACCGCTTCACCGACAAAGGTGCAGGCTGGTGCAGCTATTATTACCGCATGGCATCGCCTAACGTCTTTTTCCATGTGATCAATCCATTCTAGGTTGAAGATTTCGACTGAGAAAAAAGAAACAGACCATCCTTTAGACGGTCTGTTTCTTTTTCAGTTTACCAACCCACTAGTAGCTTGTTTTTCTTTCCATACCATTGTGATTAGAAGTCCAATAAACATAATGACAGCCGCAAAGAGATACGGATAGTTGATGTTTACATCAAATAATACTCCGCCTAATGCAGGTCCGATGATATTACCAAGGCTAGTATAGGTTGAGTTCATGCCAGCGACAAAGCCTTGCTCTTTTTCAGCCGTTTTTGATAAATAGGTCGTTAATGCTGGACGGAGTAGGTCAAAAGCGAGAAAGATGAAGCAGGTAACTAGCAGAACAGTTAAATAGTTATTGATCATGGTGGAGGCTACTGCTAAGGCTACGCCAGCAATTAAGCAGATTTGAATGAGTTTTTTTTCACCGAGCTTATCTACCATTTTACCGAATAAAAAGACCTGCACAACCACCCCGAAGATTGAGCTTATTGTAATGATGGTTGCAATATCCCGTGGAGTGAAGCCAAATTTATGATCAGAAAACAGGCTAAACACAGTTTCATATGCCGATAAACCAAAGGCGAGGACAAACACAATAATAAACGCAATAATATATACTGGGTGAAACGAGCGTTTCAGATCACTGATAAAGTTGGTGTCTTTTTTAAGTTTACTGATTTCCAAAAGCTGCTCTTTGGATAGTGGCTCTTTCAGAATAAATATCGACGAAATACAAGTGATTAAGGCGAAGCCAGCAGCAAAATAGAATGGAGCACGTATACCTAGTTCAGTAATAAATCCTCCGATTCCTGGGCCAATAATAAAACCAATACTAATGGCGGCAGAAACATAACCCATTGCCTTAGGTCTTTCCTCTACTGAGGTGATGTCCGCAACATAAGCAGTGACGGCAGGCATAATGAATGCACCAGCAATCCCTCCAAGAATTCTGGCAAAATAAAGAACGGATACATGTGTGCCTAAACCAAAGATTAATTCCGACGCGCTGAAGAGTACTAAGCCGATTACGATCATTTTTTTTCTGCCGTAAGTGTCAATCCATCGTCCAGCCAGAGGAGACATGAGTAATTGCGCGAACGCAAATGCTGCTACAAGATACCCCATCGTTTTACCTGACAAATGCATAATGTTCATAAAGGATGGCATAACAGGGACAATCAGTCCAACACCTAGAAAAACAATGAATATATTACTTAGCAAAATGAGTAAGACTGTTTTTTGTTCTTTCAATGGTTTCTTCATGAAGTAAATACCTCTCTTTGTAGAATCACAGCTGTGAAATACCTCTCCAAAATACGGTCCATGAGGCATTTAGTTTTTCATTTAAACGGATCTCATTATTGCCATACACAAGCTCTAGCATGATCGAATCAACTACACCTAAAAAGGCAAGCGTTGGGATTGAGGCTGCATCTTCCATGATGACTTTGGCATCGATCCAAGCTTGGAATTTACTTTCAAGTACAGGTTGAATCTTTTTCTCTGTGTCGATTACTTCTTCATCAATCGCTGTAGAAAGATGGGGCGGTGGAAAAAAAGAGATACGCAGCCAAAACTTTAACTGCTCATTCTTTTGAAACATATCAATGACCAATTGCAGATATCCTAATAAATCCGTTTTAGGATTCTGAGTCCCTACCTTACTCAAATATTGTAGTTTGGATGAGATTTCTGTCTCTTTGGCATCTTGTAAAACTTGCAGGAAAAGATCATCCTTCCCTTTGAAATGGGCATAAAGAGATTGTTTTTTCATCCCGACTTGCTCAGCAATTTGAGACAAAGAAGCCCCTTCATATCCATGAGTTGTGAAACATTTCAAAGCAATGTCTTTAATTTCTTTACTTTTCAAAAAAAATCACCTCGATATTAACGAACGTTCGTCAGTTATACTATCAAATTAAATTATTTTATGCAAATGAAAATTAACTCCACAATGCATAGTATGGCTAAAATCCATTGAATTCCTTAAGCATTTCGGTAAAGGTCTCAAGCTGCTGGTTATCCCATTGAGCAATACGCTCGTAAAATACGAACTCCTTATCCTGCAGCGCAGCAAAGGTTTGTTGTCGTCCAAGCTCTGTGAGCGCAAGAAGTACAGCTCGACGATCATGTGGAGAGTCTTCCCTTTTAACATACCCTAAATTCTCAAGCTGTTTGAGAAGACGACTAACCGAACTACGATCCATAGCTGTTGCTTCCGCCAAAGCAGAGGCGCTAGTCGGACCATAGGAATACAGCCAACGGACGATATGGAAAGCAGCAGGTTGTATAGAAGAATCGAAAGCGGCGGCAGTTCTGACATTCAGTGCATGTGAGGCACTAATAAGCGCATTAATTTGTTCGCCGAGCTTTAGCTCGAGTTGTCCTCTTAACGTATCTTTGCGTTCGACATTCATTGGTTGAACCACCTAACGTAGATTATTATTCAAAAATTTTATACTTTTAATTAGTTGACATATATCAATCACTTGAATATAGTTGACATATATCAATTATATGTTTTCGATAACATCCTGTCAAAATGAACTTGCAGCTGTTTTAGTCCTATATAAAGGAGAATGAAGATGACGACAAAACCGATTATTGTAATTACTGGAGCTACAAGTGGTTTGGGACAACTCGTTGCCATTGAAATGGCAAAGCGTGGTTCTCATCTTGTTCTGACTGCTAGGAGTGAAAGTCGCGCAGAAGCTACTCAGAAAATGATTAAAGAGAGCGTACCTGCTGCCGAAATAAATTTTTTCTATGGGGACTTATCCTTAATGAAGGATGTCAGTCGTTTGGGGCAAGAAATATCTGACGCATATCCGAAGATAGACGTGTTATTAAATAACGCAGGACTTCATGCGTTTGAACAGCGGATCACTTCTGAAGGAATATCAGAAATGATGGCCGTGAACTATTTTGCCCCATGGATATTGACTCATACTTTACAGCTTTCTTTGAAGGCAGCGGGAAGTGCAAGAATTATAAATGTAGCTTCTGAAGCTTCACGCAATCATGGAGAACTTAAGCTTCCTGAGGATTTGATAAATACATCTGATTTTTCGGCTAGAGGTTCGTCAGAGATATATGGAAAAACTAAGCTGCTTAATATCATGTTTACCGCTGAACTTGCTCGCCAATTCAAAGGAACCGGAGTTATTGTTCACGCATTAAATCCTGGTTTTAATGTAACGGGTTTGGGGCGTGAGTTATGGTTTGCACCTATACTTGAACGGGTATTGAAATTTCTTCATATTGGGAATCCACGTAAGGGAGCTGATATCATTACTCGTTTAATGATCGATCCAAAATATCAGGAGACCACAGGGGGATATTTTAATGTTGGAACAGGCAATCCAATAGTGCCCGTACATCCAGGTGGAGATAAGGAAATGGAAAATAAATTATGGAATGATACGCGATTAGTAATACATCAGATAACTCAATGACAAAAGGAGCTGATCCTAAAGTAGAACTTTCTACAATAGTGTCGGCTCTTTTTCATTTTGAATCAGCTCGTAAGCGATGTCGAAAGATGAAAATAAACTCGGATTTATTTGTGAAGTAAATTTGAATGTGTAATATTCTGAGTACTTTTGTCACCATGCAGGAAGTAGAACAAATTTAAGGGAATATGTTTCTTCAATATTCATGGTGAGGTGGAAGTGAGCGTTTATAAGTTATCTTTTTAAGGGGAGTGAACTTATGAGAAAAAATTGGCGGATGTCTAGCACTTTAAGGCTTTTTTTTATACTTGTAGTCATTCTGCCGATCATCTTATTCTCCATCATTATTCTAAATATTTATAAGCGAGATATTCTTCAGCAAAATACATCACGATCTCTACAAACAGCTCAAGCGATCTCCTATTCCGTTAGTCAGGAAATAAGGAGGTTGACGGGTCTATTTGCTTCCATCGGTATGGACAGGGATGTGATGGCAAAACTTTATGAAATTAATCGTAAGCGTGGAGTCGAGAAACAGCAGGCTTACTATGAACTAAAGGTCTTAATAGAGAAGTACACGGCATCTATCTCAGGACGAGTACTGTCGGTGAACTTCCTATTTAAAGACCATAAATCCTATTCGTACTTAAAGAATTTGAATTTGGATGATTCTTATTTTCGCCAAAAAACGTGGTATGGGCAGGTGCTGAATAATCCCGATAGCGTTCATTTTCTGGGGATGATGCCCAATATTTTATATGGTAACTACAATCCTTACAATATGGTTGCTGCCCTATCTCCAAGTGTAATCAATCCTTTATCCCAGCTAGAAATGATTCTTTTTACGTTTGAGAGTAGTGCCTTTGATCATATTTTGCAGTCACGTGATAATACGGAATCCAGCCTTTTCATCGTCACAGAGGAAGGTCAAATTATCTCATCCAATACCCTTGCCTCTAGAGGGGGGGAATTCCAAATGCATTGGTTTGAAAATCGTGGGCCGGAGGAAAAAGGGTACGTTGTGGATGTTCATGGTGATGATAGAAATCTGATAACCTACGCCAAGATTGATCAGACCGGATGGTGGCTAGTACAGTCTATTCCATATGCTGATCTAACAGCCAATTACCTTAGTGTGAATTATATCGTCTGGGTGTTTGCATTGATGATCATCTTAGCGTTTATTCTTGTTTCATTTTACTTTGTATCTAATGTTACTAAGCCGTTAAATGAGCTTCTCCGGCAAATGGATCTGGTGACTGAAGGTGATTTAAACGCTAAATTTATGAGAACAGGCAGCCTGGAGCTAATTAAGCTTGGGCATTCTTTTAATCATATGACGGAGCGTATTCAGGATTTACTCTATCATCATGAAAGGCAAGAGGTGGAGAAGCGAAAGGCGGAGTTTGCGGCACTTCAGTCGCAGATTAATCCACACTTTTTAATAAATACGCTCAATTCAATCAAGTTTATGGCTTTAATCAGTAAAGCAGATAACATACGGAATATGACACATGCCCTAACTCGTCTGCTGGCTTCTTCTTTTAATCGAGGTGGAATTCTGACTACGATTGATGAGGAAATAGATCATTTAAAGAATTATTTGTATATCATGGAGATTCGTTTTGGTAGACCGATTCAGACGAGATGGGAAGTCGATGAGGATTTAGCAGGTTATTATATATTGAAATTGCTACTACAACCTATTTTAGAAAATAGTATTATTCATGGACTAAAGAATGTTGACTATCCTGGTATCATCGAAATCATAGTGAGCAAACAAGCGGAAGATCTTCTTATAACCATAGCTGATAATGGGGTAGGTATGTTGGATATGAATGCTCAGGAATATGATAGCGATGGTATTCGCCATCAACATTCTTTCAGTGGTATGGGAAACAGTAACGTTAATAAGCGAATTCAGCTACATTACGGGAGGCGTTTCGGCTTAAAGTACGAGAAGAATAAACCTCAGGGAACGATAGTATCGATAAGACTACCGTTGATCGACACGCCGGAGGAAGAGATGCAGGATCAGTTGTTAGGGGAGGGAGGATGAAGAACGCTGCGGAGGAGCATAAAAGATCATAGTCCAGAGGGAAAACATCATTCATGTGTAATCTCAGAGGAGGTATGATGGTATAAACTTTTTTTCGAAGGCTGTGATTAATAGAAGTGAAAATAATACTCCGTTTGTCCTTAATAGGGATCATTTCTCTTATTTTTGTAGGTGGCTTCTTCTCTTTAAGTAAGTTCAGTTCCAAAGGAGGGGCAATAGAGCAACAACAGGAAAAGGTGAATCTGGATCAACCGATTAAAATAAAATTTGGCATGTGGGAAGCGAAAACAGATATCAAATTTTGGACGGAAAAGGTAAGAGACTACTCTAAAATTAAGCCTAATGTAACAGTTGAAGTAGAGACGATTCCTGATAATAGCGGTCAGTATTTAAAGGTTCGATTAGCAGCCAATGATTTGCCGGATATTTTTTACCTGAAGCCAGATGACCTAATCACTTACAAAGCAGTACTTCTTCCACTGGATGGATTAGCCGCAGCAAAAAACAATAAATATCCCGCTAGAATAGATCATTCCATTCTTGGTTTGCCGCTTGTATCCTTCTCTGAATATGTCTATTACCATCCAAGTATCTTTCAAGAGGTCGGCGTAGAGATACCGCAAACGATGGATGAATTTATGGATGTGATGATGAAGATCAAAGCGGATGGTAAATATATTCCGATTGCGATTGGCGGGAAAGAGAATTGGACGTTTTATCCTTTCACTGAGTTCGGGCCGCCTCTACTATCCAAGGATGAGAATTATTTATCCTCAATTGCACAAACGAAACGTCCTTTCGGAAAAGGTTCTCCCTTTGAGAAAGCAGCAGTGATGATCAAGAAAATAGCAGAGAATGAACTAGCTGGGCCCGATGCACTCAACATTGGTGTGGATCAGGCAACGCAGCTGTTTCAAAATAATGAAGCGGCCATGCTTGCACTCGGCCAGTGGTACCTTAGAGATCATTTGTCCAAAATGAAGGATGATAAAGATTTAGATGCGTTCACCTTACCCTGGAGAGAGACTGCTTCAGAACGTTTGCAGGCAATCACTATGCCAGATCAATATATGGCGATCAATAAAAATTCCAAAAATACGGAAGAGGTTAAAGCATTTTTGGAATGGGTATTTAGCCGAGACGTTTACCAAGTGTATATTAACTATTCGCAAAATTCATCGACAGTGATCAATATTGAATCATTCCTGCCGTTCTTCAACAATGTTCAAGAAAAGCACCCCTTTGAGCCGTTTATGTACCTGGGAATCGATGAGAAATTTGAAAAAGTAAAAAATGCTATACAGTTCGATGAGAAGAAGGCTGCACAAGAAATTTTTTCAGGTGCTGAGGTGTCCGATATTCAAGAAAAATTGAATGATGATTGGGAGATAGCGGTTGAGGCTTTGAGGTAATCCTATAGATCAATTATGGAGGGATTTATGATGAAATTCAAAGCTCTCATTGTTGATGATGAACCATTAGCTAGATTAGCTCTTCGGGAGTATATATCCATTGCTTCGACCGATTTTGAGATTGCAGGGGAAGCAGGAGATGGTAAGGAGGCATTAAATATGCTGAAAATCCATCAGGATGTGGATCTAGTTCTGGCGGATATTCAAATGCCAAATATGAATGGAGTAGAACTACTCGAAGCACTGAATAACACTACTTTTTCGAATCAACCGTTAACCATCATGCTTAGCGCATACGGAGATTATTCTTTTGTAAGAGATTCCTTTGTGCTCGGTGCCTTTGATTACATTGTTAAAGCCAAGTTAGATGAAACTTATATTGCACCGGTACTGACTAAGACTGTGGATGAATTGAAGCGGCGGCAAAGCTCCTCAAAGTCAGCATCAAACTTAGAGGACGTAGAAGCCTCGATCTGTTCTATTTTGCATCGACTGTGCCTATCGGATTCTTTAGAAGTGACAGACGATGATATAACGTCTTCGTTGGAGCTTGTTCGAAAGCATATGGGGGAAAAAAATCTGGAGGTTGCACTTCTTAGGCTATCAGATACCGTTCAATTTGAAGATTCACACCGTATGATCATGCAGACGATACGAACAGTAACGAATCGGAGTAGAAGTGAAGGGATCTGCAAAGTATGCAGATATGATGACAGGCATTACGTATT
Organism: Paenibacillus sp. VTT E-133291; assembly: GCF_002264395.1. Taxonomy (GTDB): domain Bacteria; phylum Bacillota; class Bacilli; order Paenibacillales; family Paenibacillaceae; genus Paenibacillus_AQ; species Paenibacillus_AQ nitricinens. The sequence continues at coordinate 16,679 of NZ_NFVA01000033.1, forward strand.
GTTCTTCTCTTTTCCAGAGCAATGCAGCATTATTGCCGTTCGTAGATTGACAGACATCATCTTGTCAGAAGTGAGCATGAGATTAAAGCAATTTATTAATTTGAAGCTGTCTATGGGCATCAGTGACATTGTAGATGGTCTTCACCAGTGGAACCGATTATTCCGCCAAGCGGAACGATTAGCAGGCTTGAGTTTCTACCAAGGGTACAATCGATTATATTATCCGGAAGCTGAAAGGCGTCCATCTATTAAGGAAAGTGACTGGAAAGAAGTATGGTATTTGGCTAGAACCGAAATGCTGAAGTCATTAAGTGATCCGGATTTAATGAAATGGCAGGAGGTCTATGAACACTGCTGTAACTTGTTGATTCAGCGATACCCTTGTTCACCTGAGCTTATTAAATCAGATGTAGTCGATATGACTTGGGAGGCAAGCGCATTAATTTATCAAAAAGGCGTTTCTTGGGAAAAGCTTCATGATAAGCTGCCATATCCCATCACGGATCATATTTATAAGCAGGAAACCTGGGAGACTACGGTGCATTGGTGCCGACTGTTCTTGGAACATCTGCATCAAAAGCTGCATCCGAAAGACCAACCTAAGGAATGCTTTCTCAGCCCTGTTGTTGCTAAAACGAAAGAGCTATTAGAGAAAAACTTTAACGAAGATGTCCATTTGTCAAATATTAGTCAGATCGTCGGTGTAAGCGAGAGCTATTTAAGCAAACAATTCTCCAAAGAAATAGGTGTTAATTTCATTCAATTTCTGACGAATCTGCGAATCGAAAAGGCTAAAAAGGCGCTGGAGAGCGGAATGAAAATATATGAGGTTTCTGAGCAAGTAGGATACGTGAATCCGGAACATTTCAGTCGTATTTTTAAAAAAATCACAGGAATTAGCCCCTTAGCTTATCGCAGAGAGAAAGAATAACAAAAATAATCATTTTTGAACAAAATAAATCATGTGTATCCGGTTTCAAAATCCATATGATAGGGGGGAGTTAAAATTCACGGGTGAAGGGATGTTCTTATGAGACGCAAACGATTCACGTTCGCACTAATCTGTACGTTATGTTCTTCCATGTGGTTAAGTACAGTCCATGCTGAAAAAGTCTCTGACTTCGAGATGCAGACATCAGCTACTGAATCTGCTAATTCTACGTTCACCGTTACATTAAAGGGTAAAGATATTCAAGATTTATACGCATATGAAGCTAAATTTAATTTTGACCCGAAAGTGCTTGAGATTGTAAAAGCAGAAACGAAGATCAAAGGCTTTTCTGTATCTCCAATCGTTAAAAACAATGAAATTACGATTGCCCATACCAAAATTGGAAATGTGAATGGTGATAAGGGTAATTTGGACATTGCCACGATTACCTTTAAAGCTAAAAGGGCTGGTACAACTGCAGTAAAATGGACCGCATTAAAAGTTCTTGATCGTAATTTGAAAGATCAGGAATTCACCCCGAATCAATCCTCAACCTTTACCAAGATTTTCAGCGACATCGTCTCACATTGGGCGAAGCAAGATATCATGGAAATGGTCACTAAAGGAATTGTTGAAGGCATGGATGCCGACAGCTTTGCTCCGAATAATAACATCACTCGTGCACAATTTGCAGCTCTAATAGCTAGAGCATTAGATCTTACAGAAGGTTCTGGAAGTAATCCGTTTACGGATGTGAAATCAGGGGTTTGGTACGAAGATACGGTAAAGAAGGCTTATGCGGCCGGAATTATTAGTGGTTTGTCCAAGACGAAATTTGCTCCGGAAAAAAGCATTACTCGTGAAGAAATGACAACGATGCTGATGCGAGCGAAAGCTTATGCTTCCGGCGTAAAGGTCGAAAGTATGGTCTCAGATTCCACTACTACATTTAAAGATGATAGTAAAATAAGCCCGTGGGCTAAAGCGTCGGTGGGGTTTGCCTTGAAATCTGGATTAATGAAAGGTAGGACTCAGACTACATTTGCACCAAAAGAATCTGCTACAAGAGCGGAATCAGCCGCAGTTATCAAGCGATTGTTAAATTCCAAGTAATACAAAAAAACATATAATGACGCACCTTCTTATGGAAGGAGGGCTCATTATGACCTTTCGATGTTAAAAACATACAATTAAAGGAAATATGTGAATTTAAAATGTTCATTCTACTTATATTTAAGTGAAAAGAGGTCGTAGAGATGAGAAAACGTTACAAAGCGTTTAGCTTACTATTGACGTTGTTGCTAGGGGTACAGATTGGCTTGCCATCGGCAGCCGTATTTGCAGCTCAAGAATCGGATGTGTATTTCAGAGATTATAATGATGGCAACATCAGCGGATGGACTCCAGCTAAGGGGACAACTACTTTTTCGGCGGATCAAGGTGCTGTTAAGGCGGTGACACAAGGGGTTGTTATTATAGCAGACCAAGATTCACCTCAGGTAGCTAACGCTGAATATGAGGTGAAGTTAAAGTTTAGCCAGCCTGCCACTCGATTTGGACTGGTCTACCGATTCGTCGATAGCAATAACTACAATGTTATCCAATATGATGCGGGTACTTGGGGCTGGGATGCAATGAAAGGAGGAACGGAATCGTATGGAAATATTACGGCTCCTAGTTTTACTTTTGCTGCGGACCAACAGTATACCCTCAAATTGCGATATGAGAAGGATAGCATAAGTTTATCAATCGATGGCAACAACGTGCTTACGACGAGTCTTCCCTCTTTATCGACAAGTGCAGGAAAGATTGGACTTCGCAGCTGGTTTAATAACAAGACCCTATGGATTGACGATGTGAAGGTAACTCCAATTGTATCCACGGATCCAGTACCAAGGCCGATTACGATTACAGAAACTTTAAGCTCGGATACGATGAAGGTCGAAATCGATAAAGAATTCCCACGGGTTAAACAATACACATGGTTAGACAGCGGCGCGGAAATGTATGGACAGTTAAATGGATTTAATGAAATAAAAATCAACGAGAAGTCTTATTTCGTTGTCGCTTCTGATTTTAGTAAAAAAGCAGCAGATGCCACACATGGTGAGATTGCAGCCTACACAATTCAGATTCCAGAAATTAAAGTGAACCTCAAAGTTGAAATGGAGGTTCAGGATAACATTCTTCAGTTCAAAGTGGCCAGCATCGAAGAGAATGGTACCGAAAAAGTGAAGACCATTGGCTTCCCGAATCATGACCTTGTTTCTGTCATTGGAACTCAGCCTACAGCGCAGGAAACGGCCGTTCGCATAACTGGTGGCTGGAACATTGTACAGGACGAATTTAACAACATTAAGACGCAAGTAGCAGACGTTAGTGGGAGCCGTACCTATGCCTTCGTTAACTCTGACGTCTTAGCTGCGAGTGTAATTACGAATGTAGTAAACGGCTATGATAAGGTGCGTGTTAAGGTAGGCGATGATACGGCGCTCCATACGAAAAAAGCAACAATATCGGGAGGATCATGGGTTTATCGTGGAATTGCAGTGCTCGATCCGGAACCTCTGCCTTGGGCTAAAGTTGTACTGACACCAGATGCGAATGGAGACAACGTTGTGGACTGGCAAGATGGGGCCATTGTATATCGTCAGAATACGGATGCTCCAACCGGCAGTGAAATGATAAGGGACAATATCTCTTATATCAGCATGAATATCGGATCTACTACAACTTCACCGTTCTTGCGTGCTTTTGATAATGCGAAGAAGATCTCTAATCTCACGGATGGCTTTGGACAGCTGATTCTATTCAAAGGATATCAAGCGGAAGGTCATGATGACTCTCACCCGGATTACGGCGGTCATATCGGTATTCGTCAGGGTGGAGAGAAGGATTTTAATTATATTTTGAGTGAAGGAAAGAAATACAATATCCGCGGCGGTGTACACATTAACGCAACAGAATACGCGCTGGATGCTTTCGGCACCAAAATGGAAAATATGAATCAGCCTTTGAGTAAAGGCTGGGGCTGGCTGGATCAAACATTCTATGTTAACAAAACCAAAGATGTGGAATCCGGTGAATTAAAAAGACGTCTGGATATGCTGAAAAGCGACACAGGCGACAACCTTTCCTTTGTATATGTGGATGTATATGACGGTGCCGATTATAATGCGAAGAAACTCGCAGATTATATCAACGGTAACGGCTGGATGCTCGGAACAGAATTTGCAGGACCTCTGTTTGAGCAGGCCTCTTGGGTTCACTGGGGAACAGATCCGGGGTACCCGAACCAAGGTGACGATAGTAAAGTTACCCGTTTCCTGCGGAATCAATCGCTGGATGGCTTCTTAACAACCCCTTTACTGAAAGGGAATAAGCAGGTAGGCGTGGGTTACTGGCAAAACAGTGCTCCATTCTACAGCTACCAATCAACAAGTGCGGCATTCTTCAATCACAATCTACCAACAAAATATATGCAGCATTTCCCGATTATCAAGATGACCGATAACCGCATTGACTTTGCAGAGAAGGTTGTAGTTGAACGTAAGCAGGACGGTAAGATTCATTTAAGTAAGGATGGACTTGAAATCGCTATCATGACAGATAGCAGCAACATTAGTGACAGTACGGTCTTTATTCCATGGAGTCCTGAGACAGAGGATAAAATCTATCACTGGAATCCAGCGGGTGGCCAAACGACTTGGAGTCTTCCAGAATCATGGAGTAACGTAACGTCGGCACAGTTATATAAGCTGACAGATTTGGGACGTGAGCATGTTGGCAGTGTAGAAGTAACTGGAGGTAAGGTCACACTTACAGCGCAGCCGGGGATTGGTTATGCCCTGTATAAGACAACAGCTGCTGAAGAGCCGGAAATGGTATGGGGCGAAGGGAGTTCGGTTAAAGATCCGGGCTTTGACAGCCAAACATTCGGAAACTGGAAGAAATCTTCCACAGCTGCAAGTGATGATCACATTAAATTTGTGAAGAACAGTAACGCCGATGACCAGCTTCAAGTGAAGGGTCCTGGTGATGCAGTAATTCAGCAGGAGATGACCGGACTTACACCGGGCAAGACGTATTCTGCATCAGTATGGGTGAAAGTAGATGGAAAACGCACTGTGGAAATCGCTGTGAAGCAAGGGGCTGACAAGGTTGTCAATACACTGGATAACACGGAGCATGGCTTTTTAGCCCAGCAGCATAAATATGTGAGCACGAATTTCCAGCGGATTAAGGTTACCTTTGATGCGGTAAGTGAGACCGCCAATCTCTATTTAAATGTAGAAGATGGAAGTTCGACTGTAACCTTTGACGATGTGAGAGTATGGGAGAATCCAACCAAAACTGACGCAGGTAATTCTGTATTGTTCGAGGATTTCGAGAACGTTGATGAGGGCTGGGGTCCCTTCGTTTATTCTAAAATAGGTCCGGTTCGTACGCATTTAGTTGAAAAAGGCGACAATCAGATCATGACTTATGTTCTGGATGGTAATTGGTCGCTTAAAACGAATGAAGATGCAACAGGTGAATGGCTACGTACATTGCCTCACACGCTCCGAATGAAGGAGGATAACCGCTACCATCTGACGATGGACTACAATTCAGATGAGACGGATATGTACACAGTGGCTGTTCGAGTGAAGGAGAATGGGGTAGTTCGTGATCTGGTTAGTGAGAATTTGAAAGAAGGACGCGACACGCTGGATCTATCTTTTACAACCGAAGGGGTGAAAGATGCCTATCTGGCTATTATCAAAAACAAGCTGAATAGTCAGAAGGAGTTAACCGGTACGCTGGTGGTCGATAACATTCGCGTCGATGATGAGGGTGCGATCATTCCGGAGGAAGGTGTACTTGTTTCGACTATTACATTAACGCCAAATAAGATGGATCTGAACAAAGGAGAGTCTAGTTCCGTTAGCGCTCTGGTTAAACCAGCAAATGCGCATGACCGGACACTGCTCTGGACTTCTGACCACCCGGAAATTGTATCCGTGGATCAGGCCGGAAAAGTTACTGCACTTCAAGCCGGTACGGCGGTCATTACTGCTACCGCAAAAGATGGAAGTAAAAAAAGTGCAACCTTGACGATTAATGTGTATATGCCTAACACGCAAATTCCACAATCACAAATGACTGCAACGGCGAGTAGCTTCCAGCCTGGAGGTGAAGCGAGTCTTGCACTCGATGGAGATATGTCTACAATCTGGCATACGAAATGGACCCCGGCACACTTACCGGAATCCATTACTTTGGACCTCGGAGGCAAATATAACATTAATCAATTCAATTATTCACCTAGAGTATCTGGAACCAATGGAACGATTACAAGCTATAACCTGTACACGAGTGTTGACGGAACGAATTTCACAAAAATGGCAGAAGGATCATGGTCACTCGATCAGACCACAAAAATTGATCGCTTTACAGCTGTAGAAGCAACACATTTGAGACTTGAGGCTATAGAAGGCGTGGGTACCTTCGCATCTGCTGCAGAACTCAATGTGTTCAAGACGGAGGATGAGGCAGAGGCAGTAAAAGTCACAGGCGTCGTTATGGATAAAGAACGGCTGGAGATTAAAGTAGGCAGCACGGGCGAATTGAACGCTGCGATAAAGCCTCTGAATGCTTCGAATAAAAAAGTGCTCTGGAGCAGCAGTGATGAAGCTGTAGCAACCGTTGAACAGCAAGACGATCATGCTCTTGTTAGGGGATTGAAAGCAGGCGAAGCCGTAATTACGGCAACAACAATGGATGGGGGCTTCGCTGCAACCAGCCGGGTTATCGTATCTGAAACAGATGGCGAGTTAAAATCTTCCTCCACTTTGACAGCGCCAAGTCAAGTTCAGCCAGGAGAAGTGTTCAAAGTCCAATATGGACTACGGAATCTGTCTGATAAGATTTTTGCGCAGGACATCGCCCTAGAATATGCCGCGGATGTTATGGATTTCGTTGAGGCACGTTCGTTAATTAGTGGGGTAAGCGTTATTGATTCAATCAACAGCACGCCAGGTAAACTTCGCTTTATTGTAGCAAGTGAAGGTGCGACCCATGGAGTTAGTAACAGTGCAGACGTGCTCGAATTAATCTTTAAAGCGAAGGAAGTTAGCCAAACGGTGAATGGGGCAATTGCTGTTAAGAGTGCAATTATTTCAGATGATCAGGGTAAAGAAATTTCGGCAGCGAACTCTTCCGTAAATATCGAGATTGGTAAGAAAGGAACGCAAGGAGACATCAACGGTGACGGTAAAATAACGATCGGGGATCTGGCAATGGTTGCAGCGCAGTATGGCAAGACTACAGCAAGCCCTGATTGGGAGAAAGCGAAGAAAGCAGATATGGACGGTGACGGCAAAGTAGGATTGGAAGATTTGGTTATTGTAGCTCGCAAAATTGTAGAGTAATCAAGATCATAGGCCAGGTACATGTGTGAGTAACTAAACATGATGTACCTGGTTTTTTTCAAAAGGGATGATTTGACTCGTAGGAGGATGAAGATGAAAAAATGGTTGTACGGCTTTACAGTTTTTTGTCTAGTGCTTTACTCTATTCCACTACAATTTGCAGCAGCGGCTGAAGCTGAGAACGCTAAACCAAAAGTGATACCAAGTTTACAAGAGTGGACTGGCGGTAGTGGTTCCTTCAAGATGACTGACAATTCCAGAATCGTAATCCCCACGAGTGAATGTTTATGTGAACTACCAGCTACCGCAGAGGTCTTTCAAGAGGATCTTAAAGAATTAACTGGATACGATTTACCAATTGTTCAAAATAAGCCTGCTTCTAAAGGGGACTTCCTGCTTAGGCTCGATAAGACAGCTGATGATTCGATTGGCAAGGAGGGCTACTACTTTGAAGTAGGAGATTATGTGGAAATACATGCAAACACCGAGACCGGTGTGTTCTATGGAACAAGAACGGCACTACAGATTTTGGAGCAAGATCCTGAGAAGACCAGCATTGTAAAAGGGGTAGCGAAGGATTTTCCTAAGTATGGAGAACGCGGTTTTATGCTTGATGTAGGACGCAAGTTTTTCACGTTAGACTTCCTGAAGGATTACGCTAAATTTATGTCCTATTACAAAATGAATGATTTCCAGCTTCATTTGAACGATAACGAAATTTTTAAGGATAACAGCCGGGAGCATTGGAACAAATATACGGCTTTTCGTTTAGAAAGTACCAAATACCCGGAATTAACGGCAAAGGATGGTTACTACACGAAACAGGATATGCGTGAATTGCAGGACATCGCCAAAATACGGGGACTTAACATCACACCGGAAATTGATACCCCCAGTCATGCTCTTTCATTTACAAAGGTTAGACCAGATCTGGTTAAGGATAATTTGCCTGTCGATCATCTGGATATTACACGTCAGGAAACGGTCGATTTCATCAAGGATGTGTGGGACGAATATTTAGATGGGGAATGGTTTGATTCAGAAACGGTTCATTTTGGAGGCGATGAATTCGCACCTAATGATCGGACTACTTTTGAGAAGTATCGCGAGTTTCTGAACACGATGAATGAACACATGAAGAGTAAGGGGAAGAAATCAAGAATGTGGGGCAGCTTGAGTGCATTCCCAGGTACAACGGTTGTTGATAAGGATATTGCTGTAAACGCCTGGAATAACGGATGGCAAGATCCAGTGGCATCGGTGAGAGATGGATTCAAAATTATTAATACGGTTGATTCCACGCTCTACATTGTACCGAAAGCTGGATATTACCATGATTATCTGGATTCACAATGGTTGTTTAATAACTGGGACCCTACGAACTTTGGTGGAAGCACGAAGCTGCAGGAGGGTGATCCGAACCTGCTCGGTGCGATGTTCGGGACTTGGAACGATATGATGGGCAAGAAAGTCAGTGAGGCGGATGTCCACGACCGTGTGAAGAAAGCGATGCCTGTCCTTGCGGAAAAAATGTGGAGAGGCCAGTCCACGGACAGCACATTCACCGAGTTCCAGCAGTTGTCAGTGAAGCTAGGTGAGGGTCCTGGAACGAATTTATTACATGAAGTGAATACGGTCGGTGATCTTGTTGTTCATTATCCATTTGAAGACGGCGCGCTGACGGTTCCTGATCAGTCCGGAAATTCTTATGATGCTACATTAGGAAATGGCGTTACTCGAGTGGCTGAAGGAAAGACAGGAAAAAGCGTGCGGTTTGCAGGGGCCACAGATCATATTCAAACACCGCTCTCAATAAAGGGCTTCCCTTGGACGGTCTCCACATGGGTTAAGCTTGATGATCAACAAGAAGCGGATGAGAAGATTCTGATGGAATCCGAATATGGTGCACTTAAGCTGAAGCAGAAAGGGACACCAAATGCCGGATTCACCCGAGAGGGCTATGATTACAGCTTTAACGCAGCGATTCCTGTTGGGCGGTGGGTTCATGTTGCCTTCAGAGGAGATCTAAATGGAACCTCCCTGTATATCGACGGGGATTTAAAAGGTTCTGTTGCTGTAACGAGCATGCTACCTGCGGCTATAATCGGCAGCTCATCCAAAGCATTCACTGGACGATTGGATGAATTTAAGATTTTTAATCGGGTGCTGTCCGGTAAAAAAATTGCGGAGGAAGCAGGATCACCCGCTTGGACCATCAATTTAGCTGCGCACAAAACAGCAGTAGCTTCTTCCGTCGAGGTACCTCAATTTCCGGCTAGTCTTGTAGTGGATGAGGTTGATACGGGTGCTTCACGCTGGTCCTCTAAATATACCGACAACGAGTGGATCTATATTGATTTAGGCCAAAGTACAGACATTAGCAAGGTTATTTTCAAGTGGGAAAGTGCTTATGCCAAAGGCTATAAAGTTCAAGTATCCGATAATGCGGAGAATTGGCGGGACGTTTATACGACTAACGCAGGCGTTGGCGGAGTAGAGATTGTCAAATTCCCAACTGAACAAGCGAGATATGTTCGAATGTTAGGTACGAAGCGAGCGGGAACCTACGGTTACTCCATGTATGAATTTGAAGTCTACGCTCCTAACCCAGATGATCCTGTAGAAGTTCCAGCGCCTGTGAGATATTCAGCAAGCTTTGAGAATAACTCGCTCGAAGGTTGGGAGCATGTCATCGGTAAAGGTGTTGGACGTATGGAGCTTGTGGAAGCACCTGATCAAGCAGGTGAGCATGCCGTTAAGTTCACCTCGAATAGTGTAAATAATCTGTTTATCGATCAGCAATCTCCGATCATTGGAGATGGTGAGCTCGAGTTTAAGATTACACCGCAGAGTGATGTTATCCGAACGGGTGTTATTTTACGCTATCTCAATAATGACGCTTGGGCTTCTATAGGCTTTGATCAAGGGGCTTGGTATTGGGTGAACGCTCAGGATTCCTATGGTTTATTAACCAATGCCCAGGACGCACAATTGAAAAAAGGTAAGACATCGACCGTAAAAGTGAAGTTTGAAGGGAAACATGTAACGCTGATTGTCAATGGAACGACCTATTTTGAGGCATCAATTGCGCAGATCCCAACAGATGCAGGGAAAATGGGAGCTAGAGTATTTGGTCCATCAGTTACCGTGTTTGATAATTTTATGTACAGCAATAACGTTCCTGAAGTTCCGGTAACCGGTATCAAGCTGGATAAAGCTGAGCTTTCGATGAAGACCGGAGAAACACAAACGTTAAGCGCGACACTTCAACCGGGAAATGCAACGAATAAACAGGTGACTTGGAGCAGCAGCGATGAAGCTGTTGCGACTGTTCAAGTTCAAGGCGGGAAAGCAGTCGTAACTGCGTTAAAGGCAGGAACTGCTGATATTACTGCAAGTACCGTATCCGGAGGATATAAAGCGGTGAGTAAGATTACAGTGGTAAGGGAGGTTTTAGATGAAGCAGCAACAAGCTTAGCTGCTCTGCAAACCGTTCCTTATGGTCAGAATTTCGATATAACGTTAGGCCTACACAATGTTACAGAGGCGGTGTATGCACAAGATATCACGATTGCATTCGACGCTTCACTAATGGATTATGTATCCGCTAATGCGTTGGTGGACGGCGTGGGTATCCTTGAGACGAAGAATACTGAAGGCATTGTGCGTCTGATTCTGGCTAGTCAAGGTTCAGGGAGTGCGATTAAAGGGAATGTTGAAGTAGCAAAGATTACCTTTAAAGCTAAGGATCTGACAGAACCCCAAACCGGACAGATTGCTGTAAAGCGTGCAACGCTTGGGGATAGCGAAGGACAGGAAATAAGCGCAGCCACTTCCTCGGTTCAGGTGAAGTTCACCACATCAACAGTGCCAGAGCTTTCTAAGGATTTGAATGGTGATGGCAAAGTCAGCATCGGCGATCTGGCTATTGTCGCCGCTAACTACGGTAAGACTTCAGCCGACCCAGATTGGGATAAGGCGAAACGGGCAGACATCAATAGTGACGGCAAGGTCGATCTGACGGACCTGGTGCTTATAGCTAAAGACATTGTTATTGAATAAAGGTTGTATTATCTCTCTTATTAAATGAAGTGGACGGTGAAAAATCATATGAAGCTAAAGCGGGCTATGCTGTGCTTATTATTCATATTCATGATTTCCACGAGCTTTACCGGACTTCAAGCGAATGCGGCTGACTCGGCAGATGATCCGGAATGGAATAACAATCCGGATGTCTTCCAGATCAACCGTGAATCCGCTCATGCTTCATTTATTCCATATGGTGACGCCGGCTCCGCACTGAAAGGCGCGGATATGATATCGGCTATGCTGGAGAACCCTTCGCCGTATTACCAATCCTTGAATGGACAATGGAAATTTAACATGGCGAAGAATCCAGCTTCCAGGCCGGTAGATTTTTACAAAGAAACTTATGACACAAGCGCATGGGAGGAAATAAAAGTTCCTGGGGATTGGCAGCTCCAGGGATACGATTTTCCGATTTATACGAACGTTACCTATCCTTTCTGGGGCAATGGCAATAGCACAAATGTTCAACCGCCATATGCTCCAACGGAATACAACCCGGTAGGTTCATATCAGCTGACATTTAAAGTGCCTGATCATTGGGACGACAGACAGGTATTCCTCTCCTTTCAGGGAGTGGAAAGTGCATTTTATGTCTGGGTAAATGGCCAAAAGGTCGGTTACAGCGAGGATAGCTTTACAGCCAAGGACTTTAACATTACCCCTTATTTGAAGGCAGGAGAGAATAAACTGTCGGTTGAGGTGTATCGTTGGTCAGACGGAAGTTGGCTTGAAGATCAGGATTTCCTTCGTCTTAGCGGTATCATTCGGGATGTGTTCATGTATAGCACTCCATCCGTTCAGATCAGAGATTTTACGGTAGTGACTGATTTGGATGCACAGTATAAAGACGCTTCTCTGAATGTAAAGGTAGATGTTCGTAATTTAATTAATGCAGTACCGGGTAGTCATACCGTTGAAGCAATGCTATTCGATTCGAACGAACAACCTGTGTTTCAAGAGCCAATCACAATGGATGCCAAATTGAATGGAAAGTCTGAGATGGAGGTTAGTGGATCGAAACAAGTGAAGAATCCGCTGAAATGGTCCGCCGAAGCTCCGAATCTATATACTCTTGTCTTCAGTCTAAAAGATTCAAGTGGACGTGTGATCGAAGCTGCTGGAACAAAAGTTGGGTTTAGAGAGTTTGAAATTGAGGTTGAGGAAGGCGGTAGCGGTAAGCAGCAGATGAAGCTGAATGGTAAGCCGATCTTGCTCAAAGGTGTGAATCGTCATGAAACAAGTCCAGACACGGGGCGGACGCTCGATCTGGATCTCATGATTAAAGACATCGAATTAATGAAACAGTTCAATGTGAATGCTGTGCGGACGTCCCATTACCCGAACCATCCGTTTTGGTATGATCTTGCTAACCGTTATGGCATTTATATTTTAAACGAAGTGAACCTTGAAACACATGGGGTCTGGAATTCAGTTCCGACGAATAGACCGGAATGGTTAGAGAATGTCAAGGATCGTTCTGCGAGTCTGGTAGAGCGCGATAAGAATCATCCATCCGTTCTGATCTGGTCACTTGGTAATGAATCTGGTTCGGGATCTAACTTTATCGCACAATCTGAATACATTCGCAGTCTGGATCCCACTCGGCCCATTCATTATGAGGGTTATAACGATCCGAGAGTTACCGATATGGTCAGCCAGATGTACTCTCCGGTTACGACGGTAGAGACGTATGCGAAAGGCAGTGATCCACGACCATACATTTTGTGTGAATATGCTCACGCAATGGGGAACAGCGTTGGAAATCTGCAAGAATACTGGGATCTTATACGCAAATATCCGAACTTGCAAGGTGGATATATTTGGGACTGGGTAGATCAAGCGGTTCGGGTAAGTACACCATCTGAGCGAACCTATCTAACTGATGCTACTCATTCTTACGAAGCGGATTATACCGGCGTGGTCGCCTCTAATGAGAGTGATGTAGTTGGTGTATTAAAACCTGGCAAAAGTGCTGCGCCTTCTGTGACACTACCTAATGACTCCAAGTTTAATCTTACAGGGCCGTTAACGTTGGAAGCATGGGTGAAGCCGCTTGCCAACATTGCGAACAGTCCGGTTGTGGCAAAAGGGGATACACAGTTTGCATTAAAAATGAACGGGAATAACAAGCTCGAATTTTTTGTTTACCGAAACGGTGTATGGACAGCTGCTACTGCGGATTTGCCCACGAATTGGCTGAACAATTGGCATCATGTGGCTGGCACGTATAACGGAACAGATCTGAAGCTTTTTGTAGACGGAAAAATTGTTGCTACAAGGGCATTTACAGGCAATATCGCAGCAAGCACCTATCCGCTTGCAATTGGTAAAGATACGGAAATGGGCAGGTCTTCTAACATGATGTTTGACAAGGTTCGTATCTACAACAGGGGACTAACCCTTGAAGAGCTGAATAATAATGGACGGACTGCGGATAGCAGCACGGTTCTCTGGATGGATTTTAATCCGGAGGATGCTAAATCAGAGACACTTGAATCGACGGAGTATCTTGCCTACGGGGGAGACTTTGGAGATTCCCCTAATGACGGTAATTTCATGGCGAATGGTCTGATTACAGCTGACCGGGTTGTTCAGCCTGAGCTATGGGAAGTAAAGCAGGTGTATCAAGATATTTTGGTAAAGGCCATTGATTTGAGTGCTGGAACGATCGAGCTTAAAAATGAGTTCTTGTTCACAAATCTTAATGCGTACGAAGGAACCTGGGAAGTTAGAGCGGATAATCAGGTGATTGAACAGGGAGTTATCGATGCGTTATCCCTGAATGTACCGGGACTTTCCTCGAAACAGGTGACCCTTCCGTATAAGCTGCCTTCCTCTAAGCTTGGTGTGGAGTACTGGATGAATATTAGCTTTAAATTGAAGAAGGACACACTTTGGGCGAAAAAAGGGCATGAAATTGCTAAACAGCAGTTTAAACTTCCAGTGGATTCAGACCATTCATCGGCACTTGATCTTTCAACAATGTCAGATTTGAAAGTGGATGAGACTACGGAACGTGTAAGCGTATCTGCGGAAGATATGGAGATTGTATTTAATAAAACAACAGGCACGCTTGATTCATTCCGCTACGACGGGACTGAACTGATTAATAATGGACCTGTGCCGAATTTTTGGAGAGCCCCTATCGACAATGATAAAGGGAATGGCCATCCGGGCAGAACGGCAACCTGGAAAAATGCAGGAAAGAATAGATCTGTCACCCGTGTTGAGGTATTCAAAATCGGAGAAAAGGCTGTGCGAATCGATGTTGAAGAAACACTCCCTACATCAACCGTATCTACGTATAAGACCTCTTATACAATTTTTGGAAATGGAGATATCAAGGTAGCCAGCGAACTGAAGCCTGGTGGTGCAAGCCTGCCTGAAATTCCTGAAGTCGGTAATCTCATGACGATTCCGGGACAATTTGAGCAGATGACATGGTACGGACGCGGTCCACAAGAGAATTATCAGGACCGTAATTCAGGTTCGGATGTTGGTCAATATAGCGGTAAAGTTAAAGATCAGTTTTTTCCTTATATTGAGCCTTCAGAAACAGGTAATAAAACGGATGTACGCTGGGTTGCATTGACCAATAACGATGGAGCAGGACTTATGGCCATTGGAAGTCCTACCATCGAAGCCAATGCTTTGCATCATACACCAGAGGACCTTGACGGTCCAAAGCATCCACATGAAGTGCCATATCGAGAAGATATTACACTTCGACTGAATTATAAGCAGATGGGACTCGGAGGAGACAACAGCTGGGGAGCTAAACCTCATGCTCCGTATATGCTTCTAGCTAATAAGACCTATAACTACAGCTATACGCTTAGACCTATTCCGTCTAACACAACCGATCTCATGAGCTTGAGTAAGGGGGTCTCCACAGTCCATCTTGTTGGGGCGATTAAAATAGACGGGAAAGCTTTAGCGGGATTTGATCCAGAGAAGACCAGTTATACCTACAATGTGCTTCGTGGCACAACGAAGGTGCCTGTAGTTACGGCTGATGCTGCAGGTGAAAGCGTTGTGATTGGTATCAAACCGGCTAAAGATCTAACCGGAACAACTGTAGTTACTGCAACCTCTGCCGACGGAAAGACTACTGAAACCTATGAAATTGAGTTTAATGTGGTGGATTACTACCTCAGCGATATGGATTGGAAAAGTGCAACGTCAGGATGGATGACTGTACAGAAGGATAAGAGCGTGGAAGGCCAGCCGATCCGCCTCATGGGATCCTCTGGAGTCGACACTTACGAAAAAGGTATGGGTACGCATGCGAACTCAGAAATCATTTACGATCTGAGCGGAAAACATTTCACAGCCTTCGAAACTATTGTCGGGGTTGACCAAGAAATCGGCAGCACGGCTGCTGGTAAGAACACGATCGTATTCCAGGTGTTTCTTGACGGGAAAAAAGCCTATGACAGTGGATTAATGAGAGCGGCTACACCAGCCAAAGAAGTTCGCTTAGACGTTAGTAAGGTCAAGGAATTAAAGCTTGTTGTCCTAGATAACGGTGACGGTAACGAGGAGGACCATGGTGACTGGGCGGACGCCAAGTTGATCAAAGAAGATGAAGCAGAACCAGAATCGGATTCTCATCTTACAGGCCCTGATGAAGTTACAGCTGGTAAGACCTTTGACTTGGTCTACAGCCTCGGCAATACACCACAGGAAGCATACGCCCAGGATTTGACTTTCACGTATGATCCAGCCCAGCTCGAGTATATATCTGCCGAAAAAGCGGGTGAGAATACGATGATCGTTAATGAATTAACAACTTTGGGTCAAGTTCGTATCATTCTTGCGAACCCGAAGGGTAACGACGCTAAGGGAGACATGTTAAGACTTCGATTTAGTGCGAGTGCAGCAGAGAAAGAAGGAGCTGCGACGATTACACTTGCTAAATTGCAGATTGCAAATAGTCTCGGTGAAGAGAAAGAGCTGTCTGGCGGTTCACATCAAGTACTGATCAAGAAAGGCTCAACAGTTAATAAAGAAGCTCTTATTAGTCTTATTTCCAATGCGAAAAGTAAACTCGATGCGGCAGAAGAAGGTACCGAGGAAGGGCAATATCCAGTTGGTTCTAAGGCAGTGCTTCAAGATGTGATTCGTAAAGCTCAAGGCATAGCTGATAATACCGGTGCTGAACAATCCGAAGTAGATCAGTCGATCCTTGATCTGACTACTGCACTGAACACATTCTTGGAATCTGTCATTAAACCTTCTGGAGAGATCGGTGATCTTAACGGAGATGGTAAATTCTCTATCGGTGACTTGTCCATTGCAGCGGCTGCTTACGGAAAAACATCAGCTGATCCGGATTGGAACAAGTTCAAGAAATCTGATGTGAACAAGGACGGTAAGGTAGACATTAGTGATCTAGCATTTATCGCACAGAAAATATTGCAGTAATAAACGAAGACCAATAGCAACATGAATCTAAGCGGCAAGACAAGGAATTTAAACTACAGTTGATGCTGTATCCTGTCTTGCCGCTTCATTTGAAGGAGGGAAGGGTTTGAGAACAATTTATAATCACTTTGGTATGTGGAGGCTTGCAATCATGATCCTTGTGATTACAGGGCTCATGATTCGCCCGGAAAGCGCCCATGGGGCTTCCGTTGGCAACATTTCTGACTTCGTAAAGAAAGATAATAAGACTTTTGAAATCACGTCAGGCTCTGACAAGATTAGAGTAATTTTTGAGCGGGAGGATATGTTCCGGATTTGGCTTGGTGTGAATGGGCAATTCAAAGAATTGGCAGGAAAAAGTGCGGAAAAGCCGATTGAGCCAATTGTCATCAAGGATAATTTCGGACCTGTTAATGTAAAGTGGTCTGATGAAGGCATGTATTACAAGATGGAAACAGGGAAATTCGTGCTGAGAGCCTACAAGAATCCGTTAAAGTTCGCCATGTACAAAAGTGACAACCAAACGGTGGTGTGGGAAGAATCTGCTGGATTGAACTATAACGGACAGTCAGCCTCACAACAGCTTATCCGGGGTGAGGATGAATATTTCTACGGCGGCGGTATGCAGAATGGATTCTTCAACCATCGTGATCGCAAAATTACGATCGCTAACAACTATGGGGATTGGGGAAGCGGTACAGTTTCGAATCCTGCACCATTCTATTTGAGTACTGCAGGATACGGAGTGCTTCGTAACACTTTTCAAAGCGGTACTTATGATTTTGATTCGACCGTCAAGCTGACGCATAACGAAAATCGGTTTGATGCTTATTATTTCTACGGTGAGACAATGAAAGATATTTTAAACGCTTATACAGATCTTACAGGTAAACCGTCCTTGATTCCTCGTTGGGGTATGGGACTTGGTGATGCGGATTGTTACAACAGAGATCCAGAAAAGACCTCCGATGTCGTTAACCTTATTGCCAAAAAATATCGGGAAAACGATATGCCAGGAGCCTGGATTTTACCGAATGACGGATATGGTTGCGGTTATACGAATCTAGGCAACACCGTTGACGAACTACATAAGGAAGGTTTCTATACCGGATTATGGACTCAAAATGGTGTTGATAAAATCGCACAGGAAGTTGGTGTAGAGGGTACGAGGCTGGCTAAACTCGACGTTGCCTGGGTGGGACCTGGATACGATTTCGCCCTGGGTGCCAGCAAACAGGCGTTTACAGGAATTGAAGATAACTCTGATGACAGAGGTTATGTCTGGTCCGTTGGTGGCTGGGCAGGTACCCAGCGAT
Organism: Paenibacillus sp. VTT E-133291; assembly: GCF_002264395.1. GTDB lineage: Bacteria > Bacillota > Bacilli > Paenibacillales > Paenibacillaceae > Paenibacillus_AQ > Paenibacillus_AQ nitricinens. Next base: position 34,855 of record NZ_NFVA01000033.1, read on the forward strand.
ATTCTACCGTATGGTCCGGAGATCAGTCGGGCAGCTGGGAATACATTCGATTCCATATCCCGTCGATGATCGGGGCAGGGCTATCTGGGATGCCATACTCAACCGGTGATATTGATGGGATATTCGGAGGTAGTGCTAAAACCTACGTACGAGACTTGCAGTGGAAGATTTTTACTCCAATCCTGATGAACATGTCTGGTTGGGCAGCCAAAGATAAGCAGCCTTGGGTATGGGGGGAACCTTATACGAGCTATAACAGAGAGGCATTGAAGCTCAGACAGCAATTGACACCATACTTTTATACCTATCTCAATGAGTCTTACGAATCCGGAGCCCCGATCATGCGGGGAATGATCTATTCTTATCCGAATGATCTGAACTCGAAGGGAACGTTAACACAATATCAATTCATGTCCGGGGAATCGTTCCTGGTTGCACCAGTTTATACCGACACGACAATGCGAAACGGAATATATCTTCCGAAAGGAAAATGGATCGATTACTGGACAGGAGAAGAACATTACGGTTCAAAAATGTTAGACGAATACAATGCTCCACTGGATCGTTTGCCGCTTCTAGTAAAGGGTGGAGCAATCATCCCGATGTATCCTGAATCGTTATACGATGGTCAGGTTCCTCCTGATCCAATTACTTATGAAATATATCCTTATAAATCCTCAAGCTTTACGATGTATGAAGATGATGGTACATCGAAGGAGCATCGTACAGGCAAATTTGCAAAAACATTAATAACCTCCACCGCTCCTGAGCAAGGGAGTGGAGACTTGATTATCAAGGTTGGAGCAAGCGTAGGTGACTATAAAGGCAAATTGGAGTCACGTAAGAATCAGTTTACAATCCATATGCCAGATCACCCGGAGGCTGTTTCTGTAGATGGAACATCCTATCCTGAATTGCAGTCCAAAGCAGCATGGGATGGAGCAACAAGTGGCTGGTACTATGCTAAGCAAGACAAAGGCGGCATCCTGTACATTAAAACACCATCCATATCCACTGATAAGGAATTTGTTGTGAAAGTCGCAGGATTTACAGCAGATACGACTCCACTAGTAGATGCTGTCAAAATTGAGCTGCCTCAGGTGGACACAGACCCAAGTCGTATTCCACAGGAAGATATGATTGCAACTGCAACGAATGCGGCTTCTTATACGCCAGCAGCTAATGTGCTGGATGGCAGCTATGAATCGATATGGCTTTCTTCAGCAAATGCTGGAAGTAAGCAGAGCATCACTTTAGACCTGGGGATTAAACAGTATGTGAATAAAATAAAATACTTGCCAAGACAGTATGGTGGCAAAGACGGCATAATTACAGGTTACAAGCTGTATACGAGTAAGGATGGAACTAACTATACGCTCGTAAGCAGTGGACAATGGAATGAAGACAAACTAGAGAAGACGGTGAATTTTGATACAGTAGAAGCTATTTTTGTGAAGCTTGAAGCGACAGAAGCTGTTGGGGGTGTCGTATCTGCTGCAGAGATCAATCTGTACCGTGATCTATCACAGCCTTCACCGACAGCGATACCTAAAAATGAGATGACAGCCTCAGCGAAAAGCTTCCAGCCTGGTGCGGAAGCAGCTAAAGCGATTGATGGGGACCGGAATTCCGCATGGCATACGAAATGGGATGGATCCGATAAGCTCCCGCAATCCATCATTCTCGATTTAGGTAAGGTTCGCAATGTTAGCCAATTCCGGTATGCACCACGTCTGGATGCTGGGAACGGAACCATTACCTCATACAACCTTTACGTCAGCACGGATGGAGAATTATATACGAAGGTATCCAGTGGTACATGGCTCAGAAACAACTTGAAAAAATACATCCTTTTCGATAGTGTTTCCGCCCGCTATGTGAAGCTTGAAGCAGCTGTTGCACTTGGAGGATTCGCTTCGGCTTCGGAGGTCGATGTCTACGAGGCGCCGAAGGCAGCACCTGAAGTCCGTTTGATTTCAGAAGGCAAACCTGCTACAGCAGACAGTACGGATCAAGCGCATCCGGCTGGCCTTGCTAATGATGGGGATATGGACACATTCTGGTCAGCGGCGGATACGAACAATGGTACTAGCTGGACGGTTGATCTTGGTATGATGCATTCCATTAAATCCTCCGAGGTTTCTTTTGAGCATAGTAACAAGGCTTATCAGTACAAAATTGAAGTTCGGGAAACCGCGAACTCCAATTGGATTACGGTAACGAATCGAACGAATAATCAGGAAACTGGCACCATTCAGGATACATTTGGAAGCCAGGGTAGATTCGCTAGAATTACGATCACCGGACGGCCTGATGCTCAATCAAAGGCTGCTGTTCGTGAATTTAAACTGTTCGGCATCCCACTGGAAGACGGACAGAAGGTTACTGGCATAAAGCTTGACCGTGAGGCCCTCTCACTTAAGGCGTTGGATGCCCCGGTTCAATTGAAAGCGGTCATTGAGCCTGAGAATGCTGGTAATAAGACAGTTAAGTGGGTAAGCAGCGATCCTGGTGTTGCCAGCGTGGACAGTAAGGGATTGGTCACACCAAAAGGGCAGGGCACGACATCGATTACCGCGACGACGGAAGAAGGCGGATTTACAGCAACAAGTGTGGTGACGGTCACTGGACAGAGCAACCTAACCGAAATTCCGCAAAGTCAAATGAGTGCAGAAGCTACGAGCTATGAAGCAGGCGAAAACGATCCGAATTTGGCATTGGATGGCGATCCGGATACACATTGGCATACGAAGTGGTTTAACGTTGATCCACTTCCGCAGTCGATAATGGTGAATCTGGGCGGAAAGTATACCATCAGCAAGCTAGGATACTTACCTCGGCCGGATGAAGGTAATGGCACAATTACTGCTTACAACGTGTACACAAGCACCGATGGTGTGAATTACACGCTCATGACAAGCGGGAACTGGCTGCGAAACAAACAGCTTAAGGAAGTGAATTTCGCTCCGGTGAAAGCGACTCACATTAAGCTGGAAGCTGTAAAAGGCGCGGGTGAATTCGCATCCGCAGCTGAGATTACGGTGTATCAAGTGAAGCAGGAATCGGCTCAAGTCCAAGCCGTATTGAGTGCTGATGCATCCGTTACTGCCGGCAAGCCTTTTGTTGTCCGGTATGATGTGAACAATATCTCCGGGAAGGTATTTGCACAGGACCTCACCATTCAGTACGATGCTGACCGTATGGATTATGTATCTGCTAAATCACTGATCCAAGGTGTTGCGATTGTTGAAGAGACAACTAAAACACCTGGAAAGCTTCGTTTGATTATGGCGAGTGAAGGTGCGGAACACGGATTAAGCGGAAATCAACAAATTGCCGAGCTGACATTCCAGGCAAAAGAAGTATCGGAGACGGTTACCGTTAATATCAGTGTGTCAGAAGTACTGCTAGGTGATGAAGACGGAACAGAAACCACAACTGCACCAGCCACAATCTCTGTAAAAGTGAAACCAGAGCAAACAGGAGTATCAGGCGATCTTAACGGCGACGGAAAAGTCAGTATTGGTGACTTGGGTATCGTTGCTGCACACTACGGCAAAGATTCATCAAGTCCTGATTGGCAGCAAGCGAAGCGTGCGGATATGAATGGTGACGGTAAGATCGATATTACAGATCTTGCTCAATTAGCGAAACAAATCGTAAATCTCTAACAGAGGCTGACATCCTGAACAAAATTATAAAAATGAGGTGAGAAGAATTTGAACAGTAATCGATGGTACAAAAAGGCGGTAATAATGACCATGATCGCCGTGATTTTAAGCTGTGTATCTTTTACGAACCCTGTAGTGAATGCAGATGCATCCAATGCTACGCCTTCAGCTACTTTAGCAGGGAGTAAGAAGGTTGTTGCGCCGGGAGAGTCTTTTACCGTGAAGTATGGCATCACCAGTGTCTCCAGTGATGTGTATGCACAGGATATTACCTTTGAATTTGATCCGGCTGTCATGGAATACCTTCCAGATTCAATCCGCTCTCTGCAGGAAGGCGTAATTATTATCAATGAACCAACTACAAGTACTCCCGGTAAGCTACGGGTTCTCTTGGCAAGTTTGGGTAGTCAGTATCCGATTACTAGCGATGCTGAAATTGTTGAACTTGGTTTCAAAGCAGCAGATGTAATACAAGACACAGCGGGAGTTATCCGGCTTACTCAAGCGATAATAAGTGACAGTCAAGGGGAAGAATCCGTGCTCCAACCGGCAACCTTAACCATTCAGATCAGAGTAAATACGGAATTATCTATAGACGTGAATGGTGATGGCAAAGTGAGTATTGGTGACTTAGCGATTATCGCAGCGAAGTATGGCATAGATTCGAGCAGTTCGGAGTGGGATGCTGTGAAACGACTTGACCTCGATAGAAGCGGTACGATTGATGTTGCTGATTTGGCAATAGTAGCGAAGAAAATAGTTGAACAAGAGTAGTCAAGGCGAGTAGATACATGGTTATCCAAACCTAAGGAGGACTAATATTTTGAAGAAATTCGCAATCATTATTCTTTCGATCCTGATGGTGGCCATTATGTTTCCATTCACTGCGCTAGCCAATCCAGCAGAACAAGACAAACAGACCGATCCAAGACTTGTGCTTAGAGTAGAGAATAAACAAATTCACAATGCTAATTTTACGAATCTGGATGATAAGGTAGATGCGCTTAAAGCCTTAGATGAAGGGACTATCATTGTCCGGTTCCGCTACACGGGTTCTACAATTATGTCGTTATTCTCCTTAAGTAATAATACGTTGCCGAATGGTCACTTCCATCTATATATCACACCTTCTGCCATCGGAAGTGAGAACCGGTATGAAGAGCCTGGGAAGACAGCGTCTAATACACATGTTAAAGCTGATGTTACGGTGAAAGAGAATGAAGTGCATACCGTAGCCATGGTTGTAGATAAAGTAGAAGGTTATAAATATTTCCTTGATGGGAAACTCCTCAAGCAAGACACAACTACAGCAAAAAAGTTTCTCAATAATATTTATGCACCAAACCGTGCCGAGTTAGGTAGAACAGAGAGAAAATCCGGTTCTAATAACTATCCGTTTAATGGAGAGATTGACTTTGCTGAAGTGTATAGCGAACCGCTGGCGGATCAAGATTTGATTGCTGTAACGGGTGTAACAAGTAAGACTCCGGTTCAAAATCCGTTGCCTGAGCAGGCTTTAATCACTGATCCGTATAACGTTTATTATCCAGGACTGTACGGATCGGATGCATACCGCATTCCGTCACTTCTGTACACGGAGGATGGAACGCTGATCGCAGGAATTGATAAGCGGATCAATCATGGAGGAGATTCACCAGCTAATATTGACATGATGGTAAGACGAAGTCTGGATAACGGAAAGACTTGGGAAAGTAACGGAATTCTAATTAATAACTATCCCGGCAACGCCTCAAACATAGACCAGTCCTTACTGCAGGATAAGGAAACGAAGAGGATTTTCTCTTTAGTTCTTGGATTTCCCGAGGGTGGAGGATTTCCTACCTCGCAAAGAGGTACCGGATACAAGACGATCAATGGAGAAAAATATTTACTTTTGAAAGATTCGAGCAATCAGGAATTTACCGTTCGGGAAAATGGAGAAGTCTATAACAGCTCAAATGTAAAAACTGCCTACAGCGTGGACGCCTTGAGAAATTTATATAACAACAATACAAATATCGGGAATATCTTTCTTAGCAATTCGCCACTTAAACCGCTTGTTACTTCTTATCTTGAGCTATGGCACAGTGATGATGAAGGAGCGACTTGGGAGGGGCCTGTAACTTTAAACCCTTCGGTGAAAGAAGAATGGATGGTATTTCTGGGGGCAGGTCCGGGCACCGGCATTCAATTGGCGAAAGGTCCTCATGCTGGAAGACTGGTGTTCCCCGTGTACTTTACGAATGAAAATAACAGGCAAGCAAGTGCAACCATCTACAGCGATGATCATGGTGAAACATGGCATCGTGGAGAGTCTCCTAATCATGGGCGGGTCGTAGACGGGGTTACCCTTGATGAGAGAACCTTTAATGGCTCTAATAATGAACTTACAGAAGCGCAAGTAGTGGAGTTGCCAGATGGACAGCTAAAGATGTTCATGCGGAATTATTCAGGGTTTGCCCAAATCGCGACCAGCTTTGATGGTGGAGAGACTTGGGCTGCTGAAGTTGTGACAGAACGTGATCTGATTGCTGCTTACTGCCAAATGACGGCGATTCGATACGACGGCCAGATAGATGGGCAGGAAGCTGTTATTTTCGCAAGCCCTGCTAACTCGACCAGTAGAATTAACGGGACGGTGAAGGTAGGTTTAATTAAGGAAGACGGAACCTACGCAAACGGCAGAACGAAGTATAAGTTTGATTGGAAGTATTCCCAGCTGGTCAAAGAAGGCTATTATGCCTATTCAAGTTTGTCTAATCTGGGCAATGGTGAAATCGGTCTTTTCTATGAAGGAACGGGTAGTGAAGCCATGAGTTTTATTAAATTCAATACGGAATATCTCAAATGGCAGCGTCAAGGAGAAATTCAAGATCCTAAGTTGACCTCTATCAAACTTGAATCTGTACAACCGGCAGGGTATGCAGCTAAGGATAAAGTCCAGATTAAAGCTGTCTTTAATCACTATGTCATGCTTAATGGTGATCAGACTTTGAAAGGTAAGATTGGGGATAGAGATGTTGTATTTAAATTGAAGAGTTCAAGTACAGCGGGCACAGAATATGTCTTTGAAGCAGAGTTCCCGGAGCTTACTTCAGGCGAATATCCGTTGGTAGCGGGCTTCGGGACAAATCTGGACATTAGAAATGCTTATGGAATAGCACTAGACACGCAGTCCAGTGAGAATAAGCTGAATTCGGTTATAAAGTCCAAAGCTTCTGAAGACCAAGGTACCTTAGCAACTCTGACAGGTCCAAATCAAGTGAGCGCTGGTGAAGAGTTTAAAGTTCAACTGAGCTTGAAACAGATCAAGGATCCTGTATATGCACAAGACATTACAGTTCAATTTAATACAGACATTGTGGATTTTATATCTGGAATTTCATTAGTGGATGGTGTGCAGGTAGTGGAAACCGTAACTACAGCTCCTGGACAGAGCCGTTTTCTCCTCGCCAGCGAGGGTGCAGACCACGGGGTATTAGGTAACATTCAGCTAATGGAGCTTAACTTCAAAGCAAAGCCATTACTTGAGGCTAAGTCTGGTGAAATTCGGATATCTGATGTTACGATGGGTGATGTGAATGGTATTGAGACAAAGGTTACGGGCTCCGCTTTGACAGTTGTAGTTGCCCCTGAGGATACTGGTCTTACGGGAGATCTTAACGGCGATGGCAAAGTGAGTATCGGCGATTTAGGAATCATGGCCGCGCATTACGGTAAGGATTCCTCCAGTCCAGATTGGAGTAAGATTAAGCACGCAGATCTGAACAAGGACGGCAAAATAGATATTTCTGATCTTGCTGCAATTGCGAAAAAGATTGTGGAGTAGTTGGCTGCCTCATTTTTACAATCAGTGGGTGTTATTATGAGAGGGGATCAACGCATGCCAAACGGTAAAAGTAGATTAGTCAGAAGGACTGCAATTCTACTATCTGTATGGATCGCTTGCTCGCAGCTACTTATCAGCATACTTCCGTCTAATGGGGTCTTAGGTCCAAAAGTGTATGCAGATGATCAGTCGGCAGTTGAAACTGCGGCTGCGGCAGATCAGAATTTGTCATTATGGTATCAAGCGCCGGCCACGAACTGGGAGACGCAGGCGCTCCCTATTGGAAATGGTTATATGGGTGGCATGGTATTTGGTGGTGTTGAGCAGGAGCGAATTCAATTTAATGAAAAAACACTGTGGAGCGGTGGGCCTGGAGCAGATTCAAATTACCAATATGGTATTAAAGACGGTGCTCAGCAACATGTTGAGACCATAAGACAGCTTCTAAAAGAAGGGAAAATTAATGAAGCTAAGGCTCTTGTAGGGAAGATTACTGGTGTTATGGGTGCTGGTGATAGTTCTTTCGGAGCGTATCAAGCATTTGGTGATGTGTTCTTAGATTTTAACCGTCAGTCAGCGTATACGGTAACAGCGAGCTCGGATAATCCACAATACGGCGAGCCTATTTCCAATTTAACCGACGGTTCGGAAAATACGAAATGGTATTCAGGGGATGGAGCACCACCTTTTTGGGTGCAGTGGGCATATGAAGAGGCTAAGGTAATTACCGGCTATTCATTCACTTCAGGGAATGATGTGCCTGATCGGGATCCGAAGAGCTGGACGCTGAAAGGCTCGAATGACGGGCAGCAGTGGTCCCCACTAGATAACAGATCCAATGAAGAGTTTGCGAGCCGCAAGCTGAAGAAATCATATACTTTTTCCAATACTACAGCTTATAAATTCTATAAATTCGATCTTGTAAGCAAGGGCGGAACGAAAATTCAATTGTCCGAGATGGAGATGACAAGCGAAGCAGGTAACAGCGGTGCTCAGTCGTACTCTGATTATCGGCGTGAATTGAATCTTAATGATGCCATGGCAAGAGTGTCCTATACTTCGGGCAATGTAAAATACAAGCGTGAGTATTTCATCAGTTATCCGGATAAGGTCATGGTGATGAGACTCACAACGGATGAGCATCAGCCGATGACCTTCGATGTTCGCCTTAGTGGTGCTCAGCCGTCTAATACGGTGAAGGGTGAAGGAAATAAACTGACGCTAAGTGGGAAGGTACCGAGTAATAAGATGGCATATGAAGCGCAGCTTCAAGTACAGCATGAAGGAGGAACTGTAACAGCGAAAGATGGGAAACTTACGGTGAACGGTGCGAGTGTTGTCACGATCCTGATGACCGCTGCAACAGATTATGCTAATAATTATCCTACGTATAAGAGTGACAAGACGCCAAAAGAAATTGTAGAAGCGAACCTAAATGCAGCATACGCTAAATCATTTAATCAGTTGCGCGCAGCTCATTTGGCAGATTACAAAGAACTGTTCGATAGAGTTTCTCTTGATCTTGGTGGGGTTGCTACAAATCTCCCTACGAATGAGCTTTTGAATGGTTATAAAACGAATGCTAGTGACGGAGAGAAAAGAAGCTTGGAGGCATTATTTTTTCAATATGGTCGTTATTTGCTTATTGCATCCTCCCGGGAAGGCTCACTGCCTGCTAACCTACAAGGCGTATGGAATCAAGTAAATAATCCACCCTGGAATAGTGACTATCATACGAATATCAATGTACAGATGAATTATTGGCCATCCGAGGTGGTTAACTTAGCGGAAACCGATATTCCGTACATTGATTATATTGATTCTCTGCGCGAGCCGGGTAGGGAAACAGCCCAAAGACATCATGGAATTGAAGGGGAAGGTTGGGCGATTCATACCGTCAACAACCCATTTGGTTATACTGCGCCAGGCTCTGATTTCTATTGGGGCTGGTCACCGGCTGCCAACGCCTTCATGGTGCAGCAGGTGTGGGATCACTATGCTTTTAGTGGAGATAAAGATCTTTTAAGAGGCCAAGTGTATGACATTATCAAGGAAACAACACAATTCTGGGTTAAATACCTGGTCGAAGATTCAGACGGAAGTCTAGTATCATCTCCTTCCTACTCTCCAGAGCAAGGGGATATATCGATCGGTGTGTCTTATGATCAGGAATTAGTCTGGGAGTTGTTCACACAGTTCATCAAGGCTAGTGAAATCTTGGGTGTGGATGAACAGCTGCGTATCGAGGTCATGGAGAAACGAAGCAGGCTATGGATGCCGCAGGTCGGAAGCTGGGGGCAGGTGCAGGAGTGGAAGAATGATATCGATAGTCCATCAGATCAGCACCGCCATATCTCGCATCTGATTGGCTTGTATCCAGGTACGCTTATTAATGAAGTGAATAATCCGGAGTTATTTGCAGCAGCAAGAGTCACCTTGAATTCTCGTGGCGATGGTGGAACCGGGTGGAGTAAAGCGAATAAGATCAATTTATGGGCACGTCTGCTTGATGGTAACCGTGCACATAAACTGTTAGGTGAGCAGCTTAGAGGCAGCACGCTTGACAATTTGTTTGATACACATCCACCATTCCAAATCGACGGTAACTTCGGAGCAACTTCAGGAATTGCAGAAATGCTTCTACAAAGCCAAACTGGAGGTATTGATTTATTAGCTGCTTTACCCGATGCATGGGCTACCGGAAACGTTAAAGGGCTTGTGGCAAGAGGTGGATTTGAAGTGGATATGCGCTGGGAAGGTACAATCTTGAAAGAAGCCTTGCTTACTTCTAAGCAAGGTAATAAGGCTTCAGTTAAATACCCTGGATTTGTACAATCCAATAAATTCAAGGTCATTCGTGTAGGAAGTGGGGAATCTATCAACTTCACTGCGAATGGGAACTTGATTGAATTTCCAACGGTAAAAGGACAGCAATATAAGATTGTGTCTAGTGTAAAACCTTCTGTGCTGCCAATAAAAGTAGATGATAAAGATCCTTCGATTATATATACCGGAACGTGGAGTCCTTATAGTGACGCAGGCGATTACAAAGGCACAGAAAGCTATAGTAATCAGCAAGGGGCTTCAGCGTCGCTCACGTTTACAGGAACAGCGATTAAATTCATCAGCGCTTTGCAGGCAAACCACGGATATTTCGATGTGTATCTCGATGGGGAGCTAGTCGCTGAGGGTGTTGATGGATATGGTTCATCGACGATGAAGCAGCAAGTATTATTCCAACAATCCGATCTCTCAAAAGGGGAACATACGATTAAGATTGTCGTGAAAGGAACGAAGAATAATACCTCTTCGAATACTATTGCAATGATTGATGCTTTTGAATATGTTCCTGTTGAACGGAATGAACCTACTGCGATAACTTTAAGTGGACCTAAGTCTATAAATCAAGGTCAGACCTTTACAGTTGACATGGGCGTTAGCAATGTCACGGATGCGACCTATGCGCAAGACATTCGATTGAAGTACGACGAGAATCTTCTAGAGTACATCTCGGGCGAATCGGTGAACGATGGGATACAGGTGTTAGAATCAAAGAATGATCCAAGCGGAACCATTCGCTTAATCACTGCTAGTACGGGAACTGGTCTAACCGGTGATGCCAAGTTGCTTGAACTAAGCTTCAAAGCAAAGTCAGTGACAAAGTCCGAGTTAGCGAGCATAGAGTTAAGTAGTGCTGTATTTGGTGATGCGAATGGACTGGAGACTGAAGCCGATCTCTCAAACATTGAGGTCGAGATTAAGGCAGATGAAACGCCACCAGAAAAATCCGGAGACTTAAATGAGGATGGTAAAGTGAGCATCGGTGACTTGGCGATTGCAGCTTCGCACTATGGTAAAGATCAGAATAGTGTAGATTGGCAGACGGCTAAGCGAGCAGATCTTAACAATGACGGAAAGATCGACATTATGGACTTAGCAGCAATTGCTCAAAAAATACTGAATTGAGAGAAGGACACTTGAGTTTTTACTCAGGTGTCCTTTTTTTGTAATAAAAAAAGGTTCTATAGGACAAAAAGTATCAACTCCACATCAAAAGAGATCATGTGGTTACGTTTTTATAGCCTATATAATGGAAAAGCGTTAATAGAATTACATTCAGAATTACAAAATCAAGTGTTTACAGAAGTCAGGCAAGTTTATTCGAGGGGGATAGCCAATGAAAAGCAAGGGTAAAAAGAAAGCGGCATTAAGTCTAGTTATGATGTCCATTGTATTGTCTCTGGCAGGATGTGGTGGCGGGGGGACAAATGGGGCTGAAGCTCCAGCTCCTGAGAAAACAACAGCTGCGACGCAGACTGAGCCAGCGAAGACAGACGAACCCAAGCCCGAAGAGCCGAAAGTAGCGGGAGACCTCGAAATCCAATATTTTGTCGGTGGTTATGGAGACGGTTGGTGGAAAGAAGTCATTGGTGAATTCAAGAAGAAGTACCCGGATGTCAACATTAAAGAGTCCGCAGGTTCACAAATCAACGAGCAAATGAAGCCCCGCTGGATCCAAGGTAATCCCCCAGATGTTGTATACATCGATGGAGCAGGCTCGAACGAAACGCAAATGGTGCTGGACGATCAATTAATGGATATTACAGATTGGGTTAAAGATGCAAAAAATGTGGACGGAGAGCCGCTTACGAGTAACTTGATCGCACCTCCACAAGACTACAGTGGCAAAAACTATACGATTCCACTCGTTTTCGGATCATGGGGAACCTTCTATGATGAAACCCTGTTTACTGAAAAGGGATGGGATGTTCCGAAAGATTGGGATAGCTTCCTCGCCACTAGTGAAAAAATCAAAGCGGATGGCGTATATCCTTACATTCATACCGGTAAATACCCATACTACATCGTGGGAGGTCTCTTAAATACAGGTTTTGTATCTGAGAATGGAGACAATCCGCAGATCTTAAAGGATCAAGAAGCTGCTAAAGAAGGTTCTTTCAAAAATGATGCTGTAGCGAATACCTTGAAAAAGATCGTTGATATGAGGGACAAAGGGTATTTCGATAACGCATCGTTCGGTATGAGTCATACAGACTCCCAAATGCTCTTCTTGCAGCATAAAGATGCAATGATTCCTAATGGCTTGTGGCTCGAAAATGAAATGAAAAAAGATGTTCCAGAAGGCTTCAAATTTGGATTCATTCCTTCCGTTATGCAGAAGCCAGGCGGTAAATTTGTGGCTATTCCTTACACTAGTAACATTGCAATTGCAAAGAAGGCTAAAAATCCAGATGCAGCAAAAGCATTTATTGAATTTATCTTTACGAAACAAGCCGCAGTTCGTTGGGCTGAGCTGACAGGCGCTTTGATGAATGTCAAAGCAGATCTGGAATCTTCAGGCGCAAGTGATGTTGTTAAAACAGCAATGAAATATTTCAACGGTAGTGACACGATTGTTGCTCCTGTATTTAAATTGGCTGCGGACATTGAGCAGGCAGAGAATGATGCAACCATTGCGTTGCTGCAAGGTTCCATTACACCAGAAGAATGGATGGACCGTATGGAGAAGGCGGCAGCCAAAATCCGGAAGTAAGTTCATGACTCTTCTTTCTAAACAATCAGAGGACATAGGTGCCTCTGATTGTTCTTTCAAATTTAAGGGGAGGATGGCTTACGCCCATGAAGAACAATAAATTGTGGAAACGTAATTTGTTTATTGCGAGTTTCTTGCTGCCTACGTTTGCTATCTTTTGTTTATTCACTATTTATCCGCTGTTTCGAGGTTTGTACTTAAGCTTCTTCGATTGGTCAGGTGGGTCCGAATCGATGAATTTTATCGGTATTGATAATTATAGACAATTATTCTCGGATGAGATCATACCAAAAGCCATTTCGAATGATTATTTCTTGATTTTTTGGAAGGTCATCTTAATCATGTTGTTTGCAACGTTTTTCGCAGTATCATTGACCCGTTTAAAATTGAAAGAATACGGTTTTTACCGAGTGGTGTTTTTCTTTCCGAATATCATTTCCGTAGCCGTTATCGGTGTATTGTGGAGTTTTATATACAATCCCCGTCTTGGATTCCTGAATGCGTTCATCTCGTTATTTACAGGAAAACCAGTGGAAACGAACTGGTTAGGTGATTCAAACCTCGCAATGTGGTCACTTCTTCCTCCAAGTGTATGGGCTGGTATCGGATTTTATATGCTGCTTATTATCGCTTCTATTCTAGGTATTCCTTCCTCGCTATATGAAGCAGCCAGTATTGACGGTGCGGGGCAATGGCAACAGTTTACTCGAATTACTTTACCCCTGATCTGGGAGCAATTCAAAACCTCGATCATTCACATCGTAATCACAACACTGAACGGCTCCTTTATTATTGTTAAGCTGATGACGGATGGTGGCCCGGATAATCAGACACAAGTTCTCGGTTATTATTTGTATCAGATGGGCTTCAAACAGTTCCATTTAAGCTACGGGGCAACCATAGGGGTGCTGATATTACTGTTATCTTTAATCACAACTCTAATTTTGCAGCGCATTCTTCACCGGGAGTCCATTGAAATGTAAGGAGGACAATACTTTGAACGATAATCCCGCCAAAAAACCACTTCTGCTGATATCAAAAATTGCAGTTCGATTTTTCCTCATCTTGTGGAGCTTGGTAGTCTTATATCCTGTTCTTTGGACATTCCTGACATCCTTAAAGGATAATCAGCAGGTTATGCTAGGGAAACCGTGGGATTTTCCATCTATTTTTCGTTTTGAAAACTATACAAATGTGTGGAGCAGAGCAAACTTTGGCGATTACTTTCTTAACTCCATAATAGTAACCGTGGCTAGTACACTGTTATCCCTTATTATGGCTGCTACAACAGCGTATATATTAGCCCGGTTTACCTTTAAATCTAGAGGTTTGTTTTATTTTGTATACGTTGCTTCAATGATGATTCCAACCACACTCGGATTGATACCGTTGTTCTTTCTTCTCGGAGATATGAATTTGTCCAACTCCTTAGTAGGGCTCACGCTTGTTTATTCTGTCGGAACTATTGGCATCCTTCCATTCGGTATCTTCTTTCTGGTTGGGTTTTTCAAGGCACTTCCCCGTGAGCTTGAAGAAGCCGCAACAATTGATGGATCTTCACTATATGGCGTTTTCTTCAAGATCATGTTGCCATTATCGAAGCCAGGATTAATCACAGTAGGAATTATGAATGCTTTAACGGTGTGGAATGAGTACATTATGGCCACAGTATTGATCAACGATCCAGCGAAATACACCATTCCTGTAGGAATAGCCATTATGCAAGGGGAAATGCAGTACAGAACAGAATGGGGGCCATTGTTTGCGGGTCTTTCCATTTCTATGATTCCCGTCATTGTGATGTATGTGTTGTATCAACGTCAAATTACGGGTGGGTTAACAGCAGGTGCGTTGAAAGGTTAATTGCTGGTATTTTAGGAGGTGCTAAGGAAATGCCGAAGAAGATTCTCAGTATCTTCATTACACTTATGATGGTGGCCGGCTTGTTCTCCAGTTTTGCAGCTGCAGCGGATGTAGCTTCTGATCTTCCGGAAAAAGATGCAAAATTAACGGAATCCTATGAAATCTATCCATTACCGCAGCAACAAACCGAAGAAGAGACAACCTTAACCATTACACAAAATGTAAACGTTGTTATTGAAGATTCGATTGACCAGCCGACAAGAAAGCTGCTTCAAAAGATACTGGATTCCAAATCACTTCAGGTTACTGAGTCAGGAGCTGTAGTGGCAGGGAAAACAAACATCTTTTTGGGAACTAAAAATTCATCAGGCTATGTAGACAACTACTTCACTCAAAATATTCCCTATGAGGCGGATCACTTCAATGAGCTGGACGCTTATGTTCTTAACGTTAGCACCAAGCAACAGAATAAAGGTGTTATTGCGATATTAGGTAAAAATACGGATGCGGCTTATTATGGCCTGGCAACGCTGAAGATGATTTTTGATCAAATTCCTGATCTGCAGGTTCGTAATCTCACTATCGAAGATTTCTCTGATACCCGCTCGCGGGGATTTATCGAAGGATTTTACGGCACACCCTGGTCACATGAAGATCGAATGAGCTTGATGCGTTTCGGTGGAGAGCTGAAGATGAACACTTATATATTTGCACCTAAAGATGACAAGTACCATAACGCAGAGTGGAGAACACCCTATCCTGCAGCTGAGCTTGCCAAGATCAAAGAACTGGTTGATGTCGGACATGAATCCAAGACGCAGTTTGTATGGGCGATTCATCCAGGGTTCAATATGATCAATTGGAACAATTATAATGCAGAACTCCAAACCTTACTTGCAAAGCTTGAACAATTGTATAGTGTGGGCGTACGGCAATTTGGACTATTCATGGATGATATCAGCACCTCACAATCATTAGTAGATAAAGATAAACATGTAAAGCTAATTACAGATGTTGCGAATTGGGTGACGTCCAAGAAAGATGTTAAATCATTAATTTATTGCCCTCCATATTACAATAAAAGTTGGACCGGAATGACTGGCAGACCCTATCTTGAAGCCTTGAGAAATGTGCCAGAGAATGTAGATATAATGTGGACCGGAAACGGTGTTGTTGCGTCTGTTAATGCGGCAGATATGCAGTGGCCGAAAGATGCACATGGAAGAGATCCGTATATGTGGTTAAACTGGCCAGTGAATGACTATAAGGATGCAAGACTGCTGCTAGGTAAAGCAGAAGTGCTCATTCCAGGGACACATAATATTTCTGGTGTGGTGACTAATCCTATGAAGCATGCGGAATTATCTAAGATTGGGATCTTCGCGGTAGCGGATTACACTTGGAATGTAGATGATTTTGATCAAGAGGAGAGCTGGCTAGATTCATTTAAGCATGTTGCCCCTGAAGTTGCCTCTGAGCTGAATACGATTGCCTATCATATGAGTGACCCATCGCCTAGCGGCCATGGACTTGTGGTAGGTGAATCGGAAAATATCAAAACGGAGCTAACGCAATTCTTAAGTCAATACTCAAGTGGTCAGCCGACAGAAACGACGGGAAATACATTGATTCAAGAATTTGATCTAATATTGGATGCTATCGCGTCATTTAGAGTAAATAACACGAATGAAAATATGGAAGAAGAAATTGATCCATGGCTCAATAGCCTGCAAAATGTCGTTCTTGCCGATAAATCGGCAGTCCTCTCTGCGATCGCGATCCAGAAAGAGAACGTTGATCAAGCATGGGAGGCACTTGCCAAAGCCACAAGCGCATTAAGCTTATCCAAAACATTCAAAATTAGTAAACTTAATTCTCCAGATGTGACGGTTGAAGCAGGAGCAAAGCGGCTGGTTCCTTTTGCTGAGCAGCTCATTAATAAATTAGATGCTCAGATTTACACTTTGGTAGACCCGGAATATGTTAAACCTCTAGCTGTAAGCTCTTACGGTTCTCCTTCCGGATTAAACCTGATGGTAGACGGAGATTTAGCAACGAACGTCTATATTCAGACCCTTCAACAGAATGGAGACTGGTATGGTGTTGATTTTGGCAAAACCATTAAAGTGGAAGAAATAGCGATCACACAAGGTAGAACGGATGCGGATCACGATATATTCCAAAGGGGAATTCTTGAGTATTCCGTGAACGGTCAAGAATGGACTGCAATCGGAGAAGAGCGTTCCGGGTATAAAATTTCTGCTTCCGGGCTTAGTGTGAATGCAAGGATGGTTCGATATCGATTGACTCATGCTGGAATACCTGGAGGTAAGCCTGATTTATGGACGGCAGTTCGTGAGTTTTCAGTAAATGCAGGTAAAGATAAGGTAGCCATTTACACCGATGTGACAGAGTTGAAGGATACTCCTGTTATGGTAGCAGATAATTCTGTGCAATTATCGAATATGAACGGAATCACATTAAAGCCATCCCAATATGTTGGGATTAATTTGAAATCCATTGAAGAAATTACACAAGTGGTGTTGGAAGCTTCAAACGGAGAAGTCCGGTTAGAATCCTCAAAGAACGGCGTGGAATGGGAACAAGTTAATAACGGGAATGGGGCGTTTGCTAGTGCTGCCTATTTCCGGATCATAAACAAGGGGAATGAGAACATCACTGTAGATCTGACAAGGCTCATGATCAAGCTGAACAAATTCTCTCCACCTATGATTACTCATAATTACGGAAGCATTTATGAAGGTTCTATCAACAACGTGTACAATGCTTCTTTAGAGAACAAGGTTTGGTTCGGTGCGATTCAAGCGAAGGGGAAATATGTCCAGATCGACATGGGCGGTGAGGTGAATGTCCAGAATGTAGCTGTTGTGATTGGAGACGGTGAAGGAGATTTCTTCCGTAAGGGAGATTTACAGCTGTCACTAGACGGACAGACATGGGATACGATCCATACGTTTACTAATCCAAGCGATCGGAGTTTGAATTTCCCAGAGCACGAGGTGCCTTACCGTTATAAGCGAGTTCAAGTTGATGGTGGCAAGCAAGCCCGATATGTAAGATTGATTTCAACAGAAACACAAGATGCCTGGCTCGCGCTCAATGAAATTTTGGTTAATGAGGGGATTGAAAGACCTGGAACTGCCAATCCGGCTATTCAGGCTGAACCTGCTGGAGTTATAGGGAATGAAGCGTCTCTGTCCGTTGACCAAAAACTCTCCACCTTCTATATGCCGGGTACTGGGAATACGGGTTCCTTAAATTATAAGTTGTCGAAGGATACCCGGGTAAAAGAAGTGATAGTTTTGCAAAATCCGTCGGATCATTCAAACGCTGCGGTGTCCGTGCGAGATGCGAGTGGATGGCATAAGGTAGGTAACCTGTCCTCCTCTTATAATACATTTGATACCTCCAAGTATAGTCATGTGTTTGAAGTGAAGATTCAGTGGGAGGGTTCGACTAAACCCAAGATCCACGAGATCATTACCGTTAAAAAAGACGGGAATGGTGAGGTTGATCCATCGGATAAGATGACTTCTGTTCTGTCTGGGGTAGACACTGTAGCTGGAGGTAAGGACTTTCAACTGGTGTTTGGGGTAAAGAGTGTAACAGATGCTGTATATGCGATGGATGTAACCATGAATTATGATCCTAAACTATTGGAATTCAAATCTGCTACTTCCTTGCGTAGTGGAATCCAGGTGCTTGAAACTGATAATCACACGCCTGGAAAACTGCGACTGCTGGTAGTGAGTGAAGGTGTGGGAAATGCTGTGACTGGCAATTTGCAGCTGTTATCCTTGGATTTTGGTACAAAGACAGTGGCGGAAGCTACAGAGAGTATTATTCAGATTGAAAAAGTGATCGTAGCAGATGCGGAAGGCAAGGAGAGCGAAACTGTCACGTCGAGCCATAAGCTCAAGATAACTGCAGAAGAGCCGGAGCCTGGCATGACTGGTGACATCAATAAAGATGGCAAAGTGTCCATTGGTGACTTAGCGATTGTCGCTGCTAATTATGGCAAGGATACCAACAGTCCGGATTGGGCTGAGGCCAAACGTGCCGATGTCAATAAAGATGGCGTAATTGATTTGAACGACTTGGCGCTGGTAGCTCGTAAAATAACAGAATGAGCTAGAATCTGCAGTTATTTCTGCTCTAGAAGTAGCAACCCAGCGATAACAATGAAATGCCTGCACATTTGCAGGATTTCTAACATCAGGTGGGTACATCATATTCAAAAAGAGGGGTGTCACAGCGGCCATTTCATGGCTAATGGGACACTCCTCTTTTGGTTTGAAAAAAGCTAGTCTAGCTATGCTCCGCTAACTGTACCTCAAAGCCGTCTGGATCCAGTATATATAAGAATCGCAGATGAGGATTTGGCGTGATCGGTCCGCGTGCGACGGGGATGCCTTGGTTTTTCAAATACGCTATGGCATCGTCGAGCGATTCCACTTCGAAACCAATAGAAACGCCGCATTCAGGCTTCAGTGCCGGATCGCTACCCTGAATAAGCTCGATCTTGGGCTGATCCACTGTGCCTAACATAACAATTTGTTTTCCTCTACTCTCAAATCTGCGGTCAATGGGAAGCCCCAGAATCCGGTTATAAAAATCAAGGGAAGCCTCCAGATCGCGCACCCTAAGCGTTACCCAATTCATGCTCAACTTCATGATTGTAATGTCCTCCTCTATCTATTTCTATAACAAAGCCGATTCTACTTAATTATACGCTTTCTTGTTCACTAAAAGTTCGTAATATTAAACCTAATTCACGAAGGAATACATAATTGTTAAACGCTACCTTGAATTCTAGAATGAAGATATTGGAAGTATATTACTTTTTCAAATCCAAAATCATTCTGGGAGGTTGTCATAATGAAGCGTAGGCTTGTTTACGTTCTTACGATCCTAGTAATCGTTCTAGGTTCCTGGTTGTTACTGCATAACCGAGAGAATATGAGCGCTTTAGAAAAAGAAGGGAAAGGAGTGGCTAATGTGAATACTACTGACAGTAGCGCAACAGCGATAAAAGTTACTGTCAACAATAAACAAATTCCGGTTCAATACTTGACTCCCGCTTATAAAGTTACAGTGAAGGGAGATATTTTGTATGCGAGTAAGAAAAATGAGACAGATGCTGTAGAACCTCTGAAGCTTGATCTATACGAGCCGTCTGATGATCATAACATGAAGAGACCTGTATTTATTTTCATTCACG
The DNA here is from genome assembly GCF_002264395.1 of Paenibacillus sp. VTT E-133291. Lineage (GTDB taxonomy): Bacteria > Bacillota > Bacilli > Paenibacillales > Paenibacillaceae > Paenibacillus_AQ > Paenibacillus_AQ nitricinens. The sequence continues at coordinate 55,014 of NZ_NFVA01000033.1, forward strand.
GTGGAGGGTACACAGAAGGAGGGAAGTACGATGCAGCGGACTTTTCTACGGGACTGGCCAAGCGTGGATATGCGGTATTGTCCATTGATTATAGGCTGAAAAAAGATCCATTTACTAATTTCACCCGCACGCTTAATGACGCTTATGAAGATGTAAGCGATGTGATCCAATGGATCAATGATAACGCAGAGAATTATGGAATGGATGCAAGCCGTATTGTGATCGGCGGTGATTCAGCAGGGGGGCATCTAGCCATAAACTTTGTTAATCAATATGTATCACAGGAGCCTTCCATCATTAAACCTATATTTTCTATTGTTGATATTTATGGTGGTGATCTGACGAAAAGTGCGGACAGTAAGCTGCCGCCGGTGCTCATCATTCATGGAACGATAGACAAACTGGTGCCGTACCAGCAAAGTGTTGAATTGGCCGAACAGCTGAAAGAGAAGGGGGTGTATCATAATCTGCTCACCATGGAAGGTGTCGGACATGACTACAAGAATGATAAATACATCGATGAAATTATGGAGACGACAACACATTTTCTATGGAATGTCATGAACAGTTCTGATCTTGCGAAGCTACCGGAGAATTCCGGATTTTCGATTGCTTCCGGAGATGCTTTTGATATTAAGCTACCCGAGGTCTATCATACGCCTTCGAAGGAGTTGATCAACATCGATTTGCCCGAGGGATGGCAACTTCGTGAAGAGAAAGCAGACAGACTTCGGATACAGGTTCCGGAAGGCTTGGTGCGAGGAAATGATACGCTGTTTGTCTCACGAGGCGAAGATCCAAAAACGGAAATGAGCTTCGCTGTCAATGTTAACGTAATCGACCCGTTGACGGTGAAATATGAGACATTTTATGATGAAGCTGCCAAGGAAATAAGAACTCATATGGATGTTACTAATCAGTCTTCGAACAATTTCAATGGTTCAGTGGAAGCGGATTATGAGACAGGACGTTCTACGCAAGGTACCTTTAGTTCTTTTGTGGAGAACCTAGAACCAGGAAAGAGTGTGCGGTTAGAGATTCCTGAACTTGCTAGAGGACAACGGACGCTTAAATCTTATAATGACATAGGTAATCTATTGCAGTCGACGTTAGATTCCTTTAACGCACTGTTGTTGCCAAAACTCAGTAAGCCCGTTGAAATCAATGGTAACCTATCAGATTGGAGTGATCAGGCTCGCTTTAATGTGAAGGATATCAAAATCAGTGGTTGGAGAGGTGAGCAGGATATCAGTGCGACTGGTTCCTTAGCTTGGGATGAGGATAACCTTTATCTAGGGGTAGAAGTTATAGATGACAAGCATGAACAGTCGGCATCGGATGATGTCATTTGGAGTGGAGACAGCATCCAGATCGGCATTGGTATTGCAAACATAGATGGAACGGTACCCTCGGAGTATCATGAACTAGGCGTGGCTCGGGGAAATGCAGGGAATCTGCTGAAGTGGCGCTGGTTAACCCCAAGGGGATTCAATATAAATGATGCCCTAGAGCTAAAGTATGCGGTGAGTCGCTCAGATTCAACAACCAGCTACGAATTAGCCATACCCTGGCGTGAACTGAGCCATGACATTAACCATGTGAAGCAAGGAATGAAGCTTAAGTTTTCGCTGCTGGTCAATGATAATGACGGCGAAGGGCGTAGAGGCTGGCTGGAATACAATAGTGGCATAGGTTCTTCAAAGGATGTTAATGCCTTCGGGGACCTATTTCTGGAGAATCAACATTAAAGCTTGGAGTTTCTAGTGAGATCATACTGGGTGGATATGATTAGCGGTTTGTCGAATGGAGAAGATGTATAAATTGTAATCAGTTGGCACAGGTTATTCCTAGAAAGAATTGGGGGGATGTATGTGCCGGGAAGTCGTGGGATTCCAGTATCTCAAGGATTTATGCTGATGATGTTGACCGCAGGACTAACCAATCACGTAATGATTATCCCTGTGCTGCTGGAGAAATCGGGGAGAGACGCTTGGATCACAGTGATCCTGGGGGCTATCATATTTATTCCTTGGGTACTTTTTCTATATGCAATTATGAAAAAAATAGGGAATAGAACCTTGAAATTAGCCATAGATGAAGGCAGTGGTAAGTGGGCTAGAAGACTTGTAATGTGCATGATAAGTTTATATTTATTTTTCTTTGCCCTTTATACTTTAAAGGAAGTTATTGATTGGACCAAATCTACGTACTTACTAGAAACCCCTGTAACGGTTACAACATTAGTATTAGTTCTGCTATGTGTGGCTACAGCGTATTCAGGTATCCTAACTATAGGTACCGCTGCGGGTATTCTGCTCCCTATGGTTGTAGTATTGGGTTTTTTTGTTTCATTTTCCAATGCAAAATATAAGAATTATAATATGTTGTTACCTGTTTTAGAAGATGGAATTACACCAGTACTACATGGATTGCCAGCGATACTTGGGGGTTTTACACAATTTATATTAGTGATCTTTCTTCGCCCGCATCTTAAAAAAAATCCCAAACTGCTCACTGTTGCCGCTTTTCATTTTATTTTGGTTATGCTCACGCTTGGTCCGACCATGGCTGGAATCTCCGAATTTGGGCCCGAAGAGATGAGAATTCAACGTTACCCGGCGTATGAACAATGGAGGCTGGTGAAGCTCGGTAAATTTATCGAGCATGTAGATTTTCTTTCTATCTTTCAATGGTTAAGCGGTGCGTATATCTCCATTTCACTTTGTATGTACCTAATGTCAGAGTATCTATTTCCTGCTTCCAAACGTTTAGTCGGAATTTTTTGTTCTGCGGTTCTGATGGCGGGTTTGTGTATTATGCCACTTAGTAATCTGCGAATGTATCATTACATTGGCGATCATATTCTTGTGATTTCTACCGTATATACAACAGTGCTGCTTGTACTTTTGTATTTGTTTATCGGTCGTTCAGAACCAACCAGTTCCGACTTAGGAGGGAAAACATCATGATTGTCACGGAAGAAAGCTTGAAGCAACGGTTTAAGGATTGTGAAGACGTTCACTTTAAAATCTATCCCGGATATAATGTGGGGGATAAGCCGTGGGGAATTCTCATTTTTGATAAAATGATGTGCGATTCTGTGACGATTTCAGAGACTTTCCTACCGGTTATCCATCGATTATGGGGCCAATCCTTAACCGATCAGCAGCCTGCTAAACCAACCCAACTGGAAGCTCAACTATCATTAAAGAAATTGCCGGCCGATGAAAAAAGTATTATTCAAAATGTATTTTCTGGTTATGCGGTTCTTTTGTTTCCAGACCAAAGTGACTGTTATGCTTTTAACGCTCCAAGCAACATCAATCGGACACCTGAGGATGCCAGCACTGAAATTTCCGTTAAAGGTGCGCGGGATGGCTTTGTAGAAAGTCTGGAGGTAAATGTAGCACTAATTCGTAAAAGATTAAAGACAACGGATTTGATATATACCTCATACACGCTAGGAGAAGTTGCTGGCGTAAATGTGGGGGTGCTCTATCTGAAGGAGCGGGTAATTCCGGAGATGGTTACGGAAATTGAAGACAGGTTAAACAGCTATACTGGTGATGCACCATCAGGCATTGGAGAACTGATAGAGCATATATCCCCTTATAAGTTCTCATTACTCCCTATATTTGATTATAGCGGTAGGCCTGATTTCACCCATGATTCCTTAATGAGAGGCCGCCTCATTCTGATCCTCGATGGAAATCCAGTTGCACTGATTGCTCCAGCTAGTTTTATGCAGCTGTTATTTTCTGCTGAAGATCCTCACCTTCCATTTTATTTTGCCTTTCCATGGCGTGTTCTACGCTTGCTTGGTGTTATCATTTCCATCTTCTTGCCAGGATTTTATATTTCCTTGATGTCCTATCATCAAGATCAAATCCCATTTTCACTCCTGTCCACCGTAGCGAATACTCGACTGGGTTTACCTTTTCCAGGTGCCTTTGAAATGCTCCTGATCCTTTTTCTAATGTCTCTGCTTCGTGAGGCCGGGAGCCGAATGCCCTCCTCAGTTGGTGGAACTATAACGGTTGTATCAGGGATTATCATAGGAGATGCAGCTATACGTGGTGGACTATTCTCGCCAACGGTGACAGTTATTGCTGCCATGTCCTTTGTTGCTGGTGCAACACTTGCTAATCAGGATTTTGTATATAGTCAGACCCTGATGAGGATCTTTACGCTATTTTTTTCTTCTGTACTTGGGTTATTTGGTTTTTTTATTTCAGTTTTTTTTCTCATTCTTTACACCTCTAGTCATCGGCCATTTGGGCAACCCTTTTTGGCACCCTTCTCACCCTTTTCTATCCAAAAGATCCTGCGTAATTTCATGAGGCTTCCCGGGTTACGGAAAAAGGGTGGTTCTTTATGATTCGTTCTGTTGCAGGATTATACATTCTGATGATCTCTCTCTCCCTGTTGTTGACTGGCTGTTGGGATATCCGCGAGGTTCAGGATATAAACTATATAAGTGCCATCGGTGTTGATTACAAAGATGGGGAATATATTATTTATGCTCAAATGCTTGATTTTTCTAGTGTTGCGAAGCAAGAGGGAGGGGGAGCTTCGCAGGAGATACCGGTGTGGGTAGGAAAGGGCCGTGGCAAAAATTTAGCAGATGCTCTGCTGGATATTTATAAGACGAATCAGCAGTATTTGTCCTGGGTTCAGGTTACAGCTCTTGTATTGACAGAGTCTGTACTGGAGCCTGAACGAATGGAACAGGTTTTTGATATTACAAACCGTTCAGAGGAAATCAGGTATACTAAGTGGGTTTATGGTACGCATGGAGATCTGAAGGATTTGTTTACAACAACACCGTTTTTCAAGCTGTCACCTCTGCATTCCTTGCTACATGAGCCAATGGAGAGCTATAAGCAGCTTTCATTTATACGTCCAACGCAGTTTAATGATTTTATAATTCACTACAGGGAAAAAGCAGCTACTGCAGTGCTTCCCACACTATCTATTACGAGTGCCAACTGGAGCGAGGATATGAGGCAGCATCCTATACTCGAGATCGACGGAGCTTTTCTCATTAAGAATAAAGAGAGCAAAGGCTGGAAGAAGCGGAAGGAGCTCTTAGGAATCCGTTGGCTCGCAGATAGGAATACTCAGGCACCCGTCATCGTTGGTCCTCACGATGATCCTGTGGGGAGTGTGATGCTGCAACAGCCTCGATTCACTGTAGAGCTTATACCAACTAAAGATGGAATGAAGTATGGAATTAAAATAAAAGCACATGGTATGGTGCAAAGTATATACAAGAAAGTAGAAGTAGCGGAATTACAAAAGTTAACAGAGGATTCTCTAAGAGACGAACTGTTATCCACGTTCCGGTCAGCTGTAGCTATTGGAGCTGATCCTTATCAATTGTCACTGATTCTATTTCAAAGAAACAACAAAATTTGGAAACAATTTCAAGATAACGGAACTACATTGACGGAGAATTCTCTAGATAAGGAAAATATCGATGTGAATATAGATCTTCGTTTCTGGGGGCAGCGTAAAGATAATGTAAGGTAGTTAGAGCCGGCCAGTCATTGTGACGGGTTGGCTAAATTGTTATTGAAACTATAATTTGTCTATTATTAAAGTGTCAGTTCAATTCACTAGATGGTATGATAGGAGCGGGAGGGAATTTAAAATGACCAATGAGATAACAAATGAGAACGAAGAAACATTAAATGAGAACGAGGAAATAACCAATGATCCAGAAATGTCTGAGGAGGATATGAATAAGCTAGTGATGGCTGTTCATCATAACGGTCTCGTAGCTTTGAGAGTGCACTTTCAAGACGTTGAAGGACAAGTGTTGAATATGGAGGCCTACGGCCCGGTTTTTGTTTTTCACGTAAAGTCTGAGTTAGACCATGTCTATTCTTGTGGCTTTTTTCTGCGTGAATTGATTGCAAGATTTCAATCGGGTAAGGACCCTGCAGCATGGATGGCTTCATTCTTTGTTGATCTGATGAAGATTGAGGGAGGCAAAACGCTTCCAAAACCGCCTTCAAGTGAAGAAGAAGCTAAAGCGATCATAGACAATGAGCTAGTTCCGCAATGTATTAAAGAAATCACCGAAGAATTTGCGCCAGAGGATGTACATGTTGGTCTAGCTTGGAACGAAAAACTAGGTCCGGTTTTTGAGGCTGGATTTCCAGCGATAAGCGATGGGAATAACGTTTGTGCGTTTCCACTGCATTTATTGTTAACGCACTTGCAATTGAATCGGGATCCTTCCGAGCTGCTTGTTCAAGGTATGTATAACATCCGCAAGGAGCATGGATTGGAGTAAAACAGGCTCTGAGCCCTGGCCATCCATAAAACAAAGAAACGGCGAAAATGCCGTTTCTTTGTTTTATTATGTGAAAAAATGAGTAATAGTGAGATATTCTTTTGTAAAGAGCGGTTATAGGCATTCCATAGGAACTAAGGAGGTTTTTTAGTGAATATCAGAGCATTGTGTGAAGGGATAAAGCTTGATCCAGCGGCTAGACAGCAAGTTTATGAGTTTCAGTTGAAAGAGGATGAATATCTAGTTTATAAACAACATTTTTACTTTGATAGATTTTCTTTTTTTGAATCCGTGAAACTCTCGGAGGGCTATCGAAAGCTGTTATTATATTTATTTGTGAGATTCGCAGTAGATGCTTATGAAGAGTATCGGATTCGTAACATTGAGGACGAGATCTATTATGATACATTCTCAGATATTCAGATCTGGTGCATGCAATGTATGCGTGATTACGGAGAGTATGGTATTGAAGAATATAACTGGCTGCAAGAGCATGTTCAGCTTCGGTTATTTCGTTTGGGAAGAATGCAATTTCAACCTTTTGCGATGGACCGTGATTTAGTCGTTGATGGTTATACAATCTTTACCAATCAACTCGTGCTTAATGTGCATATTCCAGCAGGAGAGCCTTTATCAGTTCAAAGTGTGGAGGAATCCTTTCAGTTAGCCAGAGCTTTTTTTAGAGGAATAACTCCAGTGTTTATTTGTCATTCATGGCTGCTTGATCCGGAACTAAGGGAGGTATTGAACCCAGAATCGAACATTATTAAGTTTCAAAGTCGGTTCTACATTTATGAAGTCGACAAAAGTTCCAAGGAAGCAGAAGAAAGAATATTTAGTAAACTAAGTATGACCCCTCAAGAGTACGTAGAGAACACTCAACTGCAACGGAGTGCAAAAGCTTTTTTAATTGCAGGAGGTAAACTAGGAAGTGGCTATGGGATTAAAGTACATAAGTAAGGTTGAAATCTTGGCATATTACGGATAGAGAAGACGTACACTGCAAATGAAGTGATGCGTTAACCTGACGCTGGCTGTAATAGCTGGTTTTGGGGATAGTGTTTTGTTTTTTTTAAAAACGAAACCGGTTTCAAATGTGCGAGCGCGCCGTGCAATGAAATCAATAAGATCAAAGAGGTGATTCTATTGGGCTGACCCTGGGCAGATATCGTCTTAAGCATTCCAGTGTCCTATAATTTTTTTATTTATTAGGAGGAGACGATGATGTTGAGAAAAGGAAAAATGCTAAGTCTATTTCTGCTGTTTACACTCATGATTGCTCTAGTGCCTACTGGTAATTCAAGTGCAGCTTCTAACTGGAATCTGGTATGGAGCGATGAATTTGACGGGAATTCTCTGAATACGAATAATTGGTCGGCTGAAATCGGCACAGGGAGCGGTGGCTGGGGTAACAATGAACTTCAGTACTATACTAGTCGTCCGCAGAACCTGCAAGTTACGGGTGGGAATCTGGTGATTACAGCGCAAAAAGAATCCTACGGTGGAATGAATTACACCTCTGCACGGATTAAAACACAAGGACTCAAAAGTTTTACCTATGGGAAAATCGAAGCTAGAATCAAGGTGCCTTCGGGTCAAGGACTCTGGCCGGCATTTTGGATGCTAGGATCAAATATTGATACAGTAGGTTGGCCTAAATCCGGTGAAACAGACATTATGGAACGTGTGAACAATAATGCTTTTGTTAATGGGACGGTACACTGGGATGCCAATGGGCATGCCGAGTATGGGCAGGTATCCGGAAATCTGGATTTCTCTCAATACCATGTGTACAGCGTTGAATGGGATGCGAATTATATCAAGTGGTTTGTAGATGGCAACCAATTTAATGCTTTTTATATTGAGAATGGAACGGGCAATACGGAGGAGTTCCAAAAACCCTTCTTTATCCTGCTAAACCTTGCTGTTGGTGGGAATTGGCCTGGAAGTCCAAACGCTTCAACTGCTTTCCCGGCGCAAATGCTGGTTGATTATGTACGTGTGTATCAATCCGCGCCTACCTCAAGCATCGTTAGTGGCGGGATTTATACCTTAGCCGACAAGGCTAGTGGCAAGGTTCTGGACGTAGTGGATGTATCCACAGCAAGTGGGGCGAAGATGCAGCAATGGACCAATTACACAGCTAATAACCAGAAATTCAAGGTGGAAAGTACAGGAGACGGCTACTATAAGCTGACAGCAGTGCATAGTGGAAAAGTCTTGGATGTGCCAAACTCATCAACCACCAGCGGTGTACAGTTGCAGCAGTGGGATGATAATGGTAGCAACGCTCAGCGGTGGAGTATTGTAGATGTAGGGGGTGGCTATTACAAACTAATTTCTAAAGTGAGTGGATTAGCTATGGATGTAAACGGAGCCTCAACGGCAGATGGCGCAGCGGTTCAGCAGTGGACGGATAATGGAAGCGATGCTCAGAAATGGTTTTTTACTAAAGTGAACTAAAAGGATCTTTATACGATCATGTTCAAGAAAAACGGCAGAGATGCCGTTTTTCAGAATGACGAGAAACCCATTTCATTGGATGACCTTGGGTTTCTCGAGAGCCTGAGTCCCTATTCAATAGGGGCTGCTTTTTAGCGTTTAATGCGTCGTTGGTTTTGTATTCTTGTATTGATTACAGTCCCTTTTCTTCTTCTAATCGTTCTAATTAATTTCAATTGAAACAGCGAAAGGGGTGAGATTCTTGTGCGAATCGTTTTAATTCTACGTCTATATATGATTCGTCTATTACTTTTTCGTATAAACCGCCGCTTAACATAGCTGACCTTCCGTCTTCTTCGTTTTAATTTGGCTTTAAAAGCTCTCCAAGGGGTTAGATTCAGGAACTTACGATACAGCGCAAATCCTGAGGAATCTTTATTCCAGCATTTCTCATCCCCGGCAAAATGGACAATTTTATTATTGTAGTCATGATCTGGGATGGCCATGTTAAATGAATTAAAACGGATATCGAGAGGGAGGTAATTCGCTCCAAAAACTGCATTTAGAACATCCTGATCAGGCATGGTGACATCAGGGAAAGTGCGCAAGAAGTTCAGCATCTCTTGGTACCAGTTCGTATTCTGGCGGATATTATTCAAAGCAAATACGATCACTCCAGAATTAAAATAAATCTCAGGATTCAGCCCTTTGGCGCTCACAATAGGTGCAACATCCATAATGCCCTGATCCCAAATCGCCCCTAAATATTTTTCATTCAGCTCGACCTGCCACAGCTCCGCGATGTCTATGTTTACCAATACATCACAATCCAGATAAATAATTTTGTCAGCAGGAATTAACGCGGGAAGCAGCAACCGGTACATACTTGCATGTGTCCACATATCGATAGCATTAATATTGGCAAGAACCTGGAGCATATCTTCGGGTAAAGTAATCGGATAAAAGCTAATCGTATGCTGATGTTTAGTGGTTAATCTGGTGAGCTTTCGTTTGTTAACTTCGGTTAAAGAGGCATCATGTAAAATATGAACATGGATTGGGGAACTTGTATGATGAAAAACTGACGCTAAAACGACACCGGCATGCTCTGCATATTTTCCATCCTTATCTTGAAAGGCTAAGGCGATTTCGATCATTTGATTTATCCTCTCTCTACATTAGTGTACGAATGTACCACAGTATACGTTTGCCCTGGCGAGAGGATAATGGCATTACACCTACGATATTCACCCAATTTTTATACATAAAAAAACCAAGCTCTGCAAATCAGAGACTTGGTTTGTGAGAGTACTGATTTATTTTCGGAGTTTAATGCGATCTATGTGATGATTGTTATTTTTAAATAGAATAAGATCTGCACGATTTCTGGTAGGCAAAATATTGTGTATCAAATTTTCAAAATTGATTTCTTTCCATATTCTTTTCGAGATCTCGATAGATTCTTCTAGTGATAACTGCGCATATTTTTTAAAATAAGATTGCTCATCCTGGAAGGCGGTATCTCTAAGTTTAATAAACCGGTCAATATACCATTTCTCAATATTATTCACATCAGCATCCACATAAATTGAAAAATCAAAGAAATCAGATACAAAATAGTTTGGCACACATTGATTAATCGTCAAACTAGTCTGAAGAACATTTAACCCTTCAACAATTAGGATGTCCGGGTTCTCGATCGTAATAAATTCATTTGGCACGATATCATAAGTTAGATGCGAGTATACAGGACTTTGAACACTTGAAACACCAGACTTCACTTTAGTTAAAAATGAAATTAAACTACGTGTGTCGTAGCTTTCAGGAAATCCTTTTTTCTTCATGATTCCACGCTTTTCCAGCTCGGCATTGGGAAGTAAGAACCCGTCCGTTGTAACTAAATCAACTTTTGGATGGGAAGGTAATTGAGAAAGGAGCTTCTGAAGAAGTCTAGCGGTTGTACTCTTGCCAACAGCGACACTTCCGGCGATGCCTATGATAAATGGACCTTTTTTAAGATCGTTGTTAAGAAAGTGATTGATAGAATCTTTAAAGGTATGAGAGGCTTGAAGCTGCAAATATATCAACTGGGACAGAGGAAGATAGACCTCATTTACATCCTCAATCGAAATTTTATCGTTAATACTTTGGATATCACTAAGCTCTTCTTCTGATAATTGGATAGCGGTGAAATCGCTTAGTTTTTTCCAATCCTCACGTAAATAAAGTGTATATGCTGAATTATTCACCATTAAAGTTTCCACATCCCTGAATTTTTTAAAATATAAGAAAGTATAAGTTATGTACCTATGCTTTAAGTCTTATATTTCTCGAATAAACGCTTACCGTCCTTATAAGGACGCCG
>NZ_NFVA01000251.1 GCF_002264395.1 Paenibacillus sp. VTT E-133291
TGCCAAGGCGATACCGCCCAGCATCAGCATACCATTTTCAGTTGTCAGTGAAGCGGATTGTTCGTTCATAGCCCATTTTTTAACTTTATTAAACATTGTAAGTTTCCTCCTTAGGGAAATGTGATTGGTTTGGTTAGGCAGGTTAATTCAATCGAGGCTACCCTTCCTCTTTTAGATCCATTGTGCTGCTGCAGAGTACATTAACCGATTAGTTCGTGCGACCCCATCCTGAAACGTTATCCGTTGCAGTGTCAGGAGAAATACCACTCGTTGCTGTTGCTTCCATGCCAGATAGGACAGTCTCACCAGTTGGTTTCAGATATTGAGATACCAAGAAGGTTGCACCCACTGCCAAGGCGATACCGCCCAGCATCAGCAT
>NZ_NFVA01000210.1 GCF_002264395.1 Paenibacillus sp. VTT E-133291
TCATTGGCTCAACAGTCTGGGAATGGTAACTCTGTTGTATGGTCCGGTAGAAAAATCTTTATTATCCACAGAAGGCGGATTGCTAAAGCCAAAGATTCCAAAAGAAATAGATCTAGTGCAAGAGACTATTGATTTTAAATTATGGGAAGAAATGCCTGTTAGTGGACAAAATAAATTAACCACTGATGGATTAAGAATTATGAGTATCAGAGACATAAAGAAGTTTAAAAGCGAAATGAATTTAAATAATATAAAAGTTATTATGGATAAGAAGGGAACTATTCTACCTGAAAAGGCTGTGGGAGGTTTCAATCCAAATACTGGACAGATCGTATTAAGACCTGATGCTTCTTACTTAAGTGTAGTTCATGAATCTTATCACGCTAAGCACTTTGGAGAACTTGGAAAAGAAAATTATATGAAATTATCGACTTTAGAAAAGGAAGAGTATGTTTATAGAGAAATTATGAAAAATAAAGGTGAATTTAGTATTGAAGAAATATATGAAGCACAAAGATATATATTCAAACTAAGGAACGGACAATGGCCTTTATCGAATTGGAAAGGATTTGATGATTAATGCAAGAAAGAATAAATACTAATCTAACAGCTAACCAAGCTTTGAAGATAGCCCGAGATTATAAGGATAAGTTTAAACTGTATGGAGTTATACATGATGATATAGAAAAGTCTGTTAGATTTTATAATGAGTTTTATAGAATTAAGGGTTGTGTGTGGCTTGTTTTGGCGGATATAACTCCTAAAGATTATGAAGGTGATGACGAAATTACTTTCGTTGTTTCTGATGAAGACGGTGCTGTTGATCATGTGCTAGATCATAACGGGATACCTCAACGTTATCATATACCAAGCAATAGAAATTATAGCGATGAAGAGTTTGAAGCTATCTTTGATGAAGATCATGATGAGTAAAAGAGTCTAAACTCGAGGGGAATCAATCATTTGCCGACTCAATCCATCATTCAAACAATGACACATATATCTCATATATTACCTATATAAAGATTTTTACTATTTTGTTTGTACGCACGGCAATGCTTAGGTTTATAACTTAAATAACGCAATAGCGTTACGTCTAGCAGGTCGATTATGGTTAGATACCACCATAGTCAACCTGTTTTTTTATGTTCGTTTTCTTGCGGATTCTTCGAATTTATCCCAATTGTAGATTACCCTACAGTGATTTTTTAGAAAGAATAAAACGGAGGATCAAGCAAAACCCGAGGATTCTA
>NZ_NFVA01000006.1 GCF_002264395.1 Paenibacillus sp. VTT E-133291
CTTACCGTCCTTATAAGGACGCCAAAGGCGCTAATGCTTTAGTATAGAGAAAAGAAGGAGGAGCATGAATGCTCGAACAGATCGATATGTTTGCTGAAGTTTCTAATAACGGCGAGAATAGCCGTACTGGATACGATGCTGACGACATTCAAGTGCTCGAAGGTCTGGTTGCAGTGCGCAAACGACCTGGCATGTATATCGGCAGTACAAGTTCTTCGGGACTACATCATCTAGTATGGGAAATTGTAGATAATGCTGTGGATGAGCATTTAGCCAAGTATTGTACGAAGATTGACTTACTACTTCGCAAAGATGGCTCAGTAACAGTGACAGACAACGGCCGTGGAATTCCAACTGGAATGCATAAGACAGGAGTGCCAACGCCGCAGGTTGTATTTACAATTTTGCATGCAGGCGGTAAATTCGGTGGATCTGGTTACAAGAAATCAGGCGGTTTGCATGGCGTAGGGGCTTCAGTAACGAATGCTTTGTCTGAATGGCTTGAAGTAGAGATTTATCGTGAGGGCAAAATCCATCGTCAACGTTTTGAATATTGGGTGGACAAGAAGGGGAAAGAGCATGTTGGCGAGCCGGTAACGGGCCTTGAAATTTTAGGCAACACCAACAAAACCGGTTCGAAAATTACTTTTAAACCGGATATTCGTGTCTTTCCAAATGGAATTGCCCTGAATTATGACACGCTGGCAGAGCGGGTACAGGAGATTGCCTTTCTGAATTCCGGTCTGCGTATTACGCTGCATGATGAGCGGAGTAATCGTCAGGACGAGTTCTTTTACGAGGGTGGAGCAAGCCAATTTGTGCAATTCCTGAATGAGGGCAAGGATGTTCTGCATGACGTTATTCACTTCAGCGCAGAAAAAGACGATATCGAAGTGGAGGTAGCTCTTCAGTACAATGGGGGCTATACGGAAACCTTGGCTTCTTTCGTTAACTCCATTCCTACTCGTAGCGGGGGTACTCATGAGACGGGCTTTAAAACTGCGTATACTCGTGTGTTAAATGACTATGCCCGCCGTACACAGTTGCTTAAAGAAAAGGATAAGAATTTAGAAGGAAATGATTTGCGCGAAGGTATGATGGCTGTCATTAGTGTTAAAATGTCCGAGGTTGAGTTTGTTGGACAGACGAAGGATCAGCTCGGAAGTGCTTCTGCCCGTAGTGCAGTAGACTATATCGTATCTGAGAATATGGCTCGTTTCCTGGAAGAAAACCCACAGGTAGCGCAGAGTCTTTTGAAAAAATCAATTCAGGCTTCGAAGGCTCGGGAAGCGGCTCGCAAAGCCCGCGATGAGATTCGTACAGGTAAGAAACGTAGCGAGAGCTCGAATCTTGGTGGGAAATTGTCACCTGCGCAGTCCAAGGACGTTACACGTACTGAGCTGTTCATCGTAGAAGGTGATTCAGCCGGTGGCTCAGCGAAGCAAGGCCGTGATTCAAAGATTCAGGCGATCTTGCCGCTAAAAGGGAAACCTATGAATCCGGAAAAAGCCAAGCTGCTGGATATCCTGAAGAACGATGAATATAAAGCAATCATTTCCACGATTGGTGCAGGAATTGGCCCGGATTTTACCGTCGAAGACAGCAATTATTCCAAAATTATCATTATGACCGATGCGGATACAGATGGAGCGCATATTCAGGTGCTGCTGCTGACATTTTTCTATCGTTATATGAAGCCGTTAATAGATGCCGGAAAGGTTTTTATCGCCCAGCCTCCGCTTTATAAGCTGACCCGCAAAACGGGCAAGCTGGAGACTGTAAGGTATGCATGGAGTGACGAAGAATTGCAAAATTATTTAAAGGAATTCGGCAAAAACTTCGAGCTTCAGCGCTATAAAGGATTGGGTGAGATGAACCCTGATCAGCTGTGGGAAACAACGATGAATCCAGAATCGCGTACACTGCTTCAAGTGCAGATTGAGGATGCGGCTAAGGCTGAGCGCCGTGTTTCTACACTGATGGGTGATAAGGTCGATCCTCGTAAACGTTGGATTGTTGAAAATGTCGATTTCACTGAAATTGTAGAGTAGCTGCAGTTAGTAGTGCTGCAAGTGACGATAATCCCGATTTTCTAAAAGCTTGGCGATTCTTGGAACGTAGGGGAATTTTGGAACTGTAGGAGCGATAGCGTCCGCCTTTGTCTCCTGATTTTATCCGCATTAGCGGTATAATCAAAGAAATCTGGAGACAACAGCAGCTGGAAGTCCAAGAATCCCAGGAGTGTTCATTAGAAGCGCCATACTTTTATAAAACGGGCAGTTTGAGGAACAGAAGGTGAGCAAAGTGAGTAGTTTATCAGAACAATTTTTGCCGGCTTTTCTGGAAGAGGTCGTCGGTGACCGCTTTGGTCGGTATTCCAAATATATTATTCAGGACCGGGCGATTCCCGATGTCCGCGATGGACTTAAGCCTGTACAGCGCCGGATTCTTTATGCGATGTACGATTCTGGCAACACGCCTGACAAGCCGTACCGCAAGTCAGCCAAAACTGTCGGGGATGTAATGGGTAATTACCATCCACATGGTGACTCCTCGATTTACGATGGTATGGTTCGTATGGCACAGCCATGGAAGATGGGGCATGTTCTTGTTGACGGTCATGGCAACTGGGGCTCGATGGACGATGACCCAGCTGCGGCAATGCGTTATACAGAAGCACGCTTATCTCCGATTGCAATGGAGATGATGCGTGATATCGAGAAGCGGACGGTGCTGTTTAAGGACAACTTTGACAATACAGCCAAAGAGCCTGTAGTTGTTCCTTCCAGGTATCCGAATCTACTCGTAAATGGCACGAGTGGGATTTCCGCAGGCTTTGCCACTGAGATTCCGCCACATAATCTACGGGAGGTTATTGATGCTTGTATCGCAGTGATGCAGAAGCCGGATATTGAACTAGAAGATATCATGACCTTTATGAAAGGTCCGGATTTCCCTACAGGCGGCACTATTATGGGCGGAGATGGCATCATGGATGCTTACCGTACTGGTAAAGGCCGTATTTATTTACGCTCCAAGACTGAGATTGAAAATATGCGTGGCGGCAAGCAACAAATCGTGATTACGGAAGTTCCATTCCAGATTGTAAAATCACGACTAGTTACCTCCATGGAGAATATTCGATTAGAGAAGAAGATCGATGGCATTGCTGAAGTTCGTGATGAGAGTGGACGAGAAGGACTTCGGATTGTAGTGGAGCTCAAGAAAGAAGCGGATGCCCAAGGCGTTTTGGCATATCTGCTCAAAAAAACCGATCTTCAAATTACCTATAACTTCAATATGGTGGCGATCGTCAACAAGGCTCCGCAACAGCTTGGCCTTAAAGCCATCCTGGAGGCCTATATCGCGCATCAGCGTGAAGTAGTGACTCACCGCACCCAATTTGATCTGGAACGCGCAGAAGACCGTGCTCATGTCTTAGAGGGCTTGGTTAAGGCACTGAATATTCTTGATGAGGTCATCGCTGCCATCAAAGCATCGAAGAACCGTCAGGACGCTCAGAACAATCTCGTGTGGATGTTCGGGTTCAGTGAACGTCAAGCGGATTCTATTCTTACCTTACAATTGTATCGTCTGACGAATTTGGAGATTACTTCACTCCAAAAAGAATTGGATGAAATGATGGTCAAGATTACACATCTGCGTGGCATATTGGAAAGTGACAAGAAGCTCGTAGCTGTAATCCGTAAGGAATTGCTGGAGATCCGCGATAAATACGGGATCGATCGCCGTTCGCTGATCCAAGGCGAAGTTGAGGAGCTTAAGGTTAGCCTTGAAGCGCTGGTCAACGCAGAGGATGTGCTAGTAGCACTTTCCGCAGACGGTTATATTAAGCGTACAAGTATGCTTTCCTTTACCCGCTCTGGTGGGGAACGTCATACTTCAGGCGTTAAAGAAGGCGATCATATCGTTAAGCTGCTCGATGTGAATACCCGTGACAGTCTGCTGGTATTTACGCGCAAGGGGCAGTACTTCTTACTTCCGGTTCACCAGATTCCAGAGTTTAAATGGAAAGAACCTGGTACTGCGATTGTTAACGTTATCGGGTTGTCTAAAGGGGATGGAATCATTAGCGTGATTCCGGTCAATAATCTTGATGATCCGCAGCAAAGCCTTGTGTTTATCACCCGCAGAGGTCAGGTTAAGCGTACAGAGCTCAAGGAATACTCTACAAGCCGCTCTGGAGCCGTAGCAGCCTGTAAGGTAGCAGACGGTGATGAGATCATTACAGTCGTTACTAGTACGAATGACAAGGACATTGTACTAGTGACTCGTGAAGGAATGAGTATTAGATTCCATGAGAATGAAGTTAATCCTATGGGCCGTGTTGCATCCGGTGTAAGAGGCATTCAGCTTCGTGAGGGCGATGAGGTGATTTCTTGCTTCTGGGTCAGTGAAGATGAAGGTGAGATCCTTTCTATCTCCGATATCGGATATGCGAAACGTTCATTACTAGTGGATTATCCATCTCAAAGCCGCGGTGGCAAAGGGATGCCAACCTTTGAATTTAAGGAAGGCAAGCGAGTACGGCCAAATGGCAGTAAATTGGCAGGGGCTTTCTATTGCAGAGAACCGCTGGAACTTAATGCAATTACACGGGAGAATGCACATCACACGTTCTCTTCTGAATCTGCACCACTTGGAGAGCGTCGTTCTACAGGCAAACAGATTGTCCCTGTGGAGAAAAAGGATGAGATTGTTAATCTTTTCCCAGCAGTGAAGTAAACAAGCCAAGGCACGTAGTCAATTCTTCTTGAGAATTGACTACGTGCCTTTTTTTAATTTTCTCGCTTATCAGTTATGAAGATTTATTTTTCTTCTTTTGCAGGAAATGGAATTTGTTTCGCGAAAATGTAGTTATACCGGATAGAACCGCAAGGAAAGGAAGGAATCAGTGTGCACGCTTCTGAATTCAGTAAAATTTGGCATAAAATTTTAAAAGATTACAAACTACATATGGACAGTAATCTTGCCCCATCGCTAACGGATGCCCAACTCACAGTACTTGAACTGCTTCAGGAACGTGATGCCATGAAGCCTTCTGATCTGGCTCCACATCTGGCGACCAGTCCTGCAGCGGTTACTATGTTACTTGATCGGATGGAGAAAAATGGGCTTATCATTCGGGAGAGAGATGCTGCGGATCGCCGTATTGTATGGGTGAGTATAACGGAAATTGGAACGCAGGAGACTGCACGTGGTTTGAAGATCCGCAGTGATTTTTTTGCAGAAGCGCTTGATCCGATATCCTCTCATAACCAACAGCTACTACTCTATTTAATGGGCAAAATGGTTGTTACAACAACACCGGAAGGTTCTACACCATGAATAATCGGGGTGACAAGGGCCGGAGAAATAGATTGAGGTACAAGCTTGCGATGACAAGCTATTAAAAAAGTACAACAACACTTATTTTTACAAAAGAAGGCCATCCATTAACGGATAGCCTTCTTTTGTAATTCCTTGGACCATAAATCCCAAGGATGGGTTTGCGGGGGCAGGGAAATAAGTTCTACTTCTTCTTTAGTAACAGGGTGGGGAAAGCCTACAAGTGCAGACCACAGTGCAATTTGCTGTCCAGGTCTGTTCACCGAAGCCCCATACTTCTGATCACCGTATAATGGGCAGCCGATGGAGCTGAGCTGCACTCGAATTTGATGGGAACGACCGGTGAGTAAATCGATCTTGAGCAGGCTGTAACCCTCAGCGCTGCCAAGTACTGTGTAATCCAGCATGGCTTCCTTACCGCCGGGGGTTCCTTTACGGACGACAGTGACGGTATTGCTCTTGGCGTCTTTAAGCAGTGTATCGGTAAGACGGCCATGAGATGCTGGTGGTTTACCGTGCACGACCGTTAAGTACACCTTATGAAAGCTGTGAGTTCTGACACACTCGGATAGTCTTGATGCTGCTTTTGATGTCTTGGCAAAGATCATTGCACCCCCAACTGGACGATCCAGGCGGTGGACTAGCCCCATATAGACGTTGCCAGGCTTATTGAAGCGTTCCTTCACATCTTCTTTGAGCAGATTGAGCAGATCAGGATCTCCAGTAGCATCCTCCTGAACAGGAATATTCACGGGCTTCACTATGCCTAGAAGATGATTATCTTCGTATAACACTTCAAAGCGCTTCGATATTCCGTCCAGCGGCTCGTTGCTGCCAGATAAATGCAGTGTCATGGCTTACGCCTCCCAGCGTCCCAGAATACCGCATGGCAGGTTCATGCCGGAGGAAGTGATCGGAAGACCGATTTCACCGGAGGTGAGCTTCCCGCCATAACGTTTACCCATGGTCATCGACAACATATTACGTAGGACCGTTGGAGAAATCCCAGTGGTGTATGAATTGATTAGCATAAACAAAGGTTTGTCGCTCATGATTTGCATGCAGCTCTCAAGGAAAGGATATAAGCTGGATTCCAGCTTCCACATTTCTCCGCCAGGCCCTCTTCCATAGGAAGGCGGGTCCATGATAATCGCATCATACTTACTACCACGACGTTGTTCACGTTGTACGAATTTGAATACGTCATCCGTGATGTAGCGAACTGGACGCTCGCCTAGGCCGGACAGCTGGACATTTTCTTTTGCCCATTGCACCATTCCTTTGGCTGCATCCACGTGAACAACCGAAGCGCCGGCACTTGCTGCGGCTACAGTAGCTCCACCTGTGTAAGCAAATAGATTTAGTACTGAGATCGGACGGTTAGCAGCCGCAATCTTGTCCATCATCCAGCTCCAGTTGGCCGCTTGTTCAGGGAATAACCCTGTATGTTTAAAATTCGTAGGACGCAAATGGAATTTTAATTTTCCGTAACTAATTTTCCAATCATCCGGAATTGTTTTCTTCATTTCCCATTGTCCACCACCCGCTGAGGAACGGTGATAATGACCGTGTACATCACGCCATTTCGCGGTCTCATTGGAGAGTGGCCAAATAATTTGTGGATCCGGACGGCGCAGGATGATGTCACCCCAACGTTCAAGCTTCTCTCCACCGCCAGTGTCAATTACTTCATAGTCTTTCCAGTCGCTAGCTATATACATTTTTTAATCCATCCTTCAAAAATTCATTTAGCCTTTATTGTACATCATTTCACCATATAGCTACAAACAAAATAAGCACAAGCCCAACACTCTGCTTATTTTATCCAAAGAAGATAATGTGTATAATATTTCCATGCTCACAGCTATTATTCTGGCAGATCAAGCAATGATTGTGTATGATCAGATACCAGAGTCTTTACAATATTTATGATCGGAGAATAGCAGCTTATGTTCAATCTCACACCTCTATATTTCCCGATAACTGCAAATCCAGCACAAACTAGTGAATTTCTACCTAGTCGAGCTTTGCAGCCATATATTCGCTGTTTCTGGGGCTCTGTTACACCGCGTATTTCTACAGAGGCATCCGTTCACGTAGTGGACAAGGCATCTGGTTACAAAATTCGAATGGAAACCATTATTCCAGATACATGCATGGACATTATTTGGAATCTGAATGAATCGACAGGCTTAACAACTACCGTTTTTTCCGGCATCAATGATGCTCCTTTTGAAGTCCCTTCAGACAGGGGGAAGGGTATGATCTCAACCTTTGGTATCCGATTTCATTTCTGGGCCGTTCATTTTTTTGCAGATGACCATCTCCGGGATGTCCTGAATGCATTTGTAGATGTGGACCAGTACTTTTGTACTTTTAAAAAAGAGCTAGGACTTCTGCTGGAACAAGCAAATTCTATGAATGAAAGGATAGCAGCAGCTGAGGCATATCTTTTTCAGCGTCTTGAGCGTGGAGGACGGACTAATGATCGGATGATGAATGCAATTTATACCCTAATTAAACAAAAGGGTGTGGTAACAGCTGAGGATTTGGAAACCAGCTCTAATCTAAGCAGACGCCAACTCGAAAGACTTTTTCAAGAATACGTAGGTGTATCCCCTAAAAAAACAGCTGACCTTGTGCGATTTCAGAATGTATGGCGGGAAATGTATCAACTGCCTGTGCAGACGAAGAATATTCAGGATCTTATTTTTACTTATGGATTCAGCCATCAGCCTCATTTTATAAACAGTTTTAAGAAATATGCAGGAAGAACACCACTTGAGGCTTTAGTCTATGCGGGCAGATAAATGTCGCATTTTTGCAATACAAAGGATGCTAGCCTTGTTAAACTCAAGTAAGAAATGGATACTATGATGATGAGAATGAAAGGGGACAAATTATGATTTCGTCTTTTGAAGGTACTAACATCTACACTAAGGATACTGCTGCGTTGGCTGCATTTTATTCGGAGGTGCTAGGGATTCCAATTCCGTTCGAAGGCTACGGCAATTTTGATGGTGCAAAGATTGGATTCGACAAGAAGCAGCCTGGAATCATCATTTGGGATGAGACGAAATGGGAAAAGCTCACAACTGGCTTTGTTAATTTAGTATTCGGCTGCGATAATCTCGATGAGACGTACGAGCAGTTAAAGGCTAAGGGACTGGATTGTCAGCCACCGGTTACGATGGCGTATGGCGGGAAAGAAATGAATTTCCGCGATCCAGATGGTAATCACATTACCTTGCTCGAAGGAGCATACTAAAACATTTTGAACAAAAAAGGGATTGAACGCAAACATCAACCGTGTGATTAAACGGGAGTTTGCGTTTTTTTTATTTTATTCATTTGACAATGATAATCATTATCAAATAGAATGGGGGTGAAGCACACATCATTTAAATTTTATGTTTAGTAATGGGAGGAACAGAAAGATGACTAAAGTGCTAGTGGCATACGCCAGTCTAACTGGAAACACTGAGGAAATGGCTGAGTTGATTGTAGAGGGAATACGCCAAGCAGGTGGTGAAGCCGTTTTGAAATCGGTCACTGAATGTAATGCGGTTGAGATAAATTCATATGAAGGCGTTCTGTTAGGAGCATATACTTGGGGAGATGGAGAGATACCAGATGAAGCTCTTGATTTCTATGAGGAGATGGATGAGCTTGATTTGACTGCTATGAAGTCAGCAGTTTTTGGAAGCGGAGACACAGGCTACGCGATTTATTGTGGAGCCGTGGACTTATTCGTGGAGAAGTTAAAGGAACGTGGAGCTGTGATATTACAGGATAGTCTTAAGATTGAATATGGCCCGAACGCTGCTGAAAAAGAAGCCTGCCGTCAATTCGGTCGTCAATTTATCGAAGCTTGTATGGTGGCATCATAGGATGGGCGGGCCAGCAGGAAGTTGGATGAAGAAACAAGTGAATTTACATACGCCTCCATATAAACGACTGCATGATTATCGAGTGGAGCACATTATGCTTGGAGGGGCCGAGAATTTATCAAGCGGAGCTCCAGCGACAGGGCTCCCACGCTGGCGCCAGCAGGTTCAATATGCTGTAGGGCATACACTTAACGACTTTTATAGTTTGCTGCCTGAAGTTCGAAGGGAGATACCGATACAATTTCTGTTAGAGCGTCGTTGGCCGCCTAGAGGGGATGCTTTTCCTTCATTACTGCAATATTGGGATATCAAGACAAGTATAGCGGATGAACTAATGCGTATCGTTTCGACCAATCATTTACTGGAAATTCCGGTTATGCTATACGAGCAGTGGTATGTGCCAGTCCCGGAGCTGAACTTGGAGCTTTCGATGATTACTCAATTAGCTTGGAATTCTATTCAGAATGGTCGAAGCCTGAACATTCAGAAATTTATGGTGAATGGCAATGAGGATACAATTGCGGGCTTTTTGCATATGACTAACGTCTTTTGTTATGCGGCTTACGGTGAACCTGCGGAGACCGTGGAAATCTACTCCTTGCTAGAGGGTCGTAAATACTCTTACAACGGAAATGCAGTCCCGTATAAGGAGTCTTTGGATTATGTTCGATTGTTATCTGTATTTCTGGAGCAGGAAGTGCACGCGGATGGCTCATTAAACTGTAGTGACCGTAGAAATGATAGAGGCGAAGCTAATGTTGGAGGCTTTGGGCTCATGTGATTACTTCTTATAATAAAATAAGGCCTCCTGCTCTACAGGCGAAAACGCCCATTAGACAGGAGGCTTTATTTCTATGGATTAGCCGATATAACGGTAATAATCCTGTTTATTCTGAATGATAAAGCCACAGCTTTCATAAAGCTTAAGCGCATTGGGATTATCTAGAGCGACCTCGAGATTAATTCCATTATAGTTTTTACGTTCTCGTTCGATCGTTTGAAGAAGAGCACTTCGTCCAATGCCTAGCCCCCGTAGCTTCTTGCTGACAGTAAATCCATAAATCCAGGTTTCATTATCTTCGGTCCACAGCCGCATTTTACCAACAGGTTGTCCATCCATTTCGATCATAATATGTTCTTGCAGGCCTTCCTGTTTCTGCAGGTCATAGAGTTCGGCAGCATCTTCTGTCTTTATATCAAAGCCTCCACAATCCAGCTCAACAAGAATTGGGGCTTCGTCTTCACGAGCAGGGCGTAAGATCACAGTCCCTGTGGCTGAGCTTGCTTCAGAAGAAGCAACCGAATTTCCGCCCCATTTCATTTGGTATTCCGCATGATTAAACTGTAGTGGTAGTGTTCGAAGGAATGCTACACCAGATGACGAAGCAGCGGGAGCGTTTAGAAGTAGGGTAGCGACATTGCCCCGTTGGATAATAGTCTGCGCTCGGTTCCACAGTGAGGTGAAGATGCCCCGTCGGCGGTAGCCTGGCCGAACCATGCCGCAGACCTCCATATCGCTTCCGAATCCATAAAGTCCTAAGAAGCCGACGAGTAATTCATCTTCATAAGTAACGAGCCATTCCGTATCTCCTACGCTTGATGGCTGGCGAAGCATATCCCAATTCAATTTCAGTGAAATTCCGTCATATTGCTCACAGCGTTCTTGTAATTCTTCTATATTTCTCAAAGTATCGGTAGTAGTCAAACCCGTTTCCTCCTAATGTGTATTTGAACTAAGTGTATTAGTTCGAATAGGTTAATAAAGCTTCACGGAAACGGGAACGGAGATCAGTCTCGCTCGCCTGTGTTTCCGCGCACGTCCTTATACTCCGGATGCTTCTCGAATTGATGAGCTGCATAGGAGCACACAGGAACAATTTTCAAATTTTCATTTCGAGCCTTATCTACAACAGCCCGTACAAGTTCTTCACCGGTACCTTGACCGCGCAGTTCCTCAGAGACACGAGTGTGGTCAATGACCAATTCCCCAGCATCTTTATCCAAACTGTATGTGATCTCGGCAAGGTCCTTACCGTCATTCGCAACAAAAAAACGTCCTGTTCCAGTTTGAATTTGCATCTTATGGCTTCACTCCTAAAATGTTATTGCCTATATTTTACTACCACGATTTGCAAAAAGCGAGGAACGAAGCAGATTGATTGCTCGCCCTGGATGTTTGATGGCGTTCCATAGATGGATTTACCGAGGAAGTTAGGATTACTGGTGTGAATAATGTGCTCTTGTTACTCGAGGCAGTTGCTTGTAATGTTTGTTCTGACGCGATCGAGTGACTTTTGGCGAGCTGAGAAGGCGGGCCAGACATTCCCGGCACTCTGATGCAGGAACATCCAGGACTGCCGGAAACATGGGAATCCTTGAGACCTCAACATGTCCAAAACTCCTGTCATCATAATCATCCATTGGAGCTTTCGGACTCCATTGCAGCTATCCTTAGGAAAAGGCACAAATTAGGCGATTTGAATGCCGATAGTACCCCTGGAGCCCGATAAAACCCCAAAATGGGGGGAATACTGCTTATAAGGTCCACTGTGTCTGATAGCAACTTCGTTCGAGTATATTTTACCGATGGAATCGCTATGACTAGGTGGTTGATCGCATGGGTTAAGATCCCCGATGCAACCGTACTGAAATGTCCCTTAGCTGTATTTTACGAGTAGAAGTCCCCTTGCACGAACACCTCGCAAACAAACCTAAATTAAAGTTTGATACGCAGAAATTCTGCAGTCAATCAGCAGTCAATGAATTTTTATACACTCCCGTTTATAAAGTAGCTTGCGTATACTCAGGATAATACAATAAGATTAAGAGAATATCTCACTACTGAAAAGAACCGCTAGCAGGAGGAATCATTGTGGAATACAAGGTTGAGGTTGAATTTAGGTCCATTTATGAATTATTGAACAGCTTACATACTTATTTGTGCAAAAAATCCTATAAGAAGATTGATTTAGGAATGGCGTGGGTCACAGAAATTGAGAGCAGCCTCAGTCAAGAACTGCTATCACGCCTGAAAGAAACCGAACTAAATAATGAATGGAAAATGTTGAATCTGCTCATTTACTGTTGTCCATTTAAGGATGATGTAGACAGTGTGTTGAACTGGATTGAAGGGTTATCTGTTGGCGAGTTATATGAGACCTTATCAAAATATGTAAAGGTTTTTCCAAGCCATATGGAGGATTACCGTAATCGCGTAGTATTTTTACTCTCCGAATGGAACCGCCAGTACTTTAGTCAATGTAATCCTGCGATTCTAAGCAAATTACAGCAGCATGTAGATTTGAAGAACATGGAGCTTAATGAACTGGAAACGGCTGATTTTGTGAACAAGACGACCAACGGTTTTTACTTCATTCCTACGGATGGGCTCAAGAAGCTCGTTCTGATTCCACAGTACCATTTTCAGCCTGCTAATATCATCTATTGCTACGGTGAATTAACGATCTGTCATTATGCGGCCTGGATTTCGATAGAGAACGAAGAGATTTCACCATTTATGTACAGAACGATTCGTAGTCTAAGTGAAAAAAGCCGCCTGAAAATCCTCCAAGCCCTTAGCGGTGGCCGCAAAACGTTTACCGAAATTGTAAAGCATGCAGGAATCTCGAAGGGGATCGTTCACGATCATATTTTTAATCTTCGCTGTGCAGGTTTGCTTCATGCCTATATTGAAGGTGAGAATGTCACCGGATATAGTCTGCGTCTGGAAGGCATTCATCGGATGAATGAGCAGCTTTTTGATTATTTAAAATAAAGATTTCGAAAAAATTGTACGGTCTGAAGGTCAGAATTCTCTTATGCAGAGAGGGTTTTGGCTTTTTTTGTTTTTTTTAATATTTGCATAATTCTGTTTATGGAGAATTTTTTTAAAGTTCTCTCTTTACAGAACTAGAAAACCTTTCTATAATGAACATCAGAAGTTATTCATACTTTACGGGTAGGAATTATAGTTATTATTCTATTAGAGAGAAAAGGGAGATAGGTACATGAGAAAAAATGCGATTGTAATCACTTCATTACTGCTTACGGGTTCACTGTTACTTTCGGCTTGCGCTAACAACAGTACTAACGAATCCTCGTCCGCGAACAATGCGGCTAAAGGGTCCAATTCAACTAATGTGGAAGCAGCAACTACGCCAGAAATTGTTCCTGCTGGTGCGCTAAGCGAGCCTTTTACCGCAACCGATTTGTCCAAACTTCCAGCAGTTGCACAGAAACGCACAGACACCATTATCGTAGGGTTAACGGATCCAAGTGGAGCTTTCACTCCGTATTTTCAGCAAAGTGGTTATGATGGCAATGTATCCTCACTGCTATACGCTTCTCTCGTAACTGTAGACGATAAAGGCATTCCAACACCGGAGCTTGCGGAGAGCTGGGATGTTTCGGACGATCAGCTTACATACACGTTCCATTTGCAAAAAGATTTGAAATTCAGCGACGGTTCTCCATTAACGGCGGATGATGTAGCCTTTACTTGGACGATCCAATACGACAAATCGTATGACGGTAGCTCGCAGCTTCCATCCCTAAATATTAAAGGCGGCAAAGCCTATAAAGAAGGTACTTCTCCAAAGATAGAAGGGATTAAGGTGATTGATCCACAGACGATCTCAGCTACGCTTGAGCAGCCCAACGCAACAGCGCTGGTACAGCTCGGCTCGAATGTATTGTCTAAAGCTTACTATGGCAAGGACTATACATTTGGAAATCTCGAATACATCAAGAAGCTGCATGAGAAGCCACTGGGGGATGGACCTTACAAGCTGGAGAAATTTATTCCGGGGCAAGAGGTACGTTTTGTAGCGAATGAGAATTATTTCAAAGGTAAACCAAAGACAGAACATTTCATCTACAAAACTACGGAAGGCGATGTATGGCAGTTCGTAGAAACGGGTGAGGTAGACTACGCTTCTTTTAGTGCAACAGACGAGAATATCGAGAAGCTGAAAGCGCTCGGCTTTGTGAATATTATTCCTTACACTCCAAGCACGTACGGATACCTGCAAGTCAATTTGAAACATGAGCAGCTCAAGGATAAGCTAGTACGTCAAGCTATTGTGTACGGTTTGGATCGTCAGAGTATTTATGTGGATGCAGCACAAGGTGCAGGTTCTATTGCGAACATTCCGGCATCCCCAATCTCTTGGTCTTACACGGAGGAAGGCATTAATCCTTACAAATATGATCCGGAAAAAGCTAAACAATTGCTCGATGAAGCCGGCTGGACTGTAGGAGCGGGTGGTATCCGTGAAAAAGATGGCAAACCGCTCAGCATTCATTACCTCGGTTCGAAGAGTAAAAACACAGATATTTTCATCGCTGTAGCGAAAGAGAATTTTGAAGCACTGGGTATCGACTTCCAGCCTGAGGTGTTCGCAGACTTTAACTCACTGGTATCTAAGGTAGAAGGTGGGGATTACGACCTCGTATCCTTCTCCACAAGTATGTTGACTGATCCGTCTGACGGGTTCATGCAATTCTTTGATGGCGAGATCACGGATTATGACAATCCGAAATTCCTGGAGTTATACAATAAAGCTTTGGCAACTACCGATATTGAAGCCCGCAAAGCGGTATACAAAGAGCTGTACCAGCTCTTCAATGATGAACTGCCTATTATTTTCACAAGTTACAAAAAGACTGTATACGCCTATAACGGACGTATTGAGAATCTATCGGTCAGCCCGTTCATCGGTCTTGCTGGCAGTCTGCCAACTTGGAGCCTGAAATAAATAAAACAGTGTCCCCTGTTCTAGATTCTTGGGCAGGGGACAAATCATAAGGAGTCTGTCATGAGCGCTTATTTATCGAAAAGACTGTTGTACATGGTCATTATCTTATTTGCGGCATCATTATTGATCTTCTGTCTGTATGCTTCAACACCGGGAGATTTCATAACCGGAAATATTAAATTGACGGCAGAGCGCAAAGCAGAGCTGCGTGAGATCTACGGCTTAAACAAGCCGATGCTTGAGCGGTATGGAGTATGGATGAAAAATGCGCTGCATGGCGATTTCGGGTATTCCTTAGCCCAGCAAAAGCCTGTGCTTCAGCTTTTTAATGATTATATTTGGAATTCCTTTCTGCTGGCTGCCGTTTCCACGTTTCTGACGTGGGTGATTGCAGTTATTATTGGTGTGATTTCAGCTTATAAGCAATATTCATGGTTCGATACACTCGTGATGATCGCAATATTCGCAGCCATGTCGCTGCCGTCATTTTTTATAGGCTTATTCCTGATTAAAATCCTGGCTGTCGATCTCAAGTGGCTGCCTCCGGGTGGAATCATCACTACAGGCAGCAACGCTACGGGTCTGGCGTACTTTAAGGAGATTGTTATGCATATGACCCTTCCGGTTGTTGTTATGACCCTCCTTGGATTAGGCTCGCTCACACGTTATTTCCGCAGCAATATGATCGATGTCTTAAAGCAGGATTATATCCGTACTGCCCGCGCTAAAGGTCTAAGGGAGCGTAAGGTGCTTTTTACACATGCCTTGCGTAATGCCTTATTGCCTGCGATTACACTGGTTGGCTTCGAGCTTCCAGCGCTATTTGGCGGATCACTGATTATTGAGAAAATATTTAATTGGCCGGGGATTGGGCAGCTGTATATGCAGTCCTTCGGGCTTAGGGATTATCCTTTACTGATGGGCTTTACGATGTTTATTGCGATACTTACCGTCATAGGAACGTTGCTTTCGGATGTTTTGTACCGGATGGCCGATCCTAGAGTTCGGCTATAGAGAGGAGGAAGCTGACGTGGCAGTTCAAAGTAATGTAGCGGGGATTTCAAAACCCCAGACCACCAAAGGAAGATCCTCTTTATTCCGGCAATCCCTTCGAAGATTGTTAAAGAACAAGCTGGCGGTATCCGGGTTTGTGGTAGTAATTTTTATGTTTGCGCTTTGTTTTATAGGTCCTCTGTTCTCTCCCTATACCGATAACAAAATTAATATGGCACTGATGAACAAGGCACCTAACATGATGCATTGGCTGGGTACCGACGCGCTGGGCAGGGATATTCTGACCCGGGTGATGCAGGCAGGACGTATTTCACTGACAGTAGGACTGGCATCGATGGTTCTTTCAGTGTTTATCGGGGCTCTTTTGGGGGCTATAGCTGGATATTACCGTGGAATCGCTGATCAAATCATTATGCGGATTGCGGATCTGTTATTGACGGTTCCGAGTCTGCCTCTGCTTTTTATTTTTGGAGCGTTATTATCAGAGTGGAAGATTCCAACGGATTATCGCATGTATATCGTTATGCTTATGCTTAGCATTGTGAGCTGGCCGGGTATGGCGCGTATGGTGCGGGGGCAAATGCTTAGTCTGCGAGAACGTGAGTTTATGCAAGCAGCCGTAGTATTAGGCCTTCGGGATCGGCGTAAATTGTTTAATCACTTGCTGCCGAACATTGTCCCGCTGCTGATCGTTATGGCTACTCTCAACATCGGTGGTGCCATATTGAGTGAATCTGTTCTTAGCTTTTTTGGGCTAGGTGTTATGCCGCCAACGCCAACCTGGGGCAATATGATTGATGCAGCGAATAATATGATCGACTTTAAGGATCGGCCGTGGCTGTGGATTCCGCCTGGGCTATCCATCTTCGCGACAGTAATCGCGATCAATATCTTTGGTGACGGACTCCGGGACGTACTTGATCCTAAACAGAAGAGGTAGGTGACCCTCACATGAGTGATTTAATGAATATAGACGGTCTAAGTACATACTTCTTCACGGAAGAAGGGAAAGTGAAAGCCGTTGATGATGTAAGCTTCCGTGTTCGTGAAGGAGAGACGGTCTGTATCGTCGGAGAATCGGGTTGCGGCAAAAGTGTAACTGCGATGTCCATCATGGGTCTTGTTGAAGAGCCAGGGGGCAAGGTTGTCCATGGCAAAATTGATTTTCAGGGTGAAGATTTGTTACAAATGGACAAAAACACACTGCGAGCTATCCGTGGCAACGAGATCGCGATGATCTTCCAGGAGCCCATGTCCTCTCTTAATCCTGTAATTAAGATCGGTGAACAAATTATGGAGCCGTTGATCGTGCATTTGAAGATGAACAAGAA
The DNA here is from genome assembly GCF_002264395.1 of Paenibacillus sp. VTT E-133291. Classification (GTDB taxonomy): domain Bacteria; phylum Bacillota; class Bacilli; order Paenibacillales; family Paenibacillaceae; genus Paenibacillus_AQ; species Paenibacillus_AQ nitricinens. Next base: position 17,341 of record NZ_NFVA01000006.1, read on the forward strand.
GCAGGCACGTATCCGGGCAATTGAACTGATAAAACAGGTAGGCATATCACGCCCTGAACAAATAGCAGATAGTTACCCACATGAACTGAGCGGAGGGATGCTGCAGCGGATAATGATCGCTATTGCCATCGCCTGCAGTCCAAAGCTATTGATTGCAGATGAACCGACAACGGCGCTGGATGTAACGATTCAAGCACAAATTCTGGATATGCTTCGTGAAATTAAAGACAGCTCCGGCATGTCTATTCTATTAATCACCCATGATCTGGGTGTAGTCGCGGAGATGGCTGATTACGTGATTGTTATGTACTCCGGAAAGATTGTGGAGGAGGGGGAAGTTGTTGAATTGTTCAACAATCCCAAACACCCGTATACGAAAGGGCTGCTCAAATCGAAGCCAGTTATTAATCAGCGACAGGATGAGCTGTATTCCATACCAGGCCAAGTGCCAAATCCGCTTGAGCTGGTACCTTCTTGCTATTTTCATGACCGCTGTGAGCATTGCATGCCTGTATGTGCCAGCCAGCAGCCCCAGCTTAAAGAAGTGGCCAGCAGACAAAAGGTAGCTTGCTGGTTGTATGAGGAGGCGGTTGTTCATGCCTGAGGCATTGCTTGAGGTCAATCATCTGAAGAAATATTTCCCTGTCACTAAGGGATTGCTAAACCGTACGGTCGGGCATGTAAAGGCTGTTGATGATATTAGCATTACGCTTCAGCCTGGTGAAACGTTTGGACTGGTTGGAGAATCCGGGAGCGGCAAGAGTACAGTAGGACGGACAATTCTACGGCTAACGGATAAAACGGCAGGTGAGATCAAATTCAAAGGGATAGACATTCATTCTTTGTCTCCCGCTGAATTGCGAAAGATCAGACCGCAAATGCAGCTAATCTTTCAAGACCCTTATAGCTCACTTAACCCTCGGGTCCGCATAGGTGATGCTATCGGAGAAGCTTTACTGGATCATGGGTTATGCTCAAAATCAGAGGTTCGTGATCGGGTGCTTGAGGCGCTTGAGGCATGTGGTTTATCCTCTTATCATATTGATCGCTTCCCGCATGAATTCTCGGGGGGGCAGCGGCAGCGGATCGGAATCGCGCGTGCGCTTGTGCTGAGTCCTGAGCTAATCATTGCAGACGAGCCAGTCTCGGCCTTGGATGTATCCATCCAAGCGCAGATTATTAATTTATTCAGTAAGCTGCAGCAGAGCCGTGGGCTAACCTATTTGTTCATCTCTCATGATTTGAGTGTAGTGGAGCATTTATGTTCAAGAATCGGTGTCATGTATCTGGGATCTATGATGGAGACGGCTTCTAGAGATGAATTATTTAAGAATCCGCTCCATCCGTATACCAAGGCATTGCTATCAGCTGTTCCAATACCTATTCCGAAGCTGAAAAGGGAAAGAATCGTTCTTAAGGGGGATATTCCGAGTCCTGTGAATCCCCCGGCTGGCTGTAAATTTCATACTCGTTGTCCCTATGCCCAAGAGGTTTGCAAATCGGAGATTCCTGTATTCCGCGATGCTGGTAATAATCATTTTGTAGCCTGTCATTTGGTCTGAGCTTTGTCACAGATATAATGATGATTCACTCCTAAGTCTTGAATAATTAATGTTGAATTGTATAATAATACAATTTGACCTTATTTTTGCCTGTGCTCAAAAAGTTTAAAAGGGTTTCAAAGCCAGGTTAATGGGGTAATTAGAGAGTGGTTAGGTTAGACGTACATATCTAATCGGTCTAGTATAAAATCCCTACTTAGGAGGAATCATCGTGAATACAACAGTACGTTTGACAGAAAGATCCGGCTCGACTTCTTCACAGCGCAGAAAAGGCTTTGTACCGGTCGTCGTGTACGGTGCAGGTTCAGATAGCCAGTCCTTTACAGCGGATGCTAAGACAATTACCGGGATTTTGGCTAATAACCCTCGGGCGGTATTAACCTTGGAATTGCCAGATTCAGGTAAAAAGAACGTTGTCATCCAAGAAATTCAGCGCCAGCCCGTATCCAAACAACTGCTGCATATTGATTTTCAGCAGATCGACATGAAAGCCAAATTGGATACGAAAGTAGCCTTTCACTTTACAGGAGATCCAGTAGGTGTGAAGAGTGGCGGTGTGCAGCAAATTGAATTGCATGAGCTGGATATTCGTACACTTCCAGATAAATTAACGGCATCCTTTGAGGTGGATATCAGCGGACTAGATATTGGTGACCAATTGCTGGTATCTGATCTGCCGAAGCATGAGGGCTGGGAAGTGTTGACGCCTGAGGACACTTTGATTGTCCGGGTTGCGCCTCCAGCAGCTCAAGAGCCAACAGATGAGGATGCTGCTGAACCAGCGGCAGACGAAGCTACTGGTGAAGATAAAGCAGAATAGAATAGGGATTGAATCAAAAGAGCAGATAGATCCTTCTCAAGGAGCTGTCTGCTCTTTTTGTTTTATCTTCGTGAACACGTATTAATAAAATAATTGCGGTCTTTCGTATGGTTTCTTAAATGGGATTTATGGTTATTTCGCCTCATTTAGTTAAAAATTTACATAAAATCGTTGACGAATAGGTTGCAAAGGCTGAAAATGAGGACAATTACCATGGTAAAGAATTCAAAAAGTTCTTGTTATCGTTGTTTGAAAACGCTTTATTTATTTTGCTTCAAAGATCTCTCATTACCCTGTTCATCATGATTATGAGGAGGAAAGTTATGAAGATGAGGAAGCTGTTTTCGATTTTAATGACAAGTCTGCTGGTTTTTGGAGTAGCTCTACCTATGGGTGGAAAAGTGAGTGCGGATGCTGCAAGTGATGCTTCAAATCGTGCTTTAGTCTGGTTAAAGACCCAGCAAGATGCTACAGCAGGGTATGCTTTTGAAGGCTTGGTAGATAGCTTTGAGGATTTCTGGGGACCTAACAATCCCAAACAGATTGTATACACGTATGATCAAGCTGTTGCAGCCATAGCCTTTATTGTAAAAGGTGAACGGACGCGGGCAGAGCAGGTTTTGAACAAAATGCGGGACATTCAGGACCCTTCCGGCTTCTGGCTGAACTCTTATTGGTATAACAATGGCTTCGGAGAAGAAATTCGTAAACATGTGGGGCCGGTTGTATGGATGGCAATGGCTGCTATGGCCTATGAAAAGCAATATAATGACACGCGATATCGCCCGATGGCGCTCAAAGCACTTGATTGGAGCTTGTCGTATAAAAAAGCCAACGGCAGTATTGCTGGAGGGTGGAGTGGTTGGAGCAATTCAGATGAGCCTTGGAGCTCAACCGAGCATAATATCGATATTTACCGGGTGCTGCAGTATTATGCTTCGGTAGATTCCTCAAAGGCTGCCTCATATAATAGCGCAGCTTCTGGAGTGAAGACCTTCCTGGATAATTATGTGTGGGATGACAGTGTCAAACGCTTCAAGGGAGGCTGGAAAAACGATACGAATCTGATTGATCCTAAAATTCCATTGGACGTGAATCCATGGGGAGTACTGGCTTTAGGAGTATCCGGAACCCATAACTACGGTGCAAGCTTAACTTATGTGGAAAATGCTTCCGGCACCCCGGGGACCCTTGCGAATCCGCGTTACAAGCAGACGCTTACTTACAATGATGCTGGGAATACGCTGACCGGCTATGATTTTGACTGGACGGATGAAGTTTTGCCTGCATATGACGATAACGGGAATCAAATCGGTAATACGGGTGCTGATGTATGGTTTGAAGGAAGCGCATTTATGTCGCTCGCCTACTATATGCAAGGCAATGTATCCAAAGCGGATGCCATTAACACTGAAATTATTAAAAAGCAAGGCACAAGCGGCGCTTCACTGGGGGGAATTCCGTACTCGCTTAAAGGGACCAGCAACAGCTATTGGGTTATGGCACAGCAAAACTGCGTGTCTAGCACGGGTTGGTTAATTCTATCACTACACCGGTTTAATCCTTTCACTGGTGAATACTTGACGGGTGGAGGTAATACTGGAGACACGACAGCACCTACTGCACCTGCTAATCTGACAGTAACCAGCAAGACGGATTCAGCAGTTAACCTGAGCTGGTCTCCTTCAACTGATAATGTTGGTGTTACGGGATATTTCGTTTATCGTGGAACACAGCAAGTAGCCTCTGTGGCAGATACTACAGCTACTGTTACTGGACTAACTCCAAGCACAGCTTATACGTTTACAGTAAAAGCTACGGACGCAGCAGGTAATTTGTCATCTGCTAGTAATACCGCAACAGTTACTACTAATCCCACTGGCGGCGGGGGTGGTGATCATGTGACGGCTGACTTTACGGCAGGGGTAACGAGACTTTCTTCAACAGAAGCGAGCATTTATATTACACCTGTGACCAGTGCTCTTTATGTAGATGTGCATTATAAGGTTAACGGGGGGCCACAGCTTAATTACCGGATGATCAATAGCTCAGGTACATGGAAGCAGACGGTGAGTGGTTTAAGTGCTGGCAGCAGCATTGAGTACTGGTTCACTTACGAGAAATCCGGCCCACAATATGATTCAGCGCATTATACCTATGTGCAGTGAGATTTATGAAAGACTTGACCGGTAAGATTTATAGATAGAGCAAGTAAAATAAAGAAGGCTGTCCCAGATGCCATAGTATTGGCTCGGGAGGGCTTTCTTTTCTTTGTATTAGGCTATGTTAAACCACATTGTTGATATTTGAGTTTTACGAACGTCGTTTTATGATTAAGATGACACTATGTAAGGAGGTGTGGCAAGCGAGAGCTCATTCACTTTTTTACTGTCCAGAACCAAGGGGATGTCAGCTCCTATTCGTGCGCTTGATGAAATCCAGGAGCAAAAGCATAATGGCTTGTCTGCCCCATTGCAACAAATTTACTTTTACAACGTATATATAATTATTCCATATTTTAGGTATATTAAAGGAGTTAAAAGGAATGTAACTGAAGTATATCTACAAACTACTAAGGTTTTCCATTAGTATTAATTCAAATCATAAGAGGTGATTTCATGAACAAATTTGGATTTGTATTTTTTATTGCTGCAATAATATTTTTAATATCAGGATGTCAAAAGGCTGGTTCCAACGATGAATTAGCTAAAGCGCAGGTGCAGGTTAGTGCATTAGGATCATCATTTAGTATCCCTGCACTGGATGGTTATGAAGTTAGTTATGTACAATATAAATTCCCTCCAAAGGATAAACAAGGCAACTTTATTGGAGATAATCAAGAAGTTTTAGTCACATATACGAAAAACAAAGGGAAGCTGGAGAAGTTAACAAAGGGGCAAAAAGAGTCCAGTGAAAGAGAAATCATCTACGGACCTTATCAAGGAGAAACACTCTTTGAAATAACCTATAGCAATACTCAAGTTGATTTGAACGATGCTGATATTATTGATATTAGCGGCAAACAGGTGCAAAAAATAAAAAATAGTGATTATACGTATTTAGCATTCAATGCTTCAAAAGGTTCAATCACTTTAAAGTTTAACAGTTTGGATGAGGATACAATTCTAAGCATTGCTCAACAAGTAGTAAATGAAAATAAATAAGGAATAGTTAGTTTTTGTGCTGAACGGATGGAGATGTTAGTTTAATAAACCGCCTTTTACTAAGTGAAGCCATTTGATTGATCGTTTTGGGAAACTTATATTCACTGTTCTTGGTTATGTTGTGAAGCAACGGCGATATCGTTGTAAGGAGTAACGTAAAATCCCATTTAGGATGGTGTAATGCTATACATGGAATGCTTAGGATGTAGAATCGCTAACGGAATTGAACCTGACTTAAATATTGTTTATGAAAATGAATTTATTACTTGTGTGCTTGATATTGCTCCTTTTAATGAAGGGCATACTCTAATCCTCCCCAAAAAGCATTACTGTGATGTCGAAGAGATGGAGTCAGAGACTGCTTATGCTATCATGGATGCTTCGAAAAAACTTTCAATTGCTTTGAAGAGCTTGTTTAAACCTGACGGTATAAGAATTTGTCAAGATGGAGGGAAGTTTAACGATCTTACTCATTACCATATGCATCTCATTCCGAGGTACGAAGGCGATGGATTTATCTGGGGTGAACCCTTACACCCACATGGTGCTGAAAAACGATTAAGCCAAACCAAAAAAAAGATTCTAAAGACATTAAGTGAAGAAAAGAGAAGGGGTCGATAAAGACTTCTTCTCTTTTCTTCATAAATTAACATTTTACCTTAACATAGCTTAAATCAAAGAATACATTTGGAGTAAAAGAGCGAAGATCCTCCTCTAGACGGAGGTTCACTCTTTTCTTGTGTCGTAAAATCTTGGAGGGAAACTTTAATGCAATGATTTGTTGCAGAGGAGATTCAAGGGGGATTGTTTTATTTACAACGTAACAGTGTTATGTTACGATGTTTTCAAGGAGTGATCGGATATGGAAGATGATTTGATTTCGAAGAAACAACTGCTGGATTTAACCGGTATTTCATATGGGCAATTGTACCGCTGGAAAAGGAAGCAGTTAATCCCTGAGGAATGGTTTATCCGTAAATCTACCTTTACTGGACAAGAGACTTTTTTTCCTAAAGAGATGATCCTGTCCCGGATTCACAACATTGTGAATATGAAAGATGGGCTTTCTCTGGATGAAATGGCTGATAAGCTATCGGATAAAGCATCCTTTGAGAAGGTGAGTGTAACTGTTAAGGATATTTTAGAACGTAACATTGTTTCGAGAACAACGCTGAGGAAATTTGGAGAAAGTCTCAGTGATGAAAGTAAATATACTTTTGGGGAGCTCGTTCATTTATTCGCTGTAGACCGCCTGCTTAGTGCTGGGGAAATGAGTATGGAGGAGGCGGAGCTTCTGTTTCGCACGTTGCAGGAGAAAGTTTCAAGGCTTGAGAGTGGAAGCTGGGAATTGTTTTTTATCCGGAAAATGGGGGTTTCATCCTTCATTCTGGCACAAGCGCCTGCGGAGTTATGGTTTGATGAAGGGGTTAGATTGGTCAGTAAAATGACCTATGCAGATTTGATCGAACAATTGAAAGGTAAGCTTGCCTACAAGCTTGTTGAATAGGAGGAAGAGTAATGGACAAACATCAGCTGCCTGATTTGATAATAAACGGGGTTAGTGGTGGGGCCGGTGGTACTTACAACAACGTAAACATGGATGGTGTAGGTAAAGTAGTCGGGCCGATTGTGGCGCGAATGTTTAAAGGAAATGGGCATATGAATTTGAATGATGATCTAGCAGCAGAAGAAGCAGAATGCAACGGGGTCATCAAAGTGATGGGTAATATGCGGTTTGGCACCCTAAAGGTGGATGGGGTTCTTAATGTAGGTAAGAGTTTTCGAGGTGAAAGCTGTACCCTTAACGGAATGGTGAGTATCAAAGGGGATTGTGAGCTTGAGGATTTGGTAGGTGAAGGTAGCTTTAATGTTGGTGGTTTACTAAGTGCCGGTCATGTGGATTTTAAACTGCAGAGTCAGGGGAAGGCCAATGAAATTGGTGTGGAGAGCCTCGTGATTCGGCAAGTGAATAATGGATTTTGGAGTAAGATGTTTAGCGGAATTATCCCTAAACTTCGGCCTGAGCTATGTGCTCGAACGATCGAGGGAGATTTTATAGATGTAGAATATACAACTGCGGATATCATCAGAGGAAATATTGTCATTATTGGCCCAGGCTGTACACTCGGACGGGTAGAGTATCGCGAACAAATTACAGTGCATCCAGAGGCTAAGGTTGGAAAGGTGGAGAAGGTCGGTGAATGATAATCTGAAAATAATTGGAACGACATCTTCAGCCGGTGGCTCTTTCAAAGATGTTAAGATCACTGGAGAATGCAAATTCGCTGGAGATGTGAATTGCGAAAAGATGAATCTGACTGGAAATGCCAATATAGCTGGAAATCTGCATATGAAGCAAATGAAAATCACTGGCGAAATTGCACTCGAGGGTAGTCTTGAAGGAGATTCCTTACGTGGACAGGGTGAAATAAAAGCAACCTCCGTAAAAATCGATAAGCTTCATCTCTACGGAAATTTGGATGTGAAGGGTGATTGTGAAGGAGAAAAATTGCAAATTTCCGGTGCCTTAAGCGTTGCGGGATTACTTAGTGCTGAGCATTTGGAGATTAAATTGTTTGGTCCAAGTAGTGCGAAGGAGGTTGGGGGCAGTATCTTAACCATTAAGAAGAGTAAAACGGGAAGACTGCTGCATATGATGAAGCCAACTTCGAAAATACTGTTTGAAGCGGGGCTAATCGAAGGCGATGCTATTGATCTGGTCAATACAAAGGCTAGTATGGTAAGGGGAGAACGTGTAATCATTGGTCCGGATTGTGAAATAGAAACGGTGGAATTCCGCGATATACTAGAAGTTCATAAGCACGCAACAGTGAAGCATCAAGTGAAGATCTAAAGACAATTTTATAGTTATTTTTTGAGGAAAAGAGGAGTGGAACATATGAGTGCTGCCAAATCGCCCAATCTGGGTATTGTTATCGCAGGTCTCTTATTAGGAATTCTTATGGCCTCCATGGACAGCACCATCGTTGCTACTGCAATGGGTAATATTGTTGGGGAGCTGGGCGGAATGGACAAATTTGTCTGGGTCACCTCAGCTTATCTCGTAGCCGAGATGGCGGGTATGCCCATTTTCGGCAAGCTGTCTGATATGTATGGTCGTAAGAAGTTTTTTATTTTTGGAATTATTGTATTCATGGCAGGTTCGGCTCTCTGTGGAACGGCTGATACAATAACTCAGTTAGCTGCATACCGGGCTATTCAGGGCATTGGTGGCGGGGCGCTGGTGCCAATCGCTTTTGCAATCATGTTCGATGCCGTACCGCTGCAGACCCGGGGAAAACTGGGCGGGGCATTCGGCGCTGTATTTGGCTTGTCGAGTATATTTGGTCCATTGCTCGGTGCGTATATTACCGATCATATTGCTTGGCAATGGATATTTTATATTAACTTACCCCTTGGTCTGTTGGCTTTTGCGATGGTCGTATTCTTTTATAAAGAATCGCATGAGCATTCAAAACAGCCTATTGACTGGTTGGGAGCGGGTACGCTGCTTGGTTCAGTCATTTCCTTAATGTTTGCGCTGGAGCTAGGCGGAAAAGAGTATGCTTGGGGATCGTCCATGATTCTTGGTTTGTTTGCAGCCTTTGCCATCCTTGCAGTTGTGTTTCTTTTTGTAGAGACCAAAGCGAAAGAACCGATTATTTCCTTTGCTTTGTTTAAAAAAAGATTATACGCGGTGAGCATTATTTGTGCTCTGTTTAGCGGTGCAGCTTTTATTGTGGCTTCCGTGTATATTCCGATCTTTATTCAAGGAGTATTGGGCGGATCAGCTACAAATTCAGGACTTGTATTGCTACCAATGATGGTCGGCTCAGTGGTTACGGCTACGATGGGCGGATTTCTAATGTCAAAAACCAGTTACCGCAGCCTGCTGATTCCTACATTCGCACTTTTGGTGATCGGTACTGGACTTGTAGCGACACTCACGCCGGATGCTTCACGACTGCTTGTTACGTTGTATATGATTTTGATTGGGCTAGGGATTGGTGCTTCATTCTCAGTGCTAAGTACGGCATCTATTCATGGATTGACCGCACAGCAACGTGGCTCTGCCAGCGCAACGCTGAATTTCATTCGTTCACTGGGCATGACGATAGGCATTACCACCTTCGGTATCATTCAAAGTCACTATTTCTCAGGCAGTCTTACCAAGCTACTCTCGGCTAATGGTGGTGGAGCGGCTCCTGCGGGAGCTATGGATTTTAAAGACCCACATGCTTTGCTCTCACCGGAGACTAGGGCGCTCATTCCACCTGAAATTCTGGGTAAAATTACCGCTGGGTTATCCTCATCCATTGTAAACACCTTTGCTTGGGCGCTGATTCCTGCAGCTTTAGCGTTATTGGCTTCGTTTTATATGGGACGTCAGAAGATGGATGCCTCTGCGGAGGGGAATGTTCAGGCGTCTGGACATTAGCATGTAGTCTAGATAATATTCGATTGATTATGATTCAGTGAAAATAGACATATAAAAAAACGACCACCACTTCGGGTACTTCCTAAGTGGTGGTCGTTTTTGTCTAAAGGCATATGTGTGCTCCAATACGCCCAAAGCGACTAGGTAGAAAATGGTCGATTGTACTGCGAATTTGGTTCACAAGTATCTGACGGTTTCCCTGAGAAGGCGTTCTGCTCTCTATCTCGCCAGAAGCTCAGATTCTGATACTCTGAAAACGTAATCAAAATCTGGGTATAGGAGATTCCGATATGGGGGTACCTGCTGGCAAACGGCTTCCCAGCGTTGATCCGGTTCATCGATCCCGCTGGAAGATGAAGAACAAACATAAATTGTTCTTCATGGCTTTTCCATTTCTTGTTGTCACCTTTATTTTCTATTATCTGCCGATCAGCGGATGGATTTATGCCTTTTATGATTTCATTCCCGGAATACCGTTGTCAGACACGCCTTACGTTGGATTGAAATGGTTCAAGACGATTGTATCTAATCCGACGCAGACCGCAGAGGTTCTGCGCGTGCTGAAGAACACGCTTGCTATGAGTTCACTCGGATTAATTACATCCATCTTTCCAGTGATCTTTGCCGTTATGTTGACTGAGGTGAAGTCAGGCTGGTATCGCAAGCTGGTGCAGACACTAACCACGATTCCAAACTTTATAAGCTGGATTCTAGTTTATGCCTTGGCATTCTCGTTGTTCTCTGTAGATAACGGTGTCATCACCCACATTCTGGTGCAGCTTGGAATAGTGGATGAAGGCTATAATTTCCTCGCTTCCAGCTCAAATATCTGGGTCACGATGATCGTTTGGTACTGGTGGAAGTCGTTAGGCTGGGGTGCCATTCTCTATCTTGCTGCAATTGCAGGCATTGATCAGGAATTGTACGAAGCTGTTGAGGTGGATGGAGCAAATCGGTTCCGGAAAATTTGGCATATCACCATTCCAGGTCTGATCCCGACCTTTTTTGTACTGCTGCTACTCTCTATAGGTAATCTGGTCAATAACGGGATGGAGCAGTACTTTGCCTTTCAAAATGCGATGAATAAGGACTCTATAGAAGTACTGGATCTTTATGTATATAACATTGCGTTCGCCAACAACTTTCCTTTTGCCACGGCTGTCAGCATGTTGAAGTCGGTTGTCAGTGTAATTCTACTGTTCGCAGCGAACACATTGTCTAAGATGGTGCGTGACGAATCTATCATTTAAGTCAGGGGTGATCCCATTTGAGAAAGAAAAAACTAACGGCTGGAGAACTTATCTTCCAGATTATGATCTATACGCTCTTTGGATTGTTCACCCTGTCATGCATCTACCCATTCTATTATTTGTTCATCAATACGATCAGCTCGAATGATCTTAGCGCAGCGGGTGATATCAAATTTTATCCAAGACAGATCCATTTTGATAACTATAGTAAGGTGCTAAGAATCAGTGGTCTAGGACATGCGGCGACAGTCTCTGTGTATAGAACGGTTGTCGGGACATTGCTTACCGTGGGGTCGTCAGCTTTTTTAGGATACTTGTTCACCAAAAATGAAATGTGGGGCCGGAGTATTTGGTATCGGAGTGTCGTGGTTACGATGTATTTTAGCGCAGGTCTGATCCCTTGGTATATCACCATGCACAATTTACATCTGACCAATAATTATCTGGCTTATATTTTGCCTACGATTATTACGCCATTCAACATCATTCTGGTTAAGACCTTCGTTGAGGCCATTCCTCCATCCCTTGAGGAGTCAGCGTCTATGGATGGTGCTGGTTACATGAGAGTGTTTTGGAGCATTATTGTACCGCTTACTACGCCCATTTTGGCTACAATTACGATTTTTTCCGCAGTGAATCAATGGAACTCATTTATTGATACGGCGTTTCTGATGACAGATACGAAATATTTTACGCTCCAATTCTTGTTATGGCGTTATTTGAACGAGTCCAGCTCGCTCGCGGCTTTAATTCGTAATTCACCAGATATGGCCGCTAGTGTAGCGAATATGCAGACTCCAACCTCTGTACGGATGACCGTAACGATGATCGTCGTATTGCCGATTCTAATCGTGTACCCATTCTTCCAGCGCTTTTTCGTCAAAGGGATTATGATCGGTGCGGTTAAGGGCTAATGAGCTACCGGATCGGTAATGAAATGGGGTTTTCCTCTGCTAGGAGCAGAGTTGGACTATAAGAAAAGATACGAAAGGGAGGGTATAAAGCAATGAGACTAAGAAGAGCATCGCTTGTCATGCTATCCGTAATCCTAGTTTTCGTTCTGGCAGCATGTGGCGGGGGAAATAATACGGCTAACTCGGGCAAAAACACGAGCACAGAGAAACCTACGTCCGCTGCCACGAATGCGCCGGCGGAAGAGACAGCAGCACCAGATGACGGAACACTAGATCATTCCAAGCCGCTGAAGCTGACCGTATTCTCTACAACGGCTAACTATGCGGGTCCACAAACCGGTTGGTTTGCCAAAATCATCAAAGATAAGTTCAATATTGAGATGGACATTGTAGCCTCAAACCTGACGGGTGGAGATACCAAAATCTCTGCAATGATGGCATCCGGCGATCTTGGCGATATTATCATTTTCGGTGATGATAAGAACCATTATCCAAACGCGATCAAAGGAAAACTTCTCTTAGACTGGACTCAAGACGGGCTCCTAGATAAATACGGAAAAGACATTGCCAGCACGTTTCCAAAAGCTATTGAGAAAGCAAAGATCGCTTTTGGTAGTGGATCATCCGTTTTTGGCATCGGAAACAGTGTAGCTTCTAATCCATCTGGACCTTCTGAAGGGAAAGATATGACTTGGGGGCCAGACCTGCGATGGGATCTTTATCAACAAATCGGAGCACCTGAAATTTCAAAGATAGAAGATTATCTTCCCGTGCTGAAAAAAATGCAAGAGCTTGAACCAAAAAATGAGCAAGGAAAGAAAACCTATGCCTTCTCGATGTGGTCTGACTGGGACGGCAACTATAAAATGACACTGGCTAAACAGTTCGCCAACATGATGGGTTATGACGAAATTCCTGACACTGCTGTGTATGTTAAAGCAGATGAAGAAAAGTATTATGACTTCCTATCCGAAGATAGCTGGTATATGAAGTCGCTCAAACTGTATTTTGAAGCTAACCAAATGGGGCTGGTTGATCCAGATTCCATGACGCAAAAATTCGACGATGTGGTAGCGAAATACAAAGATGGTCGTCTGTTGTTCTCCTGGTTCCCGTGGCTTGGAGCAGCTAACTACAATACACCGGAAAGAACAGCAGAAGGTAAAGGTTTTGCACTAGTTCCGTTCAAGGATGAGCTGATGTATTCCACTGGCTTCAATGTATACGGTGGTAACGGTATTATAGCAATCGGTGCAAAAGCTAAAGAACCTGCTAGAATTATGGAATTTATTAACTGGATGTACACTCCGGAAGGCGCAATGATCTCTGCAGGAAGCGGAACAGCGGTGCCGAACGGACCTAAAGGTCTGACTTGGGATATGGATGCAAGCGGTAAACCTGTCGTGACTGACTTTGGCTGGAAGGCTTATACCGATCAACAGAATACACAGGTGCCTGCAGAATATGGTGGTGGTGACTACTACTACGGCTCTAACCAAATGAACTTCTCTTTTGTAGTTCCGGCGATGGTGAATCCTGACAACAAAGAGCCATACGATCACAATCTATGGACGACAACCTTAGAGCGTAATCCGTCTAAGCTTGATAGTGACTGGAGAGCGAAGATGGGTGTTCTGACGCCTAAGGAGTATTTTGAGAAAAATAATCTATTGGCTGTCGCGCCACAAGGCTTCACAGGTAAAGAGCCATTGATGATGGACAAAACAGTGGAGCAAAAGAACAAACAAATCGGTACGGTCATTCAACAAATTTCTTGGAAAATGGTATTTGCTAAGAATCAAGCAGAATATGACAAATTGAATAAAGAAATGCATGATAAGGTGAATGGTCTCGGTTATGCCGAAGTGATGGATTTCTCGATTAAAAAGGCAGAGGAACTGTTTGAGGCTCGCAAAAGCGTGAAATAAGGTTTAATTAGAAAAAATACAAATAGGGCGGGGCGGCGTGAAGGCTGTTCTGCCCTATTCTATTCAATTAAGGATAAATGTGGTATTCTCACATTGATATATATAGAACGCTTACAAGAAGAAAGAAGAGGATCATTCAGATGGTGAGAGTATTCCGGCGTAATCATACCCCAGCTGTCAAATCCTTACGTAAGACTTTATTCATCTATCTAGTGATCGGAACGTTACTTCCGCTTCTTTTAGTAGGATTCGTAACCTACACCTCTATTTACTCTATCCTTTCAGGGAAAATTGGCAATGGTATAAGTGCAAGCTTGAAACAGGAAGCCTCTAGCTTGGAGAATGCCATCGACAATATGGATTTTGCCTCTAAACAGTTTGCGCTGGATGGTCAGATTGTGGAAGAAATGTCCTCTTTTATTCAGGAAAAACAAATTTATCGCAAATCACAAATGATGAACTCCATCAACCAGAAGATCAACCTCGTTAATTTCACGAATCCCTACATTGGACTTACAGCCTACATTATGCCAAGCAGTGATGATCCGGTTCTGTTCACAAATATGAGTGCGCGCAGAAATTTCGATATCAGTACATTACCTTCTTTTATGCGATATAACGGAGCTGATTATTATGGGCCGCATTCTACGATGTATGCCGTCGGCGATAATCTCGTGTTCTCTGAACAGCGCATTGTACGCGTACCAGGTGAACATAAGCTATATATTTATTTAGAGACGAATTATAGTCTGCTTCGCAAAATATTTAATCAGGAATCTTACGGGATGAAGGTTAACCACCTACTTGTGAATCAACAGGGCACTAGCACTTATGTCATTGATGGTAAATTACCTCAAGGAATTATCAAAGCTGCTGGAAGCAACTCTAATCTATCACATGAAACACTTACCGGATATCATCTGTTTCGATACGCTAGTCCACAGGGATGGAAGCTTATTGCAGTAGTTAAAAAGTCCGAATTCAACAGTGAAATTTATTCTTGGTTCTATAAAATGATCCTGCTCGCGTTCTCGACACTACTCTTTGCCGGAGTTCTGGCTTTGATGATTTGGAAAAAGATTTATGGCCCTTTGCGGAAGGTTAACCTTGAAATTAATCGAATGGCGGAAAATGTTACTTCTCCCGTTGCCTACACGAATGTGGAAGAGTTTGATTTTGTGCTTAGTAACTTTCAGCAGATGAAGAAACAGGTGAATGAGCTGATTGTTGCGGTAGCCTATAATGAGAAGCAGAAAAGCCAATTCGAGATTGAAAAGCTACTTAGCCAGATTAACCCTCACTTTTTGCATAATACATTGAATACGGTGCAGTGGATGGCAAGGCTTAACGGTCAGAAGGAGATCGACAAGCTGGTCACTCTTCTTGTAAAGGTGCTGCATTATAATCTGGGCAAGCAAAGCATCATCGTTACCCTTGGAGAGGAAATTGAAGCGATCCGAAATTATATGGAGCTGCAGCGTATTCGTTATGACTATGAATTCGAATTTAACGTGGAGGCTGATGAGGATGTTTTGTCTGTGGCTGTCCCTAGATTCTTACTTCAACCCCTTGTAGAGAACTCGATTTATCATGGTCTAAGCGATAATGGCAGGGTGGACGTCTTGATTACAAAGCATGGTGAAGGAGAAGTTCAGCTGTGTGTAAGAGACAACGGGGCTGGAATGGATGCAGATACGTTAGATCAGCTGCTGTCAGAGGATGGCGCTAAGAAGCGGGGGCTCGGAATCGGCTTCTCATACGTGAACCGGATGCTCAGAACCTACTATGGAGAACAAATGAAGCTAGAGATGTACAGCAAACTAGGGGAAGGTACGGTTGTATCTATCGTAATTCCGAGGAAAGGTAAGGAGGACTTCGATGATTAAAGCTGTAGTGGTTGATGATGAGAGACTTGTGCGGAAAGGTTTTATCTCTCTAATTGATTGGTCATCCTTAGGAGTTGTGATTGTCGGTGAGGCGGGAGATGGCAAATCCGCTTTGGAGCTACTTCAACAACAGGATGTAGATCTGATATTTGTAGATTTGACTATGCCCGGCATTTCTGGGTTTGAGCTAATTAAACTAGTAAGGCAGCGTTTCGCAGGTGTTCGCTGTGTTGTGCTTACTTGCCATCATGAGTTTGACTATGTGCAGGAGGCCATGCGTTTAGGAGCCGTTGATTATATTGTCAAAACTCTATTGGAGATGGAAAATGCGGACGAGACTATACGTCGCCTGGTCGATCGCATCAAATGGGAGGACAATACAAGGGATGCACTGGTTCATGGTGAAGGTAAAAGGATAGCTGCAGACAAGGCACTGCTCTATTTACCATTAAGCAGCCACTGTAATGAAGAAGAGTTATTTCACCTATCCTTCGTGAAGAATAATCCGCTGATTACCTTTCATGAGATGTGGATGTCGCCCTTGCTTCACCGGTTCTCGGAAGAGGAGGGGAAGCGTGAGCTTAAGAACCAGCTTTCTGGGAGATGGCAGACCGCGCTCATCAGTGGGTTAAGAGATCAGTCACTACAGGAATTGGAGGAGCAGCTCACCACGAAGCTTCGGCATATGCTATTTTATCATTCTAGTGCTGAAGAACTGACCTTTCTGAATTATGAGGAACTAAAGAAGGAAATAGCGATTCCCCATTTAAAACCGGATGAAGCTGATGTATTCGAGCAAGCTCATAGTCTCAAGTGGACGATTGATGGGAATGAATGGGAGAATTTTGTAAAGAACATTAGCTTGCAGAAGCCTCGATACGATAGATTTCCAGCTTTCGCACATTCTCTTTTACAAAGCTGGAGCGCTTTATTGTTAAAACCTGATGATGCTGTTCAACTGGAACGCGATATTTCGATGAACTTGAATTGGTGTCACTGGAAGACCTGGCTGCGCCGATTCTCTGATCATGTGGGACGGAGAATGCTCGAGCTAGGATTGACTAAAGAAGTGATGTCTTGTCTTATTCGCGCAGTTCGTTATATGCAGAGCCATGCAGGTGACAAAATCAATCAGAGCGACGTAGCGGCGGAAATTAATATGAGCCGTGGTTATTTCAGTCAATGTTTCGCTCGTTTTGCCGGGGAGACATTCGGTGAATGTTTACGGGGAATGCGACTTGAGTTGGCTAAATCATTATTGCGGGAGACTTCATTACCCGTCGGTGAGATTGCTTCAAGGTCTGGCTTTGAAGATGACCGCTATTTCAGTAGACTGTTCAGAGAACGTATTGGTCAACTGCCGAGTGAATATCGTGCGGAGGAGAAGGACCAATGATGAGATTGTGGAGATTCATCCTCTTATTTGTAATGATGATCGGACTTACATCATGCCGTGACCAGAACAAAACAGTAGATTCTACTCGAAGTCCTCAGGGTGAGGTCGAAGATGCTTCTGTAGCGTATAGCAAATACGAAGATCCGATCGTGATTCGTGTAGGATTTAAGGTTCCTGATTCCAGGCTAAATACAGGTGACAGCAACGACAACAATCCAATCACCCGTTATTTGGAGAGCATTACGAATATCAAGGTAGTTCACTCTTGGGAAGCGAAGGGTGAAGATGCCTTTAATCAAAAAGCACAACTTGCGATCGATAGCAATGATTTGCCGGATGCGATGGTTGTAGATCGAGATCAATTAAAGAAACTCATTGACAATGATATGATAGAGGACCTCACAGAGACCTACAATGTATATGGCTCTGATTTAATTAAGGATATGTACAATTCTACTCAGGGTGAGGCATTATCTGATGCTTCCCGATACGGTAAGTTATATGGATTACCTAACGTAGCAATTGATGCGGATTCGCCTGTTCTGCTCTGGGTGCGTCAGGATTGGCTGGATAAACTGGAGCTGCAGGCACCGCAAACCTTTGAAGATATTGAGAACATAGCGAAGGCTTTTATGGAGAAAGACCCCGATGGCAATGGTAAAAGAGATACCGTCGGACTTAGCGGCTATAAGAATATCGTCTATGGGACAAAGCCATTAGTAAATGGTCTGGATGCTGTGTTTAGTGCATTGCATGCTTTTCCTACCAATTGGATCAAGGATAACGCTGGGAATATTGTATATGGATCCATTACACCTGAGACCAAACAAGCGCTTGCCAAACTGGCAGATTGGTATAAAAGAGGGTTGCTGGACCCCAATTTTGCACTTTATAAAGAAACACAAGAGCCTATTATTACAGGGAAATCAGGCATGTTCTTTGGCCCATGGTGGATGCCATATTATCCTTTGTCAGAGGCGGTTGCCCTCGATACGAAGGCAGAATGGAGAGCATATGCAGCTCCACTTGATGAGTCTGGTAAGTTTGTTGCACATTTGGCTCCGGTAACAGACCGTTACCTTGTTGTGCGTAAAGGTTTCGAGCATCCAGAGGCGATTATGAAGCAGTTGAACGTGTTTACAAGACTTGAGAGAAGACAAGACCCTAATTCGGAGGAAGTTAAGACGCTTGATGATTTCTCAGCGCAAACAGGAATTCAGTTGCGTGCCTATTATCCGTTTGACCTTCTAATTGATTATTCGGATGCAATAGAGAAACATTATGCAGATATCCAGCAAGCTTTGCATGGCAAAATTGACCCGGATACATTAAATCCAGATACCCGTCTCATTTATGATCAATGGGTGGAGGACACGGAACAACCAAAGAAAGATCTGGAAGGCTGGAAAGCAGCGAATGCCTATAAATATGGAGTTGCTGTCTTAACCTCTACCGCTATTGAGGGAGTGCGAGGGGTCTTTTACGGAAACACCCAACGAATGAAGAGCAAATGGACGGAGCTGCAAAATCTGGAGAGCGAGACATTTTTGAATATCATCGTGGGCGATTCACCACTTAGTGACTTTGACGTTTTTGTAGAGAAGTGGAAGAGTCTAGGTGGGGAAGCGATTACGAAAGAAGTTGCTGAGACCGTAAAATTGAAGTGAACACGGGATGATATAGGTTTTTTCGCTAAAAGTAGCGGAGTGAATGGACTGATTGTAGAAAAGTGGAGTGTCCTCACCAAGGAAACGGGAGCACTGATCGATCATTAGGGAATTCCTCCCTGTAATTCTGAGATTTCTGCTCATCTGACTAATAATTAGGGAATTTCTCCCTATAATTTCGCTGATTCGTTGGTAAATACCGATATTACTCTGATTTTTAGGGAGGATTTCCCTCTTTCTATTCATTTAAAACATTTATCAGCTATTTTCAGGGAGATTTTCCCTAATAATTCTCAAAAAAAGAAGCTGTCCCTTAAGTAGCCATTACTACTTTTGAGACAGTTTCTTTTTTTGTCCTATTCTTCGTCAGTGCTGATTTTTTGAAGTAAGGTACGAAGCTGCTCTACTTCCGCGGTGGTTAATTTACCAACTAGGCTCTTGTTATAATCATCTAAAATAGACTGAAGAATTGGCGAAAAATCGATTGCTTTAGGCGTTGGATATAGTAGTTGAGAGCGTCGATCATTAGGATCTGGTTTACGTTCAATATAACCCGAATTCTCTAATTGCTTCACGGAGCGAGCGGTGGTGGCTTTATCAAATTTTAGTTCAGAAGTTAGTTGATCTTGTGTAATCCCTGGTCTGGAAGTAATCAGTTTTAGAAAACTATGTTGCCCACCACTACCTATTCCATAGGGCATGAACTTTTTTACCAATTGCTTCTGATTTTGACGATGAAAATAGGAAATCAACTTTCCTATAGGCTCTTTTTCCAAAATATAGACACCTCTTTGGGTATATAGTTCGCTTATTTGCTACTCTGAGACAAAGTGTACAATAAAGTCGTTGCGCGCGCAACTAAATTGATGTAGACTATGTAAGTGAGTTTTGTTGCGTGCGCAACTAAACGTTGATTATACATTCAATGAGGTGTTAGTTTATGAGTTCTATTAGCGCAACCTATCAGGAAGACAAGGAAATTCAGAAGAAACGCTGGATGATTTTAATTGTACTGAATATTTTCACCTTCATGTCCACACTGGATGGCAGTATCGTCAACATCGCTCTGCCAGAATTATCGAAACAATTGAAGCTGCCTATGGCACAAATCGAATGGGTAACCACAGGTTATTTGATGGCGATATGTGCTGCGATTCTTTTCTTCGGGAAGCTTGGAGATATTGTTGGGAAGATTCGAATCTTTAAGATAGGGACGATTGTTTTTGTTATTGGTTCGATGCTGTGTGGATTCAGTTTAAGTTTACCGGCATTACTTGCTTCACGCGTCATTCAGGCTATTGGAGCTTCGATGACCATGGCGAATAGCCAGGGAATCGTTACGGATATCTTTCCTGCCAATGAGCGGGGTAAAGCACTTGGTTTCATAGGTACATTCGTGTCTCTGGGAAGTATAGCTGGCCCTAGCTTAGGTGGGATTATGGTTTCGACATTAGGCTGGGAGTATATCTTTTGGGTGAACATTCCTATTGGAGTGATCGCTATTCTGTTAGGCTGGAAGGTACTGCCTAAGGATTTAACTAGGACGAAATCTACAATAGACGTTCCAGGTAGTTTACTCTTCGCTATTTTTATCATAAGTTTGTTCGCAGGGCTTTTATTGGGACAGCAGCTCGGTTATGGCGATAGCTTAATTGTGACGGCTTTAATCGTAGCTATAGTCAGCTTCATTGCTTTCTTATGGACGGAGCTTCGCCGGAAAGAACCGTTACTACAATTGTCATTATTTAAGAATCCGTTGTTTTCATTAAGTATTTTATGTGGGTTTCTCGTGTTTACAGCGAACTTCTGCTTTAATATCATCGCGCCATTTTATGCACAGAATATGCTGAATCTATCGCCCTTTGAAGCGGGATTCCTGTTGATGCTGTTACCGATATGTATGGTTGTCGTAGCACCAATAAGCGGAGCTTTATCGGATAAAATCGGGTCTGAATTCCTAACTTTTGCAGGGCTGGTAGTCATGGTTATTGCTCAGTTTGGATTAGCAGAGCTTCATGAAGGAAGCTCTGTTGTGCTGGTAGGCGTGTGGATTGCTATGTTAGGAATCGGTAGTGGTCTATTTCAATCGCCGAACAATTCACTTGTGATGTCTAAGGTGCCTAGGACTCAGCTTGGTTCTGCGGGCAGCGTCAATTCGTTAGTTCGTAATGTGGGGATGGTCGTCGGTATTACGATAGCTACTACGATTCTCTTTCATGTGATGAGCAGTGAAGCTGGTTATCGGGTAACAGGTTTAGTTCCAGGTAGACCAGAGTTATTTATCAGTGGGATGCATGTAGTGTTCATGACTTCGGCATCCATATGCTTTGTGGCTGCACTGCTAACGGGTTGGAGAATGATAAGTGCAAGGAGCGCCAGAGTGCAGACTTCGGAAAGATCATAAGGAATAAAAGAAGAAGATCCTTCTGACGCTACGGCGTGGAAGGATCTTCTTTGTGAGGAGATTGAAGGGCTTTCTTAACGGCTTGCAAGTATTGATACCGATACTGATCATCCGGTTCTAAATAGGCACCCTCAGCCCACTCGTTCCAAGCGTTAATATAAATAAAATCACTTTTGAACATCTTCTTGGTCCTCTCAATTTGTCGAGACAGATATTGACCGAATTTGTGAGGATTTGCACCTAAAGTACTTTGTCCGGCAGCACCTTTACGTGGTGTATTATCCCAGTTGACAAATGCTCCCGGATATATAATTTCCCCATCTCTATGAGGTGTCCGTTCTAACATAGATTCCCATAATTCATCATAATCAATGACAATATGCTTTTGATCCTCTACCTGCTTGGAACTCCATAAGTGCTTTACACCGCCATGTGCGAATGTGTAGTGAGGCTCGAATTCTAGACTGGCGTCGAACCCGTGCTCTGTCATTAGGGGGAATCCGCCCAGTGTCCGGACAAGATGAAGGCCCTTAAGTCCGTTTTGCTGAGCTAAATCACGCCAACATTGAAGCATTTCATCACACCGAGGGATGCTGGAGGATCTATAGATAATAAATACTGGTTTGCCGTCTACGCAAATATATCGTTCATCTTGGAAAGCCTCGAGTAAAGTATAAAAATGCATTCGCCAATCCCGTTCTTCTCCATATTCCTGTGGCATCAAGACATCTTCTTCAGTGCCATCCCAGCTTCGTGTCCAAGGTTCATTAGCCCAAGACAGACAAAAGGGGAAGTCAGGCTCTTTGCTGGCAAGAATCTGCTGAACCGGTTGTTCCAGAAGTCGCCTGCCATTGAACCAATAGTGATAATAACAAAACCCGTAAATGCCATGAGCTTTTGCAGTTTCAGCCTGCCATTGTTTCACTTTAGGGTCCGTTAAATCGTAGTAGTTATTATTTAATGGTTTTTTCGGTTGATCATGTTCAGGATAAAGGGCTGTAGCCTTCCTGACATTTGTCCATTCTGTAAATCCCTCTCCCCACCAGGAATCGTTCTCTGTTATCTGATGAAACTGAGGCAATACAAAAGCGATGCATTTCAAGTCAGATCACCCCCTATGGCTCCGTGAATATTTTTTTGAGCAGCAGCTTTCCCTGCTGAAGATAGGAATAATTGTACTTTACTTCCTTTAGAGCACGAGAGGCCGAACTTCTCCTTTCATCACTATGAGCAATATAGTACCTGAAGCTCTCAGAGAGCTCTTTAAAGTTCTGGAAACGAATAAGACTTTCTTCTGCAATGGGGTAACTTTGAAGATGGGGATGGTCTTCCACGAACTGAAATACGCCGCAAGCAGAGACCTCCATAATTTGCTGCACAGAACCTGTGCAATTGATGACGATCCTTGCTCCGTTATAATAGTTAGACATTTCTGCTTTATCGTAGGTGATGTCTATGAAATTTTTGGTGGGCTCCCACCCGCTACCAATGGTCATTATCTTGAGGCCATGAAGTAGTTCTGAATGAGCTAGGGTGTCCAGAACATTATTCATTTGAAAATGGCCGAGAATGAGTACGTCACTGTGGTAACATTTCTCTACACGTCTTGGGTAATAGAGGTCTGTATCTGGAGCATAGGGGAGGTAGCTAGAATGTTTCTCCCGTAAACCTTGATAATAGATTAGATTAGCTATGTTCTGTGTGAAAATATAATCGAATAATAGCGCTAGATTACGTTCTGTTCGGGTAAGGCAGGTCGTGTCTGCCATCCATACGGCCTTAGGAGCGTTATAAGCTTTGAGGGCAGGAATATTCTCCTCAGGGAACAGGGTCTCTGATCCCAAGGCCAATATCAGATCAGGCTGATACTGGGCTAAATATTCTTCCAGATTATGATGTAGCTTAATGGCAAGCACTTCTTTGACCAGATGCCTTAGCTGATCTTTAAAAAGTCGTACATTAGGCATTTTTTCACTTATCTCTGAGGGGATCAGAAGCAATACTCTTAATTGTTTTAGTTCCCGTGTTATGGATTCCGTTCTATAAGAGTTCTCGAGAATGAGATTATGGTGTTGCGGTTGATGAACTTGGCTGATGGAGACTTCGTGAGTTGAAGGCAATTGAGGAGTGAGCCTAGTAGCTGTCTTCTTCATAATTCCTCCTGTATTCATTGGAGCCAGTCGTTCGCTCTAGCACCTAGTCTTGCTAATCATTATATGTGTAGGGGGTTCATTTGACTTTAGGTATAAGACCATTAATCTGAATCTTGAAGGAAAAAGCGGATTTAGTAAAAGATGTATATCTATCTATGACCGGATTGTCTTGTCTAACATAAGATATACTATAAAACCTGAAAGGGATGATCGTCTTGCCAACCTTCGATAATATTCTTGTTACAGGAAGTCAGACCATTCAAAATGATCTGCATGTCAACGGGAATGAGACTATCGATTTAGACTTGCAATTAAATGGTAGTCAGACCATTATGGGAAGCCTTCAGGTGAACGGCAGTCAGTCCCTGCTCGGTCATTTGGGGGTTACCGGTGAAATTAGCGGTGCAGGCACCATCAAAACTGCGACCCGTTTGATCGCGGTGAATCAGGCTTTGTCACCAGTTTCAGCCCCTACGAGCCTTCAAGAAGTCAGATATTTCGCTATGGGAGTTGCAAGTCAGACAGGACTCGTGCTGAAGGGCACGGATGGAAATGACTATGTATTATTTATCGATTTGACCGGGGGAACACCTAATATTGGGATCCAGCGGGCTTAAATCTGATAACATTAACATCTTCAGGCTATGAACAATAAAAAACAGCAAGTCGCCTAGGTACAAATAGGGACTTGCTGTTTGAGGTTTCTATTAATTCTTAAAGCTGTGAATTGGAGCAGGAATTCGTCCACCTCGGTTAACGAAATTGGCGCAATTAAAGCCGTTAACAGCCATGACAGGCGCATATCCAAGGAGGCCGCCAAATTCTACAATTTCGCCTACATCCTTGCCAATAACAGGAATGACGCGAACAGCGGTTGTTTTGTTATTGACCATTCCGATAGCAGCTTCATCGGCGATGATGCCAGAGATCGTCTCTTTGGTGGTACTTCCCGGAATAGCAATCATGTCCAGTCCTACAGAACATACACAGGTCATGGCTTCTAGCTTTTCGAGCGTAAGAGCACCACGCTGTACGGCTTGAATCATTCCGTGATCTTCACTAACCGGAATAAAGGCTCCACTGAGTCCGCCAACATAGGAGGAGGCCATAACGCCACCTTTTTTAACATTGTCATTTAGAATCGCCAGAGCGGCTGTTGTTCCTGGTGCGCCAGCTTCTTCCAGACCCATGACTTGAAAGATCTCTGCAATGGAATCCCCAATTTCTGGTGTTGGAGCCAGAGATAAATCGATAATCCCAAAAGGCACGTTCATCCGTTTCGATGCTTCCTGCGCAACTAGTTGTCCCACACGCGTAACTTTAAACGCAGTCCGTTTGATCGTTTCACATAAGGTTTCGAAGTCCTGCCCCTTTACTTCCTCTAATGCACGCTTGATTACACCTGGGCCACTGACACCAACGTTGATGACACATTCCCGTTCACCAACCCCATGAAAGGCTCCAGCCATAAAAGGATTGTCCTCGACAGCATTACAGAAGACAACCAGCTTAGCACAGCCGATGGAATCCCGATCCTTGGTGCGTTCCGCAGTTTGAATAATGATATCACCCATTAATTTCACAGCATCCATATTGATTCCACTTCTGGAAGAGCCGACATTGACGGATGAACAGACTCTTTCAGTAACTGCTAGTGCTTCTGGGATGCTGTCGATTAGAATACGGTCACCTTTGGTGCACCCTTTTTGCACAAGCGCAGAGAAGCCACCAATAAAGTTAACGCCAACTTCTTTGGCAGCCTTGTCCAAAATTTCCGCTACAGGCACATACGTATCCGTCTTCACGGCGCCAGCAGCAATAGCAATAGGGGTCACAGAAATCCGTTTATTAACAATGGGGACACCGAATTGCCTTTCCAGATCTTCACCTGTTTTGACGAGCTTCTCAGCGGATCTAGTGATTTTGTCGTATACGTTTTGGTTAAAAGTTCTCATATCTGTATGCGCACAATCCATGAGGCTGATTCCCATCGTTATGGTACGTACATCCAGATTCATTTCACGGATCATTTTATTCGTTTCTTGTACTTCCACCAGTGATATCATGGTCATCCTCCTAAATGCGGTGCATAATATTAAAAATATCCTCATGCTGAAGCTTGATTTCCACGCCGATCGCTTCTCCGATTAAATGCAAATCCTCAACAATATCCTCAAATGCTTTAGTCGCGCCAGAAATGTCTACAATCATCATCATATTGAAATAATCTTGTACAATCGTCTGAGAAATATCCAGAATGTTCAAATTGTGCTCGGCCAGATATGTACATACCTTGGCGATAATCCCTACTTTGTCTTTTCCTAATACAGTAATAATCCCCTTCATAAATACAGCCTCCCTTTGTATATGGTGATTACGCCGTGTAAACGGAATGAACCATTCCAATCATTATTACAAATGCTGAAGCAAGCTTCAACCAAAGGTTTTTTGTCAGTTTGATCATTTTTATATAAAGTCCTGTGAATTTAAAGAAAATTCGATTGACAGTATATGAAAAATATGATGAAGTGAGAGATTGATACGATACTCTGAAGGAGTAAATATGACTACACAAAAATATAAAGATATGGTTGAAGAGCGGACCAAACAAACCCTCCAGGAATGGTCGGAACTGTCGGAAGTTAACGAGAAGGACATTTATCGTTTTTTGCATAATTTGAAAGGTACGGCAGGAACAGTGGGGTTACAAGAAGTTGAACAGTTTGCCGATGCAACGTTGCCCTATTTCATGGAAAGTAGCCTTAAGAGCTGGTCTTTTGAAGAGTGGGGCGATTATTTGTATCCGCTTATTCCACTGTTTAACCAAGATTCATCGGTTTCTCTAGGTTCAGTTAAGACGTTAGACAAAAAGGAACTGATGATGCGCTCCCACATAATGATATTTTACTTATTGATGATGATGTAGAATTAGTGGCTTATTTAAAAGAATCATTGGAGAAGCAGAACTATTATGTAAGCATTGCCTTATCCGCTGAACGAGGTCTCAAGATTTTTTATGAAAGTAAACCGGATCTAATTCTTCTGGATATTCTTTTGCCGGATATCAGCGGGATTGAGGTCTTGAATCAAATTATCGGCAAAGCCAAAAAAGAACGTATTCCAATCATCATTATAACTGGGGAGTCCTCCAAAGCGACGCAATTGCATGCGTATAGGCTGGGGGTGATGGATTTTTTATCGAAGCCTGTAGATATTGATTTATTTCTGGCATTAATTAAAAACCGCTTTGAGTTAAAGCGGGAGTGGCAGGAATCCATCATTGTGGATGAATTGACGGGTGCGTTCAATCGAAAACACTTTAATCAAGTGATGAAACAGCTGATTTGCGATTTTAAGCGTACGGAACGGGTGTTTTCTTTAGCGCTGATTGATCTGGACTATTTCAAAAAGATTAATGATACATACGGTCATCTAATCGGAGATGAGGTATTACAGTCCTTGTCTGAGCTTGTAAAGGGTTCGATTCGTATGGAAGATACCTTTTGCCGCTTCGGTGGAGAAGAGTTTGCTGTGTTCCTGCCAAATACGGATGCGAGTTCTGCATTGACAGTAATAAACCGTATTCAGGAGCGATTTGCGGCCACCGACTTTTTTGCGAAGAATGAAGTCTTTCATGTGACCTTCTCGAGTGGGATATCAGAGGTAACAGAAGCTGAGAATATTGCCGATAAAATTGTAGAGGAAGCAGACCAGGCTCTCTATGCCAGCAAAGATGCCGGAAGGAATCAGACTACACTCTACACGGACCATTTATCGTCGACTAAAAAGCATTCGGTTCTAAATGTAATTGTTGTGGATGATGATGCGTTAATTCGAAAAATAGTGACTCATCAGATTGATACTTGGGAGCCGGAGGATATTGCTGAGGTGAATATCAGCAGTTTTGCGAATGGGCTGGATTTCTTGCAATCGGATTGGTATTCCATAGATGAGAAATATATTATTCTACTTGATGGTGTGATGCCGGATCTTGATGGTGTTGAAGTTCTGGAAAGAATTCGCAAGACATATCCGGAAGTGAATATATTAGTGATCATGCTGACAGGGAGAAATAATCAGGCGGATATTGTACATGCCCTGCAGATGGGTGCCGATGATTATGTAGTAAAACCTGTTCATATGCCTGAGCTGTTGTCCCGAATGGAACGGTTGGCTCATAGATTCTTGTTCTAACACGAAGGGAATTGTGCGAATATGCAAAAAATAATGGTAGTGGATGATGAAGAAGTATTACGGATGTTAATCGAGGATACATTGGAAGATTTGGAGAATGTTGAGATTCACACAGCGGAGAATGGGTTGGAGGCGCTATCTAAGCTGTCAACGGATCCTTATGATCTGGTGATTCTGGATTATATGATGCCGGAAATGACAGGGATTGAAGTGCTTCAGCAGCTGGATGAGGAGAAGAAGAAAACTACAGCTATATTAATGTTGACGGCCAAGGCTCAAGATGTGGATCGACTTCGCGCTGTTGAAGCAGGAGCACGTTATTTTATGCCCAAGCCCTTTAGTCCGATGGAACTCTTGCAGATTGTGGAGGGGATCCTAAGTGACGAAGAGAAGTAACGTTAATCACAGTATCAGAAATAGGTATTTTCGTATCATTGCGCTTGTTTTCGCTTTAATCATCCTTATGGGCTCGGTATTTTTCTTTTTCATTAACGATGAACAGAACAAATTAAGTAGAGACCGAGAAATTCTGCAAAATAAGGCGGATACGATTACCGATTTGGCGAGTGCTTTAAATGAGGTGTTTTTCCGTGCCAGGGGATTCAGCGCTCTTAAAAGTGATAACGAATTAAAGCTCCTGAATGTAGGACTAATTAACTTTGATAAGATTCTGGATACCTATTCCAATCTCAATCTATCTCCCGAAGAAGCTTTGTTCAGAGATGGTCTAAAGGCCTTTTATGTCCAGTATAAAAATAAAACGTTACCTGAAGCGATTCGGCTAGTTGAGGCAGATGACTATGTGGCTTTGCGTGCTCTGTCCGCAGATGGTACCACTAAATCAGTGAATGATTTTCTTGGCTATACGGAAGAGTACAAAAAACGCTCGGATGAAGCCTTAAATTCTATGGCTATGGATTATATTAAACAGGCAAATGAATTTACCTTTATCGCATTTTTTATAAGCGCGATTATTCTGTTGTTCTTTACCTTTATGATCTGGCGGATTCTAAAGAACCTCATTGACCCTATTCTGAAGCTGGAAGGGGCAACGCATTCACTGGCTGCCGGTGAGGAAATTCTTCTGGGCAAGCTTAAGCATCAAGATGAAATTGGCCGACTTTATAATGCTTTTCTAAATATGGCCAGAAGTATTCAGGATAAAGAAGAAGAGTTGATGATGCAGAATGAAGAGCTGCACGCTCAGCAGGATGAGCTTCAGGATCAGCAGTATAGGCTGCAACGTTCACTCAGTGAAATTGAGAGCATGATGAAAGCGCTCGATCAGTCATCTGCCGTCGGTATCCTTACCGCTAAAGGTGTGTTTACTTACGCCAATGAGAACTTAAGTGAATATACCCGCTATAAGAAATCGGAGATTATCGGCTATACATATAGACTTTTTGAACTTTATAATGTGTCTCCTGAAGAATTCCAAAAAATCAGCAATAAATTAAGTACGGGCGGAGTATGGAGCAATGAGCTTCAGATTGTAGCCAAAGACGGATTGCCGATCTGGCTGCATCTGACGATTGTGCCATACTTGAATGAAGAGGGTGTAATTTATCAGTACATCCTTATTGCGAACGATATTAACTCTATGAAGAGCGTGCAGCAAGAGCTTGCTGAGACGCTGAAAAATACAGAACAGACTAAAAAGATGCTTGAGCTAAACAACCAGCTGAATCATGATATTACCTACACGTTAGATAAACATGAATTTGCAGATAAGTTTATTGAATTTATGCATCATCTGTATTCCTTTGATTCAAGCTTCTTCTTGCTAGTAAAAGATAAGATTGCAGCTGTTAAAGGGATACCTCAGGAAAATGTAGAGCGTTATCTCGATAGTGAGAACAATGAAATGTTATATCGTTTAAAGACTGAAAAGACCTATCTGATTAAGCGTTTAGCTACGCAATCGGAACAGGGAATCTCTTCGGATGAGGTCTACTGTTATGACTTCTACACGACTGTTGTGAATGCAGAAGATGAGATTCTAGCTGTATTTTGCGGAACCCGGATTGGACATTCCTTCAGCAAAGAAGAGATTAATGAGGTTCAAGGGATGATGAACCGCGTAGCTCTGGCGATTGAACGTTTGTTCATGTATGAAGAGATTGAACATGGACGGAAGCTGAATCGAGATATCGTCAATAACGTAAATGAAGGCATTCAGTTCGTGAATACTGATGGCATGATGCTGCAGATGAATAAGGCGCTCTGCAGCATAGTGAATTATGAATGGAACGAAGGTACCTTGATCCCTAGACAAGAATGGATGGATTATTTCATCGAACGCTCGAATGAGAACCAAGAACTTAGGTCGTTTTTTGAACAAGCAATTTCTGAGGATGCTCTGGAGTCAAGCAGTATGCAATACTCCATTGGAACGGAATCCAAGAAGCATATTGATGTTTATGCGATTCCTGTATTCCGACGTGAGCTCCGGATTGGTACATTGTTCGTATACAGAGATATCACTAGGGAGTACGAGCTGGATCTTATGAAATCCGATCTTGTTAGTACAGTAAGCCATGAGCTGAGAACGCCATTGTCGAGTGTACTAGGATTCACGGAATTGCTATTGTCCAAAACCATGAAGCCGGAGAAGCAGCTGAAGTATCTGGAGACGATTCATAAAGAAGCGAAGCGGTTGACTGAGCTCATTAATGATTTTCTGGATCTGCAGAGAATGGAGTCAGGAAAACAGCAGTATATTACGGAGCATGTGAATCTCAGTGAAATTGTACTAGGGGTTATCGATCAATATAAGCTTAGCAGCACACATCATGTGCTTCTGGTGGATGAGGCTCTAAATGCGGAAGTAGATGTGGACAAGGATAAGATTGTTCAAGTTCTAACGAATCTGTTAAGTAATGCGATCAAGTTCTCGCCTACTAACAATGAAGTGAAAGTGCTGTTGCATAATGAGCCAGACCAGATTATTGTGCGTATTCAAGATAACGGTCTCGGGATTCCTAAGGATCAAATAGGCCAGCTATTTCAAAAATTCAGAAGAGTGGATAATAGTGCCTCCAAAAGAATTGGCGGAACAGGTCTTGGTCTTGCCATCTGTAAAGAAATTATTGAGAAACAAAAGGGAACCATCGGTATTGATTCCGTAGAGGGAGAGGGGACAACGGTTTGGTTTAGCCTCCCCATCCTCCATGGGGACACAAGCCGACAGCAAGATGAGCTAAATAAATGGAATGCAGATAAAGAGCTTAAGCCTAATGTAATGATCGTTGAAGATGATTACAGCCTTTCTTTGCTTTTATCCGAGGAGCTGAAAGGAAAGGGCTTCAGGGTAACTCATCATTATCATCCGAAGGAAGCTTTTGACCATGCCTTGAAAACACCATTTGTTGCGATCGTGGTTGATTTGATGCTGGGAGAAGAATTGGACGGATGGGATCTGATCCGAATGCTAAAAGAGGATTCGAGAACAGAGAATATTCCGATTGTAATCTCTTCCGCTCTGGATCAATCGGATAAGAACCAATTGAATGATGTGATACAGAAGTATTTAACCAAGCCTTATCCGCCTGGTGAGTTATCGAATACGCTTGAAGAGATTGTGAAGATAAAGACAGGGGCAGGCGAGGTATTATTTCCCGAAAGTAAGAAGGATTTATAGTTTTTATTTATCACAATATTTTATAAATAGTATCATTTTTTATAATGAAACCGATCAAAACAGCTTAAATCATACTGTTTTGATCGGTTTTTATGTACTTTATAGATACTTTTTCAATAAATACCATCAATTAGGTAAAAACGACTGGATTGATCGTTTACAATTATTGTGATAGCCTGATTTTATGAGGTTCTAAAAAAGGCTCAGATAGAGGTACGGATATTAACCAGATTTCATGTTTAGGAGAGGTGGATATTGTTGCAACTACAGGTAACGAACAGTCCCTTTAACGAGAACCAAGTCGAGCTTCTCAATCGTCTTCTACCAACCTTAACGGAGACACAGCAAATATGGCTTAGCGGATATTTATCTGCAATTGGGCGTACTGCGGCAGCAGCGCCAGTGGGTGCTGAACTTCAAGCGCCATCAAACACGGTCGGGACCGCAGAGGTCGGCGCTGCCGCTACGAGTCAACCTGCTGCATCACGTGAAGTAACCATTTTATTTGGTTCACAAACAGGGAATTGCCAGCGACTGGCGGGGAGCTTGTCCCGCAAGCTGGAAGAGCAAGGATTTCAGGTGACGCTCACCGCGATGAACAGCTTTAAGCCTAATGCGCTTAAGAAGGTAGAGAACCTGCTGCTGCTGGTCAGTACGCATGGCGAGGGTGATCCACCAGATAATGCACGGATGTTCCATGAGTTCCTCTACAGCAAAAGAGCACCTCAATTAGAGAACCTGAGGTTTTCAGTTCTGGCTCTGGGAGACACCTCTTATGAATTTTTCTGTCAGACGGGTAAAGAGTTCGATCAGAGGTT
Organism: Paenibacillus sp. VTT E-133291; assembly: GCF_002264395.1. Taxonomy (GTDB): domain Bacteria; phylum Bacillota; class Bacilli; order Paenibacillales; family Paenibacillaceae; genus Paenibacillus_AQ; species Paenibacillus_AQ nitricinens. Next base: position 49,575 of record NZ_NFVA01000006.1, read on the forward strand.
AGAAGAACTTGGTGGTAAGCGCCTAAGTCCACGTGTAGATTGTGATCTCGATTATGACGATTCCGTTGCCGAATGGTTTGAAGGTGTGATTGGTGCATTAAATGTAAATTTAAATGCTCCAGCCATTGCTGCAAAAGCAGTTCAAGCCGCAGAGGACGCAGAGTCACAAGAACCTCTATATACTCGGAATAATCCTTTTAAAGCAGAGGTACTGGAGAATCTGGATTTGAACGGACGCGGCTCGGACCGGGAGACTCGCCATTTGGAACTATCGCTTGAAGGCTCTAATATACAGTTTGAACCAGGGGATGCACTGGGAGTATATCCAGAGAATCATCCCGAACTGGTGGACGCTATTATTCATACTATGGGCTGGAATCCTAATGATAAGGTTCCGTTTAATAAGAAAGGTGATGAAGGAGCCTTACGTGAGGCACTTCTGCATCATTATGAAATCACTGTATTGACCAAACCTTTGCTGGAGCAAGCGGCAAAGCTGTCTGCTTCAAACAAGCTGAGTGAGTTATTAGCTCCAGATCGTGCTTCGGAGCTTAAAGCGTATATTCAAGGACGCGATCTACTCGATTTGATCCAGGACTTCTCACCGTGGGAAGGTCCAGCCAGCAGTTTTGTGACGATTTTGCGGAAGCTTCCTGCACGCCTATATTCTATCGCTAGCAGTTATAAAGCAAACCCGGATGAGGTTCATCTAACCGTCAGAGCTGTACGTTATGAGGCTCACGGTAGAGCACGTTACGGTGTCTGCTCAGTGCATTGCGCAGAAAGAGTAGAACCGGGGGATACACTACCTATTTACATTCAGCATAATCCTAACTTTAAGCTGCCTACTAATCCGGATGCACCGATCATCATGATTGGACCGGGCACAGGTGTTGCGCCATTCCGCTCTTTCTTAGAGGAACGTGGAGAGCTGGGAGCGGAAGGGAAATCTTGGCTGTTCTATGGGGATCGGCATTTTGTAACAGATTTCCTCTATCAGACTGATTGGCAGAGAATGCTAAAGGATGGCGTTCTAAGTAAGCTGGATGTAGCCTTCTCACGTGATACCGAAGAGAAAGTATATGTACAACATCGTATTTTGCAAAAGAGTCGTGAGGTTTATGAATGGCTGCAAGAAGGTGCTCATATCTACGTTTGCGGTGACGAGAAGTACATGGCGCATGATGTTCATTCTGCCCTGCTTACAGTGATTCAGAGTGAGGGTGGACTGAGCCCTGAAGCGGCAGCGGCTTATCTGGAAGATATGCAACAGACGCAGCGTTACCAGCGTGATGTCTATTAATGGTTAGATGGAGTTATCGAATGACTTCGGGGGGAGATAACAACAATGGCAAACAATGAGAAGGTTAAGCCGATCGGCGGGCCTCCAAGTGATGTTGAGCATATTAAGTCGGAGAGTAACTATCTGCGGGGTGCATTGGTTGAGACACTAAGCAATCCGATTACGGGTGGTCTACCTGAAGATGATAATCGGCTGCTAAAATTTCACGGAAGCTATATGCAGGATGACAGAGATTTACGCAATGAACGGGAACGTCAGAAGCTGGAGCCGGCATTCCAGTTTATGCTTCGCGTAGTTGCCCCTGGTGGTGTAGCTACACCGGAACAATGGCTGGTGATGGATGATCTGGCACAGAAGTATGGTAACGGAACCTTACGTCTGACTACAAGACAGGCATTTCAAATGCATGGTGTGCTTAAATGGAACTTAAAGAAGACCATTCGGAGCATCAATGATACGCTAATGACGACCCTTGCAGCTTGTGGGGATGTTAACCGTAACGTAATGAGCAATCCGAATCCTTATCAATCTGAGGTGCATGCAGAAGTCTATGAATGGGCGCGCAAAGTTAGTGACCATCTATCCCCACGAACTCCCGCTTACCATGAAATTTGGCTAGACGGTGAAAAGGTTGTGGATAGCTTAGGAGATCGGGCAGAAGTTGAACCGATTTATGGTCCGGTATATTTACCGCGTAAATTCAAGATTGGTCTTGCGGTACCCCCTTCAAATGACGTAGATGTGTTCTCGCAGGATCTAGGCTTCATCGCTATTCTTGAGAATGATAAGCTGGTAGGGTTCAACGTTTCTGTAGGCGGCGGTATGGGAATGACGCATGGCGATACCAGCACGTATCCTCAGCTTGGCCGTATCATTGGTTTTTGCCGTCCTGATCAATTGATCGATGTAGCGGAGAAGACAGTAACGATTCAGCGGGACTATGGAAATCGTTCTGTCCGCAAAAATGCACGGTTCAAGTATACGATTGACCGCCACGGTTTGGAATGGTTTGTCGGTGAGCTGCATGAAAGACTCGGATGGCAGCTTGAGGCGGCACGTGATTACCATTTCGATCACAATGGAGACCGCTATGGCTGGGTGAAGGGTACCAATGGAAAATGGAATTTGACGCTTTATATCCAAAGCGGACGGATTCATGACCAAGAAGGGTACACATTGATGACTGGACTGCGGGAAATTGCCAAGATTCATACCGGGGATTTCCGGCTTACGCCGAATCAGAATTTAACGATTGCTAACGTAACCACTGCCAAAAAGCGAAAAGTGGCTGAGCTGGCTAAACAACATGGACTTACAGATGGAGCTCATCTATCTGCGCTACGACGCAGTTCAATGTCTTGTGTGGCACTACCAACCTGCGGACTTGCAATGGCTGAAGCGGAACGTTATTTGCCTTCGTTGATTGATAAGCTAGAGCTTGTCCTTGATGAAGCTGGTCTCCGTGATGAGGAAATCGTGATCCGGATGACAGGTTGTCCTAATGGGTGTGCAAGACCGGCACTAGGCGAAATCTCGTTTATTGGTAAAGGTCCAGGCAGATATAATATGTACTTGGGAGCAGGTTTTACGGGAGATCGCTTGAACAAAATGTATAAAGAAAACATAGATGAAAAAGAAATTCTGGAGACGCTGGAGCCGATTCTTCATCATTATTCGAAAGAACGTTTGCATAGTGAGCATTTTGGAGATTTCGTAATCCGTACAGGTTATGTAAAGGCGGTTACCTCAGGTCTTAATTTTCATGACTAATCTAATATAGATTGAAGGGGTGTCCCGGAGCCTACATAATGGCTGCTGGGGCACCTCTTTGTTAGTTGATTTTTTGGTTTTAAACTTTAACGGTTGCTCGTTGTCGAGTGGATTGGAGCTAAGTTAGATTGAGTGGGACGGATGAGATGCTATCGGACTCAGATGATCTAATATTTTCATTAGAAAAAGGGATTCCTTTTAGAATGTGTATGAAAAATATATTTTTTTTGCATAATGATTTGGATTTCTCGTGTTTTTCTTTCATAATATAAAGGGGAAACTAAATACAAAAGAAGAGCCATTGCCCAAGAGTGATGTGTTCTGTACAGAAGAGGCGATATTATGATTATCATGAAAACGATGGAAGAGATCGAAAAAATGCGTGCGGCGGGAAAAATTCTCGCTGAATGTCATCGTCAAATTGCGCAAATTCTACAGCCGGGAATTACCACCTGGGAGATTGATGAATTTGCAGAAAAATTTATACTGTCTCAAGGAGCGACTCCTGAGCAAAAGGGATATAACGGATATCCGTACGCAACCTGTGCATCTGTAAATGATGTAATCTGCCACGGCTTTCCGAAGAAGGAACCACTTAAAGATGGAGATATAGTAACCATAGACATGGTAGTTAACTTAGAGGGCTGGTTGGCAGATTCCGCTTGGTCATATGGGATTGGCAACATTAGTGAGCAGGCGACCAAATTACTAGACACCACAAAAGAATCTTTATTCCGAGGTATCGAGCAGGCAGTTGCAGGCAACCGTATCGGGGATGTTGCTCATGCTATTCAAGTTTACGCAGAGTCTAATGGTTTTTCTGTTGTGCGTGATTTTATTGGCCATGGGATTGGTTCAGAAATGCATGAAGCACCAGAGGTACCTCACTATGGTCCGGCTGGCAGAGGACCCCGTCTTAAAGAGGGGATGGTATTTACCATTGAGCCGATGCTGAACACAGGCAGCTATAGAACAAAGATTGATGCCGATGGTTGGACTGCACGTACCATTGACGGCGGTCTGTCAGCACAGTATGAACATACATTAGCTATCACCCCTCAAGGAACGATTATCCTGACTGAACTATAATTTAGGGTAGAAAATAGACCTGATTAGCTTCATCTTCTAATGATGTTGCTGATCAGGTCTATTTGTTGTTCAACTAATCAATTAATCAGTAATGTTGCGAGTATAGTATTCAATGATATCTTTTCGACGAATAATTCCGACAAACACGCCTTCTTTATCAATCACAGGAACAAAATTCTGATCTGCGGCGAGCGTCAACATATCCTCCATTTCGGCATTTATGAGAACGCTCTCGTTATGGACATGCTTCTGGATATCGCTTACTGGAACTTCTCCTATATTGTCAAAAGTTAGACCTGCTGTGTTTTTCAGCTTCCACAATAGATCACCTTCCGAAAGTGTTCCTACATATTTTCCTTCATTATCAATAATAGGGATAGCCGTATAATGGTGCTGCTCTAATTGTTCTAAGGCTTCCAGCATGGATAGTGAGTTAGTGATATAGGCAACTTGATCTTTAGGCAACAAAAAAGAGGATATTTCCATCGGCATGAACTCCTTTGTATTGAGATTTTTTTAGTTAGGCTACTTTTATTTAAACATACTTTTTGAAGAGATAGGTGTTTTAAATTTTATTATTTAATTATAGGTAAAAAGACCTATTAAATGACAGTCGCATTTTGTCGATTAAAGATAAGGTATATTATCCTAGAGTGGAGTTGTTCAGATGGCGTTGTATCGTAGGCTTTCTTTAACGGTTAAATTTGTTCTGGTAGTAAGTTTAGTTATCATTGTTATCTTTTTCTTTAGTTTAGTTGCAAATCTGCAAAATCTGCGTAATGTGAGTATTTCGAATGGTGAACTTCAAGCGGAGGTTGCCGGACGAAGTTATGCGGAATCCATCCAGAATACTATGATAGACATGGAGTCAACAACTAAGGTATTCGCAGAAGTGTTGCTGGAATCAAGAGAACATCAGACCTTAAGTCGTGAGGATGTTATCTCTACAATGAAGGCTATGCTTGAGAACAGACCTGAAATTTTGGGTATTAGCACATTATGGGAGCCGAATGCCTTCGATCAAAAGGATCAGGCTAATATAAATAAAATGCCGTACGACGACAACACAGGGCGTTTTGTTCCTTATGTTGTTAAAAATGAGGGTTCAATTACGATTGAAGCTTCGAAAAATTACGAAGTAGAAGGCACCGGAGATTACTACCTTATACCTAAAAAAAATAAGAAACCGATCTATCTTGAACCGTATTCTTATGAGACAACTGTTGGGTCTATGCAGATGATTTCGATTATACAGCCCATTGTAACCAATTCGGGTACTTTTCTTGGGACTGTGGGATTTGATATCTCGCTAGCAGAGCTTCAGGCAAAAGCGGTTAATTATAGACCTATGGGAGGTTATGTTGCTCTTATTTCAAATGATGGGAAATATGTAGCGAATCCTAATGATCCACAGAGTGTACTTAAAGATTTTGGGGATACGGAAGAGAAAGCTGCATTGTGGAGACAAGTGAAGAACGGGAAGAGTGTACAGGGGTATACCAATAATTCCAAAGGAGAAACTGTGCTCCGAATTTTTGTTCCAATCCAAATGCCAAAAAGTGAACAGGTATGGTATACCCAGACAGCCATTCCTAAATCTACAATTATGGCGGACTTCGAAAAAGCCAAAACAGAATCTTTTATTATCATGTTAGTTGGGATGACGATTTTAGGACTAGTTGTAGGCTTTCAACTATGGTTGATGGTGATCAAACCGCTTCGAATGTTATCTGAGAAATTGCAGCTTATGTCTCAAGGGGATTTAACCCAAACCTTGCAGGTTCGAAATAATGATGAATTCGGCAAGATGGCTACGCATTTTAATCAGATGACACATAAGCTTCGAGAAATGTTTGGACTTGTAGCTGACTTGTCGATGTCAGTGGGTGCTACTTCTGAAGAGTTGACAGCGAACGCTGAACAGACAGGGAAAGCTGCTGAACAGATTGCTGTGGCTATTGGACGAGTCGCCGAGGGAGCGCAACTGCAGAATGGTTATGCAGGAGAATCTTCTCTGGCCATGAGCGATCTTAGCGTTGGAGTGCAACGTATCGCTGACTCTTCATCAGCGGTGTCTGCATCTGCCGATGAAGTAACCGATCAAACGAAGAGAGGCAGTGCACAGCTTCAAATGGCGGTGAACCAGATGACAGAGCTTAAGCAATCCGTGGACGAGACGAGTCTGGCGATTGAACGACTAGGTGAAAGATCTGTACAGATTAGTGGTATTATTGGTCTGATCTCGAGTATCAGTAAACAGACTAATCTATTGGCATTAAACGCAGCGATTGAAGCATCCAGAGTGGGTGAACAAGGTCGTGGATTTGCTGTAGTAGCTTCGGAAATACGGATGTTGGCGGATCAAACGAAACAAGCTGCCGAACAAGTTACTGAATTAGTCGAACATGTTGTCCAAGATACTAATCAAGCCTCACAGGCTATGGCCGTTGGTAATGAACAAGTACGTATCGGTGTGCAGGGTGTATCTGACAGTGATCTTTTGTTTACATCGATTCTTGCTGAAATGACACAGGTTACAGATCAGATTCAGGAGGTATCTGCAGCCGCACAGCAGATGACCGCTGGTACAGAGGAGATTTCAGCTAGTGTCAAAGTATTAGCCGATCTTGCATCGGAAGCGTCCGCAGATTCACAAAGTGTAGCAGCAGCGTCAGAGGAGCAGCTTGCTTCTATGGAAGAGATAACTGCCTCGACGGAATCCCTCAGCTCAATGGTGCAAGATTTGCTGGATAAATTGTCTTATTTTAAGATTTAAAATAATTGAGATGTTGTAATTGTAAGTGGGAAACCCGGTTCTTTTCTAAAGGATCAGGGTTTTTCCATTTCTTACATAATCTAAAAGGTATCTAGATGGCATCGGATGTGCTATAATCAATATATCGAAAGTAGTTACCTGCTAATTCACATAGCGTAGAGGGTTATTCTTAAGATGACAATAACCTTGTACCATATGTGAATTTTTATTTTTTTAGAGATTTTGTAAGAGATTTTTTTGGGATAAGAATAACATGTAAATTAAAAAAAGGTGGTAATTATATTATGCAAACAGGAACAGTGAAATGGTTTAACGCGGACAAAGGCTTTGGTTTTATCGAGGTTGAAGGTGGAGAAGACGTATTCGTACATTTCAGCGCAATCACTGGTGACGGATTCAAGTCTTTGGATGAAGGACAACGTGTAGAATTTAACGTAGTTCAAGGCAATCGTGGTCAACAAGCTGAGAATGTTGTAAAACTCTAAAGTTGTGAAAAAAATCCCCAAACTTATAGTTTGGGGATTTTTTTAAATATAAGAAATTATAAGTTTCACACAATACTATATGTCTTATATTTCTCGCTTAGTTGAAAGGTGGCGGATGTAAGTGCAGGTGTTTGAAGACTGGAATTTAAAAGTGAAGAAAACCTTTAACGCTACAAGCAACAAGGAAGTATTGACTGTGTCTGAAGCCGGTAGTTTACTTGGTCTGTCTAAAGATCAAATGAAAAGCTATGTAGACCAGCATAAGTTAACCAAAGTCCCAATTATGAGAAGTGTTGTCAGGTATCTTATACTGAAAAGTGAAATCGATACGATCCTGAACAAAACCTAATGTATTCTCAATAAACTTTGCAGACCCATCCTTCATAGGATGTGGTCTTTTTTTTTTTTGCCTCAAAAATTTCTTATAAAAAGAAACTTATCGATCCAATGATCGTCTATAATTATGGGATATTTAGGTAATGGGGTAGGCATAAACAGTAATAGAAGTTTAAACGTAATTGTGTGGAATAAAAGGTGATGTTCATTAATGGTGAGAAGTCGCATAAACAGAAAGGGTAATTCATCCAAATGAAAAATAAACAGGGCACTCATCCATCTGCTTCATTTACTTTAAGCAGAATCGAGAAAAAGAAAGTGAAAAAAAATAAAATCAGTAAAAAAATGAAAATTTGGTACTTTTCGATGGCTATCGTACTTATTATTGGACTGGGATCTTTTATTTTCCGTAAAGAATTAATGATTTTTGGGTTTAATAATGTTGTAGCCCCAACGATTGAACACACCCTTAAGGACTCCTATGTGCCATTAGAAGACAGCGGAGAACCAGGATTACAACCAACGATAGAAAATAAAGACCGTCCTTTTTCTCTCCTTCTACTAGGCACCGATCAGCGTGGCAAAGAAAACGGGCTTTCTGATTCCATTATTTATACAGTTATTCGACCTGAAGACCATAAAGCACTGCTCGTCTCCATTCCCCGTGATTCCTATACAGAAATTATTGGAGCAGAAAATATCAAAGGAGCAAGAAAAGAAACCAAGATTAATGCGGCACATTCCTACGGAGGTCCTCAAATGAGTGTGGATACCGTTAAGAATCTTTTGAATGCGCCAATTGATTACTATGCTACGATTAATTTTAATGGGCTTGTGGGTGTTACAGATGCTCTTGGAGGAGTGGTGCTTCCAATCACCAAGGTGATAGAGAATAAGAGTCCCGATCATGAGAAACTAAGAATTGAGCCGAACAAACCGATCTATTCCGGTAAGGAAGCTTTAATGTATGTAAGATATCGGGAAGATTCTGATTTTAAGAGAACAGAGAGACAGCGGATTTTCTTGAAAGCAGCGCTTGATCGGATGAAAAGAATAGATAATATTCTTAATATACAGAACATTATCGAAATTGCTGGCAGTAACTTTAAAACGAATATGAAGTCAGATTTTATTTTGGATTTGGCTAAGAAGGTAATTCTTGAAGGTGGAACCCCTGAAATAACGAGTCATATGCTCCAAGGGGAAGGAAAACATACGGATCAATGGTATTATATACTCGATGAAAATGATGTAAAGCGTACTCATGATATGATCGAGATTTGGCTGAACCCAGACTCTACTGAGGCTGATTTAATCACTGCTTCTAAGGATGATGCTGCTGCATAATATTTTTACTATACTATTTTATATTCACACGGAGGTTAGCTTCTATGGCATTAAAATCAAAGGAGCAAATGATACTCGAATTTAAGTCTCTTATTCCATTCGTGAAATCATTAGAAGAGGTGCCAGATAAACATTGGGATAAGCCCATAGCTACTGGTAAATGGACCGTGAAGGATATTCTCTGTCACCTCATGCTATGGGATAAATATTTCTATGAAGGTGCTATTAAGCAGATTATTTTGAAAGAACCATTAACAACGAAACATTTGGATTTTAACGAATTTAATGCTAACGCGAGGGAGTATGCCAAATTGTTATCCAAGCAGACCTTGATTGAACAATTTGTGCTCTACAGATCTAGAATTTTAGATGCAGTCTCTGGATTAACGGATGAAGAATGCGAATTGGAATATAAGGATGGAGACCACAAGAAGTTCAGTGTTCGCAAGTATTTGAGAAGTTTTATCCCACATGATAAGCATCATAAAAAACAGATTGAACAATTTCTAAACTGCATCGATTAGAGATGAATTGTTGTCTCCTTATGGCTTAAGCTTTAGCGCGATTCTGAACCATTTTCATGGATTGGCGAATAAGTATTGGACCGAACATGCTGCCAGCATAGGCGGCTATAAAAGAATGTAAGGGAAACTTTATAGCGAAATAAATGACCGATCCAGCTACAAAATCAATAAGAATGAATTTCTTGATCTCGGATAGTGGGATTGTGACGAATACAAATGATTCTTTATTTTTCAAACCGTTGGCCTCCTATTTGAAAATGTTCAAAATAAATCCACTATTCATTCTATTTTGAGAACAAGATGTCCCATTCGAAATATTTAGACTAACGGCATACGATCATTACCATCGGGCTTATAAGACCATAATATCTGGGGCACGAATTTCCCTATGTGGTACGGTGAAGATGCAGTATTTCGTTTTCGTCTAAATATACAATCGAACCGTAAGTAAAATAATAGAAATATACTTGTAACTGAAATGCACCCCTTAGAATAAACATTGGAAAACCTTCTGGGTCCGATGTCTTTCTATGAGGTGCATTTTTGCTCAGTTTCTGCAACTGATAAGATCTCAATGTTAAAAAGACAAATTTCCACTTGGAAAATTTGGTTTTCATAGGTGATATCCCATATTCCGCCGATTTCTTCTACCGCATTCTTTACGCTTTTTAGACCGATACCATGAAAATGCTTGTCTCGTTTTGTTGTGGCTAATTCTCCGAAATGATTCGTACGTATGGAATGCTGATATGGATTCTGTATTCTGATAAATAAAGTACCCTTATGATAATGAAGTTGGAACTTAATATAAGGCTGAGTCACACCTGGATGCTTGCATGCTTCTATAGCATTATCAAGGGTGTTCCCTAGAATAATGCTAAATGCATAAGCATCTAGGTCAAGCTGAGGTGGAATCTTAATATCCGTTTGAAAGGAGATACCCAGCTTTTTGGCAAATTGCGACTTGTAATTAATGATAGAGTCGATTAGGATGGAGCCGGTATTACTTTCACCTGAAGAGAGTTCTATTACTCCAAGAAGCTTATCTACATCATTCAGTCCGGCTTCTTTTTCCCCAGCTTGTAATTGAGACCTCAGGCCGAGCAAGATATTCCTGAAATCATGTTGAAACGTAAAGACTTCTTGCTGCCTTTCTTTCGTGAGCAGATACTGGTTCATATAGTAGGTGTTCTGCTGTTCCAACAAGTAGTTTTTATTCTGTGCCGATTGTATGGTTAATACACGATCACACAAAAGAATGATCAGGAAGTTGATCAACAGCATTCCTCCGGACAAGGCCGGATACAACGCCGGATATTCCCGCAATGACAGCTCGCCCGATAATTTTGCAATACTGAGAATACTGATAAACGGAAAGCAGAACAACCCGATCCAATACCAACTGCTTAGACTGCCCTCGCCAAAAGCTTTGGTAAAACGAAGCGTGATCTGTACCAGTATAAACATCAGAATCTTAGACAAAAACAAGGTAAAGATGTATCCGCTTGTCGTATACACAGGTGCAGTTGCTGCATCTGAAAGAATAATCAGTGCGACTATAAATAAAGCAGCACCAATACGCCATTGTATTTTTCCTTTATACAAAAAGGACAATAGAACGATCCCCACTATATTAAGCCCTAGCATCCATAAGCCTGGAAGTGGGCTGTTATGAAGGAGGACTACGAAAATATAATAAGCAGTGTATACGGAATAAAGGATTACTTTGGATTCCCAAAGCCGTGGGAAACAATGATCATAGAAATAATGAATGATAAATGGGAGAGCTGCCAGTGTGAGGGCATAGAACAGCTCATCCAGTAGAATATTATTCAAGCAGACTCCCCCTGAATTGCAAATAACTCTTTTTCACTACGGTGCTTTGCTTATCGCTAATCGGAAGTTCTTCCCCACTCGTTAATACAATTTTTTTGCCCTGAATTTGTTTTATGTAATCGAAATTCACAAGATACGATTGATGAATCCGCACAAACTGCTTCGAAGGTAGCTTTCCTTCTTCTATAGATAAAGTACTGTAATATTCCGTTTGATCTTCCGTTGTTTGCAAAATGATTTTTCGGCGATCACTTGCCAAGTACATAATATTACGGATTGGAATCAGTAGTTTAGTTCCACTTTGGTGTACAGGCAGTAATTTTGGTTGATTTTGCTGACGCTTGACCTTTATTTGCTGAATCATAGAGAGTAGTTTTTTTTCAAAAGACTCGTTATGTATAGGCTTCTTTATAAAACCGGAAGGTTGAACGTCAAATAGTTGAACATGATACTCTTCGTGGCTCGATACGTAAATCAACCGAACCCTATCATTATCACAATCTCTCCGTAAGATATGACCCGCTGTTATTCCGCTTATTCCCTTCATTTCTATATCCATAAAAATAAGATCAAATGGACAACCATGTTGTATGGCTTTCGTGAAACTTTCACCAGAATAGAATATGGATACCTCTATCTTTACGGTCTGCTGAATGGGATGGTTAAGGATCAATCTCTCCATATATTCTGTTGCCTTGAAATCATCATCACAAATAGCAATATGTATCATGTGAAATTCCCCTCCTGTGTTATAAATAATAATACATTATATGGGAGTATAATCAACCTTTATCCTTTTAGGGATCACTTGGAAGTGGCGAAAGTTACATTTATTCCCGTGTTTTTTACCATAACGATTAGTAATTCTAGTAAACATGCTAATTTAATATCAATTAGTAGCAGACGGTATGGAGGAGTTGAAAAATGAATACAACAATCTTTGAAGCTGAGGGATTAACTAAACAGTACGGCAGTGAAAATGCGCTTCAAAATATAAATATGAAGATTAAACAGGGTGATATCTATGGCTTTGTAGGTGAGAATGGAGCAGGTAAAACCACACTCATGAAAATAATTAGTGGATTAGTTTATCCTACAAAAGGGACTATCCAATTGATGGGTAAAAGTAATGAGAAGGACCTCGCACGAGTCAGAAAAAAAATGGGGGTTTTAATAGAGCTACCTGCCCTCTACCCCCATATGAATGCTGAAGAGAATTTAAGCTTTTATTGCAAGATTCATGGTATTTCGGATTTCAAGAGAATTAAAGATGTGCTGAATTTAGTGGGACTAACGGATGTTGAAAACAAAAATACTACGGAATATTCTCTGGGCATGCGTCAACGATTAGGGCTGGCAATCTCCCTTCTCAACGAACCGGAATTTTTAGTTTTGGATGAACCGATTAATGGGCTTGATCCTACAGGGATTGTAGAGATGAGAAAATTATTGGCTAAGCTGGCACATGAAAAAGGGGTTACCCTCTTGATTTCCAGCCATATTTTGAGCGAGCTCCAATTGTTAGCTACCAAATTCGGTTTTATTCATAAAGGGCAGTTCATTAAGGAAGTCTCTGTGGAAGAACTCTTGCAATCAGCCGAAGCGCAAATTTGTATTAAGACCGTTGAAATAGCTGCAGCAATAAACGTGCTTAAGAACGATCTTAATATTCATTCGATCACATTGTCAGAGGCCGGAGAAATATTGGTTCCCAAGGATTTGACAGATCTTGAACAGTTAATGTCAACGTTAATTAGAAATGGAATTCCACTTGAAGGAATCAACCTGTCCACAGCGAATCTTGAGCATTATTATATGGATCTGATAGGAGAATGAGCAATGATGGATTTTCTGAAAGCTGAGTCTTACTTTATAAGAAGGGATATCATGTTTAAGGGAATTTCTCTTCTGTTCCTTATAGCAAGTCTGGTATTAGCAATCTGGATTGGGGGTAAAGCCGGTTTTGAAATCGGTAATCTCGCGGAACCCTTAACGATTGTGACACCTTTATCTTTATTTTTTTATTTTATTATTCCAGTTTACGTATGTTTTTTTGCAACCGAAGGATTTGAATATGGATCTATCAAAGTTATTCTGGCTTCCGGACAAAGTAGGTTTATCTATATCACGGGGAAATACCTTTCTGTTTTTAAAATTATTATATGGTGGATTTTACAATTTACAGTAGTGTTTTATCTCGCTTATATGATAGCTGCTTTGATAATCGGGACTGACATCGGTAATCGTAATTTTTCTGCTGACTTGATTCAGGTTTCCCGTGTACTGGGATTAAATGTCCTTTATTTATCAGCTTATGCTGCTCTAATCATTATGGTTGGTATTCTTATTAAAAGAACGGCTTCAGCGGTGGTTGTAACTTTTCTAATTATATTCGGCGACTTCATGATATCCGGTTATTTCCGTGATGCTTCCTCCGCATGGTTAAGGGGGATTTCAGACCATGCTTTAACGACCCAAGTTATGAAGTTTTCCGGAATTTACGTCGTTAATTCACAAAATATAGTCCTAACAGGAGCAAAGAGCTTTATGGAAGTGGTGCTAATTCCTGTGATTATTATAGCTATTAGTTTGTCTGTCACCTATATTTCGTTTGGAAAAAGAGATATACACGCGTAGATAAAAGGAGGAATTGAAATGGACAGGGGTAATAGATCACCAAAAACGATCGTTATTGTAGGTGCTTTGCTAGCTATTGTAGTTTTTGTTGTTCTTTTTGTTGGTATTGAGATGGGATGAGGCTAGTCTCAGTATATGTCGCGGGGAGTTATGTGAAATGAAATACAATGTAGTATGGATCAGTATTAAAGAGTTATTTCATCCTTACCGTAAAAACATTTGGATAATCAGTATTGTTATGTTGGTGACTTCTATAGGGAGCTTTTTGACGCCATGGTTTACCAAGCACTGAGAAATTTCTGTCCTTAAAAAATTTCGTGCGTATGGTCACAGAGGATTATTTTAATTATCGATATAATGAAAGCGTTATCTTTTTATTGCGGTTTACTTAAATTAAAAGGAGATAAGCTATGAGAGTGAGCAAAGTTTCTTTTAACCAGCTTGTGTTTATTTGTTTAGGGATTCAATACATGTTAATGCATTTGTTCTCTGCAGGCGAGGCGATTGTCATCACATCCATAGAGCTTGTTATATACATGGTTTTTACCGTTGTTGGCCTTGTAGGATTATTTATGCGGAGCAGAAAAGTGGATAGTGAGGCGATTTCTGGATTGGTCGCGCTATTCTTCAGTGTATTATGGATGGTATCTTTATTCTCCCAATTTCGGAAAGAAAGCTACCCGGATGCTTTAACAGTAATTAATTCGCTTGGTGTAACTACTGCCTTACTTGTACTTCTCGTTGAGTTTATCATTATAGCCAAGGCCTAGGGCAGACACGAATCAAAAAACAAGACAGGTCTATTTAAGACTTGTCTTGTTTTTTGTGCATCCCCAGAAATGAAAGCTCACCCTGAGCATTCCGCTTAAATTCATATTCCGAATCATGCTTCGTATGATGGAATCTTGTTTCCGAGATGGGATAAAAGGGAGTGACTTCTACATCATTCCAGACAAAATAGTAATCTTGCCCACTACGCTCCACGCTCGCTTTGCAGCCATATCCCTCATAGGTTCCCATATATGAAGCATAAATGCTGTCATCAAGAGGGAAGGCTTGTGGAGAGACAGGCACCCTTTCAGGTTCACCAAATATTAATCCAGCTAGAGATTCCGTTAATTTGGTGACGGGTACGCAATCGTAATTGGTCAACATGATGACGCTTGTTTGATCTTCAGGATATCTATGTAGTTCACTTCGGAAGCCGCGGTAGGCACCGCCGTGATACATTCTTTTTCGATCAAAACGTTCGTCCAAGAACCAACCAAATCGATATTTGAGATTACTGGAATGAAAAGCCATCTCAAGGGTGTTATGAGACACTAATTGATCGGAGTACAAGGCTTGATCCCACAGGAAAAGATCGGCAGCCGTCGAATACATCCCGCCAGCGGATAAGATAGAGCTCATATCTATGTATTCCCCCTGAGTATACTCTCCCCAAGAAGAATGATAAGGCGAGGCTAATTTTGGAATAATCTGCTGATTGTTATAAACTCCTGTATTTACCATGCCCAGAGGCTGTAATATAAAAGTAGTGATATAATCTTCAAATGTCATCCCTGTAATCTTCTCAATAATCATCCCCAGCAAATAATAACCTGAGTTGTTATAGGCAAATGAAGTGCCAGGCATAAATGCAGGGGGTTGACTCACAAATAGCTGTAACATCTCTTGTGGAGTCAGCTTTAGCTTATTTAATTTTTGATTATATTCGGGTATGGAAGTGTAGTTGGCTATACCAGAGGTATGTCCCAGCAGGTGAAGGATGGTAATCCCCTCTAGTGCATGCTGCTGAGGGAGATATTTTAGGATTGGATCTTCCAGTCTGAGACGTTTTTGTTCTTTTAGCATCAGGATAGCCATGCCAGTGAATGATTTGGTAAGTGACCAGATCCGGAATTTGGTATCTAAAGTGTTCGGGACCTGATGTTCAAGATTCGCATATCCGTACGCTTTATGTAACTTGATTTCTCCACGCTGAGCTAGTAAGACTGTGCCACTTAATGGCCAGCTTTGTTCGTATTTATCTAAATAGTGCTCCAGATGCTGGAATTGTGTATCCACAGGTAACCCCTCCTTAAAGGCATATTCTAACATATTAATAAATTCTGTTGAAGCGGAGAGAAATCGATGAGATATGATTGTTTGATTATTGATGATGAAATTGAGCTTGCGGAGACCACCTGCGAATATTTTAATTTGTTTGATGTTCAAACCGCATTTGTTACGAGCGCCGATGCCTGCCGGAACTTTTTGTGTGAGCATCAGGTGTCGATGTTACTCCTTGATATTAATTTAGGCGGTGAATCCGGCTTTCAGTTATGCAAAGAGCTGCGTCAGACGACCGGGATTCCCATCCTGTTTATTAGTGCCCGCTCCAGTGAGGATGATGTATTGATTGCACTTGATATCGGGGGAGATGATTATATTCATAAGCCGTATACCCTGAGAGTGTTGCTGGCAAAAGTAAAAGCGGTGCTTAAACGGTACAACAACGAAGTTGTAGCCGAGTCCTCTTTTCTTGAATCCGGCCCCATCCAGATTGATCCCGAACTCAGAAGGGCAAGTCTTAACGGCGTACCCCTCAAGCTGAAAACAATGGAATATAAATTGCTTAAGTTTTTGATCCAGCATAAAAATCGGGTAATCGCTAAAGAGGAGCTATTTACAGAGGTATGGGGGGATGTTTTTGCGGGAGATGGCACCTTAAATGTACATATCCGTCATCTTCGTGAGAAGATTGAGCAGAATCCTAACGATCCACAGTACATCCGTACCGTATGGGGTATCGGTTATGCTTTTGAGGATAAATAGCGATGACTAAAAAATTGCTACTGGCCCTAATGCTCACAATACTCGCTGCAAGTATAACTCTCTTATTCCTGATATTCAATTTGAAGGTGGAGACCTCCACAGACCGAGTGGCGATCAATACCATCGTTAAGCTTACAGAGAAGCATTGGGATAAAATTGATCCGAAACTGTACATGGAAAGTCCTTATGATTTCGCCATTATCGATACGTCTGGTAAATTGAAATATCAGACTGAAAATGCGATTTCCATTAGCATTAACGAAGCTATCAATAATCGGGATACCTTAGTCGACGTTGTTGTTCAGGATCAGCTGGTGGGTAAAGTAATTATTAATAATGATTACCGTACGATTTTTATACATATGAAACAACAATTTATACAAGTTTCTGTTGCGATGCTGCTTTTGCTTACAATTCTCGGCATCCTCTATATTTGGTTCCTGAATAGATCCATTCTTCGTCCATTTCGCAAAATGCAGCTATTTGCGAACCATATCGCAAGAGGTGATCTTGAAGTGCCACTTGCGATGGATCGTAATCATCTATTTGGTGCCTTTACCGAAAGCTTCGATATGATGCGGGAAGAGCTTGCGGCGGCTAGGCATAGTGAATATTTAGCGAACAAGAGTAAGAAGGAGCTGGTTGCCAGTCTTAGTCATGATATTAAGACCCCCGTCGCTTCGATGAAGGCGATTACGGAACTGATGTTATTAAGCGCAAGAGATGAGAAGACAAGCAGACAGCTAAACACCTTATATTCCAAAGCGGATCAGATTGATCGCTTGGTCACAGACATGTTCCATTCCACCTTGGAGGAGCTGAATGAACTAAAAGTCAGCTTAACGGAGGAGCATAGTCATCTGCTCACCCAAATTATAAACAATGTGAACTTCTACGAACGAATTTCAGCTGCATCTGTGCCAGACTGCATCATTATGGCGGATCCATTACGGCTGCAGCAGGTCATCGATAATGTAGTGAACAATTCCTATAAATATGCCTTCTCCGGTACACACATCGATATTAAATTCGAGATTAGGGATCATTATCTGGAGGTTGATATTCTGGATTACGGTCCTGGTGTTCCAGAGGAGGAATTACCTTTAATATTCAATAAATTTTTTCGGGGCAGTTTAGCCGTGAGCCAGAACGGTGCAGGCTTAGGTCTGTATATTTCTCGTTATATGATGCAAAAAATGCAGGGCGATATTGTATGCTCCAATCGGGAGGATGGATTTACTGTAAAGCTGCTGATTCCTTTAGCAGGAAAGAATTAAGAATTCGCTAAGGATTGCACAAAGACATGTTAAGAACATTTAACGTACGATTAGGTTGCAATTACGAATCAGCCAGTGATTGCAGCCATTATATTGTGCGAGAGCAAGGGTTACTGTTAACGCAATTAATGAGCATGAACGTAAATGGAGTGTTCAACATGAACGAAGTGAATAATAAAGTATTGATGCAGACCCATAAGCTTGGAAAAACCTTCTCCCATGGAGGAACTCAGCAGCATGTATTAAAAAATCTAGATCTGACCTTATATCATGGTGATTTCACGATTATCATGGGCAGCTCTGGTTCTGGTAAATCAACACTGCTGTATGCCATTTCGGGAATGGATAAGCCAACGCTTGGAGAGGTTTTGTTTGAAGGTAAAGATATTACGGCGATGAGTAATGATCAGCTGGCGATATTCCGGCGGAAGAACTGTGGATTTGTGTTTCAGCAGATCCATCTACTCGATTCAATGAGTGTCCTCGACAATGTATTATCAAGTGCTTTTCTTGTACAAAAGGATAGGGCCGGGGCTGTGGAAAAAGCCAAAAAGCTGCTCTTAGATGTAGGCTTGGATGACTCCATCTGGGGGAAGTTTCCGGCGCAAATCTCTGGAGGTGAAGCTCAGCGTGCCGGAATTATCCGGGCCCTGATCAACAGTCCAAAAGCGGTATTTGCTGATGAGCCAACTGGAGCGCTAAATAGCTCAGCTGGAATAGGGGTACTGCGTGTCCTAACCGAGGTGAATAAGCAGGGGCAAAGCATAATTATGGTAACACATGATCTCAAAACTGCGCTGCGTGGTAATCGGATCTTGTATCTGCAGGATGGAGTAGTCATTGGAGATTTGCGCCTTTCCCCTTATAGCGAAAATAGTGGACCTGAACGGCAACAGCAATTACAGTCCTTTCTGACCGAATTGGGGTGGTAGGGATGAGAAGCTTAATAGGGAAACTTGCTTGGTCCAATATTCGCAAAAGAAAAAGTGCAACGATTACGCTCTTCGTATTGATCATGATAGCTGCGCTGCTGTTGAACATTGGTCTCACGGTCAGCTTGAAGCTTAATTCTTTTCAGCAAGAAAAAATGACTGAATTAAAGACTCCAGAATTAAGTGCATATTTTGCAAAAGATGATCATCTAAAAGAGTACGAGGGGCTTGTGGATAGTTATCCATATACCGAATCTTGGGAGAATGAAGCAGCGATTCTATTAGCAGACGCAAAAATGAAGTATGGAGAAACGGATACTACTGTAGCTTTTATAATTCTCAATGCGGATACACCGCGGACAATGGGACTATTCAAGACTATTACCCCGCTCGAATCTAGGGATCCGAACTTGATCTATCTGCCTTATTTATTCCATGTAGGATCGGGGTATGAGCTAGGTGATAACTTTTCTTTTGTATACAATAATAACCAATTCTCTTATACCATCGGCGGATTTATTGAGGAGCCGCTACTAGGGACGTTAACGAATGGAGCTTTAAAAGTATTTCTAAATGATGAAGGCTATAAGCAATTGGAGGAACGTCTTGGAACTGAAGCTCAGTATAGCTTTCTATCAGCAGATGTTACCGATCCTTCAAAGGATGTAAAGCTGGAACAAATGATAAGTGAGCGGATTTTTGCCTCAGGAATTAAGAGTCCATTTCAAGTAATGCGGGCGGAAGTCGGACTCGAAGGGAACCGTGTTTTTGTTAATCTTTTAGCAGCTATTTTGATCGTATTTGCACTTATTATGGTTCTGATTTCGCTTATTGTAATCCGGTTTCAAATATTAGGACATATTGAAGATAATTTGACTAACATCGGTGTTTTAAAGGCGAATGGTTATACCTCATGGCAGATCAAAAACTCGCTTCTCCTTCAGTTCACCGCGGTTTCCATCATCGCAGCTATTCCGGGAGGAGGGGTAGCTGGGTTAGTTATGCCTTTGGTAGGGAATATGATTTCGTCTTCGATCGGGCTGCTGTGGCCTGTATCATTTGAAGTGGGCAGTGCAGCGCTTAGTTTGGTTGTCGTCTCTGGACTGGTTGCTATTGTTACTTATTTGTCGAGCCGGCGAATTCGGAATATTACTCCGATTGCTGCTTTGCAGAGCGGAATCCATGCTCACAATTTCAAGCGGAACCCTATTCCACTCGAAACATCCCGAATGAATCTGCAATTCAGCTTAAGCCTTAAAGCTTTATTAAGACAGATGAAACAGAATATGATGATCATATTGATTGTTGCCGGATTAACCTTTTCTAGTATTTTTTGCTCTATACTGAATTTCAACTTTAAAGGAGATACCTCCGCCGTTATAAAGTTGGTAGGCATAGAACGAAGCGATTTCATGTTGTTGCCAAAGAACGGAGATCTGCAGCAGGGGATGTTTAGTGAATTAGAAGCTATGCCAATAGTTAAAAAGTTGACTGTATTGGATAGCCTGGCCGCTTCGATCAAAGATACTAACTTTATGCTTCGAGTGTCAGACGATTTTAGCCAGCTGGAGACACAAACAACATACAAAGGCAGGCAACCCATTTATGATAACGAAATTTCGATTTCCGGTGTTATTGCAAAATTGGAGAATATAAATGTAGGGGACGAGGTTCCGGTCACTTTTAATGGTGTAACGGTGAATTTTTTAGTCACTGGTCTAAGCCAGCAGATTAATCAACTGGGGATGGTAGCGAGCATGACTGGTGATGGAATGAAAAGACTGCAACCGGAGTACACCCCTCAGTCCATCAATGTGTATCTGAAAGACGGGGGAGATTCCAATGCTTTTGCGAAGGATCTGGAAGCGCGTTTCCCCGGACAATGGAGCATTACTAACGTTCGAGAAGCGATGGATAGTACACTTAATACATTTACTTCAGCAGTATCTTCTATGACAGCGGTGATTACTGTGGTTACGATTTTTGTAGTCAGTCTAATTTTGTATTTAGTAATTAAGACGTTGATTATGAAACGTAAGCGGGAATTCGGCATTCTTAAAGGTATCGGATATACCACCTTTAATCTAATGACACAGATTACGTTCAGTCTTTTTCCGGTGATTGTATTTGGAGTAGTGCTGGGGAGTTTAGTGGGGTATATTTTCTCGGATTCGGCGTTTGTATTATTGCTTTCAAGTCTAGGCATCTATAACGTTCAGCTGGCGGTTAGTTTGCCTCAAGTGCTTCTACTGTGTGCGGTCATTCTAGTAGTTGCTTATGTGGTATCCATGCTAGTTGCAAGACGGATTCGGAAGGTTAGTGTATATGATTTGATTATGGACTAAGCGCTTGAACAAGAAACAACGAGTTGGAGGTAGGCCGCACCTGTATTAATAGGTTTCGCAGCCACTCCATACTCGTTGTTATTTTTATTACATATTCATTCGTCCGTCATCATAATTGAATTGCCAATCGATGCCGAATTTATCTTTTAGACTGCCATAACACGAGCTCCAGAAGGTTTCTTGTAATTCCATGCCTACTTTGCCGCCTTCTTTAAGCTTATGGAAATATTTTTTTATGCCATCCAAATCCTTACTTACTACCGAAAGACTTATGTTGTTTCCTTCCACGAAAGGCATGCCTGGAAAAACATCAGAGAACATTACATTACTGCCTTCGATATTCAAGCGAGTGTGCATAACTAAATCTTTGGCTTCTTCAGGAAGAGTGAAATTGGGATCGGGTGGTGTTTCGCCAAAGGTCATGATTTGTGGACGTTCAACACCAAACACCTCCGCGTAAAATTCTGCAGCTTGACGACAATTCCCGTTGAAATTCAGATAAACATCGATAGACATTACTTCACTCCTTAAAAGTTTTGGTGGCATCGAAAGCATAGTTTAAAGTTAAAATTTAAGATATCTCGCGACTTCCATATTGTATCATTTACCAGTGTATAAACAAATATACTTATAGTCTCATTTGGTATGAACTTAAATATGACTAATCAAAAAAGCCGCTGGAATAAGATCCAGCAGCTCTTTCCCTATGATTTAATTCGTCTACCGAGCAGAATTAGTAGCCAGATGATACCAGCACCTACTATGGCATGGCCGAGACCTGCAATATGCGGTAAGAAGCTGATATCAGTCCCGTTAATTTGCAGCATCCCGCGAGTGGCCATAGTACCGATCGTGATCAGGAGACCAATGTTATATACAATGTACCATGCACCAAAGGATTTAGCCTCATGGATGTTAAATAACTTGGCCAGGATCAATGCGATTATAAAGAAGAAGAAGCCCAGTACAAGGATATGAGTATGAAGTGCAACTAAGATGGTGTTTCCTTCAAAATCATTCATTTTGGTAATTTCACGATAAGCAACACCCGCTATCAAACCAAGAATGGCATAGAAAAAAGAAGTGTAATACAATTTTTTCATGATCATGACTCCTTTATGTTTATTGTTATATTGAAATCATATCTTGCAAATAAGAACGCAGTATGAACAAATGAATATGTAGTGATTAATTTCACGAAATTGACAAAAATTAAACTCTTAAGCATGTCCCACATAGTTTCCACACAATATTTATCTATAATCATTAATATTATTGAACCCCACTATTCATTGGATTCAGGATGTTCGATGGCACGGGAGGATGAATATGAAAAAAGCGGATTGGATTATAGCCATTCTAGTTATGGGAATGGGTCTGATGTGCATGTTGGTTTCAGCAAATTTTTTTCGTATTGATTTTTTCCGTATTATAAAGTAGGAGATGGTTTTTTTGAAAAGAGGAGTATTTGCAGTAATCTGTGTAGTTATTTTGTCATTTGGAATTGGAACAGCAGCTTATGCTGCCGGGTTTGCTCCAAGCACTTTTAAAGAGATGTTGCCTTTTATGAAAGAAAGACATCCTAACTTAGGTGATTCCGAGCTAGAACAAATGTATAAGAGCTGTCATCAACAAGAGGGCATTTCTAATACTCGTGGAATGATGTAAGGCGATGTTGATGTAGAATCAACTTATATTTAACGCCTTTTAAAAAGAGCTCTTTGTTGCATACAACAAAGGGCTCTTATTTTATCTGTATTATCGCATAAGCATCGTATTATAATCTTAAGTTGCGGGGTTCAATGCTCCTTGATACTCATGCATTAAATTGTCGATTATCTGCTGTACGGACAATATCTCTTTAATCTCATGAACTCTGGACCCGGCAAACACTAACCCGTTCTTAACATCTCCCCTAAGGGAAGTTAGCAGAGATTCCATGGTACAAAAGCGATGAGAACAAACCTTTAGACAATTAGAGCATTTGGCTATTTTTAATTTGGCATCATCACTAATGCGTTCTGTGAATTCATTACGAATTGCTCTGCCATCTAGCCCCACTGTAGACTTAATTAGAATAGTATCACCTTGCTGGGCATCTACATATTTTTGCTTAAAGGCCAGTGGAGCATCACATTCATGGCTCGCCACGAAACGAGTCCCCATCTGAACACCAGAAGCTCCAATCCGAAGGGCTTTTGCGATATCTTCTCCTGTCAGAATTCCACCAGCAGCAATTACTGGAATCGAAACGGCTTCTACAACCTCAGGAAGAATTTCGAACATGGATCTCTCTGTACCCAAATGGCCCCCAGCTTCAAATCCTTCCACTACGACTGCAGAGGCACCAAGTCTTTCGGATATTCTGGCTAATTTGGCGGAGGAAACAATAGACACCACAGGAGTACCATACTCTTTACCCCAAGCATAAATATCTCTGGAAATCCCGGCTCCAGAAATAATAAAGTCCACTTTTTCTTCCAAAGCGACCTTCATTTTTTCGGCAAAATCCTTCATCGCGAATAGAACGTTCACCCCGATATATCCAGTCCCTTTTGAGAGCTCTCTTGTTTTGCGAATATGCATTCTCAGTTCATCAGTGGTGATTCCTGTACCAGAAATGGTGCCGATCCCACCTGCATTGGCTACAGCAGCAGCTAAGCCACTTAAGGATATGCCTACGCCCATACCCCCTTGAATTACAGGAACCTTGGATTTAATATGCCCAAATTGGATTGTTGGCAGTTTCATATACGCACCTCTTTCACGAGTTGTAGACCGTTATACAATGTCTACTGGAGTAACAGCTATAAAGGTATCACAGTTAAATCTTTGCAGATGTGACTGTGCGCATGCTCAAACTATGTTAAATATCATGTCCATCATATAGGAGGGGGAAATATAGAAATCCGTTTATGATACAATAAATAGCAATATTAAAAGGAGAGAAGGACTATGTATGGAGTTTGAATATTTACTTCGTGTAGTTGGAGCTGGAATTTGTGGTGTTTTAGTTGGCTTTGAACGAAAAAGCCGGATGAAAGAAGCGGGAGTTAGAACGCATTTTATTGTTGCTTTAGGTGCTGCACTTATGATGATCATTTCAAAATATGGATTTCAGGATCAAGCGGATTGGTCCTATGTTAAACTCGATCCCGCACGTATAGCTGCCCAGGTAGTAAGTGGAGTGGGATTTCTTGGTGCAGGAATGATTTTCATGCATAGACACACTGTGAAGGGCCTGACAACTGCAGCGGGGATCTGGGCAACGGCGGGACTAGGGCTGGCGATTGGATCGGGCCTATATATTCTGGGTGGAGGAGCAACAATTATTATCTTACTCGGGCAAAAGATTTTGCATGGACGATACAGTTGGCTGGCCTCACCGAAAACGCAACAGATTGTGATCTGTCTGACTAATTCAGAAGGAGCCGTGAGTAGAATTCAACAGCTCCTTGAAGAAAAAAATATTACCATTTTAAGCTTTCATGCTGAAAATAATAGTCTTGCCTCCGAATTGAATTTAGAAATAATCGTAAAATTTCCTGAATCGTTTAATGCTGTGAAATTGTTGTCACTGATACAAGAGGACGCGTCTGTTAAGGCAGTAGAGTTTCAATAATTTTTTAACACTCGCATCAAAAGTTGGTTTCTATATGAAGAACTTGCTTTTGATGCGGGTGCAATCTCCATTTCACTAAATCCGCGCACAATTCTACCCTTTTTCCAATATTCAGATTCACAAAACTTCTGCATCGATCCCAAACCTCTTTTTGTTTTTAAGATATTTCCACCACTTCTAAATTAAGTTTTTCCTATTTATAGTTTCCACTCGTCTATTATGAGAGCGTTTTGGTCTTTAGTGTTATGTTTATGTCATGTATTTGAGGAGATTGTTATAAAAATCACATATTAAACGCTTTCATTTATTTCGAATAAAAAAATATGTCATTTATATTGACATACAATCAATGAGCCTTTATTATTAATCCCATCACTGGAGAAACTAAACTGAAATTTAATCAAATATTACATTAGCGTAGCTTAATTGGCAAATTTTTTCTTGTTTTTATAGTTTTATTAGTTTGATTAATGCACTGAAGAAAATAATTAGGAGAATGTCTGTGAAAAAGCACGATCAGGATTTTATGAAGCGGCAAAATCGTTTGACGGTCTTCGAAATCATAAAAAATCAACAACCAATTTCTCGCGCTTCCATCGCCAAACAAACGGGTATGAGTCCTACAACTGTAAGTCGGATTGTTGGGGAATTAACTGAACAAGGGTATCTACTGGATTCGGATCAGGTATCTTCAGGATTAGGTCGGAAATCAACGTTGCTTGCTATGGTTGACGCTTCTGTGTTGTCGATTGGGGTTGAACTGGATCGTAGTCTTATGATTGTAGGTATCGTAGATTTGCAAGGTAAGCTTCTTTGCAGCAGGCAATATCCGCGTACTCCGGACGAGAGTCCAGACAAGACACTGGAACGAATCAAAGAAGCAATTGAACAACTGACACAGCAGCATGTGATTGATAGAACTCGAATCGTCGGTATTGGCGTTGGACTTCCTGGCATTGTGAATAACGAAGAAGGGATTGTCGTCTTCTCGGTTCAGCTTGGATGGAAGAATGTACCCTTAGCTAAACGCCTAAAGGAACTAACCGGTTTTGAAATTGCTGTGGATAATGAGCTGAAGGTTAGAGCTCTTGCTGAACATCTCAAAGGTGCTGCTGTTGGATCTGTCCGTACCGCACTATTGGGCTTCGGGCAAGGCGTTGGCTCGTCGATGATCCTTGAGGGAGAGATCTATCGCGGGGTGATGAACAGTGCTGGTGAAATAGGGCATACGACAGTGGATCCTAACGGAATGATGTGTGAGTGCGGTAAGGCGGGTTGCTTACAGACCTATATTAATATCAGCTCATTGTTGTCAGAAGCCAATCGGATTCGTCCGATTCGCTCAATCGAGGAGTTGTTTGAAGCAAAAGATGCAGGAGAGCATTGGGCGGTTCATTTGATTGAGCGAGCACTCATGTATATGGCGATTACCATCAACAATGTCGTATGCATGTATAACCCCGATAGTGTGATCCTGAGTGGAGAACTCGTTGACAAATTTCCAGATGTTTATGAAGCAGTCGAGAAGCTATATCTTTCACGCTTCACATGGGAACCCCTTCGTGGGTCTTTCACCATTCATCGTTCGATGTTGAACGAGAATGGTGTAATTATCGGATCTGGACTACTATCGCAAAATCGTTTTTTCGCATTGGATTAAAAATAAATACATCGAAGGAGGCCTGTACAGATGGGATTTACAACATTAGTAGAAGAATATCGCGGTGGCTTACTAGAGAATGTACATTACGGTGCAGTTAGTGTGGTCGATGAGAAAGGTAATATTTTGTATAAAGCAGGTAATCCGGAGCATATAACCTATCTTCGTTCAGCAGCTAAACCATTCCAAGCTTTACCGGTTATGAAGCGTCGGATCGATGAAGTTTATGGTTTGACAAGTAAGGAAGCCTCACTCTTTACTGCTTCGCACCGGGGAGAGGCCTTTCATATTGAAGCACTTGAATCTCTTTTTCAGAAAATGGGCTTAAAAGAAGAGGGACTTCATTGTTGTTCTACATACCCGCTGAATGAGGAAGCCAAGGCAGAGCGCCATCGGGCGAATGAGCCGACTCGTAAAATCTTTCATAATTGCTCAGGTAAACATGCAGGGTTAATGGGCCTTAGCAAATATATGGGTTGGGATATAGATACTTATTATGATCCTAACCATCCCGTGCAACAGGAAATCATTGATATTATGGCTTATATCGCAGAAGTATCGAAGGAATCCATTCCTCAAGGGATTGATGGCTGTGGTCTTCCTATCTTCGCACTCCCTCTTCATAAAATCGCTTATTCCTATTTAAAGCTAGCCTGTCCTGATTTGATTGAGAATACGGAAATACGTAACGCAGCTGCTGCGACTGCAAAGCTTATGAACGATAATCCAGTGATGATTGCAGATACGAAATTCGTCTGCTCGGAGCTTCTAAAGGATGATAATCTTACGGCAAAGGGCGGCGCTAAAGGTGTATATGGAATTGGTCTCCGAAAGGAGCGAATCGGTATCTCGCTAAAAGTATCCGATGGTTCTGAGCAAGTCTGGCCTTGTATCATCGCATCGATTCTGGAACGTTTAGGCTATAGCAATCAAGATACGATTGATCGTTTATACGCACTCGTGCCGAACACTATTGTTAATGATGGCGGCACAGTTGTAGGCGAACGCCGTGCTGTATTCCAATGGGAAGTCTGATTATAAGGATCGAGAATAATCTTCAAGTCTCATGAATAATTGGACTGGGAGCTTTTCTAATACATCGTTTCTAAAGGGGAGTGTATAACATGAAAGTCAAAGGAAAAGTATGGTCAATGTTCATGCTGCTGCTTATTACAGTAGTAGTGACTGCAGGGTGCGGCAACAAAGCAAACAACGAGGGACAAGGCGGCAATACCGCTGGTGGAACTGAAACTAGCACCCCAACTACAAAAAATGATAAAGACATTGTAATTGCCATCAATTCTAACTTTATTACGCTGGACCCTCATAACGCAAGCGATACACATTCAATCAGCGCTGCCAGAACGATGTACGAAGGTCTAATGGGTTTTGATGAGAATATGAACGTTGTTCCTGTTCTTGCTTCAAGCCACACTATTAGTGAAGACGGATTGGTATATACATTTACTTTGCAAGAAAACGTTAAATTCCAAGACGGCACTGATTTTAATGCCGAAGCAGTGAAGGTGAATATTGCCCGTATTCAGGATGAGAAGAATAATCTGAGACTGCGCAAAAGCTTCGCCAAGGTGGCCAAAGTGGAGACTCCTGATGCCAAAACCGTGGTTATTACACTCAGCGAGCCATACAACGCATTTTTAAACAAGGTTGCAATGGCGCCTATCATTAGCCCTAAAGCTATAACAGAGAATGGGGCCGATATTTCAAAAAAACCTGTAGGTACTGGCCCATTTAAGTTCAAAGAGTGGGTGCAAGGTGATCGTCTAGTTGTTGAGAAGAATGCGGATTACTGGCAAAAAGACTTGCCGAAAGTGGACAGTATCACCTTTAGACCTGTACCAGAGAATGGATCACGGATTGCGATGCTAAAAACTGGTGAGGCTGATTTCATTTATCCAATGCCAACCGAGCAAGTATCCGAGGTTGAAGGTCTTGAAGGAATTACTGTAGATACCATCGATTCTACCATTGTTCGTTATGTAACGTTAAATACGATGAAAAAGCCTTTCGATGATGTAAAGGTACGTCAAGCCATTAACTATGCTATCAACAAAGAAGCATATATCAAGGTTGTGAAATCGGGTCTTGGCGCTAAGCTTGATTCCACGATGTCTTCCAAAACACAATATTACTCCCAACAAGCAGGTTATGACTATGACATTGAAAAAGCTAAGCAACTGCTTGCTGAAGCGGGGTATCCAGACGGATTCGAAACCGAAATTTGGGGAGAAAACGAATCTGAAACCATGAAGGGTATGCAATTTATTCAACAACAGCTAGCACTTGTAGGCATCAAGGTAGAAGTGAAGTCTATGGAAGGCGGTACATTGTCTGACCAAATTAATGCTGCTAAAACACCTGAAGAAGCAAAAATTCAAATGTGGTATGTCAGCTGGTCTCCATCCTCCGGTGATGCAGATGGTGCTACTAGAGGTTTGTTCAGTAGTGAAATGTTCCCACCAGCTGGCTCGAATACAGCTTATTATAAAAATGAAAATGTAGATAAATGGATTGCGGAAGCAAACAAATCTGTTGATCCAGAAGCGGCTAAATCTATTTATGCAAATATTCAAAAAACAGTATGGGAAGATGCTCCTTGGGCATTCATGGGCGTTGACCAAATCATCTCAGGCAAAAGATCTAATCTGGAAGGTGTTAAAGTCTTCCCGGATGGTTCCATTAATGTCCTAAATGCAGAAGTGAAATAATTCAAGTCAAACGCAAGATTTAATTTCCCAAGAATTGAACGAGGCCGCTTCTTAAGAATGGTAGGAGGCGGCCTCAGTTAAATTATTTGTCGATACTGAAGGGGGCTTATGAGTTGGGTAGATATGCTTTACAAAGACTCCTCGGGGTTATTCCGTTGCTATTCATTGTATCGGTATTAGTCTTTCTGTTTATTCACTTAATTCCGGGCGATCCGGCCCGGCTTATTGCGGGTAAAGACGCCACACTTGAAGAGATTCATGGCATTCAAGAGCAACTAGGTCTCAATCTGCCGCTGTGGAATCAATACATAAACTACATGAGCGATCTACTGAGTGGTAATCTGGGCAATTCGATTCGATCAGGGATTCCAGTAACCGATATGCTAGAAAGTAGAGTAATGCCTACCTTGTGGTTAACGTTTCTCAGTATGGCTTGGGCGCTTGTCATTGGTCTTCTAATTGGTGTTATTTCAGCGGTTTATCGCAATAGATGGCCTGATCACTTAGGCACATTGACAGCCATGTCAGGGATGTCGATCCCTGGATTCTGGTTAGGTTTGGTACTCATTCAGATTTTCTCGGTAGAGCTTGGCTGGTTTCCGACCGGTGGTGTGGATTCCTGGAAGTCTTATATTCTTCCTTCCATTACACTTGGAATGGGGATTATGTCGATGCTGGCTCGTTACTCTCGGTCATCGATGCTAGAAACGTTACGGGAGGATTATATCCGAACAGGACGTGCGAAAGGCTTACGCGAGTATGTTGTTATTAGCAGGCATGCGCTGCGTAATTCTCTTATTCAGGTCGTTACTGTAGCTGGACTTCAATTTGGGTTCTTGCTTGGTGGATCGGTAATGGTTGAGACAGTTTTCAGTATTCCTGGTCTTGGAAGACTGCTGGTGGATTCCATTTTGTTCCGGGATTATACAGTTATTCAAGCTTTGCTGCTGCTGTTTTCAACACAATTTATCCTTATCAATTTAATTGTAGATTTATTGTATGGCGTACTTAATCCGAAAATCAGGTTTTCTCAGTAAGCTAGAGTAACTGAGAAACAGAATTACGATAGTTTTCTGGAGGGTGAATATAGGATTAGGAGGGATATCATGAGCGACAATTCGGCGGTAATGGGAACTAATTCCCCTATACCCGGAGAGGTAATAGCCCCGGAGAAAACAAAAGGCCGCGCGGGTGTTTTTATTCGCAAGTTCAGCAAACAAAAGATGCCCCTTGTGGCTGCATTTTTTATCATATTGCTTTTTTTAATTGCCATTTTCGGGCCATTTCTGACCCCTTATAATCCAGATGAACCGAACTATGATGCGCTAATGCAGGGCCCGTCTGCCAAGCATTGGGCGGGAACGGATGAATACGGCCGTGATATTCTAAGTCGCTTAATTGATGGTACAAGGTTGACTTTGGCGGTCAGCCTGAGTTCCGTATTGATTGCGGGTGTACTTGGAACCATCCTTGGCCTTATCAGTGGATATTATGGCGGTTGGTTGGATCGGATTATTATGCGTGGCAGTGACGTATTGTTCTCATTCCCTGATTTACTGCTTGCCATTGGGATCGTCGCTATACTTGGGCCTGGTTTATCCAACGTTGTGATTGCAGTTGCAGTCTTCGGTACACCCTCGTTCGCCCGCATTATCCGGAGCGTAACATTGTCTGCGAAGGAAACGTTGTTTGTTGAAGCAGCCCGTTCAATGGGTGCGAAGAATCGCCGAATCATTTGGCGACATATTTTTCCTGAAACGGTCCCTAGTATTATCGTTAATCTATCCATGAAAATTGGCGGGGCAATCTTAGCCGCTGCGTCATTAAGCTTTCTTGGAATGGGTGCGAAGCCAACGGAGCCCGATTGGGGGGCAATGTTAAGCATGGGGCGCGATTATTTAAGTATTGCTCCACATATCGTTTATTTTCCGGGTTTAGCTATATTTTTGACAGTACTTGCATTTAACCTGGTCGGGGACGGACTGCGCGATGCTCTTGATCCCAAAATGAAAAACTAAGGAGGGACAAGACATGACTCAAAATTTGCTGGAAGTACAAGGGCTGAAAACGGAGTTTAAACGCGGCGATGGAAGTATAACGGCAGTTGCAGGTGTTGACTTTGTGATTAAGAAAGGTGAAGTGCTGGGTCTAGTTGGAGAATCCGGTTGTGGCAAAAGTGTTACCTCACTGTCGATTATGCGGCTTCTTAAGGATACGCCAGGCAGAATTTCTGGCGGTTCTGTTCGTTTCGAGGGAACGGATCTAACAAAGGTTACGGACAAAGAGATGCGCCAGATACGGGGAAATGAAATGGCGATGATTTTCCAGGAGCCGATGACTTCACTTAATCCTGTGCTGAAGATTGGCTTGCAATTGATGGAGCCGATCATGTTGCATCTTGGTTATGGTCGGAAGAAGGCCCGTGAACATGCCATTCATATGTTGCGGTTAGTTGGTATACCACGTGCGGAAGATTTGGTGGATGAATATCCGCATCAGCTCTCTGGCGGTATGAGGCAGCGTGTAATGATTGCGATGGCGATGTCTTGCCACCCGAAACTGCTGATTGCAGATGAACCAACAACGGCGCTTGATGTGACGATTCAAGCTCAAATCCTTGATCTAATGAAGCACCTGAAAGAAGAACAGGATATGGGGATGCTGCTCATTACCCATGACCTTGGGGTTGTAGCTGAACTATGTGATCGTGTAGTTGTAATGTATGCTGGCCGTGTAGTGGAGGAAGCTTCCGTTCATGAACTATTTGCAAGACCGCAGCATCCGTATACGAAGGGTTTAATACAATCCGTTCCAAAGCTGCGTCAAAACGTACGTCGCTTGGATTCCATTAAAGGGAATGTACCTGACCTTTCACAAATGCCAACGGGCTGTAAGTTTGCACCTCGCTGCGATTATGTCACAGAGCGCTGTCTCTCGCAGGAGCCAGAGTTACTTCCGATTGAGGGACTAGAGCGAAAGAGTCGTTGTTGGCTTACACAGCAGGAGAACACGGAAGGAGGGGAAGGTTTGTGAAGGAGACTCCACTCATTGAAGTTAAAAGTCTGAAGAAGTTTTTTTCGGTGAAGAAGGGCTTTTTCGGAACTACTAGATATTTGCACGCAGTTGATGGGATCTCATTCGCTATACGTAAAGGAGAAACGTTCAGTCTTGTAGGTGAAAGTGGCTGTGGTAAATCTACTACAGGAAGATTGGTGACTCGCTTGCTGGAGCCGAATGACGGTGAAGTGTGGTTTAAGGGTCAAAATATTAGCCATATCTCAGACAATCAAATGCGTCCTATTCGTAAAGATATACAGATGGTGTTCCAAGACCCTTATGCTTCGCTTAATCCACGAATGAAGGTGAAGGATCTTGTGGCTGAACCTCTGCTTATTCATACAAAGCTCTCGTCCAAAGAACGGGATAAACTAGCATGCGAGTTACTAGAGACCGTGGGATTAAATAGTATTCACGCCGAGCGCTACGCTTTTGAGTTCAGCGGTGGACAGCGACAACGGATTGGAATCGCCCGGGCATTGTCTGTACGCCCAAGCTTAATCGTGGCAGATGAACCTGTGTCAGCACTGGATGTTTCGATTCAGTCACAAGTGCTAAATCTGTTGCAGGATCTGCAGGAAGAGTATGGCCTGACGTATTTATTCATTTCACATGATCTAAGTGTTGTTGAGCATATTAGTGATCGAATCGGAGTTATGTATCTGGGTTCCCTCGTAGAGACGGCGGATAAAGATACCTTGTATGATCGTCCAATGCATCCATACACACAAGCACTGCTATCTTCTGTACCTGTACCCGATCCTGCCTTAAAGAAGGAGCGCATTATTCTGAAGGGAGATCTTCCAAGTCCGGTTGATCCACCGTCGGGATGCCGTTTTCACACAAGATGTCCTTCCTGTATGGAAATCTGTAAGCAGCATGTTCCGATATTTCGAGAAGTCGAACCAGGTCATGAGGTTGCATGTCATTTATTTGATGAAGAAATGTTGAAATTAGAGCGGTAACTGAAATTGTGAGATCACTTTACGGAAAAGAAGGGACAGCGATGAATATCTTATTCGATTCCGCTAATGTGGCGGATACTAGTGTCTATTTAGCTTATGAAGAGGAGTCTTTTCCTTTTAGGCTGGGAGCGTCCCACAAACAGTGCAGCAGTGTGACTTGGTTACATGCTCGCACTGAGGAAGAGTCTGATGTGTTAGCGGTAGGAATGGGAAAGCGCAAGGATTTTACGCTTGAGAGGATTCGCCGAGCGGGTGGATCTGCTGCTCGTGCAATTCTGAAGGAAGGACGAAGTAGTGCTTCACTTGTTCGCTTAGCATCCGAGGCAATAAATAGGAATAGGGATATTTCTGCTGCTGATGAATTACAAGCTTGGATAGAAGGTTGGATTCTCGGCTTATACCGTTTTCAAACTTATCGGGGAACTACCAAGGTGGAAGGCTCTGTTGATTTACAGCTTCAATCGATTGATTGGCCTGACCTATCATCAATTGAAATGGAAGCTGTACGGGTTTCTGCACAGATACGCGCAGAAGGTGCCGTAGTTGCTCGTGATCTTGTGAATGAGGTACCTGGTACACTGAATCCTGACCGTTTTGCGGAATGGATGGCAGAATTTTTCGACCGTGATGATGCTGCTTTGAAAGTCCATATCTATCGAGGACAGGAGCTTGTGGAACTTCAGATGAATGGGTTGCTCGCAGTTGGAGCAGGAAGTAAGCACGCTCCAGCCCTTGTTGAAATTCGTTACAAGAGTAACCCTGACTTACCGATGTTAGCACTGGTAGGAAAAGGTGTAACCTTTGACTTAGGTGGCATGAATGTGAAGACGGCTAGCGATATCAGCGATGCACGCATGGATATGGGTGGTGCGGCTGCTGTAATTGGGGCTATGGATATTTTGATAAGGAAGCATGCCAATGTAAATGTGACCGCACTTATTCCAGTCGTTGATAATGTGCCAGATGCTAAGGCGATGTTACCTTCTTCTGTTATCCGCTACCCTAACGGGCTAACCGTTCAGGTTGCGAATACGGATGGCGAGGGTCGACTTATCATAGCGGATGCGCTTATTCATGCCGCAAATATCGGAGCAAAGCAAGCTATTGATATTGCTACCCTAACTGGAAATGTCGGTGCGGCGCTCGGATTAGGCATCGCGGGCATATGGGGTGATGTTGATATAACGCAGAGCCTAGTGGAGATCGGTGAGCGCAATGGAGAACGACTGTGGCCCATGCCGTTAATGGATGAATATGAAGCAGATCTCCAGAGTAATTACGCTGATCTCCGCAATGTAAGTACTTCCCCCTTTGCAGGTGCGATTACAGCAGCCTTATTTATTCGGCGCTTTGTAGCAGAATCGATGAGCTGGGTTCATATTGATATGGCTGGGACGGTACAGTACAAACAGGATGTGGGATACTCAGAAGCTGGAGCGACGGGATATGGTGCACGCCTGCTCGCCGATTATGTTATGAAGCAAGTGCATCATTAACAACTGGAAGAGTGGGTGAAAGTTATGAGATTGGAAATTATCGCTACTTGTATGGATGATGCTCTAACGGCTGAGGCGAATGGCGCAGATCGTCTTGAGCTCATTACTGCCATTACGGAAGGTGGATTAACACCAGGAATAGGGTTGGTGGAGCAGGTAGTCAAATCGGTTAGCATTCCTGTCTTTGTTATGGTCCGTCCGCACAGTCGATCATTCATCTATTCCACGAATGATATTTTGACTATGGCTGCAGAGATCAGGCAGATTGCAGCCAGTGGTGCTTCGGGAGTTGTTCTAGGCGCATTAACACCGGGAAAAAAGATTGATGAGCATGCGCTTGAAATATTATTGCCGTTGACAGATGGCTTACAAGTAACCTTCCATCGTGCTTTTGACGAGCTGGAGGACCAAATTGCAGGTTATCGGACGCTTTGTAATTACCCGCAAATCACTCGTATACTTACCTCTGCTGGACCAGGTCCGGCACCTGATGCCATTCCCGCTATGCGTAGGCTAGTAGAGGAATCAAGAGGTAGTTCGATAAGTATATTGGCTGGAAGTGGTTTGAAGCCAGAAGGTATTACATCTTTTATTCAACAGACTGGAGTCACAGAAGTACATTTTGGATCGGCTGTTCGTCATGGCAAAGACGCTTTGTCGCCAATCGATCCAGCAGCCCTGCGGGCGTTAGCTAAGAATATTCATTCGAACGGCTAATAATAGATAGTGAAAAGGTGAATGGTTATGCATAAGGCTGAGAGCTATGTAGTAGGAATTGATTTAGGTGGAACAAAAATTGCCGCAGCATTATTCGATTCAAAGGGTACTGTGTTGAATCGGGAATTAATGGAGACAGCTGGCGCGCGCACCGCTGAAGAGGTGGTGCAGCGAATGATCGGAATGATCCGCTCTGTATCCGAAGGCCGACCGCTGATTGGGGTCGGACTGGCTTCTCCTGGAGCTGTGAACAGCCAGGATGGAATCGTAATTCACGGTACCAATCTTCCTGAATGGGATAATGTTCCACTGAAACATTGGATGGAGTCAGAACTTGGCATAGAAGTGAAAGTAGTAAACGATGCGAACGCTGCGGCATGGGGCGAGTATGTAAGAGGAGCTGGCAAAGGCTCGAACAACATGGTGTATGTTACCTTCAGCACAGGAATTGGAGCTGGAATTGTCATGGATGGTGAGCTACTGCTCGGAACGAACTCATTTGCAGGAGAACTCGGCCATAATATTATTGACCCGAACGGAACGGAATGCAGCTGTGGAAGATATGGATGCTGGGAAGTATTTGCTTCGGGTACAGCGATTCGGGACATGGCACTGCGGAGTATGGAGAGCAGAACGTCGATGATTACAGAGCTGGCTAGTAGAAGTGGTGAAAAGATTAATTCTCGACATGTCTTTGAAGCGATGGCACTAAAAGATCCGCTGGCTGTCGAGGTGATTGAGCGAACGATTCATTATATGGCGATTGGATTAGCTAACGCGGTACATACGTTTAATCCTGATCGCATTGTAATCGGTGGAGGCGTAAGCAAAGCTGGTGCACTACTGTTTCCGGCGCTGAGAGAGAAAACAGAGGAACTTGTCATGAAGCCGTATAAAGGAACTTATACTATTGAATCAGCAGGTCTGAGGGATGATGTAGGTCTTATAGGCGCTGCGGCATTATTTCATACCGTCTAGACTATCTGAACCATTTATCAAAGCTAGCAAAAACGGAGGGGCTGAAGAGATGGGTACAAGAGAAGAAAGAACGAGATGGTTCTTGCAGGATAGATTCGGTATGTTCATTCATTGGGGATTATATTCCATTCCAGCACGAGGTGAGTGGATACGTGGAAACGAGCGAATGAGTAGAGAACATTATATGACGTATTTCAATGAATTTGACGCATCTCGATATGACCCGAAGAAGTGGGCCAGCGCAGCAAAAGCAGCGGGGCAGAAGTATGCGGTCCTTACGACCAAGCATCACGACGGATTCTGCTTGTTTGATAGCAAGCTGACAGATTTTAAAGCGACTAACACGCCTGCTGGACGTGATCTCGTTCGAGAATATGTAGACGCTTTCCGGGCTGAAGGTATTGCTGTAGGTCTGTATTACTCTATTATTGATTGGCATCATGATGATTACCCTGGATATGGCGATAAAGCTCATCCGGATCGGGACAATGAAGCGGCTAAAGACAAGCCGATTGATTTTGATCAATACTTGGAGTATATGCATGGGCAAGTGAAGGAACTGTTGATGAATTATGGAAAAATCGACATCATGTGGTTTGACTTCTCCTACGACAATATGACCGGAGAGAAATGGAAAGCAACGGAGTTAATCCGTATGATTCGCTCTATCCAGCCGGATATTATTATCGACAATCGTTTAGGTGGGAATATCCGCGCGGCCGAGCCAGAAGAATATGCTGGAGATTTCTTTTCTCCAGAGCAGATCATTCCTCCCGGTGGGATTGTTGACGTGAATGGCCAATCCGTTCCATGGGAAGCATGCATTACGCTTAATGATAACTGGGGCTATCATTCCGAAGATAAAAATTATAAATCCACCCAGCAGATCATTCGCTCAATGGTCGAATGTATCAGTAAGAATGGTAATCTCCTCCTTAATGTTGGACCTGATGCTAAAGGTGAAATGACACGGGAATCACTTGTCATCCTTGATGAAGTGGGCGAGTGGATGCGCCTGAATGGTGACAGTATTTATGGCTGCGGCAGCTCATTGCTTGCTAAGCCAGAGTGGGGTCGTTATACGCAAAAGGGCAACAAGTTGTATGCGCACGTCTACGACCGTGGAATTGGCCCGATCTATTTCCAAGGCTTGAAAGGGAAGATTAAAAAGGCTAGATTACTACGTGATGGTACCGAACTAAAGGTGGAGGTGCCGTGGATGGCTGAGGAATATTCGGATGTTGACGGCGGAGCGTTTATTACATTAAAAGGGGCTAAGCTTCCCGACGAGATGGATACGGTTGTTGAGCTTGAACTTTTTGTATAGTTGTTATTCACTATTATATCTCTTATGAGAACAGATCCTAGGGATTCACCTTAGGATCTGTTTCATTTTGTTGGAAATATCAGAGGCGGGCCTTGCGGAAGCCTTCATATATATTGAGGACCGCAATTAAAATCAAGACTGCTATTCCTCCACCTACTAGCCCCGTTTCAAACTGGTTAGCTGTAGTAGTTAATAAATTAGACATGTAGTTAATGAATTCTTGGTTAAATACATTCGGATTAATAAGGATAATAGCGAATACAATAAGTACTAAAAGCTCGAGGGCCGTATTACATAATGCTAATTCTCTAGTCCATTGTCTCTTGATTAATTTATATATAGTTAATGCGACTTCTAATCCGATCACAATAAGAATAATAGGCCAATAATCAAGTAACACATGCTGATTAAAAGCTGGGGCTACGAAGTTAAGTGCGCCTTCACCGCCTCTATAGACTCTGATCAGGTGTTCAGCATTAAAATAAACAGTAGCCCAAATGGCAGTCCACAGTAAACTTCCGAACACTTCGAAGCTTGTAATTGCTTTTTTCTTATGGACAAGCGCGATATCCTTCAAATCATCAGGAGTCCATTTCCTTAATTTTGTAGTAAGTGGATGACCTTCCTTTCCTTTATCCGCCCGTTCGATAATAGCGAACACAACAGTTATCCAAAAAAAGACTTGGATTCCTACTTCAAGGAAGGTTCCAATTCCTGTACTTATAACTGCAGTAACAATATCCGAAACTGTTTTATCGCCGTTATAGCCAATCAAGTAATCAGCAACCAGAGCGATTAAAGAAACAACTACAGCGATGGGTATAATCATTTTTAATAACGTAACATATAAATCGAAATAGCGTGGGCCGATGAGATACATGGGCTGATCGCGGTACTCACTAGCTAAAATAGCTGGATTGCCCAATTTTGCAAGGACGGCTTTTACCTCTTTTTCGTCATAATCATCCGGTAACATATCCTCGATGGTTGATCGTAATTCTAATGCGATGTCTTCCCGATTTTGTTCTGGTAACCTCCGAGTAACTTCATGAATGTAAATCTCAATCAGCTTCATGGTCATCCTCCCCTTGTAATAGGCCGTAAAGTTCTTTCGAATTCTTAAGCCATTCTTCCTTTAGCTGTAAAAAAATTTCTACGCCATAGTCACTTAGAACATAATACTTACGGGGTCTGCTCTCGGATGTGTCCCAGCTGCTCGTCACTAATTCCTGTTTCTCTAATCGGCGAAGTAATGGATATAGGGTGCTTTGATCGATGATGATGCTGGATTCCTCCAACAATTGAACGAGCGAATATCCATACTGGGGTGTTCGTAATTGACTTAAAACGGCTAGCGTTAACGTACCTCTCCTAAGCTCTGTGATTAAAGAATTTAATAAAGTACTCATTCACCCACCTCATTATATTTCTCGTTTAAACGCTATTCGTCCTTGAAAGGAGGCCGAAGACGTTTATATTTACTGTGTATCATACAGTATGTGTTTTATACTATGTATCATACACTATTGTTGTTCCAACATCAATTGAATAAAATAATCTCCTAAGAAATAAATAAGAAAAAATTATATTTGAGTGAAATACTCTAATTAAAAAAGGAGGTTGTGAAATAATTTCATTCTATAGTGATATCCCGAATGCTTCTACATGGGAGGTGGGGTGGGTATTTTAATAACAATGTCCCGGACTTGTTCTTCAGAATGATGGCTCTATCTATTGCTAGCAACCAGCTGTCAAGCATCCATTGGGCGATTCCATTTGGGAAAGAAGAAGTTGCTAATATGCTGAGCCGAGCGGAGAGTTCTGGAGTGGTATGATGATGATCAAACCTATATTCCGAAGTGGTATTTGGCAAGCGTGTAGGATTTCTACTGAGCTTGACTCCTCATCAGTTTACTAGTATACTCATATTAACAAATCAAATAAACAAACGATGGACGTGACCAAATGAGAAGCAATGGATTCACTGAAGATAACAAACTAAGCTTATTGATCTGGTTGCGGCTGGTTAGGGTATATGAGAATAGTAACGATCTTTCCAATGAATTCTTGAAGCAATTTAACTTAACCGTTAATCAATTTGATACCTTGGTACAAATATTATTACACCAGCCTGTAACACAGATGGAAATTGCCGAGCATCTAACCATTACTAAAGGTGGGGTATCCCATATGCTTGGCAGATTAGAGAAGGAAGGATGGATTGAACGCAAACAGGATTGGAAAGTGAAGTACATTACTTTAACGGAAAAGGGCCAAACACTTATTGAGAAGGTACTGCCCTTACAATCGGATTTCCAAGCCTCGTTATTCGATCCACTGACAGATGATGAGAAGAAAGTGTTTTACAGCATGCTTAAAAAGATTCATCGCCATAGCCAAGATGAGAATCGACTCCCGCGAGGTGTTCAGTAGTGACGCAAAAGCTTTATTGATAATAAAGCTTACTTTTTTCTTCGTCAGTATACTAGTAAACTAAAATACAATATTTATTTAGGAGGCTATTATAATGAAACAACAACTAATAAACGGACAACATCATGTATCGATGATTACTAAAAACGCTAAACAAAACTTGTGGTTTTACACAGAGGTACTGGGATTGAGACTTGTAAAGAAAACGGTCAATCAAGATGATCCATCCATGTACCATCTATTTTATGGAAATCGTAATGGCGCCCCTGGCACTGAGGTATCTTTCTTTGAAATGCCAAATGCAGGTCAGACCCGCAAAGGGACGAACAGTATTAGCTCTTTCTCCCTTCTTGTCCCTAGCGATGAAGCCTTGTCGTATTGGGCTAGTCGATTAGATTCTTTTGAAGTTCTTCATGAAGCGATTGTAAGTATCGGGGAACATAAGTCGCTTACTTTTTATGATAGAGATGAATTGACGATCCATTTAGTATCGGCTGAAAAAGATAACGGTATCGAGTTAGTTGAGCCGTGGATTACAGAAGACATCCCTCCAAAGTATGCCATCGTTGGGTTAGGTCCTGTTGTATTGACTGTACGTGAGACTAGCCGCACAAAGGCGGTTTTGGAAGATATCTTGGGCTATACAAAAGTTCGGACAGTACCCTCCATGGGGGATTCGAAAGTGATGGTAGATATATATGAAACAGGGAAGGGTGGTTTATACACCGAGATCCACGTCAAAGAAGTAAATGATAAAGATCGGGAGAGACCAGGGAAAGGCAGCATCCATCATGTGGCTATAAGAGTGAAGGATGTCGAAGAACTAACCGAATGGGCCTCCAAGATCACTGCTGCAGGCTTTAAAAATACAGGGGTCATTAATCGTTATTACTTCCATTCCTTGTATTTTCGGGATCCGAACCATATTCTTTTTGAGCTTGCTACAGATGGCCCAGGATTTGAGATTGATGAAACTTTTGACGCGCTAGGAGAGAATTTGACCTTACCTTCCTTTCTGGAAGAACGTCGTGAAGAGATTGAATCGAAGCTTCCTCCTATCCAATGAACCTAATATAACCATGAAAAGAGGACATAATCAGGATGGAACAATATAGAGTCGATGAGAATAAAGGGTTGGAGCTAGGTTTATACACATTAGGTGATCACACCACAGATGCCTTAACTGGAAGCAGCGGTGTTCTTTTAAAAAGAAGGGCACTGTTAGCCTGTATATGACTATCTATTGCACTATGCAATATCGACATAGACATGGGCAAGAACTTATCCATTTTGTTAATCACTGGAAGTATATTATTTAAGGGTTCATTTCTGAAGAGGGGGAGTAGTGTGACGAATAGCCTTATTTCAATTAGCAGGTTGTATAGTCAAATGATTGCAGGCTCTTTACATCACACACCAGAGCAGGTCGTGAAGAAAATGGGGGCTATGCAAGCGCAAGACTACATGCAGGCGGTTTGGGCCATCGGACTACGTTCTCCTGCTACGAAATTAGCTGATATAGAGCGTGCAATCGCTGACCGTAAGATTATTCTTACTTGGACGCTGCGGGGTACGCTTCATTTCATCCCAGCAGAAGATGTAAAGTGGATGCTACAGCTCACTGCACCGCGTTTAGCATCACAAACGAAGCGGCGAATGGCTGAGCTTGGACTTGATGATCAAACACTGGAGCGCTGTAGAAAAATTATAGTGGAAGCTTTAAAGGGCGGGAAGCAAATGGATCGTTCGGCCCTACTTCAGTTAATAGAAGAAGAAGGCATCCATACAGGGAATCAGCGGGGTTATCATATACTCTGGAATAGTGCCTATCAAGGACTGATTTGTTTTGGTCCTATGAATGGTAAACAGCAAACGATTGTATTGTTAGAGGA
Source organism: Paenibacillus sp. VTT E-133291 (assembly GCF_002264395.1). Taxonomy (GTDB): domain Bacteria; phylum Bacillota; class Bacilli; order Paenibacillales; family Paenibacillaceae; genus Paenibacillus_AQ; species Paenibacillus_AQ nitricinens. The sequence continues at coordinate 91,925 of NZ_NFVA01000006.1, forward strand.
ATGGGTGCCAGATTGCCGAGAGCTATCTTATGAGAAATCGTTGCAAGAACTCGCCTTGCGGTATTTTACAGCCCGTGGATGGGCGACCGTTCAGGACTTTGCTTGGTGGGCAGGCATAACCCTTACAGATGCTAGACGAGGATTAGAAACTGTAAAAAATGACCTTCAATCGGCGGATATAAATGGCAGTGAGTATTGGATGTCTACCGATCAACTAGCTCGTGCGGATGAAGACTCCTCGGGTGTCTATTTACTTCCGGGTTATGATGAGTACATTCTTGGTTATAAAGACCGGAGTGCTGTACTTGAGCCTGAGAAGGCTCCTTTAATTGTCCCTGGAAACAATGGTGTTTTCCTGCCGATGATTGTTGTAGGTGGCCAAGTTATGGGTACATGGAAACGTACGATTAAGAAAAAAGGAATAGAAATGGTCATTCATCCTTTTGGAGAGCTCAGGAAGGCTGAAGAAGCAGTGTTTAAAGCTGCTGAAAAATATGCTGCATTTATCGGTCTGCCGATCCTCAATCTTAGCGTGAAACGGACAACATAATCATTATTTGCCCATAAAAGCTCATTTTTTAGGTTATCGGACTCCAATGCACTTAATTCGTTGCAAGAGCCTCATTTTGTAATCCTTGGATAGGGGGTTCAAATAGCGCTGTATAAGAAACGAAACCCGCCAAGCGTCACCTGCCGGGTTTGCTATTTCCATAAGTCGGTCAGAGCCTTTCTTAACTAGATTCGTCTAGCTAATTCTGCCCCCTCCCAAATTGCATTAAGTGCTCTGCGAGCTTGCACAGCATCCCCAATTACATGATAAGGAATGGAGCTTTCCTCCAAAAATTCCTGAAGGACTTGCTTGTTTAGAGCATGTGATCCAACTGCGATTACTACATAATCGGCTGGCAGTTTATGAAGCTCTCCATCTTTTTCAACGATTACGCTATTCTTTTGGATTGCCTTGCATTTGCTGTTGGTCATTAATGTTACGCCGTGGCCATATAGGCTTTCCATTACACAGATTTTACGAAGGATACCCAGATCATTTGCTACATCGGCTTGCATTTCTACAACAGTGATTTGATTTCCGCGTTCGACCAATAGCTCAGCAACCTCAAGACCAACCAATCCCCCTCCAATAATAACGACTCGACCTTCAGGATGGCATGTTCCCCATAATACATCATGTGAATTCACTACATGACTACTTAGAACGCCTTCGATCGGAGGAATCGTAGGGGCTGATCCGATCGCAAGAATGACTTCATCCGGACTAATTTCTTGGATAAGTTCTGGAGTGACCTCCGTATTCATTCGGATTTCCACCCCTTCACGTTTAGCAGCTTCCCCCATATTCAGAGCAGCGGCGGCCATTTCTTCTTTACGTGGCGCGGCACCAGCGATATAAAGCTGTCCACTAAGAATGTCGTTCTTCTCGCATAAAATGGGAGAATGTCCACGCCGTTTCAGTGTAACCGCCGCCTCTAATCCGGCTGGCCCACCACCGGCAATAAGTACTTTCTTGGGTGTGCCCGCTGGCTTCAATTCATATTCCCGTTCACGTCCTGTTGCAGGGTTAAATACACAGCTGATGAAAGGCACCTTCGGATTCACGAAGCCATCAAAGCAGCCTTGATCACAACCTACACATTTAACGATCGTGTCTGCACGTCCGGCTAATGCTTTGTTACAGAATTCAGGATCTGCCAGCTGAGCGCGCCCTATAGCTACGAAATCAGCCAGTCCTTCAGCAATAATTCGATCCGCAATAGCTGGATCATTAATACGTCCTACGGCGATAACTGGGATATTAACCACAGATTTAATTTGTGCTGCGTTATCTACATTGAAACCTACGGGCAGATCGATTGGAGGGACTTCATATTTAATAGCTGCGCCTGCTGGAACTCCGCGCGATACATTTATCGCATCAATACCTGCTTTTTCAGCCAGCTTTGAGAAGAGCTTCATCTCATCCAGTGTAAGTCCGCCGGGAAGATCCTCGATAGCAGAAATTCTCATCAAGATAGGGAACCCAGGCCCAACAGCTTCTCGAATGGCACGAATACAAGCGAGCGGAAAGCGGCAGCGATTCTCCCAGGAACCACCGTACTCATCCTGACGGAAGTTCATCGCTGGGCTTAGAAATTGTTGCGGCAAGTAACCATGACCGGCATGGAATTCCACACTGTCAAAGCCAGCTATTTTTGCACGTAAAGCAGCATCGGCGTAAGCTTGGACCATCTCGCTGACTTCGTGATGCTCCAGCTCCCGGGGGATTTGTGTTACACCCTCGAAAGGAACAGGGGAGGAGGAGACTTGAATCAGGTTGGGCGTTACTTTCCCTCCATGCCATAACTGAAGACAGCTTTTGCCGCCTGCATCATGAATAGCTTGAGCTAACCGGGTCATACCAGGAATGAATTTATCATCATAAATAGCTGGAGCATCCTCAGAAGCAGCCGTTGGGTGAATGGTGGTTACTTCAACTGTATTTAAGCCGTTACCGCCTTTTGCGCGTGCTACATGGTAATCAATCAAGCGCTCGCCGACATAACCACCAGGAGCGTTCATTTTTGTGCCCATGGCAGGCAAAATGACCCGGTTCTTGAGCTCCATATTTCCTATCATACCTTTGCTGAACAAATGTGCGAATTCCATGCTATAACACCCTCTCAATATATAGGTTAAAATAATATAGGTTATTTTAACCTATATTATCGAATGAAACGATAAAAGTATGTGCATAAAATCACTAAGTATTTGGCATAGAGGCAGTCCTTGAGGTAAGATAAGAAAATAGCCGGAAATGCAGTCCGGTAGTTCGGAGGATGAACATGGATATTGAAGTCTTGATTCTGGCTCAATTAATGAAAGGGTCAAAACATGGTTATGAGATTAAAAAAAATATCATTTTCGTAATGAGTAACGATAAAATCGTTAATAATAATTCGCTGTATCCGAAGCTGAAATTGTTTGAAAAGCGAGGTTGGGTGATTAAAAAAACGGAAATGCAGGAAAACCGCCCCAAACGGTATGTATATTCGATCACAGCAGAGGGTGAGGAGAGGTTTCATATCTGCTTGAACGAATTTTCACTGGAGACTATTCGTATTGATAATGAATGGTCTATTCGCCTTGCTTATTATGAGCTGCTGGATCTGGAGGCCCGCCGAAGATTACTTGATTTCAGAGAGACTTACATGAAAGAAAAGCTGGAACATTTACAACAGTTATCCTTAGTGGTTGGGAACGGTGAAGATTTGGACTACTCTGAAGAGCTATATTTTTATACCCGTAGTATGGTATTACATGAGATAGAGTTAATCCGTGAGCTTTCCCATAAGCTGGACTCCCTCGATAGGCATTGATCCGTATTACAGATATCTTCTATACTCATCTCGCCGAGAAGTCTATCTTTAGGTTTTCCACTAATTGTTGGGATCATTATTTTTATTGTGGTTTTAATTAATCAAGAAGGGGGTTTTCCTTGAGAAAAGTATACTTATTAACCGTTGGTCTTATGCTCCTGTTTATTTTTTCAGCCTGCGATCAAGAACAGGCAAGTGATTCTGTAATTAAGGAAGTAACGGTTACATCCAACGGGAGATTCATTCAATCTGACTTAAAGCCACTTGAAAGGAACACTAATTCAGAAAAAGTTAATGCATCCTTTCAAAGCCTTATAGCTGAACCGGGTGTTTCAATTCCTTATGTGAAGCTTGGAGAAATCATAGAAATCGAATTTAGCAATACAGCCCCAAACAGCTACAAATTGACAGATTATATTTTGAAAGATGATGGTACTTTTAAGTATAAAAAAGAAACAGCAGAGCCGGTAAATGTTGAATGGGCGGATAAGACAGCTACTTTTAAGCTTGATTCGAATATGGCGGCTTTTCTTAGTTCAGATAGTAAGGATTATGAATCAGGGGAAACTTTAAGGGGATTTCGATTAACAGGCGAGTGGCTAGACCAGACTAAGGAAATCACGTTTGTTATTCGAACAGATGCTAAGTAATTATGGAGATCATCATAGTGTATAAGGGAGAACCCGGGATTGCGATTCATCAATCAAAAAGACTAACCAGAAAATCTGGCTAGTCTTTTATGTTGTTCGATCTTTTTATTTCACTTTTATGCCCATGGCTTGCGCAACCTTAGTGAATACTTCAGTGTTTTCGTATACTCCTGTAAACAACTGAGCGTTTTTGCCCATGGCCGTAATTGGAATATCCACTGCTGTATGACCTGAAGTCGTCCAGTCTACAACGAAATTCTGTTTGGAGTTAGCGATGGCAAACGGACCATCTTCTTTGGAAATGCCATCACCTGATTCATCTTCAGCGTCTACGGCTTCAATAGAGAATCCACCTGTTTCATGGTCGGCGAGAACAAGGACAAGGGTATCCGGATTCTTTTTAGCAAAATCTTTGGCAACCTGCACGGACTTATCTAACTCTTGCCCCGCTTTAATCGTCATCTTGGCATTGTTTTGGTGTGCAAATTCGTCGGTACCCTCTTCTTCAACCATCAGGAAAAATCCGTTTTTATTTGCTGCAAGCGTGTCTATCGCTTTTTTTGTCATTTCAGGCAGGGATACAACCGGGTTGTAGATATCTCCTTCACCCTCTGGCTTCTGCTGGAACATTTCCTCATTTGCAAATAATCCGAGAAGCTTGCCGTTTTTCGCCTTTTGCATATCTGTTTTATTCGTTACGTAGGAGTATCCAAGCTGCTTAGCTTTGTCTACAAGGTTACCTTGCGTACCTTTGCTTTTCTCTGAAGGATCTTCAGCTGGCTCATCTGCGAACTTACCTGGATTCCCAGCAGGATACCAGAAGTCTTCGCCTCCACCGAGAAGAACGTCAACTTTGCTCTTGGTCAGAAGCTGCAGAGCGATGTCACTTTGTTTGGAGCGATCTTCGACATGTGCACCGAAGGCAGCGCCTGTAGCATCAGTAATTTGGCTGGTAGTTACAACGCCTGTAGATTTCCCTGCTGATTTTGCATATTCCATAATGGTTTGGACGGACTTTTTATCTGCATCCATCCCGATGGCTCCGTTATAAGTCTTGACTCCGCTGGCATAGGCTGTGGCTGAAGCAGCTGAATCTGTAACAGGGACAGTGGAGCTTGTATGAATTAGTCCAGCATATGGCATAGAATCCATCGCTAGATTACCTTTTTCACCTACTGTAGCTAGGCGGATGGCATTGCGCTGGGCAGTACCCATTCCGTCACCGACAAACAGAATCACATTTCTTGTGTTAGATGAAGCTGCAGTGGCCTGATTTGGTGCTTGTGTAGTGATTACGTTGGAAACGAAGAGTGCAGTTGCTGCAGTGGCTACAATTGCCGTCTTCACGCCGTACTTTTTCGGTGATTTCATAATTTCCCTCCTAATGTATGTCTACAACCTCATACTATAGTAATTACATTAAGAGAATGTTTTCGGATATTGTAAAAAATGTAAATTGTAGCGTGCTTGAACGCATAGGATTTACAGTAGGTAAGATTTCAAAATAAAATATATCTAGGTGTATTATTACAATATTGAATATATTCATCTCCGAATACAGATTTTAAATGCTGCTCTTCCTGAAGAATAAGTAAATGGATGGCTATAATGTTAAGAAAGAATATAATTAGTGTTAATGAATTTGGATACATAAGATACAATCCAAGAAACATGAGATCAAAACCGAGAAATGCGGCATTTCTACTAAATTTATATATACCGTGCGTGATGAGCTTTGTTACAGTAGACTTATCAATCCCAACTCTCCACGAAGTACGCATGGCAATCATTGCTTGTATGAAAATGGAACATCCGAGCGTTACTACACCAACACCGATAAAGTGAATCACCGGATGATTAAAATGTTCTCCTACTAGTGTAACTATGTATGACTCCGCTAAGGAAAACGTAAACCACGCTGCTCCCCACACAAAAGTAGTAGTCTTAACGAACAGCTCGGTATAATGGATTATAGATCGTTTTTTTCCTTTAGCTAATACGTTTCCTTTAATATGATTCTTCTTGTAAAGTATAACGAGCTTCAAAAGGTAAGATATAAGGAATATGGAGAAAAGAATTAGGGATAGGATATTTTTTAGATTACTCATTGGAATTACCCCCTCACTAATACATATGAATGATTGCTCATATGTTTACTTATATCTTATTTCCTGATGCTGTGCATGTCAACTAATAGGAGGATAATGTGAAAACGTCAACGTATAAAAGATGGTGGCTAGGGGTCCTGTTTATAGCGCTTGTTGCATTAGTAAGTACTGGAATCGGAATGCTGGTCAAGCCATCGGGGGTGTCAACATATATTTCAAAAGAGTATAAGGTCACTTTGAAGTATCCCTCCGAGTGGGTAGTGAATCCAGAATATGATGAGAGGTATCAGGGGCACGACGGATTTTTTCAATTATCCGCTATTTCTGGAGAGGGGGTATCCATCGATGAAGTAGCAAACATGGATGCATTTCATCAACTGAAGCCTTATGGCTCCGATCCACAAATTATTGAACTGACACTAGAGGGGCTAAAAGTGGAAGAGAAAGCACGATTGATTGTGCCTTCTGCTGATCAGCAAGAGGAATGGAATCATCAGGCTGCTATTATTTTGAAATATCCAGAAGCGGTAAAAATAGGAGATTCCTTCTACAATTATTTTATTTTATGGGCGGATATAAAACATGTGGAGGACATAGGTCAGACTGTTCGATTTACTGAAAAACCGTAAAGTGTTTGCGCACGAAGAAAGTCTGCTGGCTGAATTACCGGTATTTCTAGGAAATATTCCAACTGCCATTTTTGTGTTTTTTGAGCTTGACGACTCGTGGGATGATCCCATGGCGGGTACACTCGTAGTGCTCTTTTGCCACCGTCACCTTTATTGGATAATATATCTTGTTTACCTAGCACAGCTTTTGGAAATACAAATTGACCAAAGTGATTCTCATTGCGCGTACTTATAACGAAGAGATCAGCAGTATCTGATATATCATAGGGCTGGATGGGGCCATCTCCAATTCTCTCCCATAACGTGACAAACTGCCCGATCTTTGTAGGTGTGATTTTTGCAACACGAAATCTAATGGATAGTGCGTTTAAATTAAATATATACGCCCCATAATCAGCATTGTGTGGTTCATGAATGAGGTCAGAGCAATCAAGATTGCACGGGTTATATACAAGCTCTTGGGTAGCGAGCAGATCACTATGAATGATACCTGAACCGCTTTGATTCTTAAATTTCATCTGTTCAAATCTCCCGGTTGAGTTCCTTAGAAACTCCTAATGTTCACTATCTTAATGCAAGAATAGGGAGTTCACAACCGTGAACAGAGCAGCTTTCCCTTGAGACTGGAGGTAGTCGTATGGAATCCATACATAAATTAATTGAAATTTTTAAGCTGAGTGTTCTGAATATAGAGTCTGTTCCTGATTCGTTCAGTTCTGAAGTGTATAAACTTACTCTTTTTAACCTAGACAACGTATACGTGAAAATTCCATACAACAGGGATAAACTAGTTCGTGAATTTGAGATGCTTGAAAGACTAAAGGGTGTTATACCCGTTCCAAAAGTATTGGATTTCTGGGACGGTGATGATAGGAGTGTCGGTGCATTGCTTCTCTCCGCTATAGATGGGGGGCCTTGTACGAGTAACCTTGATCAGAGTCTGGCGTTTCAAATCGGTAATTATCATGCCATGCTTCATGAAGTTTCCATGCCAGCGTATGGATGTTATGGATCCGATGGTTTTCAGACAGTAGAGAACAATAGCTGGAGATTATACCTGAAAAATAATTTTGAAAAGTGGAAAGAACCTTGTAAGGAGGTCCTTCATCCTGATTTATTTGAGAAATGTATTACTCACTTTGATAGCGTATATTCGGCGTTACCTGAACCGGATGGGCCTAGGGTTGTTCATATGGATTTTCGACCAGGCAATATATTAATAAAAGATAATCGGGTCGTTGGTATAATTGATTACGAGAGCGCTCGTGGTGGTTCCACTGGAATTGATTTCACAAAAATAAACCGATACGTCTGGGAAGTGAACCCGCTAACACGGCTCCCTTATGTGCAAGGCTACGAATCGGTTCGTCCTTTACTTGATCTGGAAGCTATAATACCGTTTTATAGTTTTTATGATGCTTTTAGTGCGGTAGTTTGGTGTAAAACCAGAGGGATCGAGAACAATAAGGCCTTTCTTCAGGAAAGTATAGAGGTATTGCAAAGATCTATAGAAGGAATAAATGGATGGGGAAAAATATGAAATTACTTTATTGAATAATACTAACCATAGTTAGGCTAGACTTGGTATGTTCAGAAGTGGTTATGACGAAAGTGTTTGAATTTCAAGGAAAAGAAAAGTAAATAAATAGAAGTAAAATGTTTAATCGTATGGGGGAGTATAATCTTTGGAAATAAAGAATAAACAAGTCGAACAACGGTATTGCCCTTTATGTAAAGAATTAAATCATTGTGGTGCTAATAATGGTGATTGTTGGTGTTTTCATACGGAAATTCCTGCAGAACTACTAGAAAGGGTACCTTTGGAACTGAGTGGTAAAGCCTGTATCTGTCAAAGCTGTGTAGAGGCGTTTAAAAAACATTAGACAGAAATTTAACTAACTCAAGACGAAAACAGTAATTATATTGTGTATACTTAAATAGTAATATAAAAAAACATATGGGGGACACAGATGAGAAAGCCTATAATTGCAGTTGATATGGATGACACGATATGCCATCTAGTCAAACGAGCTATATACCATAACAACAATGATTTCCCCACTCATGTACTGAAGTACGAGGAGATGCTTGATTGGAATACGGATCATTTACGTCATCCAGATTGTACACAAGATGTATTCTATGGGCGGCCTGGTTTATATGAGGAGCTTGAATTATTCGACGAGCATGTTGTAGGTGAAATGGAGAAGCTACACAATGCATATGATGTTATTATTGTTACCGCGGCCCAGCCCAATGCAGTTGTTGAAAAATGGAACTGGCTTCAGAAGCATATGCCGTTTATTCCCATTGAAAATTTCTTCCCTTGCAAACGAAAGAATCTTATTAATTATGATCTTCTGATCGATGACGGGGTTCACAACTTGGTTCCTGCTTTACAGGACGGAAAGAAAGTACTCTGTATTCCGCATCCATGGAATTTGAGAGCCCGTGAACAATATGGATTTCCATTATTGACCTCCTGGGAAGGTGCGAAAGAGAAGATTGATCAGATGTTTGAAAATTCAAGAGACTAACTGATTTGAGGAGAGTTGCTCACATAGAGCAATTCTCTTTTTTTATGCTTTTTAGATTTTTTTACCTATTTTTACGTAACTACTTCATCTGTCGTAGTAATTATGGTATACTGCAACTACTACGACAGATGAAGTAATCATAGGGGGTACCATTTTTGATCAGCAGTGATGTTATACGTGGTTACAACGATACGATGATCCTCTACATGCTGCTCGATGGGGAATCCTACGGGTACGAGATTTCCAAGAATATCAGGCAGCTGACTCAGGAGAAGTATGTCATGAAGGAGACAACGCTGTATTCCGCCTTTACCCGGCTGGAGAAGAACGGATACATTGAATCCTTTTATCTGGATGAGAGTCTTGGCAAGCGGCGCACATATTACCGGATTACCCCGCTGGGTCTCGCCTATTACCGAGAAAAATGTGAGGAATGGAAGATTACGCAGGAAGTTGTAAACCAATTTATCAAGGAGTGGTGATAGTGCATGGAGACGATCATAGTATATCTGGATAATATGTTTGCTAGTCTGCCAAAGACTTCGGAACTGGAGCATTTGAAGCAGGAGCTGCTGTCCGGGATGGAAGATAAGTACCTGGAGCTGAAGCGGGAGGGCAAGTCTGAGAATGAGGCGATCGGTATCGTTATTTCGGAATTCGGAAATATTGAGGAGCTGACTGCTGAGCTAGGCATCCATCCAGCCGGACAGGAAAAGACTGTGCCCATACTTAGTGAAGAAGAGGTTTATGCTTATGCGGCTGCCAAACGTAGCTCTGGATTATGGACCGGTCTCGGTGTTTTTCTCTGCGCATGCGGGGTGGCGCTATTGATTACTCTTAGTACATTGTTTGAAAATAATGCTGATATGGCTGATAAAGGTTCGATGCTGGGGATGGTCGGAATGTTCGTGCTGGTCGCTGTGGCCGTTGGGATGTTCATTCATAGCGGCATGAAACTCGAGCGCTTCGAAAGTCTAGAACAAGGCTTTCAGCTACCTTATGCGCTCAAAACGGCGCTTCAGCGCAGTCAAGCCCTTTATGCTCCGACTTATCGCCTGGCTTTGATTGTGGGTGTCTGTCTTTGTGTGCTGTCACCTACCTTTATCTTCGCAACTTCGTATGTCAACGATGACTATGCTCCATATGGAGTTGCTGCTTTTCTGTTTATTGCGGCTGTGGCGGTGTTTCTGTTCATTTATTACGGGAATATTCAGGGAACTTATACGAAATTGCTGGAGGAGCCGAACATCACTGCAGAGAAGCAGGAAGAGAACCGATTTGTTGGAGTTGTTGGGGCTGTTTTGTGGCCGTTGGCGACGGCAATTTTCCTGTTTACGGGCTTTGTCTATGGGCGCTGGGACGTTAACTGGGCTGTATTCCCAATTGCTGGAATCCTGTCCGGCATGTTCAGCAATGTGTATCATATTCTAAAGCGCAAAAATGTCTCCTGATTATGCTGACTGCACATTAAGGTAACCTCATCCTTTGGAGGTTACCTTTTTTCTTTCGTCCAATTTGCTGGAACATCATTGACATGATGTATTAAATGTATATAATTGGGATAGACCGACGGTCGGTCTATAAAAAGGGGGACTCAGAATAAATGAGAATTTCCAAAGAAGCGGAAGAACGCAGAAATGAAATATTAGATAAGGCAGAAATGCTTTTTTTTACTAAGGGTTATGCGAGAACTACAGTGAATGACATCTTGCAGGAGATTGGGATTGCCAAAGGTACATTCTATTATTATTTCAAGTCGAAGGAGGAAGTTATGGATGCGGTGGTCACGCGATTCATTGATGCTGGGGTGGACGCTGCCAAGATCATTGCTGCAGATGCAAAACTCTCCGTGCATGAAAAGCTACTACAAATCATAATGGCGCAGAAACCTGATTCGGAGAGAAAAGGTCAGATGATTGAACAGTTTCATCAAGCTGAGAATGCACTAATTCATCAGAAAAGCTTGGTTGAAACGATTTTGAAGCTGACCCCTGTGTTGACAGAGGTGATTGAGCAGGGAATCGAGGAGAGCTTGTTCCACTGTCCTTATCCTAAAGAAACGATGGAATTTCTGTTGGTAGCCTCACAATTTTTATTGGATGAAGGGATTTTCAAGTGGCAACCGGAAGAGATTATTCTCAAAATTCAGAGCTTTATTTATATTATGGAGACTATGTTAGGAGCTGAAAAGGGAAGCTTTTCCTACGTAGCGCAAATGTTTGAGTAAGGTCCGAGCAGGGAGGATGAATGAGACGCAGGGGAGAGATTGGCAATGCTGCTACAAATTGTGAAAAAAGATTTTCAAAGAAATAAAATCATAACGATTGTTTTATTTATTTTTATGATGTTATCGGCGTTGCTTGCTGCTTGTGCTTCTCAAGTCATTATGGAATTATACGGTTCTTTAAGTCATCTGCTGGATAAATCAAAAGCTCCCCATTTTGTTCAAATGCATGCTGGTCCAATAGATCACGCAGCTATTCAAAAATTCGCCGCTACAAATCCACTTGTTAAGAATCAACAGACCGTAGAAATGCTAAGGATAGATGGCTCGAAGATTGTCTTGGGGAACAGCAATAAGTCGGAAGAGAACAGCGTAATGGATATAGGTTTTGTTAAGCAGAACCCCTCATTTGATTTGCTGCTGAATTTAGAGAATCAAGTGATTAAGGTATCTGAAGGAGAAATCGCAGTTCCTATTTATTATATGAAGCAGAATGATCTGAACATAGGTGATCAGGTTACCCTTTCTAATGGACAGTTAGATCAAAAATTTATTGTTACGGATTTTGTTCGAGACATCCAAATGAATCCAGCTATTGTTAGCTCTAAGCGCTTTGTCGTAAATGACACGGATTATAATGTACTTAAGAAGAACCATGGAGAAGTTGAGTACCTAATTGAATTTCAAATCACCGATTTAAGTAGACTTAGCGAGTTCCGGAATGCCTATCAATCCTCAGATATGCCCGGTAAAGGACCCATGATAGACTATCCTTTGTTTAAGACGCTGAATGCGCTGACAGATGGGATTATTGCAGTTGTCATTATTTTAGTAAGTATCCTTCTTATGATTATTGCCACCTTATCTTTAAGGTTTACGATGATCGCGACCTTAGAAGAGGATTATAGAAAGATTGGCGTCATGAAAGCCATTGGGATCTCGCAGCGAGATATTAGAAGGATCTATTTGGCAAAATATATGGTGATGGCAGCATGCGCTTCACTGCTAGGATATTTATTATCTTTGGGTGTGGTGCGATTGTTTACAGCGAATATCACATTGTACTTGGGGACTGCTCCGAAAACGATCCTTCAGCCTATTGTTCCAGTCTTAGCGGTCGGTCTAATTTTCTGGATGATTGTGTTCTTTTGCAGCGTTATTCTTAGAAGGTTTAATCGTTTAACCGTAGTAGAGGCTTTAAGGTCAGGGACTGTGGGAGAGTTGAAAGGCAATAAAAGAAGAATAGTGCTGAGTAAGCGCAGGCATATAAATGTGAATGTTTTTCTTGGCCTAAAGGATGTTTATGGACGCTTCACCATGTTCGGATTGTTATTCTTCGTATTTGTGATCTGTCTGTTTATCATTCTTGTGCCAGTGAATATATTGAATACCCTTCAGTCCCCTCGGTTTATTTCTTATATGGGTGTAGGTCAGAGTGATATGAGAATAGATCTACAGCAATCTGATCAAATAGACAAGCGATTTAATGAACTGATAACAACGCTAAACAAGGACTCCGATATAGCTAAGTTCTCACCATTAATTACTTCTCGATTTAAAGTGCTAAGCAGCGATGGCGTATGGGAGAATATCAATGTTGAAACAGGAGATTTCTCTATTTTTCCGCTCACCTATGTAAACGGAGGAACCCCTGAAAGTAGGGAAGAGATTGCCCTTTCTGATTTGAATGCCAAGGAATGGAATAAAAGGGTAGGGGATAGCGTTCTTTTGGAGGTTGACGGCACTTCGAAAAAATTGAAGGTTAGCGGGATCTACCAAGATATAACGAATGGAGGCCGAACTGCAAAAGCCCGATTACCTTATGACCCGAAGTCCGTGCTATGGTATATCGTAGCTTTAGATGTGAATCCGAATGTTTCAGTTCAGGAGAAAATGGATCAATATGCAAAGTTATTTTATCCAGCCAAAGTTACTCCTCTAGAAAGCTATTTATCTCAGACGCTCGGGAATACGATTCGCCAATTAAAGCTGGTCACTGGCTTATCCATTGCCATCTCGATATCAATTTCAGTATTGATTACAGCTTTATTTCTAAAAATGCTGCTAGCGAAGGACGTCTCGCAAATTGCAATTTTGAGAAGCATTGGCTTTACGTTAGAAGATATTCGAAAGCAATATCAGGTAAGGCTACTACTGGTTTCGGGCTTCGGAATCATTCTAGGAACCTTTGCAGCTAATACCATCGGTCAAAAATTCACTCAATTACTCGGATCTTTTATGGGAGCATCCAAAATACAGTTTGTAGTTAATCCGGTGGTAGCTTATCTTGTTCTCCCTCTTTTTTTCATGCTCATTGTAGCACTCACAACCGTAGTAAGCACGATATCGATGAAGAAATCCAATTTATCTAAACTGATTGTCGAATGAGGGTGAGGTGGTAGTATGTTCATATTAGAGACGAAGGGGTTAAATAAAACGTTTGTAACCGGGCAAGGAACCCTACAGACGGTATTAAAAGATGTTCATCTACAGGTATCAAAGGGTGAATTCGTAGCTTTAATGGGACCTTCTGGCTCAGGGAAATCAACATTGCTCTATACGATCAGCGGTATGGACCGGATGACTTCAGGAAGTGTTGTTTTTAAAGGGCAGGACATCAGTGGTCTTTCTGAGAGTGAATTAGCTGAACTGCGTCTACATCAAATGGGGTTTATTTTTCAGCAGATGCATCTTTTAAAAAATCTGACGATTCGGGACAATATCATCTTATCCGCTTATCGAGCTAAAATCGTTAGTCGTAGAATCATCAATAACAGAGCCGCTGATCTAATGAAAAAAACCGGAATCTCCGCGCTAGCTGAACGGGATATTACACAAGTGTCGGGTGGACAACTGCAAAGAGCAGCAATCTGCAGGTCTATCATCAATGAGCCTGATATTCTCTTTGGTGATGAGCCAACAGGTGCACTGAACTCTAAAGCTGCTAGTGAAATTATGGAGATCTTAATAGATATTAATCAGGCGGGTACAACGATTGTGCTGGCTACGCATGATGCGAAAGTCGCTGCTCAGGCAGAACGGGTTCTGTATATGCTGGATGGCAGCATAGCTGCTGAGCACTGGCTTGGAAAATTCAATCACATAAATGGGGACTTAAAAGAGCGGGAAGAGAAGTTGTCGACGTGGTTGTTTAAATTGGGATTCTGATTGTATAGGAAAGGGATATTGGTCAGGCTTTGAATCGGGAAGTGTAAGCAAAGATGCTTTTTGTACGCTTATTAAGGCATACCGCGATCATGACGGCGGGGTGTAACTAAGTATATTAAAGGAGAACTTATATATGGTTGTAGTAAACGCTACTATGGAGGATATAAGAGGATGGCTGGACCTGGCGGCAGAGGTGGAGACCCTTTTTGGACCGATGGTAGAAGATCCGGATTTCACTCTAGCGTTAGAAAAAAATATCACTCGACAAAGCGCTTTTTGTGTACGAGAAAACAATGGTTCGCCAGGTTCAAGATTACTAGGAGCTGTGTTACTCTCTTCATCCAAAGCCCCTAATTACAAGATTGGGTGGTTATCTGTTTCAGCCATAGAGAGAAATAAAGGAGTCGCGACAGCCCTTCTTAACTATATTCTCGAAAGTATCGAAACCCCAGCAGAGATATTCGTTACTACATTTGGTGAGGATCATCCAGAGGGGCAACCTGCTAGAAGATTTTATCAGAAGTTTGGTTTTGTTCCTCTGCAGGATAAGGAACCGGAGGGTCCTGAAGGTGGCTCAAGGCAAAATTTTAAGCTGGCGATTACTCCCAAGGGTTCGTTATGAACAAAAAGATTGTTTTATCGACAATTTCATTGTTCTTCTTAGCGATTTCTTTCAGCCCATTGTTCAACTATATCCGTGAGTATATGATTTCAGATCAAATCAATCAGCGTTATGAGATCAACCATGCTGAAAAAGGATATAACACGTTAAACGTTCAAGAACTAACGGTTGATGATAAGCATATTAAGATTGAGGAAGAAAATACAGGCAGGAAAGCAGAATTGACACTTTGGGATGAAGAGGAGAATGTCCCGCCTGGAGATATTGTGAAAGTTCAGTTTTTATTAAATGGTCAAAAAATCTCAACCGCTGATGAAATATGGCTATCTAATCGAGAAAGAGGAAGCAGATATTTTTCATGGATAGATATCCTTACTGTAAAGGATCGAAAGACTGATGAGAAAGAAATAAGTATAGTCCAAAGACTTACAGATGATAGTCAGCCGATGGAAAAGAGAAAATGGAAAATAATAACGATCTCACATGATGGCAGTATAGAAGAAAAGGTGCTGAGTTATGCTCAAAGAAGTAACAATCATCTAGGAGTGAAGCTGATCGAGTTCTCGGGTACATCACTTATGGGTATGGGCTACTATTCGGATATTACTAAAAGTTATCCAAGTGTATTTTTCCCTCTAATTTATCCATTTTTAACAGGTGTCGTGGGAATCTTCTTATTGATCATTATAGTTGTTCAATTACTGATCGAGCTTCATAATAGACGCGTTATTAGGGAAAACGGGCGATAACGGTCATAAGATATGTTCTAAAATTACTTATAATTACGAATCACCTTTAACTTGGTCAAGGTTAATAAAGCAAACAGTAGTAGCAGGACTC
Source organism: Paenibacillus sp. VTT E-133291 (assembly GCF_002264395.1). Lineage (GTDB taxonomy): Bacteria > Bacillota > Bacilli > Paenibacillales > Paenibacillaceae > Paenibacillus_AQ > Paenibacillus_AQ nitricinens. The sequence goes on from NZ_NFVA01000006.1 coordinate 108,074, forward strand.
CGATGGAACCCATGACAGGGGCTGGGCTGAAGTGATCGGACAGGAATGAAACAGCTGTAAGACCAAGTGAGGGTGCTACACTCATAATGGAGCCAAGTACACCGAAGACTCTACCTTGTATATCCTCCGAAACTTCCAGTCTGAGGATGGTATTTATCAGCAATGTACAGAATGAGAACATAAAGCCAATTAGAAGAATGATGGGAATGGCTAAGGTAGCAGTAGTGACGAATGATAATAGGAGGTACAGGGGACCCAGACACAGCAGTCCAGTCATGATAAAGAAGCCGCGATTCTTTAATTTGGAGCCGAGAAACAAGATCATGCTGGAACCAATCATATAACCTAGAGGAATGCAGGCTTCCATGAGTCCAAACTGAAAGGGACTAGAATTCCATACTTTGACGGCCATAACTTGCGTTAGCATCAGTGAAGGCATAAAGAACAAAGTGAGCGTAGGAAGCATTATGATTATTGCCCGGGCGAAGGGGTATCTCCAAATATAACGAACGCCATCCGCAAGATCCTGTGTAAATTTTCTTTCTTCTTTAGGTCCGGTATTCACTCGGTTTGGGAGTGGAAGGGAGCGGACAGTAAGAACTAGTAGAAAGGAAACGAAAAATGTAGCTCCATCAAATAATATGGCATCTGCCGCTCCAAAACTCGCTACAAAAATACCTCCAGCGGAATACCCAATCGTCCGAAAGACATTCTCTGACAGGTTCAGAATCCCGACTGCTTTTTGTACATGTTCTTTTCCAACTACAGTGGTAATTGAAGCTTGATACGCAGGGGATTGGAATAATGCTGAGACTGTCGTAAGTCCCGTTAATATGGCCACGATAATGAATGATGTAGAAGACATGGAAATGGCCAAAGCAAGCGTAACTGCTAGACCGCAGCTTATCAAATCAGTGATTAACATAATGGTTCTGCGATTGATCCGATCTGCGAGTGTGCCTCCTATCGATCCGAGGAAAGAACTGAGCAATAAATTGATTATCGTAATAATGGCAATCATTTTAGCGCTTCCGGTGGTCTGAAGTACCCATAAACTTAAAGCAATGCTGTGAAAGGTATTTCCAAACAAGGAAATGGAATACGAGCTGAGTAGCAGCATAAATCTCCGGTTTCCCCAAAGAGTTGGATAGGATTGAGCAGTGGTGGATGCATGTTTTCCTAATAGAGGATCTGTCATGGTAACTCTCCTCTCTACTTAAACGCTTAAGTGAATATCGAAAAAAAATTAATTAACAAAATAACGATTATTCTCTTGTTTGGAGTAGTCAGGACGATGTAATAACTCCTGCATTAGTTCAAAAGCAGTGGCTGATTTATCCCCAGTGAATATGAATTTCTGAACGTCTTCTCCAAGCATTTCTGGGCAATTACAGGTACATAGAATCGAAAGACGTGTGAATACCCCGGATTTTTCAACACAACTTCCGATAAACTCATTAATAACTATGGCCTCTTTGTAAATCCCCTCCGATAAAATTGTATTCAATTCCTCCATATTTTGAACTTTGAATATTGCTTTCTCAGGTAAAGGAAGACTGTCTTGGATAAAGTGAGTGAGCAGGGTGTTATTGAAGCTCTCCATAATTAAACAAACCTGTGAAAGATCCTCCGGCATTATCTTTTGTAGAGCTGAACGATAATTGTAAAGAACTTGCTTAAACAGCTTATCTTCAATCATGCTGTCGATCAAAATTAAGGGAATCCCTTCTACAAAATGCTTGGAAATCGAATAGAAGGATTCCTCGCGGACATCAATCAGAAAGACGGCTTCGAGTTTTCTTTCGACGATGATATCCAGTGAAGGATGGTCGGTACCAAGAGAGTATAACATCGTATGATATCCGGCATCCGTTAAACGCTGTTCCAAAGTACGGATAAATGTGAACTGGGCATAGAGTTTCCAAGGAGGCATATAAGCAGAATTATTGATAAGTATTCCTATTAATCCCGTTTTTTTATTAGCTAGCGAACGAGCTGCTAGGTTTGGAATGTATTGAAGCTCTTCAGCCAGTAACAGAATTTGATTGCGGGTCTTCTCAGGAATGGTTTGGTTATTGACGCGGTTCAGAACATAGCTCACAGTTGCAACGGAGACATTTGCTCGTAGCGCGATGTCCTTCATTGTAGTCTTTTTCACCAGTAAACTTCTCCCTTGCTGAGATATTTATTTCCAAATATTATCACTAAAACTTGAGAAGAGTCAACGAGTGACTTTATACCAAGAAGAAAATGATTTATGTGTTCATTTTTATAATTTGGGTAAATAGATTTAAGAACCTAAATCAGTCAGCGAGAAGAGGTGTGACTCATGGGAACGAATTTTAAACGGGAAGCGGGAGAGTTGTGAAACCGCTTTAGATACTGACACAAATTTGTGAAATCATTCACTTAATTATTAATAATTTTAATATATAATTAATTTATAATCAAAATTAGGGGGAAACGAAAATGAGACTATTTAAAATGATTTTAGTGGCTGGGGTTTCGGTAGCAGTATTGGCAGGTTGTGGAGCAAATGAGGATAATGCAACCAATTCGGCGGCAACTACGGCTCCGGCTGCTGAGCAGACAGATGCTGTCACTACAGCATCGATTGTCAATCAAGCAGATGCATTTACTAAGGCTGTTAGCAAAGATGGAAACTGGATTGTTGCGATTCTAAATGATGTAACGATTCCAGAAGAGGTTGTTGTAGCTGGAGAATTCCATGATAAAGGCGCGGCTGATGGCGACATCTACCGTAAGATTGCCCTTTATTCGCAAGATGCTGATCACAAGATCACTGCTACTTATACACTAACCGTACCAAAGTTTACAGTACAAAGTGAGAATTTGAAAGTTGAAGGCGGAACGATTAAAGGCGATGTTTATGTAGAAGCGAAAGGTTTTACTCTACCTGAAACCGCAACGATTGATGGTAATCTTTACTTCACAAGTGAGGATCTGAAAGCATCTGCAAAGATTGATGGAAAAGTGACTGGAACAACAGAAGTTAAATAAATTCGTAATTACTTATACAGTAGAAGCCAATCCATAGACTATGGGTTGGCTTTTTTCTTTTCGTTTATATGAACTTTAGTTGATTTTCTTAATATTGAACTTATAATATTACTACCACTACTAGGAGGAACACATATGTCTAAGGAGTATTCACGCACATATATCGAAAGTGTAAAGCTTGAAATGTTAAATAGATTGGGACTTAAGCAAGTGTTCTTTAAGGAGCAAATAGGTGACGGCCTGATTTTTGAAGCGGTTGGTTTTGATAAAGGGAGCAAGCATCGTTTTTGTGTTAGACCGAAGACGAAAACAATTGACGAATTTATTTCAGGGAAATGGATGAAGGTTCGCAGCTTTACAATCAAAAGTGTGGAAATTTAAAATTGAATTCTAAAAAGGGAACCCCATTTAAATCGGAGTTTCCTTTTTTATTTTTGAGAAGGCTTCATTGATAATGTGAAGTATCGCCGTACAGATCGATGGTTGTATTGTTGTCAGTTAAGGTTACTTTACACAATGCTGTAGAGAGAATATCCGGTAGTTCCCCTAATTCCTGCAGTGATTTATTGAGAAAATGAGCCATAATGACTTTCAGGGTCATCCGATGCGTGACAATAAGTACCTCATGTCCTTCATTATCGTTAATGATACGCTCAATAGTCGGCGTTACTCTTTGTTCAAGCTGACTATAAGTCTCCCCTGGGGCTAGTGGAATAAAAAGATCAGGTCTGGTGAAAAAATGGGTGTACTGTAATGGATATTCTTGTTCAATCTGTTCTGTGTTCATTCCTTCCCAAATGCCCATGTTAATTTCCATTAATGAAGCTTGCTGTTGAATCGATAAACTACGATTTCCTCGCAAAATCTGCGCAGTATGCAACGCCCTTAGACTAGTACTAGAATAAATGGCTCCTAAATTCTCACCTTCCAAACGTTCTCTCAACCATTCCGCTTGCTGTTCACCCAAGGTTGTTAACGCTGAATTTTGATGTCCTTGCATTCTTTTCTGCAAATTCCATTCAGTCTGCCCGTGCCGGGTTAGAAATAATACTGTCTTTTTCATTAACGAAACCTCCCTTTTGAATAGTTGTAAGTATAAGATAAATAATTATAAATAAACAATATATAATAGTTAATATCCATAATGTATAGTTATAGTAAGAAGGCCGAACATTCGTTAAATATGATTTTATTTTATATAGTTAGGAAGAAATCAGGATGAACTATCATGTATTAAAATTGTTTTATTATGTTGCGATAACAGGGAGTGTGACCAAAGCCTCCGAACGTTTGCACATAAGTCAACCCGCTATATCCGCGCAGATCCGCAAATTTGAACGGGAGAATAATATCGTATTACTAGAGGTCATAGGAAAGAGAATGGTGTTAACACCGATTGGGGAAAAACTGATCGAACCACTTGAAAAGTTATTTGCTATGGGTGAACAGGTACAGCAGATAATTGAGGATTATCATAAATTTCCTGCAGGCCATATTCGGATTGCAGGTAATTATCTGGCTACAAGTATACTCATCCCCCGGTGGGCATCATTATTCAAGCAATCTTTTCCGGAGGTTAAAATTCAGATTTCTACTGCTAATTCTCATGAAGTCATGGAACAATTAAATAACTTTGAAGCGGACGTGGCGATTTATAGTGATATGGCGTTTCCTTCTCATCATACAGGGGTGTTCGAACATCGGGAGTTGTACAAGGACGAGTATGTGTTCGTAGTTTCTTCAAATCATTCTTTAGCCAAGCAGGAGGTTAGTTTTGAGGAAGTGATGGCTGAGGCATTTATTATGAGGGAGGAAGGTAGTGCAGCCAGAGAGAGAATTGTACAATTATGTGAAGAAAGAAAGGTACAACAACCGAAGATCGAACTTCAATTTAATGGAGTAAATGAGGTTATTCAAGCCGTCATTGCCGGTTATGGGATTAGTTTTGTATCGGCGTTGTTAGCAAAGCCTTATCTTGATCAGGGTATGTTAGCCAAGGTCGAAGTGGAAAATGTAGTCTCTAAGCATTCGATATGGATGAGCCACAGAAAGAAAGAGCTTCAAGAAAGCTATATCCAGTCATTTATTAAGCTCGTCATGAAACGATTAAAAGAAGAGGATAATTTATACTCGATTCCAACGCATACACCTTAATTAAAATAACGTATGAATTACGATGTATGCATTGAACTGAGATCAAAGATTGGAATGTAATTGAAGCAACTCAGGTGCACTAATGTCTTCTGCTTCAGAAGATTTAAATTGAATGTTATATAATTGTGAGTATAGCCCATTCATTTCTAATAAAGACTCATGTGTTCCTTCCTCAACAATCGAACCCTCATTTAACACGATAATTCTAGACGCTTCACGTATGGTGGATAGTCTGTGTGCAATAACTAATGTGGTTCGATTCTTCATTAATAAATCAAGAGATTGCTGAATCATTCGCTCAGATTCGTTATCGAGTGCGGAAGTTGCTTCATCTAGAAGTAGGAGTGGAGCATCCCGAAGAAAAGCCCTGGCAATGGCTATGCGTTGTCTTTGTCCACCAGATAAAGTCGATCCATGTTCACCTAGGATAGTGTCATAACCATCCTGCATCTTCGTAATAAACTCTTCTGCACCTGCGAGCCGAGCGGCTTCTCGAATACCCTCTTCGCTAGCTGTACTAGAACTGAAGGCGATATTATCTCGTATAGTTCCTGAGAACAAATATGGGGTTTGGGGAACATAGGTAATCATTGCTCGTGCTTCTTCAAGCTGATCATGTACAGACTTTCCATAAACTGTGATGCTTCCTGCAGTAGGCTCATAAAGTCCATTACATAATCGAACGAGCGTCGTCTTCCCTGACCCGCTGGGCCCGACAACCGCGATAGTTTCTCCATGTTGTACATGAATATTTAGCCCTGTAAATAGGGAGGCTTCATTATCCGTTGTCCCCGAGTAGTTGTAGTGGACATCCTCTATTTGTAATGCAGCCACCTCTACAGAAGCAAATGTTGATGAGCTGGATTCTGGCAAAGGATGAGTAGCTCCTTCATCAGGTGCATCAAGTATAGCGAATACGCGGTCAGCTGCACCTAAAGCCTCCTGCACACCTCCCCATGTTTGAGACATATGGACAAAAGGCCATTGAACCCTACCCATCAAAATAATAAAAGCGAGTACTTCACCTGCTGATGTTCCGCCACTTAGAGCTGATAACGCAATTAAAGCGGCACATGTCACCATTACGAGATTATTGATAAAGGCGGAAGATTGCCATAAGAGACCATTTAGAAGCGATTTTCGCAGCTGCATTCTTCTTAACTTCTCACGTTCTAGCGCATATTTATTTAAGAGAGTTTCTTCAAGCGAAAAGGCTCTGACGACCTTCATTCCTTGAAGTGTTTCTTGTAAGATACCTCGTAATTCTGCCTCCTTTGCATATATTTGAGTAGATAATTTTCGTAATCTGCGATCAAAGAAACGTCCGGAAAGAAAAACAAGGGGGCCCGATCCAAGAGCTAACAGGGCGATCCAAACATCCATTCTGGCCAAATATAGAAAGGAAATGAAACAGAGAAGTAGATTATAGCCTAGATCGTATACGATGCTGTTTATCATCCCCATGGCCATCCCTGCATCCTTAGTGTTACGCGAAGTCAAATCACCTGAATGCATGGACTGAAGGTAACGGAATGGAATTCGGTGACTTTTGTCAAAGAGCTTCGCACGAATATCCCAAGCCATCCGACTCTGCATAACGAAGCGGAAGTAATGCTGCACCATAAGACAGCAGATAATGATGACACAAGCAATGGCACAGATTACAGTTATACGTGTTAATGCATCCATATTGGCATTGTTGATCGTATCAATAAATACTTGCTGAATGGCTGCAAGTCCTATGTCCATTACGAGTTTAGCAGAGAGCAGGAGTATAGCCACAATAAATCCAATTCGATAAGGGCTTGCGTAAGAGAATAATCTACGTAGAGCATACCCTAGTTTTAGATTCTTGGATTCCAGCTCATTCATACCTCTACCTCCCTGACCAGAGTAGAAATATCAGCCTTCTTCATTGAGGTCTCAACCATATTGTAATACTGTCCTTGTAAAGTCATTAACTCGAGATGAGTCCCAGCTTCAACAATAGAACCCGCCTCCATATAATAAATGTGATCCGCATCTCTGATGGTAGATAGTCTATGCGCGATAACAACCGTTGTACGATCATGCATGAGTTCTTGCAGGGCCTGGCCGACAATCTCCTCATTTTGGCTATCAAGTGCAGCTGTGGGTTCATCAAGAAGGAGGAGTTTAGGCGCTCGGACAAAAGCTCTGGCAATGGATAGCCGCTGCCTTTCGCCGCCAGATAAGGTATGGCCCCGTTCCCCAATAGAAGTCTGATATTGAAGTGGGGTTCTCATAATAAATTCATGTATCCCCGCACTTTTTGCTGCTTTAATAATTTCTTCATAGGTCGCGTCAGGTCTTCCCCATGCAATATTTTCATATAAGGTTCCAGTGAACAGATAAGGCTCTTGAGAAACATAAGCCAAATGATTACGCCAAGCTCGAGGGGGGATGCTGCTTAACGGCAACTTACCAGATTGGATGCCCCCTTCAGTAGGTTCATAGGTTGCGAGTATTAATTGAAGGAGGGTGCTTTTTCCACTGCCACTAGGACCGGCAAATGCAGTTACTTTACCTGGTTCTATGGTTAGATTGACGTTAGTTAATACTTGATGATTACCATAATGAAAACCTACATTCTCAAAGGTGATAGGGCATAAACCACTAATTGTTTGGTTGTTATTCATCGGCGTTTTTTGATGAAAATGTTCCTGATTACATTCACGGTTTTCATCTTCTTCAGGTAAATCAAGGACTTCAAACAATCGCTTACCTTGCGCCAGCGAGGCTTGTAATTCAGTCCATAGATTAGCCAGCTTTGATACAGGGTTTGTAATTTGCTCGAAACAAATAAGAAATGCTGCTACTGCCCCCACATCCAGTCTTCCTTGGATAACTAGATATCCGCCATAGGAGAGAACATATAACAATCCACTAAGAATAACGGCAAAGGGCATATTATAGCCCACAGCTTCTAAGCGTGTGACAGGTAAATGAATGTTGAAATATTGCCTAACACGTTGTGTGAATTGATTATGCAGTTTAGATGCCAGGGAGAAAGCACGCACGACCTCAGCACCCTGTACCGTATCTTGAATAAACATTTGTTGCGCAGTTTCAATTTGCTGTCTTTGCTCGTGCATGGAACGTAGGCGGGAAGTGAAGGGAATCATCACAAGTGGAACAAGCGAGCAAATCAATATAGTTCCGAGCGTTAAGGCATATTGGAGTGAGAGCAGATAAGTTAATAGAAATGTAATTTGCATCAGATTACTGAATAGTTCGATGGTCTTCTGATTGATACCTTGCTGGGCAGCTGGGGCAGAATCATTGATGCGACTAATGAGATCAGCAGAATGATACCGGTCCAAATCTTTCATCTGTACATTTAGTAATCTAGCTAGCAAAGATACCTGAAGCTTGGAGGTCGACTTGAATTCAAGCACACCTGATAAGTAAGTCAATAAGAAGCTGGCTAAAGCATCTATAATAACGATTACTAGAGCAAAGATAGCACCAGACATCAAAAAGGACATGTTCTGATTCGTAGCAGCGTTGATTATACGTCGTAAAGATTCGGCTATCCCAACTGTTGCAAGGGAAACGACGGCTGCTAAGAGACATAATATGAGGTACCAGCCTAAATAGGGTTTTCCAAGTTTCAGTAAACGCATAAAAGTGTTAGAAACTACATTGGATTTTTTGATCGAGTCTGCTTCTATGTTTGTAGATCCATTCACTTTAGACCCTCCCCACTATGGTTTGAATTTGCTGTGGTTCAATTAAAAGATAGGAGGTTCCTCATCGAGCATGACTTTTGTGGTGACGGCAAGTAATTCTCTCAATTTATCCATTCGAAGATGGTAATATAATCGATGATCGGTTCTTTTTAGTTCGATAAGGTCTAAAAAGAATAGGAAGTTGGCATGATAAGTTACTGCCGCGGGCGTTATGCCAAGTGCTGATGCAATTTCTTGTCCATAGTGAGGGCGATTCCTTATGAGCAGCAAGAAGTCTAAACGCCGTTTATCCGAGAATGCTTTTAAAAAAAGTTCAGTTTTCTCTCGATCAGCAGCAGGTCCGAATACATAATCATTAAAAATGCCGAATATAACCCAAGCGATACGAGAACTTCCTGCGTAAAAGAAGAGAACATGATTCCCAACTTGTGAGAAAAAGCTGACATGAAAAGTAGTGGGAACATCATAAACTGCAGGTTCATTTTTGTTGATATCACGAATGAATCTTTCAGGATTTGCTAGGAACAGACCTTCATAACGCTGAGAGGCTTGTTCAGACTCCCTTCTTAACTCCTCTTTCCAAAGTGAAAAGACATCCTTGTAGAACTGGTGTAAGAGCTGCATATAACGTAGCTTGGCTTCTTCGGGATAAGCAAGACACTCTAGTAATGGCCCCTGCGCTTCAATCACATCCAGCTGCGGTTTTGTTCTTGCCACAAGCTCAGCCATTAAGCGGGTATCCTTCTTAACAATCTCCCAATCGTTTCCTTCTAGCAACTCATCTAATTTATCGTAATACACACCATATACCATTTCAGCGACTACCTTTTCTGCAGGACTCTTCTCCAATCGTTTTATCCATGCTTCAGCTGTTTGTGGTTCCGGACAGGTGCAAATGGATTCATAGAAAGCAAAATCGAGAGCTTTATGAAAAAAGTTGTACTGGAAAAAAAACTGAAGCTCTCGGTAGGAGTGAGGGGATAATCGGGCTCGTGCATCTTTATGATAAGACAACGCTTGTGGATCCATTTCAAGTTTGTAATCCTCTGCTGCCTTAAGCAACTGCTCTTCACAAGCAATCATTCCCATAGAAACAATGAATTCCAAAGCTTCGTTGTACGCAAATTTTATGTTCGATAGTAAGGTATCTTTCATGTTATCTTCCATCATAACCTCCGATGTTCTTTGTTACATAATTTAAATGTTTGGATAATTCGACTAATATTTAATAATTACTTAATGTTAAAATAAACCATTCCTTTTCTTTTGTAAAGGGATATTTTACAATTCGTACTAACTGCTGGGATTCGGTTGACGTGCATGGTAAACTATGGATAAAAAACAGGAGGGCTATGATGGACCCAATCGTGTTCAAACAAATTGAATTTGTACGGAGTGTTACCGTTCGTGCAGTTGAAGTACTTTCCGAGGAAATACTAGATATTATTCCACAGGGCTTTAATAACAACATTAGATGGAACTTGGGACATATTTATTTGGTGCAAGAGAAGTTTGCTTTTCATTCCGCTAGGGAGCTTATGCAATTGCCGGAAAGCTTTGAACGGTTATTTGCAAAAGGTACTAAACCTGCAGCGTGGAGCGAGAAACCACCAACACTTGAAGTGTTAATTGAGATGCTTTCGGAGCAACCCAAACGTATTCAGGAAGCTATGCACAATCGCTTAAGTGAGCAAGTAACCCCTCTTACAACGGGCAGTGGATTAACCTTAAATACAATCGGAGAATTCATAAATTTCACACTTTACCATGAAGGGATGCATTTTAATACAATCAAACTATTAAATCGGTTTGCTGATTAGAGTCTATAGAGATCTTTAGAAGACAGAAGTCTAAGGTCAAGGGGGTATCCGATGGAGGTTGGAAGAATTTTAGGTATTGCTTATAATGTGATTCCAGTTAAAGACTTGGAGAAATCTGCAGGTTGGTTTGTGAAACATTTTGGTTTTAATATTAGGGATCGAAGAGAAGGCAACCTAAGCTTATATAGAGAGAATAGACCGATCCTATGTTTAACACAAAGTGATCATGATTCTAGAGCTGTATTCGAGGTAAGAAATAAGAAAAGATGGGTGATCACTTTCTTTACTAATGATGCCGTATCACTTCATAACAATTTGAGTTGTGAAGATGTGAAAGTCGGAAACATTAGTGACGAAGGTGAGTATGGTAAGTTTTTTGTATTTGAAGATCTGGATGGTAATTTATTTGATGTTTGGGAACACCATGATTGTGAACTGGTTTATTAGCCTCACTAAGGATATCGAGTTCAATCGATATCTTTTGTTATATATTGGAACGAAAAAAGATTTGTAATGAAAACGGTTTTATGATAATCTAATTAATGTAATACATGTAACCGGTTACACATTGGGGGATGAATTGAATCATGATGACGATTAAAGATGTCGCAAAAATAGCAGGAGTGTCGGTAGCAACCGTTTCAAGGGTGTTAAATGAATCTGGTTATGTGAATATCGATACTCGAAAAAAAGTTGAGGCAGCTATCAAAGAAATGAATTATACCCCTAATGAGGTTGCAAGGTCATTGTATAAACGGAAATCCAAATTAATTGGACTTCTATTACCTGACATTACGAACCCATTCTTCCCGCAATTAGCACGTGGGATAGAAGATCGGATGCAGGAGCATGGTTATCGGATAATCTTTGGTAATAGTGATGAGAACGAGGAAAAGGAATTGGATTATATTCAAACCTTTATCCAAAATAATGTCATTGGCATGATCTCATCCACTAATTTTCCTGAGAAAGATATTTATTCTAATTTGAAAATTCCGGTTGTATTTCTTGACCGTACTTCTAATGACAGTCCCTCCGTATATGCAGATGGCAGAAAAGGCGGACGCCTTGCTGCTCAAGAAATCATTGCACGGGGGAGCACCAAGATTACAGTCATGCAAGGACCGGCACATATTAAACCGGCGCAAGATCGATTTCAAGGTGCAATTGAAGTACTTGATGAAATGGGAATCACTTATCAAGTGATCCAGACGTCATCCTTCTCCCACACAGAAGCGGAACAATGGGCTGTAGAGTTGTTTGATAAATATATAGATACAGATGGTGTAATTGCCAGTAATGATATCGTGGCTACAGCAGTAATTCATGAAGCACATCGCTTAGGTAAAAGAGTGCCACAGGATCTCCAAATCATTGGATTCGATGATATCCCACTCAGCAGCCTGTTGTCGCCTTCGTTATCTACTATCCGTCAGCCTGCACATGACATGGGCCGTGAAGCAGCTGGTTTACTTATTAAGTTAATTGAGCAAGATAAAGTAGAAGATAAAATCATTCAATTACCCGTCAGCTTTGTGGAGCGGGAAACAACAAGAAGAAAAGAATAGATGACAACATAAGAAAGGTTGATGGACATGGCTAAGATTTGTGTAATCGGAAGTTGTTCAATGGATTTGGTAGTGACCTCATCCAAGCGACCTCACGCAGGGGAAACTGTTCTTGGAGAGAGCTTCGCTACGGTTCCAGGAGGCAAGGGAGCGAACCAGGCTGTAGCTGCTTCGCGTTTGGGCGCAGAAGTTACGATGGTTGGTTGTGTGGGTGAAGATTTCTATGGTACGGAGATCATGGAGAATTTCAAGAGAAATCGGGTTCTTACCGCTAGTGTGGAACCGGTTACACATATCGAGAGCGGGACTGCTCACATCATTTTAGCAGAAGGTGATAATAGCATTATCGTTGTAAAAGGAGCTAATGATTTAGTCACTCCTGAGTTGGTTGAGCGTGCGCTTGATACTATAAAAGGGTCTGATATGGTGCTAATCCAACAAGAAATACCCGAAGAAACAGTGTCTTATGTAAGTGAGCTTTGCGATAAATTCAAAGTACCTATGCTGCTTAATCCAGCACCTGCTCGTCCCATCAATGACACGATTATAGAAAATGCCGCCTATCTGACACCCAATGAACATGAATGTACAATTTTATTCCCTGGGATGAGTACTACAGATGCTTTACGGAAGTATCCTAACAAGCTGTTTATAACAGAAGGAAGCAAGGGCGTACGATTTTATGATGGAGAACAAGAAGTTCTGGTTCCTACTTACAAAGTTAACGCTATAGATACGACTGGAGCTGGAGATACTTTTAATGCGGCATTTGCAGTTGCTTTAGCTGAAGGCAGCTCCATTCTGGATAGTGTAAAGTTTGCCAATCGAGCAGCATCTTTATCCGTTACTAAATTTGGTGCTCAAGGTGGTATGCCAACAAGAGCAGAGGTGGAGGCGAATCTGTAATTATGAAGAAACACGGAGTGTTAAATAGTCATATTTCTAAAGTGCTTGCGGACTTAGGTCACACCGACACAATTGTCATTGCCGATGTTGGACTTCCTGTTCCACCGGGTATTCCGAAGATTGATTTGGCGGTTAAACTAGGGGTCCCTAGCTTCCAAGAGATCGTTGATATGATTTCAGAGGATATGGTCATCGAAAAGGTGATCGTTGCAGAGGAATTAGAGACTGACAATAAAGTCACCTCTCAATATTTGAATAATAAATTCAAGGGAATACCGATAGAGGCGTATTCACATGAGCAATTTAAGCAGCTGACCCAGCAGGCTAAGGTTATTATTCGCACGGGTGAAGCTAAACCATATGCAAACTGTATTTTACAAGCTGGGGTCTATTTTGGATAAAAAGGGGGTTCTAAGTGTATGCACATTACGATGAAAGATATTCATAAGTCTTTTGGCGCTAACCGTGTATTGACCGGTGTGGATTTTGAACTTAAGGATGGTGAAGTTCATGCCCTGATGGGTGAGAATGGCGCAGGTAAGTCTACGCTGATGAATATTCTGATCGGTCTGCACCAACGTGACCAAGGCACCATTCGTATAGATGATCAGGAGAAATACTTTACGAATCCCAAAGAAGCAGAACAATATGGAATCGCATTTATCCATCAGGAGCTGAATGTATGGCCAGACATGACGGTGCTGGATAATCTGTTCATTGGCAAGGAACGAACATCCAAATTCGGCCTGTTAAATAGGAAAGAGATGAAAGCGTTAGCAAATGAACAGTTTGCTAAGCTCTCTGTGACCATTCCTATGAACCAAGAGGCAGGGGAATGTTCAGTAGGTGAGAAACAGATGATTGAGATCGCTAAAGCGCTTATGACTCATGCGAAAGTTATTGTTATGGACGAGCCTACCGCTGCATTAACCGAGAGAGAAATACAGAAACTATTTGAAGTCATTGCTTCGCTAAAGAAAGAAGGCGTCTCTATCGTCTATATTTCGCATCGGATGGAAGAGATTTTTACGATATGTGATCGAATCACCGTTATGCGGGACGGGAAAACCGTGGACACGAAGCCCATTCCTGAAACTAATTTTGACGATGTAGTTCGGAAAATGGTAGGTCGTGAATTAACGGACCGGTTCCCTGAGCGTACTTCTAAACCCGGAGAAGTGGTTCTTGAAGTTAAGAATGCTTCAAAGAAAGGGCAATTTAAAAATGCTAATTTCTCTGTACGAGCTGGTGAAATTATAGGATTCTCTGGATTAATGGGATCTGGACGTACAGAGATGATGAGAACCTTATTCGGATTAGAATCATTAGACCAAGGTGAGATTTGGGTGAAGGGACAGAAGATTACCATTCGGAATCCTAATGACGCTATGCAAGCTGGAATCGGCTTTGTAACAGAAGACCGAAAAGATGAGGGGTTAATCCTGGATTTCTCTATTCGAGATAATATGGTACTTACGAATTTATATGACTTCGCCCCTAAAGGTGTAATCAATGCTAAGAAGGAACAAGAATTCGTGGACATGCTTATTAAACGGCTGCACATTAAGACACAATCATCATCGACTTTGGTCCGGAATTTATCTGGGGGTAATCAACAAAAAGTAGTGATCGCCAAATGGATTGGTATTGGCCTCAGTGTTCTTATCCTTGATGAGCCTACACGCGGCGTCGATGTTGGGGCTAAGAGGGAAATCTATCAACTTATGAACGAATTAACGGAACGTGGCGTCGCCATTATTATGGTATCCTCAGAACTTCCTGAAGTACTAGGGATGAGTGACCGCATCGTAGTTGTTCATGAAGGGGAAATCAGTGGAGAACTTTCACAACAAGAAGCTACGCAAGAAAAAATCATGACGTTAGCTACAGGGGGGCAATAGTAATGACTACTATCAAAGATGAGAGTGTGAAAAAAGGTTTCCAAATCGGGCAAATCACGCAGAAATTAGGGCCATTACTAGGGCTAATCATTCTAATTATTATCGTAACCGTGCTGAACCCAAGCTTTATGGAACCCCTTAATATCCTGAATTTGCTTAGACAAGTCGCAATTAATGCGCTAATCGCTTTTGGGATGACCTTTGTTATTCTAACGGGTGGTATCGATTTATCAGTAGGGTCTATTCTAGCTTTATCCAGTGCCTTCACTGCCAACTTGATGTTGTCAGGCTGGGATCCAATCTTAGCTATTGTTGTGGGTTGTTTAGCGGGTGGACTGATGGGGATGGTCAACGGACTGATGATTACGAAAGGCAGAATGGCGCCTTTTATTGCTACACTCGCGACCATGACTATTTTCCGCGGATTAACGCTTGTATACACGGACGGTAATCCGATCACAGGTCTCGGGGACAGCATGACGTTCCAATTGTTTGGTCGTGGATATTTACTAGGAATACCTGTACCTGCTATCACGATGATTATCGTATTCGCTGTCTTGTGGATTGTACTGCATAAAACACCATTTGGCCGTAAAACGTATGCTATTGGGGGGAATGAGAAAGCTTCCATTATTTCAGGGATCAAAGTAGACCGCATCAAAATAATGATCTATTCCTTAACGGGTATGTTATCAGCATTGGCTGGCGCCATCTTGACCTCTAGATTGAACTCGGCACAACCAACTGCAGGTACATCCTATGAGTTGGATGCGATCGCGGCAGTAGTATTAGGGGGGACGAGCTTAACCGGTGGCCGTGGACGTATCGTAGGCACATTAATTGGTGCTCTTATTATCGGTATTCTGAACAATGGCTTGAACTTGCTCGGCGTATCATCATTTTACCAAATGGTAGTTAAAGGGATCGTTATTGCGATTGCTGTACTCATAGACCGTAAGAAAGCCGTATAAGGGGGATTCCACATGAAAAAGCTCACATTAATTTTTACTTCCTTACTCTTGATTCTTATGACGGGCTGTTCCTTAGAGCCTCCAGAGTGGGCTAAGCCTAACAGCGGCGGGGGTCCAGGGAATATGAAGATTGGATTATCCATATCTACCTTGAACAATCCGTTCTTTGTATCTGTTAAAGATGGAGTTTTGGCAGAAGCTAAAAAGCTTGGTATGGAGGTTCTCGTTATCGATGCGCAGAATGATTCGGCCAAGCAAAGTAATGACGTTGAAGATTTAATGCAAAAAGGTGTAAATGCGCTGTTAATCAATCCGGTAGACTCCTCAGCGATCTCGACGGTTGTTCAGACGGCTAACAGTCTAAATATTCCAGTGGTTACTTTAGACCGCTCTGCAGATAAGGGCGATATTAAAGCCCTTGTTGCCTCTGATAATGTAAAAGGTGGATCAATGGCAGCTGAATATATTATAGAGCAGCTTGGAAAAGGTGCAAAGGTTATTGAACTAGAAGGATCGCCGGGAGCATCAGCTACCCGTGAACGCGGGAAAGGGTTCCATGAAATTGCCGACACGCAGCTTGAGGTAATTGCGAAGCAAACTGCCGATTTTGACCGTACGAAAGGGTTGACCGTTATGGAGAACCTGCTCCAAGGGAATCCAGATGTACAAGCGGTTTTCGCTCATAATGATGAAATGGCTCTTGGTGCTATAGAAGCGATTCAGAGTTCAGGTAAGAATATTCCTGTCATCGGTTTTGATGGAAATGAAGATGCACTTAAATCCATTGAGGCGGGTAAACTCACAGGAACCGTTGCTCAGCAGCCTGCATTAATTGGACAGTTAGCGATTCAAGCAGCGAAAGACGTATTAGATGGCAAGACGGTTGAGAAACTGATTGCCGCACCTCTAAAACTGGTCGTAAAAGAATAAGTAAATGGCTATTTAAAAACACTGCATTCGCCGATTTGGTGAGTGCAGTGTTTTTGGTGTATATAAGCTTATTTTTCCTCAATTACTCTATCTGGTAACTGTGTTACATAGCTATCTGATAGATGGAGAAGCTCTAACGCACGATTGAACTCATCTTCGGTAGTTTGTTGCGCGTGGTCACCATCGCCAGATAAGGTATAATGCTGACCATCCTCGAAGCCACTGCCAGATAGGAAGAGCTCTTCATTATTTACGAAAGAACCTGTTGGTAAATAATAGCGTTGAGGAAGTAGGTTAAAAGTCGATTGATTCAATAAATCTTGTCCGAAATGAATATGATCCGCAAGAGAAACACCCAATAAATTAGATACGGTCGGTAAAATATCCACTTGTCCGCCTAGCTGTTCTTTAACACTTGGGGTTGTAATCCCCGTCGCTGATAAGATCAAAGGAATATTAATCAATTCGCGTTCCGTATATTCATGACCAAGGATTTCCTGCAATAAGACCTGATCATCCTCTTTTAGAGAGAAAATAGGAAGTCCGCGGTGATCTCCGTACAATGCAATCAAGCTGTTATCCCATACCCCATTTTGTTTGAGCTCATCGATAAAAAGACCAAGTGCATAGTCAGCATAGTTCTGAGCTCGAATATAGTTTCCGACTAACGTTCCTTCATATCGTTCTGGAAGGGTCATTTTGTATTTATCCTCTGGAATGGTGAATGGATTATGCGCTGACATCGAAATGACGTGAGAGTAGAAAGGTTGATCCTTCTGATCCATTCTTGCTAGCTCCGCGGCTGTTTTCTCATACAATACTTCATCGGATGCTCCGTAAAATACAGTGTCCTCTTCACTAAAGTAAGCCTTATCGTAGTAACGATTAAATCCTAATGCACTATAAAGCTCACCACGGTTCCAAAAGTCGACTTCATTCGTATGGAAGGTTGCCGTATCATAACCCTGCGCTTGAAGTAGCTTGGGTAAGCTTGGAAGCTCTTTAGGCGCATACATTTGAGTGGCTGGGCCATCAGGTGGAACATAGAAAGAAGTATTTACAATAAATTCGGCGTCAGAAGTGTTTCCTTGTCCAACCTGTTGGTAGAAACGTGGAAAATAGTAACTGCTAGCCGCAAGCTTGTTCATATTTGGTGTGACCTCTACTCCATCAATCTTAAGATTGATTAAGAAGTTCTGGAAAGACTCCATTTGAATAATGATGAGGTTCTTTCCTTTGGCCGCTCCAAATAAAACTGGATTAGAGGTAGCTTGAATTCCTTTAGTTTCATTTATCGCTGCTTGTGTAATCTCAGAGACATCAATTTGTTCTTCTTCTTCATTGGCTAGCAGAGAATAAGCTTCATAATTGAGAATGCCCATTTGCTCGGCTTTAACAGTTTCGTTCATACTGGCTCGGTTAGGAAAAATATTCATTGCGCAAATGACGATGGAAATACAGAACAAGATCGCAACCGCTTTCCGGTTACTTTTACGCGACATGGCTTTTTTCCAGTTAAGTGCCTTTTGTTTTCTAAACATGATCAAACCAATGACAATGATATCCACGAAAATAAGCATATATTGCGGACGAAGGACCGAGAAAATACTTTTCTTAACGGCTCCTACTTGTTTGACCTGATCTAATACTTGTGAAGTAGCAATGATGCCAAAATGATTATGATATACAATGAGTGAGAAAAATAGAGTAGTAATCAACACATTGACCAGCATGTAGATGGCCATTTTTCGTTTCGTTGCGAACCATTCAATCAAGCAAAAGACTAAAAGTATAAAAGGGATTTCTTTAAGCCATGTGGTCCAAGTAGGCCCATCTTCAAAGAGAAAATACCAAGCAAAATAACTTTTAACTAGCATAATGAGAGAGAAAAATAATAGAGATCTTTTACTGAGTGTACGTGGTTCTTTAAACGGCATCTCTTGTGCCCATCCTTTTCTTTTAGATTAGTTCATTCTATTACATTGAAGTGTTTAAAATCAACTAGATTGGGGTATAGACGAGGCTTATTTTCCTTAATATTACATTTGGGTGAATGAAACCATACATATTATAAAAAAAGCTTTTGAAAAATGAACTTTTTAAGGTATTCCAAACTCTTATAGGGGAGAGAGGTGAAGGTATGGATGTCGCTCGATGGGTGAAAAAAGCTAAGAAGGGAAATAAAGAAGCCTTGCTCCACTTAATTATGTCTGAAAAAGACGTTTATTATAGGCTTGCTTTCAGCTATATGAAGAATCCGCATGATGCCATGGATGCCATGGATGAAATGATCGTCACACTTTATGAAAAGATCGGTCAACTAAAGAAAGAGGAAGCATTTTATAGCTGGAGCAAGACGATCTTAGTGAATGGCTGTAAACGACTACTTCATAAGCGCGGCAAGCTGGTGCTGTTAGAGGATTGGAGTAAGGTTGACAATAGGGAAATAGGCCAAATAGTGAGTAGCAAGGATCCTTATCGCAGAAGTGAACAACAAATGGAGTTGGAGACCTTATTGTTACAAGTAAATGAGCATCAGAGAGAAGCGATTCAATTAAAATATTTTCATGATCTCGATTATCAAACAATAGCTGACATTACAAAGGTTTCGATAGGAACAGTTAAATCAAGAATTTACCATGGTTTACAAACGCTCAAAAATCAGTTCAGAGGTGATGTTGATGAATAATAATGTCGAAGAGCGATTAGCTGATGAGAAGACACGCATAGCGTCCATTACCGCACCTGAAGAATTAGAAATGAGATTAAGAAAGGCTTTGAATTCGGCTCCCGCAAAAAGAACGAAAAGAATAGCACCGATTTGGAAGGTTGCGGCGGTTGTTTTATTGGTGACAGTGATCTCTGGACAAAACTACAATGCTTTTGCTTATTATGGCAAGCAGCTTTTTGGCTTTGATGAATTGCTAAATGACACAACTTTACAACAGCTAAATGAAAAAGGGATGGGACAAAACGTCAACAAGAAGACTACGTTAGTAGATGGGACGGAACTTACCATTAACGGAATTATGGCGGACGCCAATCAATTCATTATGTATTACACGTTAACTAACCCCAATGGACTAGAGGATAGGTCTGTAGACGCTTTTAGACCCTCAAAAATAAGTGGTTTTTTAACTGATTCAAACGTAGTAAGTGGGACTTCATTGATTAATGGAGGGCATACGGAGATTAAAGGACAGATGTCATTTGACAGCGTAAATCCATTTTCAAAAAAACTAACGTTACACTTTTGGCAGCAGCTAAAAGAGAACGGCCAGATGAGCGAAGGGACAGTTACGTTCCCTTATAACCCCAATGAGGCCATGGAAACTCAGATTAAACAATCGATCAATAAAAAGATAAAAGTCGACAAAGGTACGATTACCTTTAAATCAATCACAGCTACACCAACGATGACTGTAATAAAAGGGAAGCTGGATGTCGATAATTTTGATCGAGTGCAGCTTGGATTACATGGGATACAATTAATTGTCGATGGAACACCTGTAGAGATCTTGGGTAGTGGTAATCAAACCTCATTAGGTGGAAGAACATTTGATATTCGCTTCGACACATTGCCTAAGGAGCTACATTCCATACAGCTAGTCGTTAAAGAGTTTCCTGGATATCAAAAGCTGGACGAAAAGTATTCCCTGACTTCTCTTAGTGATAAGCCATTTATGTTGGGTGATAAAGAATTATGGTTAAAGGATATCTCCAGAACTTCTCAAGGCATCGAAATAACAATCTCTTCTGATGATGATGTAATGCTGGATGGTGTGTCTATAGAAACGAGCAATGAGAGTACACCTTTAAAAACAACGATCAATCAAAAAGAGACAAAGCAAGTGGATGGCAAACTAATGAAAGAACGAACTTTATTATTTGATACACAAACAGTGCCTGAGTCACTACTAATAGAAGGAATGCACTATTTGAAGGCATACAATAAAGTGATTGAGATTCCTGTGAAGTGAATAAAAGTGCGATATCCATTTTTTATAACATATGGTAATCT
>NZ_NFVA01000184.1 GCF_002264395.1 Paenibacillus sp. VTT E-133291
CCAAGCGCAAATGGATGCAATGCATAAGCTGGCGGAAGACGCACGCAAGAAGCTGGAATCCCTGGGTATAGACGAAGTTCAGTACCAAGTGGGGAAAGATCTAAGCGGCTATTTCAAGCAGGCGGCGGTCAAGTCGTGTGATTATGATCCGTCGATTACCACCAAAAGTGTACCACTTATGGAGAATGAAAAATATGCATTTCTGCTACGAATGTCGATGGAGAAAGGCACGAAGAGGGGCTGGGCGAAGCAACAATTGGCAATGATGAAGCCACAGTCTACGATAGGATCATATGACCCACATGATTTTGTTTCGGATGAGGATATCTTAAATCGGAATAATCCTGAAGTAATCAAGCGATTGCAAGGTACATACTGGTTCGAACTGTCGATAGAGGAGCAGGATCGGAGATATGCAGAGATAAAGGCTTATTATGAGAAGAGTGAGAAGGAAGCGGCGGATAAAAACCGCCGACTAA
Source organism: Paenibacillus sp. VTT E-133291 (assembly GCF_002264395.1). GTDB lineage: Bacteria > Bacillota > Bacilli > Paenibacillales > Paenibacillaceae > Paenibacillus_AQ > Paenibacillus_AQ nitricinens. Next base: position 480 of record NZ_NFVA01000184.1, read on the forward strand.
GCGGTGGCGTTGGAAACCAGACGATTGCCAATATTTTAGAGGGTGGAAGTAGTATCCTGACCCATGCCATCGATACGGCGTCGTTTGGAATGGCAGGAACGATCACCGATTGGATTGTAGGACCGAAACCGAAGGGTTATGTAGATCCTATGGACGATCCGTACGGGAAAAAGGCTGGGCAATTTGCAGGGCAACTAATCAGCATAGGACTACCGTTTAAGTATTTAAAAGCAGTAAAGACCCCAGGCATGTTAGGGAAATTCTCACCAACTTTATTGAAATCCATGGTATCGGGTGCAATCAGTGGTACGATAGGAGAAGCATTTGATACCATTAATGATTATCGGGATGATGGAAAGCAAAGCTTAGGAGAACGGATAGGTGCGGTTGGAGTTAATACCGTAATTGCAGGTGCGGGAGATGTAGCGATCAGGGCGGGAAGCAAAGTACTTGCAAGTACGATGAGATTTGTGAGTGGGAAGCTGTCGAAGATAAAGGTACCCAATTTTGAAGAGATCAGAAAGAAAGTATTGGAGAACATTGGGGAAAGTAAAGCCGCCCGAGAAACCTCAAATTACGGCGAGTATTTAAAGAAAGAGAAGGAGTTACTTAAAGAGATAGAGAAGAAACAGGCTCTCGAGGGGATGGGTGAAAATAAATTACCTAATCGGACAATAGATAGCTTAAATGAGAAGACTCAAAATGTTAGAGACGATATTAACAGAAAAATAGAAAAAATAAGAAATTCCGACGAATACAAAAATCTCTCAAAAACACAGAGAGATAAACTTGATAGAAAACTAAGAAAGTTAAGTAGTGGGAATGTCGCAGTGGCAGATGTAAGCATTCCTGGTATTAAAAAAGAATTTCAAGCACACAGTCAGATTCATTCATCTGATAGCGTTGGTAGTAATGTTGGAGATTTTAGTTCTTCCAAAGTTGATAAGTCATTGGAAACCTATGTTGATGATGAATTTCCAAGATTTAATGATACGGAGGCAAAGATTCTTGAAGATATTGCTTCTCAAATAAAAGACCCTAATGTTAAAGGGCAAATTGATTTGTTTACAGAACTAGATGCATGTCAAAGTTGTTCCAATTTAATTATGGAATTTAGACGTAAGTTCCCAAATATTGAGTTAAATGTCTATTCTAAAAATATGAAATAAGGACTGATGATATGAACATGACAAGTTATGAATCAATAAAGTCATCTATAGTTTTAGACTTTGAAGAATATATTGAAGAAGAAGGTTTAAATGTGGCGCAGGTTTCAGCAAAAACTTTGGAAGAGGATTGGAGAATAGTAAACGATAGTTTGTTTACTAAAACATTATATTTTGTTTCTATTACAATAGAGAGTTTGAAATATAAAGAAATTGCTGATTTTATATATTATAAACTGGATAGTTATCTCAAAAACACTAAATTTGAAGAATATATAGATAAATATGATATTGAAAAGTTGTTACAAGATATTCAAATCTGTAAAGAATTAATTAATAATAAAAGTGAATATACAATCAGAGAAACAAGCTATTCTACAAAATCAAGAGTAGAATACATCTTAGGTCTGAAAGCTGATTAATTTTAGTGTTGTATAGGTGTGGCTACGAACAATTATGTGGGGGCTACCCAGTGCCGAATGAACCCATCATTCAACTTATAACACATATAACCCATGTAATACCCCTTTAAAGATTTAGCCATTTCGTTTGTACGTACAGTAATGCTCGAAAAATATAACCTAATTAAAGCTTAAGCGTTATATAAAACAAGTCGGTTATGGTTAAGAAACCATCATGATTGGCTTGTTTTTTGTTATGATCGCTTTCTTGCATTTTTTCAAATCATTCGCAACTTATTAGAACATTGTAACGTTGACTACGATGTACGAATGCAATCTGGTGACGACCAGATAGTGTTTGATCCGAATTATCTACAAGTTTTGGTGTGGGAACGATTTATGAAAGGGAACTATAATAAGAATGACATCTTATTACTCAATCATGAGCTGTTTAAATCTAAGTACATGAAAAAATATGGGGCTACCTACGAACAAGGACATACAGAAGCTCAAAAGTATTATAACTTGTCAGATAGCGTGTTTGAAGAACGAGGAGGAGATAAGCATGGCTGCTTACGTTTTATTGATGAAAGAAGAAGAAGCAGAAGAATTTGTAATATATAAATTTGGTCCTGATAAAGATAGATTAGGAAAATTAAGGCTGAACAAAGTTAATGGAGAACCTGAAGAGATTGAACAGGTCCCAGATACGACTACTAATTTCTATTATTTTTCTGCGGCTTCAAAACTAATTAGAATACTTAAAGAAGGCGATGGGATTTTTCCAGATACAACGTCATTCGCTTCTTAAGGTGAGTGGGGAGTGGTTTCCTTTCCTTAATTTGGGGGCTACCCAGTGCGGGAATGAATCCATCATTCAACCATAATACATATAACTTGTATATAAAGATTGCACACATCAAATGCTTTGATTTTATAACTTGAATAACGCGATTCGATTACATAGAACAGGTCGATTATGGTCAGAGATCATCATGATTGGCCTGTTTTTTGTTATCTTTATTTTATTGCGGTTTTTTCAAAATTTATTGGGAACTGTAGGATACCCTTGAGCGATAGTTAGGGTAAGAAAGTCATGAATCAGGAGATTTAAGATGAAGAGTTTAATAACAATAGTAAGGTCGGTAAAAAGATCAACAACATAATTGCCTATTGCAACGATGATTACATAGTAAAAACTAACTGATGACGACCAGTCGAAATATAAAGGTTTGAATTTCTTTTATGCTGACTGGTTTGACCAAAAATATAGTCCGGTAATTTCAAAAAAAGTCTTAGTAGGGCTGAACATGTAGGAAATACAAATCTAGATAAACCTCACTGTAATCATATATATAATTTTCGGGATAATAATCCGATATTAAAAGGATACATCTAATATATTTGGCAATATATTGAATTACATAAAGCATAACTTGTCATCTGTAAACTATTTTAGGAACCATTATAAAAGTGAAGTAGGGATACAGTGAAAGAGAATATCTATGCGCAATACAAAGGTGGCGAATATATTAAAACGGTTAACAGGAGTGAGTTAGCAGATGTGTATAAGTAATGTTACAACAAGGACTACAAAATTGAGCAGTTAGGTATGGATCTTGTAGATAGAGGTGTATATCTAAAATGGGTTGATAAAGGTGAAGCGAGGATATTACAACCCTTAATCCTATCTAGTTTTTTAGAAATGAACTGTAGTACTTGAAATTTGGGTTAAGGAGGAGCCTATGCCAGCAAAGAAGCTTACATTTAACGTAGAGGAAGTCGAGCGCCTGCAAACAAAAATAAGACAGGTAAGCCAGGACACCAAC
>NZ_NFVA01000001.1 GCF_002264395.1 Paenibacillus sp. VTT E-133291
CACTGTGAAGCGCTTGCTCGGCAGAGAGCCCCTACGCTAAATGCTTTTCTGCATGAGTGGTAGAAAATTTCCGGTAGACGCGGAGTCCACCTATTTTGAAATTTGTGTCGTCGTTGGCAGCATTTTATTCCGATCTCAGACAAGTCTTTGAGCTGACGAAAAACGATACTTTAATAAATAAGCAGCAGTCTAGGGCATTATTTTCCTTGAACAAGGGTAATGGTTCTAGAGTATGATAGCGGAATTCTTGGATGAGAGATCAGGATTACTGATGTACAAGGTAGAAGACAACTGAAAGTAGAACAAAAGAGTGAATTCCTTCCAAAAGCGCCGTAAGGCGTTTTTCATTGTGCAGTTTGTCTTTGAAATCCGATATGATACTATAAGCTTAATGTGCTGAAAACGTATAAAAGAGAGGGATACATATATGACCAACAAGCTATACTACAATTCTACATACCTTACTGATTGGGAGACTTGTATCGCTGAAACCATAGAACGAGAAGATGGACTCTATGTTATTTTGGAGGAGACGGCTTTTTATCCGCATGGCGGTGGGCAACCTTGTGATTTAGGGACTGTTGGGGATATCCCGGTACTTGATGTAATCAGTGAGGAAGATCTTGTCCTGCATAAGCTGGAACGTCTGCCTGATGATTTATCCGTCACTTGTCAAATCGATTGGAAGAGAAGATTTGATCATATGCAGCAGCATAGTGGACAACACTTGCTCTCAGCCACCTGTCTCGACTTGTACCAGTTTATGACTCTAAGCTTTCATTTGGGTGAGGATTATTGCACTATTGATATTGAAGCGCCAGAACTGTCGCCTAAACAACTTCATTCCATAGAGTGGGAGGTTAATCGGCAGATTTACCAGAACCATAACATCCTTAGCTATTTTGTAACAGGGGATGAGGCTTCACAGCTTAAACTGGTCAAACAGCCAACGGTGACGGAGAATATCCGGATTGTAGAGATCAAAGATGTTGAATATAACGCTTGCGGTGGTACACATGTATCTGCAACAGGTGAGATTGGTATGATTAAGCTACTGAAAACAGAGAAAATAAAAGGGAATACACGGATTTATTTTAAATGTGGATACCGTGCTCTAGCGGAATTTAATAACACACAGCACATCCTAGGAACATTATCTTCCAAATTGAAGACGGGAAAAGATGAAATCATCGATCGCATTGAAAAATGGGAGAATGAACAAAAGCAGCTGCAGGCTGAAAATAACCTTCTTAAAGAGAAAAATGATGATTATGTCGTACAGGAACTTTTAACACAACTAGAAGGAAAGCAGATCGCTAAAGTGTTCGAGGATAAATCGCTGAAAGATTTACAAAACTTAGCGAATAAGCTGACTGCCAAAAGTGATGTTCCGGTATTGTTGGCTACTTCTGCAGAGAATAAAGTTGTATTTGCACAGAATGGCAGCGCGAAGGTCTCCTGTGGAGCCTTTTTCAAAGAGCATCTCAGTTCCTACAATGGAAAAGGTGGAGGCAGTGATAAATTAGCACAAGCTGGATTCCCGACATGGGGAGACGCTTTGGCGTTTTATGAGTTTGCTAGGAGTTAAGATTGCTTTATAAAAGACAGAAGACCTGACTACGGTAAACTACTGTGGATCAGGTCTTTTTTATGCCTAAAGCGAAAACAAGAAACTTTTTCCAAAATATACCGTCTAATTACATATAATTTAAAGCCGAGGGAGACGAAAAGAAATGAATAAATGGAAGGTAACGTTAGGAATCTTGACTGTTTTGATTTTAAGTACGGGGTATGGATCGGTATCAGCCCAAGCAGAAAAGCAAATTCAATTCAACTATAAAGAAATCGGAATCAGCAGTAAACAGGTGATCACGGAGAATACAACTTTTGTGCCCCTGAAATCACTCGCAGATGCTATGGGGTATACATTATCTTGGGATCAATCATCCCAAACGGCCAAGCTTGTTCGTCCTGAGCGTGAGGTTATCTTCACAGCCGGTACTGTAAAGTCAAAAGTGAACGGGGCGGTAATGACCTTAACAACATCCCCGCGTATTATAAAAGGCACGGTGTATGTGCCATTGGTCTCAGCGGTCAGTGTACTTGGAGGTAAAGCGGGGCTTAATAAAACGGATGGCGTTATCCAAATTGTAGATGAAGCTAAATTGGTTTCTGCTTCTGTAGATGGAAGATCCTATTGGATATCTCAGAAAAACGGAAATTTGTATTACCGTGCTACGTCAGCTGGAAAACCCGTAATTATTGGGCAACTACCTTTTAAGGAATCTGCGTACAACTACGCTTTTGAGATTAAAAAAATGGCCAATGGTACGGACCTACTCCAGTTGACGGACAATCATTATGCCATGTTCACGGATTTCAATAGCAGTTATCAAGTATTGGTCAAAGCGGGCACTATTCTCAAGCAAATGGACTATCATTACAACAACTCGGCTTATATCCATGCACCACAAGTGCCTTCCACTCAGGTGTATATGACCGATGGGAAGAATGTGCAATATATTTCTAAGGATGGCGGTTTGGGCAAGTTATTTGAGATGGAAAAGTTAACAGGAGCAACTGGAGATTTCATAGTGGAGTATGCTGCGGAAGATGTGGCGCTCATACGTTTATTAGATACGACACACTTATATTTGGTTTATAGCAGCAGTGGGAAAATCATCAATCTCAGCGAACAACTCATTACCAGTGAGGATCGTAAAGAATGGGATAGAGTAAATGATGGCAGAGATCCATATGTATTGACCAGAATGTTAGTGTTGAAGAGTCGCAAAGGGAATGTAATGACATTCACCTATACTCCAATCCTTGAGGAAAAAACAAAAACAGTGACATTTACACTTCAAACAAATTAATTTCAATCACTTTTATGTAATAAGTAAAAAGAGAGCGATGTTTAAAATCGCTCTTTTTTGTATTTTGGATTATTTCATCATCATCGTACTTCCACCCTTAATCTGAACAGGTTGATCATTTACGGATACCCAGACATCTATAGCCGAGTTGTTCCGGATGACCGTTTTGTCAGCACTCATTTTCAGTGAATATAGCGCAGCAACGTAATCATAAATCTCTATATTGGTAGCGTACCAAATATCCGAATGTCCACCTGCTTGTTGGCAAAAGGATTCGATAAGCTCCCAATTGTTTTGCTGTGCAAATTCATAACTATGACCCCAAACATAACAGAGTCTCAATTTCTGGGATGGCCCTTCCATTGTAAATCGCTCCCATACGTGATGCAGATCTTCTATATGATGACATGTTGGATGCCACTCCATGAAATTCAAAGGCATATCAAACTGTTTGGTAGAATGGACAGTTCGGCTATATTCAATCCCAACAGACTGTAGAGGAGCAATGATCTCCTGAGAATATGTACCGTAGGGATAGGACATGCCTCGTACCGGATAATCTACTAGTTTCTCCAGTCGCTTACGATCTTCGAACAGCTCATCGATTACCATAGGTAAAGGTAGACGCTCTAGATGTGGATGGGTAACGGAATGGGCAGATACTTCATGGTTTTTGAGCGAATGTTTAACATCAGCAGAAGATAAGAACCCGGGTGCGTTTATCATAGCGCTATTTAAATGGAAAGTTCCTTTAATCCCATATTGATCAAAAATCTCCGCCAAGCGAATATCGTGTTTTTGTCCGTCATCATAGCTCATGGTGAGCGCCTTGGGCAATCCGCCCGGGAATAAGTTAAATTGAAGTTTCATGAATGTACACTCCTGTTCATTTGGTTATTTCGAAAATTACCTCTTCCAATTATAATCATTAAACGTTATAATCGGTTTCCACATCTAAACAATGAAAGTGTTTACAGAATGGAATACACTTATAAGGAGAGATGCTGCCTGCCTGACTTTCTCTATGTTGTAAAACTATTATATGTGAAAGACAGAAGAAACTCACTTTTATATTTTATCACTAACTTACTGAGTGCCCCAATCCTTTTTGCAGAATTGTTCACAACGAAATATGTGGTCGACCTCATTCAGAACTTCAATCCTAACGCCTACCAACATATTTTGTTATTAGTGAGTTTGCTTATCCTAATGGTATATCTCGCGGGCATTAATAGTTCTCTTCGAGCCATTTCTATCACCAATTTAACATCCACTTGTATCTATGAACTGGAACATAGTATTTTGGAAAAGACTTCTAAATTATCTACGGCACTTTTGGAAGACCCCACTACAAAAACTAAAAGAGAAAAAGCGAAACGACTTTCTTTGATTGATCTGTTAGACCTATGGACGAGCGTAACAGTTCACCTAATAACATTAGTTGCGTTAATGGTTGTCTTATCTGTTTATGGCTTCTATATTCTGGCTTTGATTATTTTAGGGGTGCAGATTCTACAGCTTTATCTTATGAAGCGAATGTCACAGAAAGTAGAGTCCATTTCAGCGGATCAAACCTCCTCTATACGTATGATCAACTATTTAGTTGATTTGTTAGTTAATAGAAATACGATTCCAGAAGTAAGCATGTATAGAATGTCCTCCTATTTGTTTTCCTCAATGAAAGAGAGCTTTAAGAGTAACTTCAAACAAATGCACCGTAAGGTTATTTATTCTGAAAGCCTCAACTTCTCCCAAAGCTTAATCATGATCTTATTAAATGGGACAACGATTGCCATTTTGGCGATCACGATTGGAAGTAGCGGACAGAGCGCTGGACTGTTTGTGTTATTACTTCAGATATCCAGTCAATTATTCATCGTTATTCCTGCATTCACAAGAGTTTACGCTGATTTGGTGAAGAGTCGTTTACGGTACGAGGATTATACGTCTTATTTAGATTTGGAAGAGCAGGTACTTAGAGATCAGGAGGTGAACTCAAATAGAAACACGGATCCGATGAAGGTCCAAGTTCACCAGTTGTTTTTTAGATATCCGACCAACGCCAATAACACCCTTAGTAATATAAACATGACTATTCATCCAGGTGAACGAATTGCTTTTGTAGGTGAGAATGGCTCGGGTAAATCTACGCTTGTTAAGTTGATCTTAGGGTTGTATCCTGCAACAGCTGGAAACATCCAGTGGTTTAAAGGTGCGCATGAAGTCTTAGCGCATAATGTGACACAGGATACCAGAGTTGTTTTTCAGGATTTCATTAAGTTACAAAGACCAATTAGAGAAAACATTGCGTTAGGTAATATGGCTACTATTCATGACGATTCAAGACTATTATCCGCGATGAGAACAGCAGAGGCTGATCATTATGGTGTTGCGTTGGACTCCTTAGTAGGTCCTCAGTTTGGAGGGATAGATTTATCTGGGGGGCAGTGGCAAAGACTTGCAATTGCGCGAGCCTATCTCAATGACGGTGCTCTAATGATTTTTGATGAGCCGACTGCTGCCTTGGATCCTTATGCAGAACAACAGGCGTTTGATACTTTTATGAAATTAGGAGAACAGCAGACTTCCATAATTGTGACTCATCGGCTGTATATGTCCAAATTCGTCGATAGAATTTTTCTGTTTGAGCATGGAGAAATCGTGGAAAGTGGAACACATGATGAATTAATGAGGGTGGATGGTAAATACAAAAAGATGTTTAATCGCCAGTCCTCTTTATATGTATGAGAAAGGAGCGATTCATGCTGAAGTCTGACATATCTAATTTTGTAATAATACTCATGAGAATGGTTAAAAAAAGTCCGATGACCTCAACGATCACTATCATAGTCCCTATAATCAGTGGATTATTAACTTTTTATTCTTACGCTGTCCAAGTGAATATCATCAACGGTGTGGCTCGCGGTGTTATGACCCTGCTCCCTATTCTATGGTTTGTTGTGATTCATGGCGTACAAGCTTGTTCATTAAGCATAACCAACATGATGAAGAATCGAATGAATGCGGAACTAACCCTAGCTTTTCAATCCGAATTGATAGATATTGCAAACCGGGTTGATTTTGAGGATTTTGATGATGAAGAGTTTGGAAATAAACTGCAAAGAGCTAAAAAGGTAGTTGGAGAAGATTTAGAGGGATTACAGGTTTTTTGGTATCGAGTGTAGGAATTATCTCAGGATTAATAAGCATCATCTGGTTGTCGGCGACAAGTGGTTATTTCTTGGTCACATTCGTAGTAACACTAATGATCGTGACTACCTTATCCATTCGATTATTTACGGAAATTAAAGTGAGAAGAACAGGAAGAGAGCTCACCTTTGATGGAAGAATGGGTGACTATCTTGCTAACACTTTGGAAGACCCTAATGCGATTAGAGAAATGCGAATGTATAACTCCATCTCTTATTTTACAAATCTCTGGGCAATGATTATGAAGAAGCAGCATAATAAAAGATTTAGCGCCAGAAAATTCGAGATCAAAACAGGGATGGTCGTGGGTATGGTCCAGACGAGTGCTATCTTTGTAGTTCTAGTGTACCTGTTAAACAAAATGGGGGATTCTAATACAGTTACAATTGGAACAATTTCGGTGTTATTTCTAGCGCTGTTATCGAGTGGTGGTAAGATTATGAGTTTGACCTGGCCATTAAGCAAGCTTTACATCAGCAGTAGCAAATTATATGACTTAAATGAAGTACTTACATATAAGAACAGGGATTTTCGCAAAAATAACATCAATAATTCAACTGATGCTATGCTCCCAATTAGCGTTTCAAATGTCTATTTTAAATACGCCAAATCGAACAAGAATGTCTTATCTAACATCAATATGACCATAAAGCCAGGTGAGAAAATAGCCATCGTCGGTGAAAATGGAGCAGGGAAATCTACGTTGATTAAAATGTTGTTAGCTCAATATAGACCAAGCTCCGGAACGATTTGCTGGAAGGGTCATTTAGAACCTCACGGAAAGGTGTCCGTCGTATTCCAGAATGCTGTAAAGTTTGAACTGACACTAAGAGAAAATATCCTATTGGGCGATGCGAATACACCTTCAGATGATGCTAAAATACTAAGGGTTCTAGAACAATGTGAGCTGATAGATTTGCTCCATGAATTAGGCGGATTAGATGTGAATTTGGGGCAATTAGTAGAAGGAAGCAGGCAGCTATCAGGTGGACAATGGCAAAAGCTGGCGATTGCCCGCGCGTTATACAATGATGCGGAGCTTATAGTATTCGATGAACCTACTTCTGCGATTGACCCGAATGCCGAGATGGAGATCTATACGAAATTATTAGAAATCTGCCAAGATAAAGCAGCTATTTTTATTTCACATCGCTTGGGTTGGGCGAAGAATGTTGATACGATCTATGTTATGTATCATGGAGAAATTGCTGAAGTAGGAGATCATCAAGACTTAGTACATCACAATGGGATTTATGCAAACATGTACGCTTTACAATCCTCTTGGTATAAGTAGCTTATTAGATGTGATTGCGGTTGATATAAGATGGCATATTCTCCTTAACTATACTCATGAGGTTTACTAAAAAAATCCACAACAAATTTCTGGAATTGTATAGCCGCTTGCGATAAAAAGTGTTTTCTGCTCCAGGCGATGCCAAAAGTGCGCTGACAAAACGGATCGGTTATTTTCAATTGAACGATTTCTGTGTTTTTACTTCTCCTGCTTAAGGCTAAAGGGAGAGTAAAGGTGATACCCAGCCCCATCTCAACTAAGGTTTGAACGGCACTTACTTCTTCGAGCTCGAAAGCAATTAGTGGTTCGAATCCAGCTTGACGGCAAAATGCATCTGTAATTTCACGGAAATTAGATCTAGAAGACAAAGAAATGAAATTCTCACCTGCAGCTTCAATCAAAGAAATACTTTCGCGATTGGCAAAACGATGATTCTTCGGCACACTTAAACATAATTCCTCTTCTGCTAAGGTAAACCATTCGATGTCTGGTCCGGTAACAGGTGTCGAAGATATACAAAAATCAATCACTGCACTCTCCAGATCGTTTCTCATTTCTAATGCTGAGCCAAGCTGACGCTGAATGATCCGAACGTGCGGGTGAAGGGTAAGAAACTCTTTTAGTAAAGTGGGCAATACATACGGTAGTGTTACTGCTATAGATATTACTCCATGTTCAAGTCCGGCCATATCCGTGAGCTGATGCTGACCTTCATCCAGTTCCAGAAATGCTTGCTCCACACGACGAAGATATATTTTTCCGAATTCGTTCAATTTTAAATTTCTGCCTTGGCGTTCAAATAAGGGAACACCTAAGCTTTTCTCCAAACGTTGGATGGAATTGCTAAGTGAGGGTTGAGATACATTTAATTCTTTGGCGGCATTAGTCATGTGCTCAAGACGAGCAACTACACGGAAATATTGAAGCTGAAGGAATTCCATAACATTGACCTCTCTTTATTCATAACTCTAATATGATATATCCATCATATAATATGTATTTTACTTAATTAATTTTCGGTCCTATACTATTGTAACATATAAAAAGATATAGGTAGGATGGAGAGAGTCTGCTGTGATTAGAGAGAAAATTTGGACCCGGAATTTTATTGTTGTTTGTTTGAGTAGTTTTTTTATGTTTCTGACCTTTTACATTCTGGCGACTGCATTCCCGTTATACGTGAAGGAAAGCTTGCACGGGAATCAGCAGCAAATGGGGTTAGCCATTACCATCTATGTCCTCGGAGGTGTATTGATCCGTCCTTTTTCAGGACAATGGGTTGATAAATTCGGTAAAAAGAAAATGGCGGTTATTGGGCTGGTCTTATTCCTACTCGCCTGTATAGGATACTTCGGAGCTAATGGAATTGTATTGTTTCTGGTGATTCGTTTCATTCACGGTATGAGTTATGCGGTTGCTTCGACAGCGACAAGTACAATAGCTTCCACACTAATCCCGTACTCACGCCAGGGTGAAGGCATCGGTTATTTTAGTATGTTTATGAGCATTGCGATGGTCATTGGACCAGCTTTGGGTCTTTTTCTATGGAAAGATGAGAACATTCATGTATTGCTGTTAGGTGTATGTGTGATTGCTGCGCTTTCGCTGTTATTCACATTAGGCGTTCGTATGCCCAAAGAAGCGAAGGATACGGTTAAAGAGGCCATTAGGGAACCTGTGAAGATGCGAAAGGGTCTTCGCTGGAGTGATGTCATTGAACCCAAAGCACTGCCCATCTCGCTTGTCGGATTTACGCTTGCGTTCTCCTATAGTTCTTTATCTGGTTTTATCGCTTCTTTTACAAAAGAAATTAACCAATCACAGCTTACCGGTTATTTTTTTGTGGCCTTTGCGATTATGATTGTGCTGTTTCGACCGCTAATCGGTAAAGTATTCGATAAATATAATGAACATATTCTCATTTATCCCGGAATTCTGATCTTTGCTGTAGGTCTGCTTAGCTTAAGTCAAGCTAAATCCGGATTCATGCTGATGTTCTCAGGCATCATTATGGGGGTTGGGTATGGCGCACTTATGCCATGCTTTCAGACGCTTGCACTAAAATTAGCCGATAAAGAACGTAGAGGAAGCGCAAATGGAACCTTTTTCTTGTTATTTGATTTGGGGTATGGAGCGGGTTCTTATATTATGGGTGTAGTTGCTTCTTATACAGATTACCGTATGATGTACGAAGTTGCAGGGTTCGTGACGCTTATCTCAGTTGCTGTATACTATTTGCTTCATCACCTACCTCAATCTAAGCTTCGCGTTCAAAAATCTAAAGCTGACGTTGCATAAATGTATACGTTCAGCTGTATGATATAATTGTTGAAAAAAAAGCATGGGGAGAACAATATGACTACAATCATTGATAAAATCGCCTGGATTCATATCGAGAATGGACAAGTCTTATGTGCGCGTTCCAAAGGGAAAGATATGTATTATTTACCTGGAGGAAAAAGAGAAGCGGGAGAAACAGACGAAGAGACACTCGTGCGCGAAATCGAGGAAGAGATTTCTGTTCAGATCAAGACAGAGACGGTCTCTTATTTTGGCACGTTTGAGGCAGAAGCTCATGGTAAAGCAGAAGGTGTTATAGTTAAAATGACCTGTTATATTGCGGATTATGAAGGGACATTAAAGCCAGCGTCCGAAATCGAGGAATTATCTTGGTTAAGCTATAAGGATCGGGATCGTGTGTCTGTTGTTACCCAAATTATTTTTGATCAATTGCATGAGAAGAATTTGCTCTCATAATCAACCATATATAGTATTTGAAGTCCGTTTTAAGCCAGCAAGTTGGCTTGAGACGGTCTTTTTATTTCTACGTGTAACGCTCGTTCGTTGGACCATAGCAACGTTTCTTCTCATTAAGGACAGATGTCCTTTTTTAAACCCTTGAATTGCTATTTAATATGTAAGAGATCGAAGTTGAGGAGAGAGAGAAATGAGAGGAATTATATTTGCGTTTTTAGCGGGGGCTTGTATTACACTACAGGGCGTATCAAATGCTCGAATTAGCCAGGATATCGGGACTTGGCAGGCAGCGACAATTACACAGTTAACAGGGTTCATCATGTCCTTCCTAATTCTTTTGTTCGTTAGAGATGGGAAATGGGGAGGATTTAAGCAAGTAAAACCCTTATATTTGATCGGCGGCGCTTTTGCAGCTGTAATTATTTTCAGTGAAGTAACGGCCATTCAGCAAATCGGTGTTACGTTTACAATATCCTCGTTATTGATTGCTCAGCTATGTCTGACGTTCTTAATCGATATTAAAGGCTGGTTTGGAATGGAAAAGAGAAAAATGAGACTGCCGCAATTCATCGGCATCGGGGTGATGATCGTTGGCGTAGTGATACTGAAATTCTAATGGCCTTGTGCAAAGTTGATAAATGGAGGAGTTAAGTTATGATTATTGGTTTGATATTAGCGCTTATCGCGGGATCATTCGTGAGTCTGCAAAATATATTTAATACAAAAGTTAATGAAAAGGTTGGATCTTGGGCCACGACAACTTTAGTGTTAGGGATGGGATTCCTCGCTTCATTTATCATGAGTCTTATCGTTGAAGGAAACCGCATATTTACTTTGAGAAATATGGAGCCTTGGTATTGGATCAGTGGTTTGATCGGGGTTGGGGTAGTAATATGCCTTGTGCAAGGTACAAAACGGCTCGGCCCAACGTATGCGATTTCGATCGTATTAATCTCTCAGCTTGGGTTTGCACTGCTCTGGGATTCACTAGGCTGGTTAGGGCTTGAAAAGGTTCCTTTTACTTGGAAGCAGTTGGTCGGAGTGATTGTTATTGTTGGAGGTATTCTCGTGTTTAAGCTAGGTGGCGAACGGGAAACGCAGAAGGCGGCTTAGTCTTCCCCTCAGTCGCATGTCTGTCAAAATAGAAGTGATGGCAGTCACACGAGGATGGAAGTAAATGAAATTATACTTGGGAAAGTAATAGCTCAATTATAAATAAGGAGTAGATCATCCTATGTTCATACAATTGAACTCCCAAACTATTGAAAAGTTAGAAAAAAGCCTTGATGAACGACCAGGATATTTTAAATTATTCTTCGATACAGAGGGCTGTGGTTGCAATGGCGTAATCGTAATTCAAATCATTAGTGAACCTCATCACACAGATATCCAAGTGCAGAAAGAGCCTTTTACTTTTTTGGTTGACCGGCAACAGGAGTCTTTATTTGATGAACAGATGCGACTTGAAGCAGATGAGAATTACCCGTCATTCCGATTAAGTAGTGATTCGAGTTTGTTAGGAAGTAATATTCGTCTAAAAGATATTCGTTAGGCAGGTTGGAGCAGTTGAATGTAGAGTGTGTAGAATAGCTGATGAAGCGATTCTACACACTTTTTTTATTTTTCGAGAAATAATATTGCAGACTATGTCACGTCGTGATATAGTCACGTTAAGACATATTTGAATTCGACGTATTCATAAAGGGAGCTGGGCATGTTGAACCCTGAGAAAGTATTGAAGAAATATGTACCCATGACCGAAACGGCATTCTATATTCTTTTATCCTTAGATGAGCCACGACATGGATATGGAATAGTGAAGCATGTGGAGAAAATTACGAAAGCCCGTCTTTTGTTAGGCTCTGGTACAGTATATGGCACGTTAACGAAGATGCAAAAAGATGGGATGATTACTGTTTTTGCGGATGAAGAGAGAAAAACGGTTTACGAAAGAACAGACATAGGGATGCTAATTCTTGCTACGGAGATTAATAGACTTAAAGAGCTACACGAGAATGCTATAAAATATGGAGGTGACGTAGATGATCATCAAAGTATGTAGACCCTTTTGGACTTATGATGTTCAGAAAACCGAAGACTGGTTGGCTTCTATGGCGGAAAAAGGCTATGCACTTATCCGACTCAACCGTTTAACTAGATATTTTTACTTTGAGCAGGGCGAACCGAAAGCAGCTACCTATCAGATCGTATTTGATAAAGTTCCAAATCAGTCCCTTTCAAAAGGATTATCAAATTTTGGATGGACGAAGGTGTTACAGAGCGGCAAATGGGTTGTGACGATGAACAGGCTGCCTTTAGAACAAATAAGAACATTTCCTGATCGAGAAGGGATCGTAAAGCATAACAAGAAGATCATGTATATTTTTATGGGGATATTGATTTATTTAATGGTTGCATTCCTCAATGTAATTTTGATAAGTGCAATAGCCATGAGTGTTTCCGAGTTTGGCCATTTTAATGTCTTTAACGGACCGTATGGTTTTATTCCTGCTACTGCATTAGGGCTTAGCGTGATCTTATGTATTTTCACCGTATATTCGCTGATCACATTAAACAAGACTAACAAGAGATTAACAGGGGAATTCATACAACCAAACAAGAAAAATGGCCAAGGGACATCCTTTCTGAAAGACAGGTTAAGTAAGAATGAAGAGAAACGTCTGAAAAGTTCAGGTCAACTTGTTATGAAGTGGAAGCTTGGATGGATGTATGCGCCGGATCGTCTTGAGGCGTGGCTAGAGGAAATGGAAGAAAAGGGATATAATCTGTACAGAGTTGGCAAAACAGGAACTGCCTTTTATTTTAAAAAAGGGAAGCCTCGTAAGATCTGTTATTGTGCGGACTTACAAAATACTGCTGATACCAATTATTTCAACATTCACACGGATTCTGGCTGGGTATGTCTGTATCATTCGAGTTCATGGAGTCAGAAATGGGTCTTATGGGGCCAAGAATATGTGCCAGGCGAAGTAAAACCTCGAATTTATAGCGATAAGTTAAATCAATTGAAACTGGCTAGACGTATAGCTTTAACGTATACAGCCATGTTCTTACCCCTCACTATTTTATATGTGTATATCATAATATTAAATATAAAATTATCGACTTACTCGAATTTGGATCGATTGCAGCTCATGAATTTGATCTTGTACGCCATCTTAATTCTAATGTTTGGCTCATATGTTAGTCGAACTTGGCTATATTACAACCGGCTTCGTAAACATCATCAATAATATCGTGGAGGTGGATCATGCAACAGAACATTTATGACAACTCTGAGTTTTTTCAAATGTATAAGAACTTAAGGGAATCAAGAATTACATACAATGACTTTATTGAACAACCTGCAATAAGAGGTTTGCTTCCAACTCTACAAGATTTGAATGTTCTCGACCTGGGTTGTGGTTTTGGTGAAATGGCAAACTATATGATTGATAACAATGCTTCACACGTAACAGGAGTAGATATATCAGAGAAAATGTTAGCTATGGCAGGGAAACGACCTCAGATCCGTTATGTACAGGGCTCTATGGAGGAAATCGATTTTAATAGCAATGAATTTGATTTGGTAGTAAGTTCGTTAGCTTTTCATTATGTCGAGGATTATAAAACCCTCATTAGTAGGATTTCAGATTGGATTAAACCCAATGGGCACCTGGTATTTTCAACAGAGCATCCGGTTGTTCTATCGAATAAGAGCCAAAGTGGGTGGGTTAAAGATCCCGATCAAAATATTCTTCATTGGCCTATTGATAATTATGGCGAAGAAGGTCTCAGATCACAGTTTTGGGGAATCGATGGAGTTATTAAATACCATAGAAAGCTTTCAACATTACTTAATACTTTGATCCAAAATGGACTCGCTATTGAAGAAATTGTTGAACCTGAATCTAACCTTGAGGGTCTTGAGAAGATGCCCAAATTAATAAATGAAAGAAGGAGACCTTCATTCATATTAATTAAGGCTAGGAAAACAGTTATGCATGGACAGTAATTTTCAGTTATGAATGAATTTTACCAACCGATTAAGGACGATTACTTTATACTTATGTATACAGCATCTGCAAGGAAATTAAGGGGAGTGTTTGTATGCATGAAATACCTCATGAGGATTATTATAAAGTGAAGCCACTACTTCAAGGAGAGCATATCCATCCCGAAATTCTCTCTTTAATTGAAGGCAATAATCCAGGTTGGATCTTTGTCGATCAACTTACAGCACCAAAGAGTGCGTTAGTGTGGAGTCAGGGGATTGAAGGGTTTTATCTTATCGGTAATCACACCAATCAAGCCTTTATCCATGCACTGGACAGTTATGTAACAGATCATATTGTACCTAGAATGAAGGAACTGGGGATGGAACATTTCGAAGTTTCTGGTCAACATGATGAATGGAATCTGGAATTGATGTTTCCTTCTAGGAAGCTATATCCTTTTGAACAGATGGTGTTCAAGTTACTTCACAAGCCGCCTGCGACGCAGACTAATGGGATTAGAACTATAAATCTTAAAATGCTGGATTGGGAGAACTCAGATCTAAAGAATATAGAATTTGTACATGAAAATATTGATTTATTCTGGTCATCGAAAGAAGACTTTGCCGAAAAAGGCTACGGATATGCTGCTGTTGAGGGATCTGAGGTTATGGGTGTGTGTTATTCTAGTTTTGTTACACAGGATACACACGCAATCGGAATTGAAACCCTTCCTAAATATCAGAAACAAGGAGTAGGGGCACATTTAGCAACGCTAGTAGTTGAAGATGTGCTTGCCAATGGCTTTATTCCTTACTGGGATTGTTCTACTGATAATGAAGCTTCGAAAAAATTGGCACTACGGCTAGGGTTTCAACAGATACATCAATATAAGTGTGGTGCTTTTGCAATATAATCCTTTTAGAGACGTCTATTCCATGGAGTAGACGTTTTTATTATATTTACCGTGGAGTTGTAAATACTTTAATATGAATAGTAATTTGGTATAACTCTATAATTATGAGAGAATGATCATCGGAACCAATGGAACGATTGAATATATTATAAGGTTAGGATGATCATCCATGAAAATTTTTCTTGTCGAGGACGATAGAACGATAGCATCAGGACTTGAATATTCATTACAGCAGGATCATTTTGAAACCCTTCTATGTTATGACGCCTCCTCAGCCAAGGCGGTGTTATCAGAGCAGTTATCAGAGCTCACCTTATGCATCTTTGACCTCTCACTTCCAGATGGCAGCGGTTATGAATTGTGCAAGATCGTGAAAGCGCAAAGTGATATACCGGTAATTTTTTTAACGGCGATTGATGATGAGGTCAACGTGGTGATGGGACTCGATATGGGGGCAGATGATTACATAACCAAGCCTTTTCGGATTCGGGAGCTGCTATCGCGGATTAAATCCGTCTTAAGGAGATATAACAAGCAGGCTCAGACCCAATCCATTATCGAATTAGAGAATATACGGATTAACACGCTTGAAGGAAAGGTTTATAAGAACGGCGATGAAGTGCTATTGACCGCATTAGAATATCGATTATTACTGATCTTTGCTAACCATGTTGGTCAGGTTCTCTCAAGAAATCAATTGTTAGAACGGATTTGGGATGTGGCAGGTGAATTCGTGAACGACAATACATTATCGGTTTACATAAAAAGACTTAGGGAAAAGTTAGAAGATAACCCCCAAGAACCAACACTGATCAAAACAGTTCGAGGGTTGGGTTACAAGGTAGGTGATTAGGATGCTTCGTAATAGAGAATTTAGATGGTTATTGTTTACGATGTGCTTGATCAGTCTTGTGGCTACAGCGGTGGCGACATTTATATCGTTAGAGGCGGTAGGGCTCACAGCTGGGACTTCAGCTTTGCTTATAGCTTGTAGTGTATTGTTTACCCGCTGGAGATATGGTGAAATTGAAAAGCTCTCAGGATATCTACGTCAAATCAGCAGTGGAAATTATTCGCTCGATGTTCGTGATAATCAGGAAGGTGAGCTTAGTATCCTGAAGAATGACATTTATAAAGTGACGCTGATGTTATCCGAGCAGAGTGCGCAATTACAAGAAGATAAAATGAAGCTCACCAATGCGATTTCAGATATCTCTCATCAGCTCAAAACCCCGCTTACTTCCATGACCGTGATGGCAGATTTATTAAGTGATCCTGAGCTGCACACTGAGAAGAGAATGGAGTTTACCCGGAAAATTACGATCCAACTCGAACGAATTGGTTGGCTAGTCTCCTCTTTATTAAAGTTTTCCAAGATCGATGCTGGAACCATTCATTTTAAAAAAGATCTTGTTGCGGTGACCAAGCTTGTTCAAAAATCGTTGGAGCCCATGTTAATTCCAATGGATATTAAAGAACAACGCATCTTGATTGATGGAGAAGATAGCACCACATTTGCGGGCGATCTCAATTGGACAACTGAGGCGATCATTAATATTCTGAAAAACTGTGTAGAGCACACACCTGCTGGGGGAGAGATTTCGATTTCTTTTGCAGAAAATACACTGTTTACGGAAATTATCATTACAGATAACGGCAAAGGAATCCCAAAGGCAGAGATCCCCTATATCTTCAAACGATTCTATAAAGGTAAGAATGCAAGCGAAGATAGTGTAGGGATTGGACTTGCCTTGGCACAAAGCATTATCACAGGACAAACCGGAACGATCGATGTGAAGAGTGAAGTGGGGAAGGGTTCACAATTTCAGATCAAATTTTATAAACAAGTCATTTAGCACATATGGCTTAGTGACTAGAATGTCACTTTAGAGTCACTGGATAGTCATTGTAGACAGATATACTGATCTCATCAACAAATGGAGGTCTAACAATGGACATTTTAAAGATTGAACATCTGTCTAAAACATATGGAAAAGGCGAAACAGCGGTAAAGGCATTGGATGATGTATCTTTTTCGATTAAAAAAGGGGAATTCGTAGCGATTATCGGGCCATCTGGCTCCGGGAAATCGACCATTCTGCACTTATTAGGCGGAGTGGATAGACCGACAAGCGGCAAAGTATTCGTAGATAACACGGATATATATGAATTGAATGAAACACAGCTGGCGATCTTTAGACGCAGACAAATTGGGCTGATTTATCAATTCTATAATCTTATACCAGTCCTAACGGTCGAAGAGAACATCACTCTCCCTTTACTTCTTGATCAGCACAAGGTAGATAAGAAACAATTTGCGGATACTGTAAAGGCGTTGAATTTGGGAAATCGCTTAAACCATCTTCCGAATCAGCTCTCAGGCGGGCAACAACAGCGGGTCTCTATTGGTAGAGCGTTAATTAGTAATCCCGCAATCATGCTGGCAGATGAGCCAACCGGTAATCTGGATAGTAAGAACAGTGGTGAAATTATAGATTTATTAAAAATGTTTAATAAAACCTATAATCAAACGCTGATTGTCATTACTCATGATGAACGGATTGCACTGCAAGCAGATCGAGTCATTACCATTGAAGATGGAAGGATCGCTAAAGATGAGGTGATTCGTCCGTGAATATCGTAAATAAATTAACACTTAGACATTTGAAGCAGAATAAGCGAAGAACCATGGTTACCATCATTGGAGTCATCATTTCTGTGGCTATGGTGACGGCTGTGGCAACGCTTGGTTTTTCATTTATGGAATTAATGAGGAAGCAGAGTATCTCGACTAATGGAGAATGGCATGTCCAATATAGAAATGTTACTAAAGCTCAGCTCAAAGCGATAGAAGATGATGATGCAACGAAAACACTTGTCATCTCAAATGATCGTGGCTATGCCCCTTTAGTGGGGGGACAGAATGAGAACAAGCCCTATTGGTATATCAAGGAATATAATGCAGCTGGTTTTAAACAATTTCCGATTAAACTTCTGGAAGGAAGACTCCCGAAAACTAACTATGAAGTAGTCATTTCTGAAGAAATTGCAAAAAATGCTAAAGTAACCTACAAGATTGGTGAAACTTTAACGCTCGATGTCGGAGAGCGAGTCACTAGGGATGATAAAAATAGTGGTCAGCCCTTATCTCAGAACGAACGATTACGGACTGAAGAGGATACCCTGAATGAAGAGATCATTCATAAAAAACCAATGAACTACACGATTGTGGGAATGATAAAGCGTCCCACTTGGGAACCAACATGGTCTCCGGGTTATACTGCCCTAAGTTATGTGGATGAAAGTTTGATTGGAGCAGCCGAAAAAGCTACAGCGACAGTTGTATTAAACAAGGTGGATAGCTCCATATACAAACATGCAGAGGAATTGGCGAAAGAAAACAATATAGAGTCGATTTCTTATAATAATAGTCTGCTGCGCTATTATGGTGTGACGAATAACGATGGCTTACGTAATGCACTTCTTTCATTGTCGGTCATCGTTATGACTGTGATTATCATTGGCTCTGTTTCTTTAATCTATAATGCATTCGCGATTTCTGTCTCGGAACGTGCACGTCATTTAGGAATGCTCTCCAGCGTAGGTGCTACAAAGAGGCAGAAGAAGAATTCGGTGTTTTTTGAAGGAATGATCATCGGTTTAATTAGTATCCCTATTGGGATCCTTTGCGGAATTGCAGGAATCGGGATCACTTTTATGTTCATCAATACGATGATTCAAGATGTACTAGGGATAACTGAAAAATTAACAATGGTTGTTACCCCGCTGTCCCTATTCACCGCTTGTATAGTATCGATACTGACGATTTTTATATCCACCTTTCTTCCAGCTAGAAAAGCTTCAAAGATTTCGGCGATTGATGCAATCAGACAAACAACCGATGTTAAGCTCTCTGGTAAAGCGGTGAAAACATCTAAGTTCGTTCGCAAGTTATTTGGAATTGAAGCGGAAATTGGTTTGAAGAATTTAAAGAGAAATAAACGCAGGTATCAAGCAACTGTGTTCTCCCTTGTCATTAGTATTGTTCTATTTTTAACCGTATCATCATTCACTACAAATATGAAAAAGTCGGTAGAACTCTCACAGGATGGTTTGAACTATGATATTCAAGTTTATATGGGGACAGAGGACGCTCAAAAAGTAGATCGGCTGACGAAATCGATATCTGCCTTACCCAATATAACGGAATATAATGTGGTCAGGGAACTAAGCTTGAGTTCATGGATTGATGAAAAAGATATGGCAAAAGAATTGCAAGAGATCGTGGAGAAGGATAGCAGTATTTTAAAGAATGGGAAATATCCTTACTACATTCAGATCCATGCCCTAAATGAACAGAGTTTGAGAACCTATGCAGAATCCGTCGGTGTAAGTTATGAACAATTAACGAATCTCAATCAGATGTCAGCTATTGTGAATGATACCGTCACCTTTGAGGATGAGAACGTCAAAAAGATTATTGAGACCAAAGCTCTTCATTCGGAAATCGGTCAGAAGCTTGATTTAATTTATACGGATTGGAACACAGAGAAAGAGACGAAATTACCACCAGTAGAAATTGTCGCATTAACTGATAAACGTCCTATGGGTGTTCATTCAGCACTAGTTGGTGGATTAAACATCATTGTCTCTGAACAAGTCTTCGATCAATTAACAAATGATACGATGAGTAACGATATACAGAGCCGACTAAACCTGAACAGCTCTGATCCGTTAGCGACACAACAGGCCATTGAGGAAATGAAAGAACGGAATGTCTATGTTCAAAATGTGTTTCAAAATAGACAAAATAGTGAGCAGATGATCATGTTAATGTCTATTTTTACCTATGGTTTTATTGCTTTGATTACATTAATATCGATTGCGAATATTTTCAATACGATATCAACCAGTATATCACTTCGTAAAAGAGAGTTTGCGATGTTGAAGTCTGTAGGGATGACGCCAAACGGTTTTAATAAAATGATTAATTATGAAAGTATCTTCTATGGGATAAAATCACTACTTTACGGGCTTCCGATTAGCATAGTCGTGATGTACTTGATCTATAGATCCATGATGAGTAGTTTCTCCTATGGATTCGCACTTCCGTGGATGAGTATCTTGTATGTCATAGTCGCTGTATTTATCATCGTTAGCTCAGCTATGCTGTACTCCAGTTCAAAAGTGAAGAAGGAAAATATTATTGATGCTTTAAAACAGGAGAATATATAAAGTTTAGCCGCGATCATCGCGGCTTTTTTAGACTTATTTGAAGGTATATATTTTTGGGGGGTATTTTGTGTCATATATGACACGAACAGTATGTTATTACATATAAATCCCTATGATATAATGTATTCAATTGAATTTAACAGATTATAACTTTAGAGGCAGGTGTCAACGCTTGAGAACGGTCGTCGTGATTGGCGGGGGGATTACTGGATTGTCTACCGCTTACTATCTACAGAAATCTATACAGTATAATAAGTTGGATGTAAAAATCATTTTGGTTGAAGCCAGCGATAGACTAGGCGGAAAAATCAGAACACTTCAGCATGAGGACTTCATAATGGAATCTGGTGCTGATTCAATTGTCACTCGCAAGACAAATGTAGCCCCATTGGTTGAAGAATTAGGTATTCAGGATGAGGTTGTATATAACGCGACAGGAATATCATACATCTACACAGAAGGTAAGCTGAAGCAAATACCTAAAGATGCAGTCTTTGGCATCCCTCTCAGTATTGAATCGCTTGCTACTACAGATTTGATCTCTGCTGAAGGTAAAGTTGAAGCACTTAAAGATTTCTATACTCCGAATGATCGTTTTACGAAAAACGATTCTGTAGGTGATTTTCTGGAAGCTTTCTTTGGAAAAGAACTTGTCGAGAAGCAAATATCACCTGTCCTATCAGGTGTATATTCCGGGAAATTGAGTGAACTTACCATTGCCTCGACCCTTCCCTATTTGATTGATTATAAAAATGAATATGGAAGTATTATTCAGGGATTGTCCGCGAATAAGGCTAAATTCCAGGGGAACGGCGATAAGAAGTTTATGTCTTTTAAGGGTGGTGTGTCTGCTCTGATTGATGCTATGGAAGAACAGCTGTCCGATGTAGAGATCATCAAAGGGATTCGGGCCGAGCGCATTGCAAAGGATGGAGAACAGTACCGAGTAACACTGGCCGATGGGCGAATCTTGGACAGCGATTTTGCCGTACTGGGAACGATGCATTCTACTGCACAAGATTTACTTCAAGACGAAGCGCTGAATGAAGATTTCAAACAGTTGTTTAACAGCTCTATGATTAGTGTGTATCTAGGATTTGATATCCCTGACAGTCAACTGCCAGCGAACGGTACAGGGTTCATAACAGCCAACAGTGACGATGTTCTTTGTAATGCTTGTACGTGGACAAGTCGCAAGTGGGAGCACACGTCTGGTCAACAACGTCTGCTTGTCAGACTCTTTTATAAAAGCTCAGGACCGCATTATGAGTCCTTGATTAAGCTTTCAGAAGAGGAATTATTAAAGGTGGCGTTGAATGATATACAGACCAGTCTTGGAATTACTGGACAACCAGTTACCCACGATGTGACCAAATGGCATGATGTTATGCCAAATTACCATAAACGCCATCATGAGATTGTAGTATCCTTAGAGAAGAAGATTGCAGATCATTATCCGAATGTAATCCTTGCTGGATGTTCTTATTATGGTGTGGGTATTCCCGATTGTATTGCAAATGGAGAGAAGACAGCGGAACGTATTTTGGAACAAGTAATTACACATTAAACAAAGGAGGGCGGACAATAGTGAGAAAATTAAAATTAGCGATAAGCTCTATGCAAAGTCTAGACTATAAACAACGGCGGTTGTTTGTATAGAGCGAATAAAAATTGATTTACCGCCAGTGCACTGTGCAGGGTTGTTTTTAGAATAGACTTTGCTACCTTCAAACTCAAAAAAAGTTTAAGGAGCAGAGTGACTATGAAATATGTAAATGCAGATACGATTTTTCCAAAGGAATTATTAGAGGAAATTCAGAAATATATTAACGGTGGTTTGGTATATATCCCTAAGCCTGAAGAAGCACATGTAAAATGGGGCGAGAAGTCAGGGAGCAGAAAATACTTAAGATCTAGAAATATTGAGATTTGTTTAAGGTTTGCCGTTGGAGCAACGGTTGACCAGCTTTCGGATGAATATTGCCTATCAAGGGACAGTATTAAGAAGATTGTTTACACAAAAAAATAGCTGTAATCCTAAAAATCCACGTTAGAGGAAGCTCTGACGTGGATTTTTGGGATTTAATTATCATTCAATCTTAAATACCATACTTTTTCCGATATTTATCGATCCCATCTACAAACTGTCCTTCATATTTCACGCCTTCATCCATCTTTTTATTTGCTGCTGTAAAAGCTGCTATCTGATTAGAATAGGTTGTGAAATCTAACACTTCATGAGGTGTTTTCATCTTTTGTTCGTAAGCAACCTTGGATAGAACGGTAATTGGATATCTTTCTTCAGTCCAACCTCGGAATATCCATCCAATTCAACGGTAAGTATGGATTCATCAGAAACTTCCGGTGTCAATTTTGCATATGTAAGACTGGTCATTTCAGCTAGTAAGCGAACTTTTATTTTTGTAGTTCCACCCACAGGAATAACATCGCTAGATAAAGTAATACTTGCCTCATTGAGTAATTTCTTATCAGCAGCAAACACAGTGGATGGCATTAATAAAGCAAAAACCATAGTACAAAGTATAAAACATTGACTAAACCTTTTCATTAGCAATCATCCTTATCATTTGATTTAGTAGTCACTCGAAGTAATCTTGTATTCCATAATATTCCTGATTCCTCTTAAGTTTTGCTATCAAGCGTTTCTTCTCACCGCACCACAACTAACAGTACAACAATTCCGAGCCAAAACAGCCAGCTTACTGGGTGACCGAAATTTAATCCCCAGCCGACTCCGAGCCTTTTCTTGACGATTAGGTTTGGATCTTTGCGATTGAAATAAATCATACCTAATCGCCATTTATCATCATCATCATGGACAGGTCTGACATTGGAGTGATCGGCAGATCGCTCCAAGCGGCTTTCGCCCTGACCAGCCCAGAACGTTAAGGCGAAGGCGTATAGGATGATAAGGGCTATTATGATTAGGATAATAGGGATAGCGAAATTCATATTAAGCAGAGATATCATGTTTAGTTGCACGACGGAAAACAGGATAACTATTAAGAAGCTTGCTGTAATCATAAAATATGACCAAGTACGGCGGTAAGTTACGTCTTGTCTGATGGATCGATTAGGATCAGTGGGTTGAACCTGCTGCTTCACTCTGCGAATACTCCAATTCTCAAATATGAACAAAAGTGTTATCAACACTTGCATTATCGTAGGCATAAATACAGTACTATAAGATTTAGCTGCATAGCCGTCTACGTTCCAACTACTGTTGTAATGGATCGGAATCTGATCAGGAATCAGATCGTAGTTGCGTAGGACAGTTACAATACTAACAACAATAATTAAAACATGTATGAGGAACCAAATACTAGACAAGCCAATGTTTCTTTTCCGAAATCCAGTGTCCACTGCCATGATCGATGGTTCCGGAGCAACAGGCAGCATAGGTAGTAAACTTTTCATTTTGAAACGATAGCTTATGTTTATGACTAGGGAGATTACGATCATGGCGAGTGAATAAGTGACAGTGATCCAACTTTGTTGCTTGGAATGTTCATCACCGTACATTAGACAGATGATACAAACAATGAATAGGATGGTATGCAAGGTAGCACTAATCCAAGCATATGACTTCCGCATCTGGCGCAGAGGCTCACTTTGGAATTGTACAGCGCTGACGGTGACCCCAAAACTAATCGTCTCTCTTGATAAATAAGGCATGCTTACCATGAGTACAATGGCAGGTACAAATACAAAGATCATTACTATAACAGGCATTATCGTCATATCATTCGCCTCCTCTTATACATAAGTGTGTATTTGAAAACTCTATAACCCTTTTAGCATAGGCGATTCATCACTATGCCTTTTTGCGTATGACTATCCTATTAACTTAGGATAGGTAATCAACTTGAACATAAATTTAATTATAAACGATTTTAATGACTATAAGGGTTGAATTAACAATTTATCCAGATATTTTTGCTAGGCAGAGCTACTCATCTGACAACTGAATTGTGGCAAGTACATCTGTTTGAAATTGCGATGTAGGATAGTATTTATTCAAATTTTAATCAACACATATTTATCAACTGTTGCTTTATTAACGCTTTCAGTATTTTTGTAGATTGCTTAACTCCTTAATAACTACTACCATGAAAGTATTGAAAGTAATAGATAGTAATAAGGAGTGTTAATGAATGATGAAAGTCGGCATTTATCACGGTCAAAATAGTGTGGGGATAGAAGAGCGTCCAATACCTCAAGTTGGAGCAAAAGATGCGTTGATTCGTATTTTAGCGGGTGGAATTTGTGGTACAGATATTAATATAGTGAAAGCAGGCTCTGAAATGGGTATTCGTTTCGGCTCAGAGTTTGGACATGAAATGTTTGGTGAAATCGTTGAATTAGGTTCTGATGCGGAAAGCGATTTGAAAGTTGGCATGCGTGTAGGTGTGAATCCAATTACTGCAAAACGTGCAGGTCGCCGTTATTCGTTGGAGGTAGGAGCCTTTTCACAATATGTCTTAATTGAAGATGCAGCACTAAATTATAATCTTTATGAATTTGATGATTCCGTTTCGGCAACAGAGGCTGTATTAATGGAACCCATGAGCGTAGGCTTCCATGGCGCTTTTAGCGTACTGCCCAAACTAGGTGAAAAAATCGTAGTTCTAGGTGCGGGTCCTATTGGCTTATCTGCAGCTGCAGGATTAATTGGTGAAGGCATTAAAGATGTTTGCGTAGTGGATATTGACAACTGGCGTTTGGATAAAGCAAAAGAATTAGGCGCATTAACAGTTAATACGTCGACTGAAACATTAGCAGAGGGTTTAATCAAACACTTCGGCGAAGTGAACGTATACGGTGTTAGTGTACCCAATGTAGATGCTTTTGTGGACGCAGCGGGCGCTCCAATATTATTTGAACAAGTGATGCAGATTGTAAAGCCACAAGCAAGAATTGCAATCATTGCCGTTTATAAAAATGAAGTACCTATAAGCCTTGCTCAAGTGATGAGTAAAGAAGTTAACATAGTTGGAGCTAGTGGATACACACATGAAGATATTGTAAAGGTAATTGAACATATTAACGACAAGAAAACGAATATCTCTACTATGGTGACACAGACTTATAAATTAGAGGATATTCAAGCCGCCTTCGATAAAGCGATTGCAGCAAAAGAAACGATCAAGGTTATTGTAGATCTTACTTAACCATCAGTTAATGATATTGGAGTTCATTTGAGTGTAAAACTCAGGTGAACTCTTTTAATTTAGAAAATAAAGACTTTATATAAAATTTAATTCTAATTGAACATGGCATATTACTGGAGTGTGGTCGTAATTATACTGAGTATAGAAGTGAAATTAGAGAGCGATTTCCAAAAATATATTCAAGCATTCGATAGAAAGGGGAGAAGGAAATGAACATCACCCTAACATTAACTGATAGCACAACGAAGTTTATGATTAACAATCTATACCCACTATACTTACACGATCTATCAGAGATATGGGGGAACCTTCCTAATCAATACGGGGTATACGAGGATAATGAAACACAGACGCTGAATGAACAGAACAAAGTCTTCGACATATGGTGGGAGAAGCCGGGGATTTTATATCCTTATTTAATAAAAGAGGATGGTATTCCTGCTGGCTTTGCATTAGTTGCCACACCACCTCATACATCACCAGGTTGTGAATTTTATTTAAACGAATTCTTTATCCTGCGCCCCTTCCGAGGAACGGGAATCGCTGAACGTGCGGCTAAGGAGGTATTTAATCTTCATATTGGAAAATGGGAGCTACAAACCAATCCCACAGCTACAAATAGGAGAGCCCAGCATTTTTGGAGAAAGACACTAAAAAAATATACTGGTAATAGCTTTCAAGAAGAATGTAAGAAGTCTTTTGATGATGAATTAAAGATGATTTTTAATTTTTGTAATGGATAAAGCTAATCAAATTGATTATAAACGGTGGTATGGTCTACGTTTCAAAGCCTGAAGAATTACATATAAAATGGGGCGAGAAGTCAGGGAGTAGAAAATATTTGAAATCAAGAAATATTGAGATCTGCCTGAGGTTTGCTGCTGGTGCAACCGTCGACCAGCTCTCAGGTGAATACTGTCTTTCTAAGGATAGTATTAAGAAAATCGTTTGTAGTAAAAAATAGCCGGTCAACCGTAGTGGTTGACCGGCTATTACATTTATTTGAAGCGTTAACTCGCAAATATATGCTTACCAATTTTTAAGTTCTGAGGACGAGTCCAGATCCATGCACTAGTAGCTGTATCTGGATTGAAATAATAGATTGAATGGTTTGTTGGGTCCCAACCTCGGACAGCATCAAGAGCAGCTAAATAGGCGGTCCGGTTTGGAGTAAGCCAGTATTGACCGTCAGATACGGCTGTAAATGCGCCTTTTTGAAATACAACGTCTTTAATATTGTCTGGGAATTGACTTGATTGTATGCGATTCATAACTACAGAGCCAACTGCGACTTGACCTTTATAAGGCTCACCGCGGGATTCACTGTAAATGACTTTCGCCAGAATATCCATTTCCTCAATATTAAGCGTGTATTTTTTAAGAGAATTCCAAGTTTTTGAACCAGTAACTCCATCGGCATTTAATCCGTAGGCCTTTTGAAATTTAGCAACGGCAGCCTTCGTTTGTGATCCATATACACCATCTAAAGGCTGAGTATAGAAATCCAGAGTTTTTAACCGATACTGAAGATCCCACACATCTCCAGAAGAATTCCCTACGGTTAATACCGGAGCAGCACTAGCCGTACCGATCGTAGCCATGCTTACCAGACCCAAAAGAAGCAACAAAGTGAATATTTTAGTCTTCATTGTAGTAGCCTCCTTTCAGAAAACATTATAAATAACCTTCAATAACTGAGACAACACTCATTTATTGGTAATCTAATAATCACTTTATATTTTTAAAAATACTTCATTCGGTTTGTGATCTTATGAAATGGGTAAATGAATAATCAGAGGCACATCAACTTCGGAGGTTTTATATATGAAAAAGCAAATATTTCTATTCATAATCGCAGCTGCACTTACTCTAAGCGCATGTGGTAATGACAATAGCTATGGCAATAAAATGTCTTCAAACGATAGAAAAATGGAACATACCGCACACTCTAGTTCAAGTGAAGTACCCGATAATTTGAAAGTGGCAGAGCATCCTGCTTTTGAAATAGGAAGTAAAGCGATTATCCAAACGGATCATATGGAAGGTATGAAAGGGGCAACAGCAACGATAGTTGGAGCTTATGATACTACAGCCTATATGATTTCTTATAGACCTACAACAGGTGGAATGCCAGTTACAAACCACAAGTGGATTATTCATGAAGAAATCAAAAAAGCAGCCGACAAACCCTATGAATCCGGCTCAGAAGTTGTAATGGAAGCTGACCATATGAAAGATATGAAAGGTGCAACCGCTCAAATTAACGCGGCTGAACACACTACGGTATATATGATTGATTACACACCGACTACGGGTGGAGATAAAGTGAAAAATCATAAATGGGTAACGGAAGACGAGCTTTCGGCTAAAAAGTAACCAAAATAAATTTAAGTCCATAAGTAATGAAAAAAATAAGGTAGGAACAGTCATAGACTTTGTTAAAGGTCTAGGCTGCTCCTACCTTTTTGATTGTTCTTTTATGGGTAGTGAAGTGTTAAAATATCTTTATAAAACACAACTTTGTAAAACATTCCATTTAAATGGTATTTTCTTTAGAAGGTAGGAGGGTGATTAAATGCCTAACTGGCAGGTGAAATTCGATGAAGAGATGCTTAAGCAAGCTGCACAACAGATTCAAGTAGATTGGACAACGATAAAGTATATTGGTGGGTTTGAAAATGTTGTTTATAGCTTTCCAAAAGATGCTCATGAATTTATTTTACGTGTAACTCATCATTCTCATCAGGAGCAGGAGATGGTTATCTCTGAACTTGACTTTATGGATCATCTTGCAAAGCATGGAGTGCAACTGGCTCCCCCCATTCCCTTTCAGGATGGTAGTTTGGTACAAACGCTAGTCAAAGATGGGGAAAGATTTATGATCTGTGTAATGGAGAAAGCTCCTGGTGGTCATGTTAATGCTTCCGATCCCTATTGGGGAACAAATCTTTTTGAGCAATGGGGTGAGGTAACAGGAAGAATGCATGCTTTAGCTCTGCAATACGAGCGTCCGGAGAGTGTTCTGGCAAGACCACATCAGGGTAAGCTAGAGTTTGACTTTGCTAACTTTGGTATTGTTGAACAGCAGCTTTTTGAAAAGTTGCTTCAAATAAATGATCAGATTAACCAGTTGCCGCGGCATCGAGAAGGTTATGGACTATGTCACCGTGATTTGCATCCGGGTAATTTTTTCGTGCATGAGGGGCAGATCACCGTGTTTGACTTTGATGATTGCGGATACGACTATATGGTGCATGATATTGCCATTGCCGTTTATTATTCGACTATCTTTGGGGATTGGAGCAAACTGGAAGTAGAGCAGAGTAGAACTTCTGGTCTTGCGGCAGCCATGTTGAAGTCCTTTATGAAGGGGTATAATCGAGAGTATGCGCTCGACAATAAGTGGCTAGAAGAGCTCCCGCTCTTTATTGAGAAGCGTCGACTGGAATTAGTGCTATTGTTATTTCAAGAGTTTTCGGAGTCACAACGTGAGGAGAATAGAGTGTGGCTTGCCCGCAATATCCACGATGCTTTAAATGACAAAGCTTGTTTAGAGCTTTAATGACGGAGGTAACCGATATGACACCTCCAAAGTATATTTCGAAGCTTGGAAGTGGGCTTTTTCTCCATAGAACAAGCAATGAATATGCTCACATGGAAAAACCTCAGACTGCGGCTAGAGTATTGTCTAAATGATGCTGTCCAGCCTTTTTACGTAGAGTTTCAGGGTACAGAAGTAGAAGAAATTTTATTTAAATTAGAAAATCAGCAAACTTTTTAGAGGTCCCCCTGCGTCCTAGCTAATGAGTGTCATCGGAAGGCACTTATAAATAGAGATGGAGGATGACGAGATATGAACAAAACAACAAAAAATCTATTTAAAATGAGTGCAGTTGGATGTGCGGCAATTATGGGGGTGAGCTTAGCTTCCATACCGGTTCATGTGATGGCATCCACATCAGTAGCAGCTAGTGTTTCTTCAATGGTGCAATCTCCGTCCCCAGCGCTTGCTGGTGTTAAGATCCAAGAAAAAGTTCTTAGCACAACAAGTAAATATCTAATTGCTGATATTAAAGTTCCACAACTAACAGGCATGCTGGACAAGCAATACCAAGATGAGCTGAATGATATTATTTTGTCTCATGCTGAAAAGGATTTGGCACAATGGGAACATGACGCCGCTGAAATGGGTAAAAAAGCACAAGCAGATAATAAAGACTACCATCCCTACACTCTTAATATCGCTTATGAACTGAAGTCAGATGGAACAGGTAATCCAGCAGGTGTTATTTCCTTGACGATTATTACTGAAGGCTCTGAAGGTGGAACTAGCATGCCGCGGATTGATACTTATAATGTGAGAAATGTAGCTGAGGCACAACTGGTTACTCTTTCAGATCTGCTCGGTGCTAACTACAAAGAGAAGCTCGATGCAGATATTCTTGCGGAGATTAAAAAAGACACTGACAAGTATTTTTTGGAAGAGTACAAAGGAACTTCAGTCGAGCAGTCATTTTATATCGATAAAGGTGAATTAGTGGTTGTCTTCCCTAAATATAGTATTGCACCTGGATATGTAGGATCACCAGAGTTTCGTTTCAGCTTGAATAGTAATTCCACGGACGCAGCTAAGCTTGATTTGAAAAATATCCCCAATTTCACTAACAAGCAAGGTGTGCTGATGCTATCATTACGTGATTTAGCCAATCAATTAAACTTTCAATTGAAGTGGAATCCATCTACCAAAACATCTGAGTTAATGAAGGGAGCACAGTGGACGAGTGTTTCTATTAACAAAGATTCTTATTTTATAGCAAAAATGGCTCCTAAAGCATTAGGTATTGCTCCAGTGCTTCAAGACAATAAAACGTATGTCCCTGTCCAATTTGTAACAGATATTCTACAGATTGAAGTGCAAGGCATTTAATAGAAAAGATATCTGGCAGATTTCTCTGCCAGATATCTTTTTTAAATTAATAACATTTTCACTTGTTTACAGAACTTTTCATGCGTTTACAGCGTCTTACTAATGGAACGATAAATCGACGGTAAGGACTGAAACATAATGAAAGACAACACGAAGCTTTTCAGAAATAATATGAGGAGCCAGTCTTCTATACAATCTGTAGGCGGCAGGCGTTATGTGCCAGGAATTGATGGTCTAAGGGCTTTATCAGTACTCGCTGTAATCGCATATCATTTGAATCTGAAATGGGCTGAGGGTGGACTTCTCGGCGTTGGAATATTTTTTGTTATCTCAGGATATCTCATAACTGACCAAATCATTACCCAGTGGGAGCGGCACCGAAGACTGAACCTTTTAGACTTTTGGGTTCGTAGGGCGCGGAGGCTGTTGCCTGCGATGGTCGTCATGCTTTTTGTGGTTGCCATATGGCTTTTAATTATAGAACCATCAAGATTGTTTGGGCTCAAGGGTGACTTTATGTCTTCCTTATTTTACTTCAACAACTGGTGGCTAATATTTCATAATGTGTCCTATTTTGAAAGCTTTGGCCCACCATCTCCGATCGGACATTTATGGTCGCTTTCTATTGAAGGGCAGTTTTATATTCTATGGCCAATAGCTCTCATCATCGTGATGAAAATCGCTCGTCGGCGAGGTAAGCTTATTGCATGGATTATGGCTTGCGCTGCAGTCTCGGCCTTAGCGATGGCATTGATCTACGTACCGGGCACAGACCCAAGTAGAGTGTATTATGGAACGGATACTCGCGTATTTGCGCTTCTCATTGGAGCAGCACTTGCAGTTGCTTGGCCAAGTCAGAAACTTAATGATAAGGTCTCAGAACCGGCTCGGCGTATGCTTGATATTGTTGGGGGATTAGGACTCATACTATTGTTAGTCCTTTTTAATCAGGTTAATGAGTTTAATGATTTGCTTTACCGTGGTGGGTTTCTAGTGATTTCTTTGATTGCTGCAGTAGTTATTGCTGTACTCGCTCATCCTGCTAGCCGCCTGGGATCGATCGTAGGCTGTAAACCTTTGCGTTGGATCGGGTTGCGATCATATAGCTTGTACATATGGCATTTTCCAGTTATTATCCTTAGCAGTCCGAATGTGAGTACTGAAGAAAGCGGCATACTTCGTATTATCGTTCAGGTAGGAGTAAGTTTTCTTCTAGCAGCATTATCATATAAGTATGTAGAGGAGCCTATTCGTCGAGGTTCACTTAAGGAAACTTGGAAGAACATCAGTGTAAAACGACGGGGTGGTCTTCGTCCAGGCTTCTTAATGGCTATCATTGCTGTGATTCTTATCCCTATTGCATGTAAAGGCTATTTGTTAAATGCTGGATCGGATACATCTGCGATCGAATCGGCAGATATGCAGTATGAACAACAACAGCTGCAACAGCAAGAACAACAAGATTCGGGAATAAAGGATGATCCCATAGATCGCAAAGCGATAGACAAGAGTGAAACTGATAAACCATCCTTACCAGCCATGACAACAGCTACATCCGAACCTGAAGTGAACAAACCTGATCCTAAAGTGAACAAACCTGATCCTAAAGTGGGAACTATTAATAAAGAAGTGTCTAAGCCTGAATCAGATGTGAACAAAACTGTTCCTGAAGAAAAAAAACCTGTGGCTGTGAAGAGTCAAGCTGGGAATGACGTTACGGCCATTGGAGATTCTGTCATTTTGGACGTAGCACCATACCTCTCAAAGAAAGTACCTGGCATTGTCATCGAGGGCGAAATTGGTCGTCAGATGGCGAAAGCTCAGGAGGTAGTGGATCAGCTTAAAGCTCAAGGCCGGTTAGGTAAAAAGGTGATCATTGAGCTGGGGACTAACGGATCTTTTAGTTCAAAGCAGTTACGTAATCTCCTGGATTCACTAAGTGATGCTGAGCAGATTCTTTTGGTCAATACACGTGTCCCAAGGAAGTGGGAAAATAATGTGAATCACAACATTTCAAAAGTTTCCAGTGAATATAGTAATACGACCGTAGTAGACTGGTACTCTGCTAGTGAAGGGAAAGACGATTATTTCTACGAAGACGGCGTGCATCTGAAGCCTGAGGGTTCTAAGTATTACGCCTCACTTCTCGCGAAAGCTTTGGATAGTGAATAAAAATAATTAATTCTCCAAACTTTTTGAACTCGCTAAACGTCTTACACCTATTACAACACTAGATAACAAACAGAGAAGGATAATCTACAATGTTGAAGTTGAATAGGAAAACCGAAAAAATACTAACCAATTGTATCATCGAAAACAAAGAGAATGTCTACAGACTCGCCTACAGCTATGTCAAAAACAAAGAGGATGCTCTTGATATTGTTCAGGATTCCATTTATAAAGCGATGGATAATCTTGAGTTGTTGAAGAATCCTGATGCCGTGAAAAGCTGGTTTTACCGTATTGTCGTGAATACTTCGCTAGACTTTCTGCGCAGAAATAAAAAGGTCCAGACGATGGAGCCAGAGATGATAGATGTCTATTGTCCTGGTGCAGAGGATGTTTACTCGGATATAGATTTGAAAAGAACCCTTGAAGATCTGCCGGCGAAATACCGAAGCGTGATCGTATTGAGATACTTTGAAGATATGAAGATTAGTGAAGTGGCGGAAGTTCTAAACGAGAACAACAATACGATAAAAACAAGACTGTATCAGGCACTTCAGTTATTGCGGGTGAAACTGAAGGATGAAGCCTCAAAGGAGATTATGTAAGATGGTAGACCATTTAAAAGATTTACATAAGGAATATAGCGAGGTTCCTATTCCAGAACAATTAGATTTAATAGTGAATCGGTCTCTGAAGCAATCACTTAAAGAAAGAAGAAAAAAACGGTTGAAATATAAATGGTTTGCCAGTGTGAGTGTTGCTGCTATTGTCTTTTTGATTGCGATTAACACTAGTATAACCGTGGCGAGTGCATTATCTGCCATTCCAGGTGTCGATCGACTCATTAAAGTGCTAACTATTAAAGAATATATAGTAGCGGAGGATAACTACGATGCCAATATCAAAGTTCCTGCCGTTACGAATATGGAGAACAAGGATCTCGAGCTTGGATTAAACCAGAAGTATTTGAGCGAGAATAAGGCACTCTACGAAAAGTTCCAATCTGAGATTGAACAGTTGAAGAAGCAGGGCGGAGGTCATTTGGGTCTGGACACGAATTATGAAGTCAAAACAGACAATGATCGTATTTTCTCCATTGGAAGATATGTTGTAGAAACGTCAGGTTCTTCTTCTGAGGAAGTTGCTTTTGATACGATAGACAAAGTGAACCAAATCCTTATTACATTACCAATGTTATTTAAGGATGAGCAATACATTGAGCGGATTAGCCAAAATATTAAAGAGCAGATGATTGCACAAATGAAGGCTGACCCCGATATTGTGTATTGGATCCCGGAGAACGGGGATGAAGTGTCAACTGATATGTTTACTTCTATTTCAAAAGATCAGAGCTTCTATATCAATGATGATGGCAAGCTTGTGATTGTGTTTAATAAATATGATATAGCTCCAGGTTCTATGGGTTCTGTTGAATTCGTGATCCCAACTGAAGTCATAGCAGGGGATCTGGTAAGTCAGAAGTATATTCAGTAATAATAAAAGACCGGCTGGAGAGTTCTCTCTTTGCCGGTCTTTATTCAAATATAAGAAAGTATAAGTGTACACTATAATTTATCCTTATATTTCTCGCTTAAACACTACTGTCCTTATAAGGACGCCGAAGCCGTTTATGCTTGCTCGTAAACGAATGATTATTGAAGAGCTAATTCATTCCTAGTCGTAGATAAAATGCTCCACCACAGCCACAGTCTTCGTTATGTCTGGATTAGAATTATCGACCACCTTCACATTGGAACTTGGAAGCGGCCACTTCACACTACGGTTTCCAAATGCTTTACGAAATTCATCCCAATGCTGGAACTTCCATTCATCTAATGGCGATTGTCTATCTTGAATCCGCTTCCGGTACAATTCCTCATCAGCTAGTTCGACCAAAACAACTTTGACCTCAACATCTTGCAGAGAACGTCCGATATGAGATAACTCACTCCAGATCCAGTCAGGATTGGCAGCTTCTTTGGTAAATGGTCCAACTACAAATGCATCTACATTTAGGCTAATATTGTCTAGTGCGGCGTCCATCGTAATCCGGTAGCCTAAATCACGGCATAATCTTTTGTAGTCGGCGGAGTCTCTGTCTGCCGGGTCCAATCCGTGAAAGGTCATGATGGCATCTGCTGCTGGTCTTAAGAGGATATCCATATCAAAGAAGGGTACTTTACGCCGGGAAGCGATCGCTTTAGCTAATGTCGTTTTGCCTGCCCCAGCTGGCCCTAAAAAAAATACAAGTTTGTTCATCGTTGTCTCTCCTTAGAACCTCAATTCAACTCCATAATGTATCTCTGCATACTATCATATAAAAGATAGTGAGCAATCGCCACTGCAATATCTCCATCACACAGATAGGAACAGACTACCTGAGATATTTCGTATTATAGGCCAAAATATGATATTTTTTTGCTTCTCCATTGAGTTTTTGTGTAATCCTGCTTATAATATAGCGAGAAAAATAAGAAAAAGGTGTCCATAAATGAGCATATTAAATGTAGAAGGATTAAGTCATGGTTTTGGAGATCGTGCGATCTTCAAGGATGTTTCATTCCGTCTTCTAAAAGGCGAGCATATCGGATTATTCGGCGCTAACGGCGAAGGTAAATCCACTTTTATGAATATTGTTACAGGAAAGCTGCAACCGGATGAAGGTAAAGTTGAATGGTCCAAGCGGGTGCGTGTTGGCTACCTCGATCAGCATGCAGTGTTGACCAAAGGCATGACCATTCAAGATGTACTCAGAGGCGCTTTTCAATACCTCTTTGATCTTGAGCAAGAGATGAATGATATGTACGGCAGAATGGGTGACGTGTCGCCTGAAGAGTTGGAAAAGCTGCTTGAAGAAGTTGGTACGATCCAAGATACGCTTACAAATCAAGATTTCTACATGATCGATGCGAAGATACAAGAAACCGCGCGCGGTCTAGGAATCACAGATATTGGTTTGGATCGTGACGTAGCTGATCTTAGTGGTGGTCAGCGTACCAAAATCTTGCTTGCGAAGCTGTTGCTTGAAAAAC
This sequence comes from Paenibacillus sp. VTT E-133291, assembly GCF_002264395.1. Taxonomy (GTDB): domain Bacteria; phylum Bacillota; class Bacilli; order Paenibacillales; family Paenibacillaceae; genus Paenibacillus_AQ; species Paenibacillus_AQ nitricinens. Next base: position 35,604 of record NZ_NFVA01000001.1, read on the forward strand.
CAGATATTTTGCTTCTAGATGAGCCTACGAACTATCTGGATGAGCAGCATATTGAATGGCTGAGACGTTATCTTCAAGAGTATGATAATGCATTTATTCTGATTTCACATGATATGCCATTCTTAAACAGCGTTATCAACCTGATCTACCATATGGAAAATCAAAAGCTGACCCGTTATGTGGGTGATTATGAGCAATTTCAACAGGTCTACGAAATGAGAAAACAACAGCTTGAATCTGCTTATAACCGCCAGAAACAAGAAATTGCAGAGCTGAAAGACTTCGTTGCGCGTAACAAAGCCAGCGTGGCTACTCGTAACATGGCAATGTCCAGACAGAAAAAGCTCGACAAGATGGAGATCATCGAGATTGCAAAAGAGAAGCCAAAACCACAGTTTAACTTTAAAGAAGGTAAAACTGCGGGCAAGATGATTTTCGAAGCTAAAGAATTGGTTATCGGATATGACACCCCGTTGTCCAGACCGCTTAATTTATTAATGGAGCGTGGACAAAAGATTGCGTTGGTCGGTGCGAACGGGATTGGTAAAACCACCTTGCTACGCAGCATCTTAGGCGAAATCCAAGCATTATCCGGTTCCGTAGAACGTGGATACCATCAGGAGATTGGTTATTTTGAGCAAGAGATGAAGGAAGGTAATTACAAGACTTGTATCGAGGAGATTTGGGATACATTCCCATCCCTGTCACAATTCGAAGTACGTGCTGCCCTTGCCAAATGTGGACTGACCACGAAACATATCGAAAGTAAGATTGCTGTTCTAAGTGGTGGAGAAAAAGCTAAAGTGCGTCTTTGCAAACTCATTAACAGTGAGACCAACATTCTCGTATTGGATGAGCCGACGAACCACTTGGATATCGATGCCAAAGATGAACTGAAACGTGCGCTGAAAGCATATAAGGGAAGCATTCTCATGATCTCTCACGAACCAGATTTTTATCAAGACATTGTGACGGATATCTGGAATTGCGAAGACTGGACAACAAAAGTATTCTAATAAGACAATTCTTTATTGAACAAGCCTATGAGGTGTTAACGAATCAGTTACGCTTTATAGGCTTTTTTATGGATAATGGGAGGGGCTATGTGTTAGAGAATAAAATGGATCAGCTTAACATCAGTGTTCAACAAATTTTTGGAGAACAAGAAGTAGAAATAGTTAATTTCACATGCGAGGATTTAGATTATAAAACACCTAACTTTACAACAGCGGGTATCTTTCATCTTCAGGGTATCGCATTAATTAATCACGAGCAGCTTCCATGGTCAATCATATTAAAAATCATTAAGTCTGATAGTGCAGAAAAAGAGGATCCAGCACATCACAATTACTGGCGACGAGAAGCCTTAGTCTTTGAATCTAAGATTCTGGATGAACTTCCGGGCTCAATCCAAGCTCCTAAGTGTTATCTTGTTGAGGAGCAAGTAGATGGTACTGTATGGTTATGGATGGAACGAATTGAAGGGGAATTTGCACATACGAAGGAGCAGTTTGATATTATCGCTGAACGGTTAGGCCAGTTTAATGGAGCTTATCTTTCAGGAAAGAACACTCCTAATGACCAATGGATATGTAGAAGTTGGCTTAGATCCTGGACTACTTCGAGTATTATGTATGCACCTAACCCTGAAGAATATATTCATCATTTATATAGAGACAACGACCAAAGCCTTTGGGCTTGGTTCCAAGGCTTCATGAAGCGGATAGACAATAATTTGAATGCTCTCCATCGCTTGCCGCGAGTATTAGCTCATCAGGATCTTAGTCAAATGAATATGCTGCTAACTCAAACCGGAGAGTTAGTCTTGATAGACTGGCAATTTATGAGCTTATCAGGCTTAGGGGAAGATCTTGGTAAAATGTTTGGCGTAAATATGAGTCTTGGTGTGATTCCTATCGATCGTTACGAGGAATTCAAAGATTCTTTATTCCATTCGTATATCAAGGGATTAAAGGCAAGCGGATGGCAGGGGGACGAATCCCTTGCAAGATATGGTTATTGTTTAAGCACTGCTTTACGTAGTGTCTGGGAAGTACCACAATACTTTTTATTATCCACTCAGATGTGTGCTGACTCTAATTACTTAAAGCTTCAGGATCGAGTTGCCCGGCTGGAACAAATTATTAATATTCAACGTGAAATGGAAGAAGAATGCAGCGCATTGAAGGTATATATATAAGGTTAAAAGCGATTCTCATCGGGATTTTATAGATGAATGAATCGCTTTTTTTTTATGGATAAACAATGTAAATTAGCTGCCGGCAGCATTTCAAACCGCATAATTAAACAGGTTGGAAGAAATACTACTTTCATCCATATCGAAGAATCGCTGTAGGAGATGAGATTGATGAATGGCTGGAGTAAATTAAAAAAATACGTGCTAGCGGATATATCGCAGGATACTCACACCCGTGATTCTTTTTCACTTGGCCATTGGGATGTAGATGACACATCAAACAATAACCAAAACAATAAGTCAACGAAAGAGACTCAGGTGAATTTGCCTCAAGAAAGACCTCTTGGAGGAGAAAATAACCATTTTAATATGTCTTGTGATATGGATAGGAACGTGGATTGGCTGAAAACAAAATTCTCCTATCCTAAGAGTAAGGGGCTGATTATACGCTCCCTTCTGCTAGGTTCCAAATTAACAAAAGGGACAGTTGTTTATCTGGATGATCAAGTAAATGCCCAATTATTATACGAAACTGTTATTAATCCATTGTTAACAGCCAAGTTTCCAGAGGATCTCCCCCTTAAATCTGATATGTTCAAGGATGAAATTCTTAGAAATGGTCAAATAAAATCAATCTCATCTCTGGAGGAGCTTGTACAGGAGATACTAAACGGTGCAGCGGTGTTAATCGTAAATGGCTTAAAAGAAGCAGTATCTATTGATGTTAAGGGTGGGGAAGAAAGAGGCTTGGAGAGCCCTAAAACTGAAAATGTAATTCTAGGATCGCAAGTAGGTTTTACGGAAAATCTGCACACAAATCTTTCGCTGATTCGTAGACGTCTTAACACTCCTGATCTAATGGTCGAAACAGGAGTTGTTGGGACGATTTCACGAACAGAAATTTCGGTTATTTATCTGAAATCAATTGCTAACTCGGAGCTTGTAAACGAGGTGCGTAGACGAATCGCTGCTATAAAAATCGATTATATCGGTGATAGTGGAATGATTGAACAGCTGATCGACGATCGACCAAACTCCATTTATCCAGGACTGCTCAGTACAGAGCGGCCGGATCGGGCAACTACGCAAATTGTAGATGGTTATGTGTGTATTATGGTGAATAATTCACCGTTCGCTTTAATTGTTCCCAGCCAGTTTCCCTTGTTCTTACAGACAGCTGAAGACAGTTATCTTCGTTGGCAATATAGTTCTTTTCTTAGAATTATTCGGACGGTGGGTTTCTTTTTATCCATGTATTTGCCTGCTCTATTTGTTGCAGTTGCAAATTATCATCAGGAGATGATTCCGACAACTCTAGTTCTGGCGATTGCAAGTACAAGAGAATCTGTCCCACTTCCCGTAGCAGCAGAAGCATTCCTGTTAGAATCGATGTTTGAATTGATTCGCGAAGCTGGTGTCCGGATTCCCAGCGTTATTGGTCCAACGATCGGGATAGTGGGTGCCTTAATATTGGGACAAGCGGCGGTGCAAGCTAATATCGTTAGTCCCATCATGGTAATCATTACATCTGCTACAGCTCTAGCATCCTATACGATTCCTAACTATAACATGCAATTCACAACCCGTATTCTCCGGTTTGTTTTTTTGGCCTGCGCTTCGTTTATGGGCTTAATTGGGATTGTTTTATTGTCGATGATTTTGTGGACGGATTGGATTTCATCCAATCATTTTGGTGTGCCTAGTTTTGCTCCGATTACGCCTCATCATCCTGGTGAAAATTCACTATTACGTAGTCCTATGTACAAACAAAATAAGCGACCGATATCAGTGCGACCTCGCAAGAGACTTAAACAACCAGATGCTCAAAATACGGACGTTCCCACTACACCTGATCAAGAGGGTGATGGTGCTTACTCATGAAAAAAAATCATATCGGGATTCAAGAAGCTGCTTCTATTGGGATCATATTTATAATTACAAAAATATTCTTACCCTTTCAAAGATCACTTGCTGAACTTGGGGGTACTGCTGCCTGGATTATTGTTCTCATTGCTTCAGCGCTTTGTCCTCTGACTTGGTGGGCCATAAAAGGTGTGCTTAACAATGCTTCTCAAGGTGCCACCTTAATTGAAGCAACGGAAGAGATTTGGGGCGCGTGGATCGGTACTTTTTTGAATTTTATATATTTTTGCTTTTTCTTTATGATCACGTTTTTGGTCCTGCGTGAGTTCTCGGAGCTATTGGCCTCTGATATTTTACCTCACACGCCAATGAACATTATTCAAATCTCATTGCTCATTCCCATTGCTTTCATTGCGCATTCCGGGATTGAGGCTGTTGGACGTTTATGCTGGATCACGATTGGGTTAATCATCGGAAGTGTTCTGCTTATCCTATTAGGTGGGTTATTTACGCATTCAGAAGTAAACGCGTTGTCTCCCTTCTGGGGAACAGGGCGTTCACATGTGCTAAAGTTAGGCATCATAAAAAGCTCTTTGTTTTCAGAAATGCTTGTATTCGGTTTTTTGCTCCCCAGAATGCGAAAAGCTAAGGATTGTAGTAAAGCAGCTTGGTGGTGTATTGCAATCTCCTCGATCATACTTTTCAGCACCACAGTCGTGTACCTCTTTGTGTTTCCGTACCCAACGGCCATTAGACTTAACGTTCCTATGTATGAAGTAAGCCGTCTGATCATTTTTGGTCGGTGGATTCAACGATTAGAAAGTGTATTTCTTATCGCTTGGTTGATTTGTGCGGTCATTAAATTGGCCATAGGGTTATATTGTGCTGCAGCAACAATGTCTCAAATATTGCGATTGACAAAGGTTAAACCATTAATTTTTCCTTTGGCTATCCTTGTATATACTTTTGCTTTACTACCTAGAAGCGAGATGGCTGCCGTAGCTTGGGACGGTGAAATTTTGCGAACGTATGGTTCAATCTTATCTATAGGTTTACCATTGCTCACTTGGTTTGTCGGTGTAGTCAGAACTAAAATGGGGAGACAAAAGACATGAGAGGATTTAAACGGATCATAAACAGGTACGTTCTTCTTTTGCTAGTTGTTCCTATGTTATCAGGCTGCTGGGATAGACTCGATCCCGAAAATATGGCTTTTATTATGGCTATAGGCGTTGATCCAGGTCCTAACAATGATTACATCTATACGTTTGCACTCGCGATGCCCAAATCGAACGGTGGCATGAATAGTGGAGGTAACAGCCCTTCGGGGCAGAATCGTATCGTTAGTATTTTTTCAGAAGAGGGTGCTAGTCTTTCCGCAGCCCTCCTTACTAGCCAAAGCTTTATAGCGCGAAGATTAACCTTGATTCATTCTAAAGCTTTTATTCTGGGAGATGGAGTGACTCGGCAAGGGATCATGCCCATTTTAGGTGAGGTAGTAAGAAATGAAGAATTCCGCAGAACCGTCAATGTAATTACGGCAAGAGGGAGCGCAGAAACTTACATTAATAATATTAAACCTAAGATGGAAAACGATATTGATTTATGGTTTGAGTTAGAAATGGACCCCCATAATATTGGAGCAATTACACCTAAGAACTCACGGTTTCACGATTTTATTATGGATATCGAGCAACCAGGAACTGGAGGCACAACGATTTTGTCCGCAGTACATCCTAGTGTTGATAAAAATACCAATAACCATGAGATGGGTGAGGCATCATCAGAGTCGAAAGACCGTCAAACGATTGCTAGCGATATATATGCAGGTGATCTTCATAGAACTGGAGAAACACCTATCGATTTTTTTGGCAGTGCCGTGTATAAAGGTCAAAAAATGATAGGTTATCTCACCGCTCAGGAAACGAAATTGCTTAACATTCTACGTGGTGATTTCGAAAAAACAGTCATGGAATTTCACGATCCATTAGATTCTAAATACAATGTAACCCTTAATATGAATGCGGAGAAAAAAACGAAGCTTAAATTAAAGCGGAAAGACAATCAGATTAACGTTACATTTATTGCTCATATGGAGGGGGAGTTATCAGGTTCTATGTCAAATGTTGATTACACTACACCCAAAAACACAATAATTTTGGAGGAAGCGGTGGAAGAGCAGCTGATCCAGCAGGCTTCAAAGCTTCTAGATAAAACATTGTATGAATGGAATGTTGATTGTTTTCATATTGGTAACCGATTAAGGGCAACTTTTCCGACACTACAGGAATGGTATGGATATAAATGGCGTGATCATATCAAGGATACCAAATACAAAGTAGATATCGACTTTACGATGACAAAACATGGTGACCAAGTGGGTCCCGCTGTGGAAGGAGATGAAATGGTAAAATGATTATTCAAGTCATGAAGATCGTTATACTCGGGATCATTTCTTTGTGGGGAAGCATTTACATTGGCAGCCTAACCCCCACACTGTGGAAGCAAAAAAACTACCGAGGTGCGGTTGGAGCGGCGATTCTAGCCGGTCTCACGTTATTTTTACCATTGGTCTTTAGTTTGTTGAGAGGCATGTAAAAAACATAACTTCACATATCCGAAAACAATAACACTAAAACCGAAATAGAAAGCCTATTATAATCTTCATCCAGATGAAAATATGGTAGTGATTCAAGAAGAACCTGTGGTGCAGAGTTTAGGCTTTGAACAAAAAGTTGATAAAATTATGGAAGAAAATATGTTCTCAGGTTCTATATTACTCGTCGAGGATAACAAGGTTAAGATTGCAAAAGGATATAATATGGCCAACTCAGAGACCATGCAATTAAACGGACCAGATACAGTATTCCAAATCGGCTCTTTGACAAAAGCATTTACCGCTGCAGCGATCATGCAATTACAAGAAATGGGTAAACTTAATATTAATGATTCAGTTCAAAAGTATATTGAAGATTATCCTTATGAAAATGTTACGCTCTACCAATTATTAACCCATACCGCAGGAATTCCGAACTTAACAGCATTTCCAGATTTCATAAGCACGATGGATATCCCGGTATGTGTCTCAGAGAATATCGCTAAATTCTTAAATAAACCATTGGAATTCGAACCCGGAAGCCAATTCGCTTATAGTAATTCAGGATATATACTACTTGGGGCTGTTATTGAAAATGTAAGTGGCCAATCTTATAGTCAGTTTATCGAGGATCATATCATGTCGCCTTTAGGGATGGGGAATAAATGATGCAGAAGGCTTGATTTACGCACATGGCGGAGCGATCAATGGATTTTCATCGTTTATCTATAGGGATATTTCTAAGGGAACAGCAGTTATTATACTTAGCAATGTGGAAGGTGTCCAAACATCAAAATTATTGGATCTTCTTTTAAATGTGTTAGAATCAGAATAATGTATAATCACGAATGAATCAGAATGGCTTGGAGGCAATTTAAAGATGAACATCAGACGCATACATATGAACGATAATCGCACAATTGAACAGATCATTAGGAACTGCCTGATTGAGTTTGGCGGGAACAGAGCAGGGCTTGCGTGGGAAGATGACAGCTTAAGTCATTTATATGAATATTACAATCAAAGCGAGAATCGGGCTTATTGGATTGTTGAAAAGGACGGGGAAGTATTAGGAGGCTGCGGAATCGCGCCTTTCGGGAGTGAGGGGAACATATGTGAGTTGCAAAAAATGTACCTATCTCAGTCCGTTAGAGGTAGTGGGATATCTTCCGAACTCTTACATACGGCTCTGGATTTTGCTAAGCTTCATTATAGCAAATGTTATTTAGAGACATTACAGAACATGCATGGAGCTAACCGTTTTTATACGAAAAATGGATTCAAGCTTTTACCCGCCCCCTTAGCAGGCTCGGAGCATTTCGCCTGTGATGCTTGGTATATTAAAGATTTAATCTAATACTTGTGAAAATAGCCTGAATGATCAGGCTATTTTTAATTTGACACAAAACCGTCCAGACGGTATAGTAAATTAACAGAGGTGATCAACGTGAACAGTAAATCTAAACGTAAAACTATTTTAATCGCTGCATCCACGATTGTGAAAAATAACGGAGTGGAGAAGCTTACGCTTGAAGCTGTGGCTAAAGAAGCTGGAGTCAGTAAAGGCGGATTACTGCACCATTTTCCCAATAAAGAAGCTTTGATAACAGGGATGGTGGAAGAGTTAACGAATGATTTTTTTACCACTCTGCAAGATAGGGCTATGAATGCAACGGTTGAAAAAGGGAAGTGGAGCCGAGCATTTACGGAGGTAATGAGTGAAGATAGTATGGAAGGCGGAGAGATAAGCACAGCGCTTACAGCTGCTCTTTTTACAAATCCGGATATCCTTCAGAAATTTCAAAATCAATATGCCAAATGGCAACAAAACATAGAGAACGACGGCATTGATCCTGTAGTTTCTACTATTGTTAGGTTGGCAGCAGATGGCTTATGGTATTCTGAAATGTTCGGATTAGGGGCGTTGGATGATGAATTACGCGAGAAAGTCATTCGAAAATTAATAAATATGACAGAGTAAGGAGAGGTTATCTTTGAATTCATATGTATTGCTTGCAGCAGCGATCATCTTTGAGGTATTTGGTAGCTCCATGCTAAAAGTATCTAACGGATTTAAAAAGGTACTTCCTTCCATTGGAGTCATCCTTGGAATGGGTTTCGCTTTTTATAGTCTTTCTTTAGCGCTTAAAACCATTCCATTAGGGACAGCTTATGCGATTTGGTCAGGGGTAGGTACAGCTTTGACAGCCTTAATTGGCGTACTCATTTATAAAGAGAGCTTTAACCGTAAGAAATTATTAGGTTTACTACTCATCATTGGTGGCGTAATTGTTATGAAGCTCTCTGGTGGGGCTCATTAGAATTTGGAGGGTGCAGCATGAAAAAAAATGTAGGATATATAGCTCTAAGTATAGCAATTGCTAGCGAAGTCGTAGGGACAACTATGTTGAAACTGTCTGAAGGCTTCACGCAATTACTGCCTTCTATCGGGGTTATTATTGGCTTTGTCATAGCTTTTTATAGTTTATCCATAAGTCTTAGAGAATTACCGTTAAGCTTAGCTTATGCGATTTGGTCGGGTGTAGGTACTGTTCTAACTGCGATTGTGGGTATTGTCGTGTGGGGAGATCCATTTGGTATTCTTATGTTTGTTGGAATCGTTTTAATCGTAGGAGGGGTAGTTTTATTAAATGCACCTTCTGCAAAAAAAGAAGTAGCCTGATAAAATAGGCTCAGGCTGTCGACATTCTACTTGTCGATAGTCTTTTTATTTAGTTTAATTTTTGTTTTAAGTATGATTTAACTTGCATTAATCGGATGTTCATGATGAAAATTTATATACAGAATAATGATGAATAAAGGTGATGAAATGTACATTGAAACCAAAAGGCTGATTCTCCGCGACCTTATAGAACAAGATACAGAGGCGCTATTTGAAATGAAAAACGACGAGCAGGTCATGAAACACCCATTTTTTCAAGGTGACGTATCGATTGATTTTATTAAAATAATGTTAGCATTCTTTCAAAGTGTGAAAGACAAAGGCCTTATTATCGATGATCAACATCCTGAACGTGGCAATTTATTTGCTATATGCTTAAAATATTCTGGCGACGTAATCGGTGTCATCTCAGTTCACCCATCAAAGATCTCCTATGAAGTGCATATGGGGTGGTATATGAAAAGTCTATACACCAAAATGGGATATGCATCGGAAGCGGGCGCGGCAGCGTCAGATTATTTACTTGAAGCATTATCACTGGAATACATTACCGCAAGTGTAGCGCTTGATAATCCAGCTTCATTCAGAACCGCTCAAAAAAGCGGGTTCAGACTTTTTGAAAAAGGGGCAGGCGATTACTATCATGACAACGTCTGTAATGTTGAGGATTTTAATGTAGTTGGCGAATCTTTCACGAAAAAACAAAATGAAATCGGCTCATATGGTTATCATTTCCGAAAGTTTAAAAAGAATAGTAAAACAAAGAGCCAATTCTATGACGATACGGTAGACGAAGGCAGATTTTCGTAGCCCTAAGTATAAGTATTTTTTACATATCGCATTCTTGATTTTGAGTGAATCAAGAAACCAATTGCGATGTCATAGATTCCGTAAATCGCATAGTTTTGTGATAATGGTATCACTTACCTTTTCCGTAGAATTACATCTTATAGCTGTAGGCTCACTTCTCTATAATGAAAGTGTCTGAAAGCGAAGGGAGGGTGTGGTTCTGTTTAATGTGCTCTGAGATGACTTTATTTGTAAACGCTATCATTCGGGCACTCTGATAGGTTCGTGTATTACTGAGAATCTAACATATTTGAGGAGGATTAACATTAAAATGCGTAACAAGTATGTTGTATGGTCCCTAGTAGTATCCATGCTGATTTCAAGTATATTCTTGGCTGCGGGTCCGTTTAATTTTGTTTCTGCCTCCGGAGGACCAAACCTGGCACTCGGCAAAAATGTAACAGCGAGCGGTCAATCTCAAACGTATAGTCCTGATAATGTTAAAGACAGTAATCAAAGCACGTATTGGGAAAGTACAAATAATGCATTTCCGCAATGGATTCAGGTCGATTTAGGGACAAATACGAATATTGATCAAATCGTTCTTAAGCTCCCTGCGGGTTGGGAGACACGGACGCAAACACTGGCCGTTCAAGGTAGCACCAACGGTTCAACGTTTACTAACATTGTAGGGTCTGCGAGTTATGAATTTAACCCCTCAGTGGCAGGTAACAGTGTTACAATCGACTTTGCCTCAACCAGTACGCGTTACGTTCGTCTAAATGTAACGAACAACACCGTCTGGCCGGCAGCGCAGCTGTCCGAATTCGAGATTTACGGCACTAGTGGTCCTACTCCAACTCCAACGCCTTCCGGCACTTATGAAGCTGAATCTGCTTCACTATCTGGAGGAGCTAAAGTGAACACAGATCATGCCGGTTACTCCGGTACGGGCTTCGTGGATGGATATTTGACACAAGGTGCAACAACGACATTCACGGTTAACGTGCCAGCAGCAGGTAGTCGTGAGGTGACATTGAAATACGCTAATGCAAGTGGCAGTGCAAAGACAATCAGCATTTATGTCAATGGTACCAAAACTAGTCAGACCTCCCTATCTAACCTGGCAAATTGGGATTCATGGAGCACTAAAGTGGAAGTTCTTAATCTGAATGCGGGTAACAACACCATCGCATATAAATATGATGCTGGTGATTCTGGTAACGTTAATCTTGACCAAATCACAGTAGCGTCGACGACAACAACACCTCCTGCAACACCTCCTCCGACACCGACAGCCACACCAACACCGTCGGCAACACCAACGCCAACACCAACGCCAACACCAACGCCAACACCAACGCCTACAGTCACACCAACAGCAACGCCGACACCAACACCGGCGGTCACACCAACACCTGCTCCTGGGAGTAATATTGCTGTCGGCAAGACGATTAACGCTTCTTCCAGTACACAAACGTTCGTAGCAACAAATGCGAATGATAACGACACAAGTACGTACTGGGAAGGTGGCAGCAATCCAAGCTCGCTTACGCTCGACTTAGGCGCGAACCACAACATTACGTCAATCGTATTGAAGCTGAATCCATCTTCTGCATGGAGCACTCGCACGCAAACGATTCAAGTACTCGGTCACAATCAAGACACGACTACCTTCGGTAATTTGGTATCGGCTCAATCGTATACATTTAATCCAGCTTCAGGCAATACAGTAACTATACCGGTTACGGCAACGGTTAAACGTCTGCAGTTGAATATTACTTCGAACTCTGGCGCTCCAGCGGGGCAAATTGCGGAGTTTCAAGTATTCGGATCACCTGGGGCAAATCCTGATCTAATGATAACGGGAATGTCTTGGTCACCTGCATCTCCGGTCGAGACAAGTGCAATTACTTTAAATGCAGTGGTTAAGAATAATGGAAATGCTAGCTCCGGAGCAACAACTGTAAATTTCTACTTAAACAATGAGCTAGTCGGTTCTGCTCCAGTAGGTTTACTAGCTGCAGGCGCTTCGACAACAGCCTCAATGACATTAAATGCTGGAGCCAAAGCCGCAGCGACCTATGCTCTGAGCGCTAAAGTAGATGAGAGCAATTTGATTTTCGAGCAGAACGAAGGGAATAACAGCTATTCGAATCCCACATCGCTTGTTATCGCACCAGTATCCAGCTCTGACTTAGTGGGTGTAGTTTCATGGACCCCAAGTAATCCAGTTGCTAATAGTACAGTAGCTTTTAATGTAAATCTTAAGAATCAAGGGACCATTGCATCTGCAAGCGGTGCTCATGGTATTACAGTAGCCCTTAAGAACTCAGCAGGCTCCACGATCCAAACCTTTAATGGATCTTATACCGGGACCCTAGCTTCAGGTGCTTCCATTAACGTCACGATTCCAGGGACATGGACAGCTGTCAACGGCAATTACACTGTAACCACTACCTTGGAAGTGGATGCGAATGAAGTAACAGCTAAGCAAGCAAACAATGTAAGCACGACTAATCTGGTTGTGTATGCTTTACGTGGTGCAAGCATGCCTTATAGTCGGTATGATACTGAAGATGCTACTCTCGGCGGGGGGGCTATACTAAAAACTGCACCTACGTTTGATCAAGCCCTAACTGCTTCAGAAGCGTCTGGTCAGCGTTATGTAGCCCTTCCTTCGAATGGATCGAACATAGGATGGACGGTCAGACAGGGGCAAGGCGGCGCGGGTGTGACTATGAGATTTACGATGCCTGACTCATCGGATGGTATGGGATTGAATGGTTCACTTGACGTATATGTTAATGGAGTAAAAGTCAAAACGGTATCGTTAACATCCTATTACAGCTGGCAGTATTTCTCAGGCGATATGCCTGGTGATGCTCCTAGTGCTGGGCGTCCACTCTTCCGATTTGATGAAGTACACTGGAAATTAGATACCCCTCTGCAACCTGGAGATAACATACGGATACAGAAGAACAATGGTGATAGCCTGGAATATGGTGTTGATTTCCTCGAAATCGAACCCGTTCCTACGGCAGTCGCTCGTCCGGCTAACTCCGTGTCGGTGACAGATTATGGTGCAGTACCTAATGATGGTCAAGACGATCTTGCAGCCTTTAAAGCAACGGTGAATGCAGCAGTTGCTAGCGGGAAGAGCATGTATATTCCTGCCGGAACATTCAATCTTAGCAGCATGTGGGAAATCGGTTCTGCCAGCAATATGATCAACAACTTTACGGTTACGGGTGCTGGTATCTGGCATACGAACATCCAGTTTACCAACCCTAATGCGGCAGGTGGCGGTATTTCACTCCGTATTAGCGGCAAGCTAGATTTTAGTAATGTGTATATGAATTCGAATTTGCGATCCCGGTATGGGCAAAATGCGATTTACAAAGGATTTATGGATAACTTCGGAACCAATTCAATCATCCATGATGTCTGGGTAGAACACTTTGAATGTGGTATGTGGGTAGGCGACTATGCACATACACCTGCTATCTATGCCAGTGGGCTTGTGGTTGAAAACAGCCGGATTCGGAACAATCTAGCCGATGGCATCAACTACTCCCAAGGCACTAGCAATTCCATTGTTCGAAACACCAATGTACGTAATAATGGTGACGATGGTCTTGCAGTATGGACCAGTAATACGAATGGTGCTCCGGCAGGTGTGAATAATACGTTCTCGTATAACACCATTGAGAATAACTGGCGTGCAGCAGCTATAGCATTCTTTGGAGGCGGTGGTCATAAGGCTGATCACAACTACATCATTGACACTGTAGGTGGTTCTGGTATACGGATGAACACCGTGTTCCCTGGCTACCATTTCCAGAATAATGCGGGCATTGTTTTCTCCGATACTACGATTATTACAAGTGGTACAAGTAAAGATCTGTATGGTGGAGAGCGTGGAGCTATTGATTTGGAAGCTTCAAATGATGCCATCAAGAACGTGACCTTCACCAACATCGATATCATCAATACACAACGCGATGCGATCCAGTTCGGTTATGGTGGTGGATTTGAGAATATCGTATTCAACAACATCAATATTAATGGTACCGGCTTGGATGGAATTACCACTTCACGTTTTTCCGGGCCACATCAGGGTTCGGCCATCTACACCTACACAGGGAATGGTTCAGCAACGTTTAACAACCTAACAACAACGAATATTGCTAACCCGAACCTGAATTATATTCAGAGTGGTTTTAATCTAACGATCCATTAATGATAGCCTGAGGGAAGAGTTCTTCGGAACTTTTCCCTTTTTTTCTTATTTTGTAGCTAGTGGAAATTAACAATCACGCAGAAGGGTTTTGACTTAATGAGCAAGAAATAAATAGTAGTAGAAAACATGCTGAAATTTTAACTGTTATGTACATAAAGGAGAGATGAATAATGAATCAGGAAGTCATCGATTTTATTTAAGGGTTAAAAGAAGCATGGCAGGTGGAGTTATCCACTACTCTTCGTGAGGTGGTTCATCAAGCTATTCCGGATGTGCAGGAACGAATTCAGTATAAGAAGCCTCATTTTTTGAAAAATGGTAAATACGCAGCAGCGATCTCAACTTCGAAAGATGCGGTAAGCTTTGTTATTTTTAATACGAATGAGCTCGTGTTTCCAGAAGGGATATTTGAAGGCCCCCCGGAGAGAAAAACACTGAAACTGCGTAAAGGGGATACCGTGGACATGGCTCAATTAGTGAATTGGGTCGGCCAAGCCTCAGTTTCTCTTTAATGAATAGTTTCATGATGTAGGACGGTGTCTCAAAGTCAGTTGACTTCATGGGATATCGTCTTTTTTTGTGTGGAATTTGCTCCATCCATACATAATCGTTGAATAAATTGTGAAAAATACATCAATAGCTAGCAAGGAAGGGAATGAAACCCATGAAGAAATTAAAGCAAACTTGTTTGTTACTGCTTATGGCCTTTGCCCTTAGTGCATGCTCAAAACCAGTACCAGATAAATCTCAGCTTCCACCTCCAACTACTGCACCAAGTGGAGCTGAGAGCAGCTATAAGCTTGACTCATTAGCCACACTGATTGGAAAAGAAGATGCTGAAGTTGTCCAATTACTCGGCGAAGGAGCACCTAATAATGAAGGTACGAAGGCTACCCTTATATCACGGGAATATGATGAGAAGATTGTGAATCACGAGGCAACTCTTCAGGTCTCCTACGATGACTCTGGAAAAGTGATTGGAGAGACTATTCATTTTGAACAAGCTACCAGGGAAGAATTAACAGAAGAGATTACGCAACAGCTTGGAGAGCCTGCCACTAACAGTGAAGAGAACACCACAGATACGGAAAAAGATGGCGAAGATACAAACTTTCGTAAGGTATGGCAGACGGATAACGCCAAAATTTCTTTAGTTGAATCTAATGGGACGTTATCTATATCTATAGATACGAAGTAATAACGTTATGTAACTTGATCAGAGCATAAGGTTTTCATTTAAAAGTTCCCACTCCGGTCGTTCATCTAAACGGATAGAGAGGGTACTTTTTTATTTTGCTCTCTGAAAAATAATGTTCATCTCAAGTGTTAAATAGCTGTAGTATCTATGGTTTATATCATATGCTTGTCAGTCAGCCATTGGACTAAAGTTTAGCAGCCTAGGCTTCTATAATATTGTAGCGTGAATGCAAATACCAAATAAGTTCTCTACGGCTACTAACTCCTGACTTGTTGAAAATAGACTTTAAATGATCCTGAACGGTGTATGCGGAAATATGTAGAGCAGAAGCCAATTCTTTAGTGGATAATCCGCGAATTACACCGTGTAATAGCTGCTGCTCGCGTTCCGTCAAACGATATGCTTCAGAAATGATTGGAAGCATGTCAGCTGGACGTGCGGGTTCGAATGAAATAGCACACTGGAACTGACCGTCGGAAGCGTGAAGACGGCTTGCCCGAATGACTAAATACGGACCCTCATTCATACGGATACATACCTTAGCAGGACCCGTTGATTCGGAGGGGCTGTTGAGCGCTTGCGTGCTAACCGCACGGATTGGCCGTGGCAGGATATGAGCATCGATCTTTTCCAATGATCGAAGTTTATCTAACCAGCGATCCGCTGTGGGATTGGAGGAGAGAAGAGCAAATTGATCAGATAGAACAGCAATGCCGGAACCATAATGATTATCAAGCCAAGTCTCATCCCGCTCAGGAAGCTCAAGACTGAAAGCACGTATTCTGGTGGCAATGAGAGGGATGAGCGAGGCGATCCAATCATATTCTTCTGGTAAGAATTTTGATTGCTCCGCTTTCCTGTACAACGTCAAATAACCCCAACATGCGCCTCCAAGAATTAGCACTGCACGTAGTTCATCCCCCAAACCTGCTGGATTCAAAACCTTTCGATATCTAGCGCTTCGCTCGGGTTGCTGCTCGGTTGCTTCGTATAATGTAGCGACAAGAATTCTACTATGAACCAACTGCTCATAGCTGTTCACATCCTCCTCCCCATATTCATTCTGGAACAAGTAGGGATGAATGGACTCCACATGATCTTCCGTAACTGCACCCGTAGAAAGCAATGTCTGTGGATCAACATGAGTACAGCAAGCAGCATCAAAAGGAACAGCTTCACGTAAAAGAGACAGCAAGGAAGTACGGTAGTGATGTGATGAATCAGTAACCATTCCTAGCTTAATGATTTGTTTCTTTATTTGACTGAAATGTTTATTAGTGTTCATTGGGTAGACCTCTAGTCATGAATGTAGTATAACGAACCCCCACATTTGTGGGATAGTGA
Source organism: Paenibacillus sp. VTT E-133291 (assembly GCF_002264395.1). Lineage (GTDB taxonomy): Bacteria > Bacillota > Bacilli > Paenibacillales > Paenibacillaceae > Paenibacillus_AQ > Paenibacillus_AQ nitricinens. The sequence continues at coordinate 52,517 of NZ_NFVA01000001.1, forward strand.
ACGGAAGCGAAATCCGTATAATTGAGAATGATTATTAATTAACTCTATTATATAGGATGCGGTGATAAAATGCAGGATAAAGAAGATATTGTTGTCGTTGGTGGTTATGGACATGTAGGGCGTACGATATGTGAAATATTAGAGAAGAAGTACCCAGGTAAAGTATTCACTGCCGGGAGAAGTCTTGAAAAAGCAGAGCAGTTCAGTCAATCAACACACGGTAAAGTTAAGCCGTTGCAGTTAGATATCAATAAGCCGTTACCTGCACATTTACTAGATCGAGTGAAACTAGTTATTATGTGTTTGGATCAAACGAATACGGATTTTGTAAAAGCTTGCTTTCGCAGTGGAACGCATTATGTAGATGTATCAGCGAGCGGTCCGTTTTTATCTCAAATTGAGGCATATCGTGAGCTGGCTGGACAACATGGGTCTAGTGCTGTTCTTAGTGTAGGGCTTGCACCCGGTATTACCAATCTTATGGCACTTGAAGCTGAAAGACAGATAGAACAAACGGAAGAAATCGAAATCGCAATTATGCTCGGACTTGGTGATTCTCATGGGAAGGCAGCGATCGAATGGACGGTGAATAGTTTAGGAGAAACGTTCGAAGTGAAGCAGGATAATCGTCTAGTAGAGGTGGAGAGTTTCACTGACCGCAAATCGTATCATTTTGGCGATAATTTAAAGAGCCATTATGCGTATCGTTTCCCCTTCTCAGATCAACAGACACTTGCCCGAACGCTCAAAGCATCGTCCATCTCCACACGTTTCTGTCTAGATTCGGCCGTTGTTACCAAAATACTGGCATTAGTTAAAATAACAAAAGCCGTTCGTTTACTGAAGACAGGCGGGGTGAATAGGTCAATTGTTCGCGCCATGGAGAGGTTCCATTTAGGTAGTGACCGGTTCGCGATCAAGGTTGAGGCTCGTGGAACAAATCGTGAGGGGAAGCCCATGTTTGCTGATCTTTTGCTGCAAGGGAAAAATCAATCCATCGTTACGGCAAAAGTGACTGCAGCAGTCTCAAAGCTACTGTATGATTCACCATTTCCGGGAGGTATATATCATATTGAGCAGATCACAGATCTAGCTTATGTTCAAAAGGAATTAGGAGCAGCTCTATCGCTGGACATCCAAGTAAAGGAGCATAATACAGATAAATCAAAATAGAATAATTTGTGTATAGAAAAATTGAAAGAAGCTTGATGAGTCAGGCTTCTTTTTCGTAACCGAAGAGCGTTTTGACCGTATTAACTGATGAACATTTCATTCAGGAAGAAATTCTGATTTCCTAATGGGTCATGTTAACAAAAAGAGAAGTTGAGGTCATCACCTATGAATGAAGAATTTACAGATCACGCGGATACAGCATACCCGAGCGCTGAGCGGAAGGCAGCTCAGTATTTTACATCTCTTCGTGAACAGTTCAAAGAAAAAACTTACGTGACTACCTTAACTGAAGATTTTCGGTTGTGGAAGAAGAATCACATTCATCGTCGTTCATGGTTGTCCTTTTTATCTAGAGGAAAAAGGAAACCTGATTCAAAGGATTACCATAGATATCTAGGATGGCTGAATCAAACCGGTAAATTGGAAGATTATTTGGATCGAAGCGTTTCTTATCTTTATATGAGAGATCTGGGGCAAGCTTTGGATGCACCGAACACACAAATCCGAATTAAGCGTATGGTTGCCGACATTAGAAATCAGATGATTCATCCGGGTTCGTCCAATTCGGGGGATCAGTCAGATTTTATGAGTTTTACGGGGATTTATCGTTGGGCTCAGAAGGAAGGCGTTGAAACTGCTACGATTTGGGTGATAGACAAACTTAAGCAGGTGTCAGCACATCTTCCGAAGGAAATGAATCCTGAGCAAGCGCAGCGCAAATTGATAAAGATCATCATAGGAGTAATTCTTCATGTGATGGAAGAGATGGATGATAAAGTATCGCCTGTGGAGCGTGCCGCAAGAATTGGTGAAGCAATTAGGCTTGGTTATTCGTATGGCTTAACTTATCCATTTATTGATGATCTTCTTGATTCCAGTGTCTTAACCGACCCTGAGAAAGAACAATATTCTCAAATGATACGCATGGCGATCCTTAATAGAGTTGTGCCGGAATTGGGTGAATGGTCCGGAGAGAATATACCGTTCCTTCGATTTGTACATTCGGAGCTCAAGGAGGCTTTTGAGTATATTAGGGGATATCAGCGGCCAGAAATGCAGAATACATTCTTCGAGCAGTCCTTTGTGTTTTTTCATTCCCAGGAGTTGGATCGTATGAAGAATCTATCTAACCCTGAATACAGTAATGAAGAACTTTTTATACCCATCATTTTAAAATCCTCTTCTTCCCGTTTAATTGTCCGATCCGTAATTAGTGCTCCAACCGATGACGGATTTGATCAACGTACTTTCTTCTATGGGCTTTACAATCAGCTCGCGGATGATTTTGCGGATATGTTTGATGATATGGAAATGGGAGCGGTAACTCCCTATACATATTATTTAAAATACCGTGGTCAACGTTCAGATCTGATCAACCCTTTTGAACTATACTGGACGGTCATCTCCCATTTAATACACACGGTGTATCAATCTGATCCTAAAACCCGTGAGGTCATATTAGATCGAGCCATCAATGGTCTCAAGCGCTGTAAAGAACGTGTAGGTATTGAAAAGTATAAAGAGATCATGGAGATCTTCGCTTCGGGTCAACCAGAATTTAATCGACTTGTACAGCAGTTGGTGCAGAAAGCGGACGATGTGGATTTTTTCGATAAACTACTTCGGGACCAGTTGCTTTTGAATTTAAAAAACAGTAAGAAGGAAAAAGTGGAGTTTCGAGAAACGATTCAAAAGGTCCGTGATCAAGTCAATAACCAATTGCTGATATTCAAGCCAGACGAGACACCAGCCATGAAAGAACTGCTTATTGATGCGGCTAACTATAGTCTAGAAGGAGATGGCAAGCGCATAAGGCCTATATTAACATGGGTCATGGGCGTTAACGAATATGGTCTTGATGAATCGGCAATTGTACCGCTTCTTCGATCTTTGGAATATATGCATACGGCTTCCCTAATCTTCGATGATCTTCCGTCCCAGGATAATGCCTCAACCCGAAGAGGTCGTGCAACGCTGCACGAAGTGTACAATAGCTCCACGGCGGAATTAACCGGTCTGTTTTTGATTCAGAAGTCGATCGAGGAACAGGCGTCCCTTCATTCTTTTGATGCTAAAGCTGTGCTTGCCTTAATGCAATATTCAGCCCAAAAAGCAGGAGATACTTGTATGGGGCAGGCGATGGATTTGAATTCTAAGGGACAAACGCTGACACTAGAGCAATTAAATATGATTTGTTTCTATAAGACTGGAATTGCCTTTGAAGCTTCACTAGTGATGCCAGCCATTCTTGCTCAGGTGCAGGGGTCAGAAATTCAGTGTCTGAAAAAATTTGCCTACCATGCGGGAATTGCTTTTCAGATTAAAGATGATTTGCTTGATTTGGAAGGGGATCATCATTTATTAGGCAAGCCGATCGGTCAGGATGTGGAGAATAACAATTCGACATTTGTATCGATCCTTGGGGCAGATGGTGCGCGAAAAGAGATGTGGGAGCACTACTGTCTCGCCATGGAAGCATTGAAGGAGATTCCTCGTAATATTGCTTTTCTAAAGCATTTATTGAATTATATGATTAATCGAAATCGATAATTGATTATGAAGTGTTGGCTTGATTGCCAGCACTTTTTTAATTTTTTTGTTATTTTTCACTTAATAAAACTAATTGATTTTTATTGTTTGTAATTGTTTTCGAGTGTATGATAGATTGAAGAAGGGGTGAAGGAGGTGTAACTTGTGAAGCTGGGAATTTTCTCGAAAATATATTTGAACGATGATCTGGAGACCGCCTTACACAAAATCAAAGCCCAAGGGATGAGTACGGTTCAATTCAATTTTGCTAACGTAGGGTTGGCGAGCTTACCTAAAGAAATTACTCAGGAGATCATCCTTCAAATCAAAGAAGCAACCATGAACAGTGGGGTTAGCATTGCTGTGATCTCAGGGACTTTTAATGCGCTGGAGCTGAATGAAGGGAAGAAAGCCGAGAACCAGCAATGTTTTAACAATGTAGTTGAAGCTGCAGCAGCATTAGCGGTGCCGTTTGTTTCTATTTCTACAGGAAGTTTGAATCAAGAAGATTTTTGGAGTCCTCATCCGGAGAATCATACAGAGAGAGCATGGTCACTATTGCATGATAGTCTTGCCTGGATGCTTGAAATTGCCGAAGCCAATCAAGTGACTTTAGTATTTGAACCTGAACAAGCCAATGTGGTGAGTACGGCAGAGGATGCTTTAAGACTACTGAGAAATCTGGATACACCTTATCTTAAGCTTCTGTACGATGCGGCAAATCTTGTAACTCCAAAGGATCATAAAGATATCCTTGGTAAAATCGAAAAAACGTTAACCGCGCTGAAGGATTACATAGCCATTGCCCATTGCAAAGATGCTTTAGTCACCGAAGAGAAGATCATTTTTGCAGCTGTGGGGAAAGGGAACTTGCCTTTAAGAGAATATCTGAATGAATTAAGTAAGACTTATGATGGGCCCGTTATTATGCATGGGTTAGAGGAAGATGACGTAATGCATGCTTTGAATTACCTTAGGTAGAATAGGGGGACTAAATATATGAATAAGGAAACGAAATTGTTGAATATTGGGGTGCTAGGCTGTGGTCAGATTTCTCAGGCGGCTCATTTTGATTCCATTAAAAGATCACGTAATGCTAATCTATATGCGATCTGTGATGTGGATGAATATTTACTCCAAAGAATGAATGCTATCTATGAACCGGATAAGGTTTATACGGACTATGAGCAAATGCTGGCAGACCCTAACGTTGATGCTGTAGTTATCGGAATAGCGGATCAATTTCATGTGGAGGCTGCAAAACAAGCCGTGCGAGCAGGGAAACATGTCTTGGTAGAAAAACCTTTGGGTGTATCGATCGAAGAAGCGGAGGAATTAAAAGAACTTGTGGATCGTACGGATCTCAGAGTGCAAGTGGGAAATATGAAGAGATTTGACCCTGGTATAGTGGCTGCAAAAGAATTTGTTGATCATGAAATGGGTGAGATTATTGGCCTAAAAGCTTGGTATTGTGATTCCACCTATCGATATACGGTCACCGAGAATGTTCAGCCAGTAATCATCTCCGGTAACAAAATGAAGAGACCGGCTGGAGATCCAAAAGCGAATAAGGAACGTTATTATATGTTAGGTCATGGAAGCCATTTGTTAGATACCGCAAGATATCTAGGTGGGAATATTGTAAGTGTTAAGGCGTGGAATACACAAAAGTTCGGTGCTTATTGCTGGTTTATTACAGCGGAGTTCGAAAGTGGCTTTGTAGCCCAATTGGATTTGACCATTGCGGTTCGGATGGATTGGCATGAAGGATTTCAAATTTATGGGGAGTTTGGATCTGTAATGGGCAAGACTTATAATCCTTGGACTCTAAAATCAAGTGATGTAGAAATTTTTAAAGCTAGTGATAACAGCTATCACAGACTGCTCGGAGCAGATGGTCATTTTTATAGATTACAGATTGAAGGTTTCGCAGATTCTGTTTTGCATCATAAGCCCGGTGTAGGGGCGACGATTGAGGATGGGTTGGCTACCCTGCGAGCGATGCTGGCGGTTGAAGAATCGGTTAAGACTGGTAATACAATTTACCTGAGTGACGTTTCTGGTTATTTGTAAAAGATGAGCACAATCTTCAATGGTGTTCATCTTTTTTTTGTGCATTATTAGGAATAGTCTATACTGTAACCACGTTAACGCCAAGTCTTTGATAGGTATCAATAATCTTACGATCTACTGTATTTTCAGTGATTAAATAGTCTAATGAGGATACATTGGCTACAAAAAAAGTTGATATTTTCTCCAGCTTCTCTTTCGTAGCTATAGCGATAACCATAGAGGACTGTTCAAAAAGTTGATTCTTAATAATGGATTCTTCATAAGAGGGAACGGTTATTCCCACTTTGGAATCCAGCGTGGATACGCCAAGGATGGTTAAATCCAAATGAATTTGCTGAATCGCTCTAAGTGTTGAGGCTCCGAATAAAACTTGGTTCTTTTTATCAAGATCGCCGCCTAACAAGGTTACACTTGCTTTTGACAACCGGCACAGCGATAACGCAATCGAAGGGGAATTGGTAATAATTCTTCCATCAAAAAACTCTGTGATGTTCTCAGCTACTTTTAGATTCGTAGATCCGCCATCAATAAAGATAACCTTAGAATTCTCAATAAGAGTGCAAGCTCGTTTCGCTAACTCCGTTTTGGTCTGGCTATTTAATTCTACACGTGAATTGAAATCCTTCATGTCGCTGATAAGGCTATGGGCTCCCCCATGAATTCGCTTGAGAAGTCCCATCTTCGACAGGCTTTGTAAGTCTTTTCGAATGGTATCTTCGGTTACATTTAATTCTTGTGTTAATTCTTGGACAACAACGCGGCCTTCCGTCTCTACTTTTTTCAGGATGTATGCCTGTCTGTCAGCTTTTAGCACCGATTCACCTTCTTTCACAAAAATGCTTTCAAGGATATACATAACGTTACTATTTTACAACATAACAAATAAATTTGAAAAAAATCAATCGTTTTTACGGTCAACTCCGTCTTACTTATATGATATGAGGGGGATGTTCCTTCCTGAATAAAGACAGAGGGGGTGGTGGAAGGTGGAAAACACAATGGATGAGATCAGAATGGTAGATTTTGCGCAAATGGATGAAGAGGCTTTTTTTAGTCGTTTATATGTGGAGCATCGAAAAATGTATGCCATAGCCTATAGTTATCTGCGAACAGAGGCTGATACGCTGGAAGTGATCCAAGAAGCGTCATGCAGAGCATGGATGAAACGCAAAAAATTAAAGGATGAGCAGTCCTTCACACCTTGGCTTATTCGAATAACGATCAATTGCTGTATGGATGAGCTTCGGCGTAAAAAACGTGTGGTGCCTACGGAAAAGATAATTGAGAAAGCGGCTCGGGAAATGAAAAGTAATGATCGAATTGATCTAGAGCGTGCGATGAATCGGATAAAGCCTAAGTATCGGCATGTCGTAACGCTTAAATATTATCATGACATGACCACTATCGAAATTGCCAAAGTGCTAAAACGACCAGAAGGTACCATTAAGACTTGGCTGCGAGAGGGACTCAAACAGCTTCGGAGCTATCTATAGTAATATTGGAGGTGAACGGAATGACAGAAAAAGAAGAATGGATGCTTCGTAAGAACATTGATGAAGTACAACAGAATGTCGAAACGATGCAGGAGATGAAAATCTACAACGCTATGAGAAAGGGAATTACGGAGGGGAAAAAACGAGAAAAGCGACGGATCTATACTACAGGAATGGGCGTGATTGCAGCTGCAGCAGTTGCATTTCTATTTACATATTCAACAATCGGATTACCGGATAAGGAAATGCTGCAACCTTCAGTACAATCGGCTAGCACTAAGCTTACGAATGATTTCAAAGCTTATCGCACATTCTCCAGATTAGATTCTGCACTTGCCAGTGCTCTTGAACAGAATCTCGTGATGCCTGTAGGTCAGAGTGCGGTAAACAAGGGATACCGAATAGATGTGACAGGTGCCGTTACCGATGGACGGAAGGTGTATGTCCTATACAGTGTTCAGAACAATACAGACGAAGTAGTTATACACGCTGATTTTGGACTTCAATTTGAAGGGATAAAGGAGTCGTCACTTCACAAAGGTGCATCATTAAGTATGCTCGCTAGTGAAAGCCGAATTCAACCTGGACAGTCTATGGATTTTATATACTCCACTAATCTTTCACCAGCAATTAAATATCCAAAGAAAGTAAACTATAATATAATTCTTACCGAAACTTCAGATAAGGCACTCCTATCCAGTAGTAATAAGTATCGGACTAGCCTTGATGTTGCTTTCGAGCTTGATCCTGACATGCTCAAAGCACAAGAACGGATTCTGAATACAGAAAGAGCGCTGATCGTGGATGGACAAAAGATTAAAGTCACTGGAGTTCAGTATACTCCGCTAAGCACCTATGTAGATCTGGAGTATGATCAGAATAATGATAAACAGATTTTCCAATTGATTAATCCTGTGCTGATTAGTAAAAAAGGGGACATCACTGATAAGTTGTATTACCCGGATACCATCAACGCTGACAATTCCGAAATCTATTCGGACAACTCCAAGTTCACGTTAGTGTTCAAACATAGTAAGGGCAGTCAGCCAGATTCAGTGTCGTTGAAGACTTTTGGGATTTCGGCAGTCGAAAAGGACCAGATGAAAATTGTCGTGGATCTAAACAAGTATCAGCTTATTCAAGCGCCCGGAACTGGACTTGAGTTAGTCACGCCAACTCCAGAGAATAACGTAGAGGAAGGAGAAATCCTCCTAAGACGTAATATTGAGAATGCTCAATATTTAGAACGCTCTACTAGACTTGCTGAGACTTTTACTGATGCAAAAGGGAAGGTGCATCATAGAGAACCTTCCACAAACAGCTTCAGCAGCTATACCACTTCTAAGGATGGGTCAGCCGTGAACGAGTTTGGATATAATTTTGGCGCGGAAGCGAAGGACTATCCTCAGCCATTAACGATAAGGATAGAGAAATATTCAAATCCAATTAAGGATACGCAGGCTGTGGAGTTATACTCGAAGAATTAGGAAGCAATGAATCATCCGTTGATAATCTATCAACGGTTTTTTTTGTGATCACAGAGACTTCACACTTTGAAATTTAAGAAATACTTAATATATACCGTACTTGTTTTTAAGAAGTTTTTCTTATTCTAAGTGCATGAAGGAGGTTACTGAAAGGATGATAAACCCAAGTATAAAGAAATGGCTCCGTAAGGATATCTCAGCGGCAATGATGTTCCTGGCACCAAGCGGTATCGGATTTGCGATGTTTTACCTTATACCGTTTGTAATGGGCGTATTCTATTCTTTTATGGACAGCACGATAGAGGGCCATTTTGTAGGGTTTGATAATTACCGAGAGTTATTAAAGAGCGATTCCTTCCGTAAAGCAGCGTCCAATACATTTTATTTTAGCGCGATAAGTGTTCCGCTAATTCTTGTACTCTCGTTAGGATTAGCGATGTTATTGAATAAAAATACATATTTTCGGAATTGGCTTAGGACTGGATACGTGTTGCCGCTTGTCGTACCTGTCGTCTCTATCATTCTGATCTGGCAGATACTTTTCGATTGGAATGGCTCGCTTAACGCCTGGCTGAACAACTTCGGTATCGAACGTGTGGATTGGATGAAGACGGATGCAGCTAGAAATGTAATCATTGTTGTTTATTTATGGAAGAACATAGGCTATAACGTGATTTTATTCTTAGCGGGATTGCAGCAAATTCCTAAGGATTATTATGAAACGGCTCAAATTGAAGGTGCCGGATCCTTACGCCAGTTTCGCAGTATTACACTGGTCTATCTAACCTCTTCGATGTTTTTTGTGGTCATCATGTCGATCATAAATTCATTTAAAGTGTTTCGTGAAACGTATTTGATCGCAGGTGATTATCCGCATGACAGCATTTACATACTGCAGCATTATATGAACAATATGTTCATGACACTCGATGTACAGAAGCTGACTGCCGCGGCAACTTTGATGTTTGGTTGTATTTTATTGATCGTGTTGGGATTGTTTGCATTTGAGCGGAGGCATCGACAATTCATGGAATAGGGGTGAAAAGGTTGTGCCAGTTGTCAAAGTGTTACGAAAAGGGGCATTAACACTCGTCATGGCTGTTATTGCTATCATATTATTATTCCCGATTGTGATCACATTCACAAATTCGCTTATGACAGAGAAAGAAATTGAGATCAATTATGGATCTATCGGGCAGATGAACGAAGTAATTGAAGGGAGAGAAGCTATCTTTGTGAATTTAAAATTACTGCCGGATCAAGTGTCCTTGGAGCAGTATGCTAAGGTTTTCCTAGACAACCCTAAATATCTGACGATGTTCTGGAACTCAGTATTCTTGGTTGTACCCATCATTGCAGGACAAACATTGGTAGCAGCACTCGCTGCCTATGCTTTCTCTAAGCTGAAATTCCGGGGGCGAGATCCTTTGTTTCTTATCTATGTCCTAACGATGCTTATGCCTTTCCAAGTAACGCTGGTACCGAACTATATTATGGCGGATAAGCTAGGCATATTAGATAGTTCATATGCGATTATATTACCAGGAATTTTCGCAGCGTTTGGTGTTTTTATGCTCAGACAATTCATGCTGGATATACCTTACGCGTATATCGAAGCGAGCAAAATGGATGGTGCAGGACATTTTTTGATTTTTTACAAGATTATTATTCCGATGATTAAGCCAGGTCTGGCAGCACTCGTTATATTATTGTTCGTTGATTATTGGAATATGGTGGAGCAGCCGCTAATCTTTCTAGAAGATCCGTTTAAGCAGCCCTTGTCAGTGTTTTTATCGAGGATCAATGAAGAAGAGCGGGGCATTGCTTTTGCTGCATCCATACTATACATGGCTCCAATGGTGATGCTATTTTTGTATGCGGAATCGTATTTTATTGAAGGCATTCAATTGTCTGGTATCAAAGGTTGATTGGAGGAGAATGACGGGATATGGAGTTAGGTATAGAGCCGACTGATCGTAGACGTAAACGAAATATTCAAGTCGTCTTCATGGTTTTTATGGGTTTGTTATTGTTTTTCACAGTATTCAGTAACACCATACAGTCTTTGACGTTGCCGAAAGTGAGAACTGAAAAACCATCAAAGGGTAATCTGTTACTTACGATTGAAGCTAGTGGGATATTGCATCCACTCGCTGAAGCTAAGCTTTCGAATACAACCGGACTGAAGGTGCAACAAATTCTTGTGAAAGAAGGTCAGCGTGTAGAAAAGGGACAAAAGCTTATTATCTATGAGAGCAAAACGGCTGAGCAAGAATTGAAAGATGAAATAACTAATTTGGAAAAGCTGAAAATTGATCAACAGAATAGGCAAGATCAGTATATTCAGTCCGCGCTGGAAGAGGATGAATTCAAAATTCGAAATGCAAGACGTGATATCGAAAAAGGTAAGTTAGATATCTTAGCCCAGGAAAATAAGATTAGCGGATTAAAAAATCGTCTAACAAGCGAAAAGCAACTATTTTCTCCGTTTGATGGATTAATTTCAAAACTGAATGCCGTTGAAGGATTAATTTCATTGGGAGAACCGGAAGTTATTGTATCGAACAGCAGTCAGGGTTACAGATTGGATATTATTATGGATTCTGCACATTTATCTAGTTTAGGGATTTCTACTGGAGAAAAGGTAGAGGTCGATGTCGATATGAGCCATGGACAAGAAGCCCAGACCATAAGTGGCTCCATCGAAGAAATTGTGAATTCAGAGTCACGTATTGATAGCTCTTCTAGTAATGATTCGGGGAAGACACAAACCATTCCTCAAAAGGCTTTGAGAATCAAAGTCGTTGATCTAGAACTTAAAGGGGGTGAACAGGCTCGGGTCAAATTCGAGAAACGATCACTCCAAGAGGGATTACTCCTATCCAAAGAAGCTATTCATGAGGATCGCGAAGGTTTGTTTGTCTATAAAGTTGACGAGCAGCGGGGGGCATTAGGCAATGTTTTTGTCGCTAAGAAAGTTCGTATTCATTCCAGTGAAAAGAACGAAAAAGAAACGATGATTCAATCAGATGTCCTCTATGTGGAGGATTCAATTATTCTGGAAAGTAGTGAACCTCTTGAAGACGGGAACCGAGTTCGACTGCAATAAGAAATCATATCAACGAGAAAATAGGAGGAAAAAATCAAATGATCAAAATGAAGAGTAACAAGCTGGGGATGTTGGCGATGGGGATGGCTATGCTTGCGACGGCCGCCTGTAGTAATTCGGGAAGCGAGTCCGGGACGAACGATCAGGGAAAACCCGTCTCGGCAGAAGGAAAAACCGTCGTGAATTTTTCGGTACGGGAGTCGAGTTCCTTCTTTGAAGCGGCGGAAAAAAGATTCGAAGAGAAGTACCCGGACATCGACCTGCAAATTCAAGCCGTGAAAAAAGCGGAAGAAGACTGGAAGCCCGGAGATTACGAGAAGTATACGAAAACGACGAATACGGAGCTGTTATCGGGCAAGGGAGCGGACATTCTCGAAGTGGCAGAGCTGCCGTTCGAATCATATGCAAGCAAAAAGCTTATCGCAAATATGAACGAGTTGTTGAAACAAGACACGTCGCTGAGTGGTGTCGACCTGCAAGCGAAGCTCGAAGTATTCAAGACGGACGGTGACTTATACGCCATACCGTTCGGGTACTTCATGAGAGGGTTTATTGGCGACGGAAATCTACTGGCCGACGAGAGTATCGACGACAGCCGGTGGACGTGGGCCGAATTCGCCGAGGTCGCGAAGGGCTTGATGTGTAAAGAGAGCGAAAGCGGCATGGACCGGCGCTACGCTTTGGCTAACGAACCGCCGGATTTGATACTGTGGGAAATCGTCGTCGACGGCTATGCCAATTTTGTGGACGTCTCGGGGAAAAAAGCTTCCTTCGACTCCCCAAAATTCGTCGCTGCCATGCAGCAGGTCAAGAAGATGTACGACGACAGCATCGCGACCGCCGAGCCGGCCGAAGTCGGCCGCCAGTTGTTTTACTCTACCGTGTTGAGTTCACCAGGCAATTTGATCGATGAAATTCACTATTATTTCGCGAATCCGAAGCTGATCGGGAAGCCGCAAGCCGGAACGGTGGGTACGAGGCTCGCCCCTAGCGTTCAGCTTGCGATTAGGGACAATTCACCGGTGAAGGATGAGGCTTGGAAATTCATCTCATTCCTGTTGTCTGAGGAAGTGCAATCGATGAAGGAAAGGGAAGATTACGGATTCTCGATGTTGGACTCGGTAAACGAGAAAGAACTGAGGGACGTTCAGAAGCAGGTGAACGCTGGTACCTATAAGCTTCCAAGCGGAAAAAAGCCGCAAGTTTCCGCTGAACAGTTCGCCCAGTACGAACAGTTCATGCGGTCTGCGGGGTACTTCACGCGGATTGACGGAAAAGTCGTGCGAATGATCGGAGATGAATCGCCCGCTTTCTTCAGCGGCCAGAAGTCAGCCGATGAGGTCGCCAAGCTGATTCAAAACCGGGCGACGACGTATTTGAACGAGTAACGGTTTAAGGGAGGGGGAACTCATGTACAAACGATTAAAGTCATATGCTGTAGTTCTGCTCAGTGCAATGATGTTTAGCCAATCTCTTGCAAACGGCACATACGCAGCATCGACAGGAGTTTCAGACGCAGCGGTATTCATTTTTGACAAACTTGGTTCAATAGCTTTGAAAAGTAATGTCAACGTGAAGCTGATAGATATGGATATTTTAGAGCAACCGAGCGGTAATATACTTATATATACACTTAGTTATAGCAATGGTAGCAGCAATAGTGTAGCTCACGTTGATTATTTCTCTAGGGTTACTACAAATGGTGGATCAGTCATTCAAGGCAAACCTATCACGAGAGATGTCACCAAAAAAATCATGCCTCCTAATAGTAGCCAAATCGTCACGTATTACGTGAATATTGGAAAGTCCACACGATTAAACGGTACTAAAGTAACCCTATTTACTTGGGATTTCAGTAGCCAGGATTATCAGAAAAAGCTAGGTGTATTTACCATTCCAGCTAGTTATTCAGCTGTCGTTCCTCAAGGTCAGAGCAAGGAAATCACTATGGATAATCTGCTAGTAAACATCAAAGCAGAAAGTCTGCAAAGGCTTAAGACGAATGGAAAAATCTATATGAGAGTAGGCGTTAGCTTTACGAATTTGGGTAAAAAAGTGCTCAGCGACACCGCTTATAAAGCATACCTGAAATCGGCCGGTGGTTCGGTGTTCGATCTTAAGCTGGAGAACGTCAGTGGCAGTTTCAATGTACAGTCTCAAGAGAAGAAGACGGTTTACTATTTAACGGAAGTTCCTTCTTATATGAAGACTGAACAAATGATATTGCAATTCGCGCAAGAAGATGAAACTTTGAAAATAATGCTTCCAGTTAAATCTTTCAAGCTTCCTGCAGTAACAACTTCTGACTTGGCTGTGGCTAATTATGCTGTTAAGAAGATTTCTATTAAGAATAACACCGTTGAAATGCAATTGAAGAGTGCTTCTGTATATTCGGAAAATGATTCCGCGAAATGGAATCTTGAGTTCCGTCTTAAGAATCTTGGAAATAAAGCTATCACGCTACCTGCATACGAGCTTACGGTTAAAGCTGCTGAAGGATTTAGTATTCCGGTAGATTCAAAAGCACTTGAAAATGTAACATTGAAACCGCTTGAAGAGAAAATTATCAATCTTAATGCGGACGTGCCATTAGAACTTAATCAAGGTAAGCTGCAGTTGCAATGGACGGAGCCCTCTGTTGATGACAAGGTTATTTTTCCAACTGCGCAGTTTAACATCCCTTATTCTCTGGAGAACAATAATCTGATGGGTCAAGAGTATACGGTCCAGAACAGGTACGGAAAATTTATGGTGAAGCTGGTCTCCTATCAGCGGTTACCATGGGATGATACGGATCAAATCGTAACTAATATAAGCATCCGTAACACCGGCTTAACCTCAGTACAGTTACCTTCTCTCAAAGCTATAGTCAAAGCAGGAATGAGTGATCAGAGCAGCTCAGCCCAGATCGTGACCACAAATACGCAAACGTCGCTTGCTCCTAATGAAGCAACAGAGATCTATGTGATAGCGAAAGTTCCATATACTTATAGTTTCAATCAGCTAAAGATTGTACTGCAGGCCACCTCAGGAGATGAAGTTACGAAGTTTCTCTCTATGAATACAAGTTCGCTAAATAATGTAATTCATACAATTTCTGTAGGTGAAACTCATCAAATGAACTCGTTAAGCAAAAAAGCAAAAGTTAGCGAGCGCCGGACAACCACTTATAATGAAAATAGTTCTAACTTGATCTATACGGAACTGGAAATGATTAACGAAGAGCCGCGCCAGTCGAAACAGGCACAGCTTGTGGCTTATTACAAGACACCTGATAACCAATTTTTCAAGGCGGTGGTTAGCCAATCGATAACTCCAACAAGCCCAAATGGTAAAAATTTGGTTACGATCTGGAGTAAACTTCCGCAAGGAGTGAGTACATCCGATCTTATGCTTTATATTGGGGAAGGGATTGCTGACGGCAAGCTTACAGATTTAGGGGGGACATCCACTGGATTTATTAATAGTGTTAAATTAGCACTTACTCCTAATACAGTAATCCCACACAATAATCTAACAAGTGTCGATCTATTCCCTTACAACTTATCGGTTGCCAATGCAGCGGGGACGATTACTGAAGAGAAAGGCACATTAGATGTAGTTGTAAACTATAGCTTATCCGAGAAAGAAGATTTTGAAGCAGGTCACTATGAACATAAGTTAGTCTTAGAACTCATTGACCCTTACGGACAATCCATGGAAAAGACTTTGGAACTGGGGGCAGATTTGCCAATGGGTAAGAATAAATCATACTTAGCCTCATTTAATAGTAACTTCCACAAAATATTAAGGGGAGGAAGCATTCGTATCAATCTATATGATGAATTCCAGGGTCATAGGATGTTACTAGGGGGTCAGTCCTATCCGTTAACTTACATTTCAGCAGAACCGAAAAACTCTAATAGTAATGGTAGCTCAGGCAATTAAAATTGTAGGAAGCTGGGTTAAGAAAAAAGTCAAAAGTGTTGGCATAATAGCCAGCACTTTTTTATATTTTTATGAACTTTTTATGGAAATTCCTTCAATGTATGTTATTTACATTGACTGTCCTCATTCTTTTCGTTAAGATTACCTCTGCGCTTCAATGCCAAAAAGCAAAAAAGCTTGAAAGTGAGGAAGCGATTAATCATTATTATTATCCCAATACAATGTTAAGGAGCATTATTGTCATGGAACGTCAGCTTAGTTTCTCAAAAAGCATGATCATCATCATTTTTATTCTCGCACTTCTATTTGTATCCATCTTTCTATTGAAAGCGGAGCCGCATCTGCCGCTTCTCGTAACTACAATAGGCACGGCCGTCTTATTAGGGATGTTTGGGTTCTCTTGGAAAAAGATCGAATCTGCCATTATTCAAGGGATACAAACGGCCATCATGCCAATTCTAATCCTCATGCTGATCGGAATTCTGATTGCGGTATGGATGATGAGCGGGACAGTGCCTTCGCTTTTATATTATGGTATGGATTATATTAATCCGAATTATTTTGCGGTGAGCGCATTATATGTCACGATCATCGTCTCGATGTTCACTGGAAGCTCATTTACGACAGTAAGCACGATCGGTGTTGCATTAATGGGTATTGCAGTAACTACGGGGATTTCCCCAACTTTGGCTGCTGGAGCGATTATCAGTGGGGCTTGTTTTGGTGATAAAATGTCGCCACTTTCCGATACCACGAATTTTGCTCCAGCAGTGGCCGGCATCCCCTTATTTACACATATTCGTAACATGGTCTACACAACGTTACCAGCGCTTGTTATAACCACAATCTTTTTCTTGTTCGCTCCAAAGAGCAGCTCAATCGACTTATCCTCGATTACGGAAATTAAACTTGCTTTACTAAATGGGTTTCATATTCATTGGTTAACGCTGCTATCTCCTATAGCTGTCATTGCTTGTTCGATCAAGCGGGTGCCGATCCTGCCTACGTTAATTGTCGGAATAATAAGTGGTCTTCTTGTGACGGCTTTCGTTCAGCAGCAGACAGAAATCGATGTCTGGTTTAGTGTGATGCAGAACGGATATAACAGTAATATCGCGAATAAAATGGTTGCTTCCATTGTCAATCGCGGAGGGATGCAATCGATGATGTGGTCTGTATCCTTAATCTTAATTGCCTTATCTTTAGGTGGTTTGATTCAGCATTGCGGTGTGATCGAGGCTTTTTTCCGTAAACTCATTCAACCCCTTAAGCGTAAAAGCAGCATTGTTCTTATGAGCGGAGCATCCTCCATTGCGGTAAACGGCATGACGGGTGAACAGTATCTTTCGATCCTATTGCCGGGGCAAATGTTCAAAGATGAATATAATCGCCGAGGCATTCCAGCGAGAACACTGTCCCGGACGCTAGAGGATTGTGGAACATTAGTTAATCCATTGATTCCATGGGGTGTTAGTGGCGCCTTCTTCGCAGTGACTCTGGGTGTACCTGTTATAGAATATGCACCTTATGCAACCTTCTTATGGTTAAGTCCATTCATCACATTTGCTTATGCTTTGATCCCTAAATTGCAAAAGAACTCACTGGGTGTGGATAAAGAAATCTCAAGATAATGGACACCATATGCATTGATTCAACGTATATAAAGAATACTATGCGTTGAGTCAATGTGATCAAGCTAGTGTTCTAAGCTGAAAAAGTGGACTATTTATCGGAGGTAATAACAGTGAGTCGCAGTAAGTTACAAGATCGAATCAGATTAGCCAATGTCGAAACCAAGCACGCAGAGCAATTTAATAATCTACTACGTTATGTATTTCAGGTGACCAATCGCGATCTGCAAATCTTTGGCTGGGAGAACCGTGAAATCACTCAGGCAAAGTTGCCAGTTCTTAAGTATGCTGATGTTGTAGGTTGGTTTGATGGAGACAAGCTCATTTCTCAGTTAGCTGTATACCCATTTCAGGTGAATATTTTTGGGCATATCTATGAGATGGGTGGGCTAACGGGTGTTGGAACCTATCCCGAATATGCCAATTTGGGTCTAATGAATAAGCTAATGCTTCATGCTTTAACTAAAATGCGGGATCGTAAACAATCGATATCTTATCTTTTTCCGTATTCAATCCCTTATTATAGAAGAAAAGGCTGGGAAATCATTACCGATAAAATCTCATTTGAAGTACCGGATACCCAGTTGCCAAAAATGAGGAACGTCCCAGGAAATGTGGAACGCGTAACCATTGAGCATCCAGACATCAAAGTGATTTATGATCAGTTTGCCGTACAGTATCATGGGGCGATGATTCGTAATGAGCTAGCATGGGAAGAATATCTGCGGTGGGATTTGGATGATATGACGGTTGGTATTTATTACAATAACAACGATGAACCCATGGGGTACTTGTTATATTGGGTCGCCGAAGAAATATTTTATATCAAAGAGATGGTATACATTGTTGAAGAGGCTCGAACGGGTTTGTGGAATTTTATTAGTGCGCATTTTTCGATGATTAAGCTGGTTAAAGGGGATATTTATAAAGGTGAACCGTTGTCATTCCTATTAGATGATGGGGATATCAAGGAGACGATTGCTCCCTATTTTATGGCGCGAATTGTGGATGTTCGTTTATTTATTGAACAGTATCCTTTTAAACGACAGGATAAGGACTGTGAGCTTGTTTTTAATCTGAGTGATCCGATGCTTGAATGGAATCGAGGGACATTTACGTTATCCGTAGATAGAGAAGGGAAGGGGAGCCTGCAAGAAGGAGGGTTAAATCCTTCGCTTACGCTTGATATTCCTACCTTAACAACCATGTTAATGGGCTATAAGCGGCCAACCTACCTGGCTCGAATCGGCCGTATTCAGACGGATGAAGTCACGATCCATTTACTTGAAGGACTGATTAGACCAGAGCATCCATATTTCTCTGATTATTTTTAAAAGGGCACGAACCTTTGAAGCATACTCTAAGGAGTGTGCTTTTTTGTTCTTTTTATAGTAGAATAATCTCTCAGCAACACAATATGATATGAGGTGTAAGAATGGCAATTAATTTTAATAAACCAATGATCACTAAATTACAGCAAGAAATTACGGAGCTTGAAAGCAAGATCAAAAACACGCAGAACAAAAAAGAAAAATCAAAATTCAAAATTAATCAATTAGAACAGGATATGAAATTTAGTAAGTCTCACACGGATTTGAGCAGTAAAATGTCGCGAATCAAAAAGTTGAACGATGAGGTAAAGAACTTAAACCGTACACAATCTGATCTTTCAAAAGAGTTAACCGCTAAGAAAAACTCTCTAAAAAAGGTTCAAGCGAACGAAACCACATCTGTTGTGAATAATTCTATAGAAGAATAAATAAGGATATAAAAACTGCATTTTGTATGCGGTTTTTATTTTTTTATCGGCTCATCAGTCTCCCCTCTTAACAATGAGATTTCATGCTTATAGGGTGCGTTGACATACTTCTTTTCACCGATGGAGGGGGTCTCTAGAAGTTTGGGAATGGTCGATAGTTGAGGATGGTGGACTACATATCGTAATGCCCGAAGGCCAATATATCCGTGTCCAATATTTTCGTGCCTGTCTTTTCGCGAGCCCATAATATTCTTAGAATCATTTACGTGAATGACCTTCAGGCGCTCTATTCCAATTACGCAATCAAATTGATCTAAGATGCCATCAAAATCCTCCTTCACATTATAACCAGCGTCGTGGATATGGCAAGTATCCAAACAAATCGATAATCGCTCATTGTGAGTCACTCCATCAATAATAGCTGCAAGTTCCTCAAAAGTAACTCCGCACTCGCTGCCTTTTCCCGCCATCGTCTCTAATGAAACCTGAACATTTCGTTTATCGGCTAACACTTCATTCAAGCCTTCTATGATCCGCGAGATTCCAGCCTCTGAACCCGCACCAACATGGGAACCGGGATGTAGGACAATTTGCGTAGAGCCTAAAGCTTCCGTTCTTATAATTTCGGATTGAAGAAACTCTATACTGTGCTCGAAGACCTGAGACGATATCGTATTCCCTAAGTTCACAATAAACGGAGCATGTACCACAATATTTGAAATGCCGTTAGCGCTCATGTGAGCTTGGCCAGCTTCAATATTCAAGGCTTCAATGGGTTTGCGACGTGTATTATGAGGTGCTCCGGTATATATCAGGAAGGTGGTCGCTCCATAAGATGATGCCTCTTCGCTAGCCCGAAGGAGCATCTTTGGTCCAGTCATGGATACATGTGACCCAAGGAGTAAAGACATCAGATTTAAACCTTCCTTTCTATAGAGAAGTAGATTGATTTTAGTCATTAATTGATGTCATTATATATCTATTAACATTTGTAAAATGCCCTAATGTTATGTATTGTAGCTAATTACGCAATTGCAACTGCAAGTGGCGCAAACGCAACCTCAATCATATAGCCTTTACTCCATTGTTTTTCTATAATAAAGGTAATATTTAGCAAAGGAGAGTAATCCAATGTCTTTTAGCGAAAAATTGTTGCAACTTAGAAAAGAAAAAGGTTATTCCCAGGAAATGCTGGCTGAAAAGCTGTGCACGTCTAGACAGGCAGTCAGCAAGTGGGAAAACGGACAAGGGTTCCCTGAAACCGAAAAGCTGCTTAAGATTGGTAACTTATTCGATGTGTCCATCGATTATTTGCTAAAGGAGGGCGAGGTGAAGGGCGGTGTTGAAGAGCGTGGGTATTATGTCAGTCAAGAGATGGCGGAAGGGTATTTGATTCATCAGCAAAAGTCATCCAATCGCATTGCGACAGGCGTGTGCCTATTAATTATGGCTTTTTTGCCGTATTTCATGCTTAGAAAGGAACCCGTCATTTATTCCTTTCTTATTATCATTTTGTTGGCGGCAGGGGGTATTGTTATTCTTGTGTCCGCCATATTGAAGAACGACGAAAGGTACCATGTGCTGGATAAAGAGGCGCTGATGTTGGATCAAGGTTATGTGAAACAATTGACGGAACGTTTGAATAGATTAAAGAGTAGATATGTAACTATGAGCATTGTGGGTGCTGGTATGTTAGCGGTAGGCGGAATGGGCTTTTTGCTGGAGAAAAAGGGGATCTCTGAAGGCGTTTTAGTCCCTTATTATCCAATTTGCGTCATTTTGATCGCTATGGGCGCATATGTAATTATTCGAACATCTACACTGTGGTCCTCTTATAGTCTGCTGATCTATAATGAGAAACATGTTAATCAGAGAAATGACGGCTTCTGGAGAAAAATCAAAAAGAAGTTGGCCGAATAATAAGCTTGGTGATAAATATGCCTCGTCAGGGAAAATGCTGACGAGGTTTTATAATTTAATGGCTCCGCAATGTTGTCTCTATTGGTTCATGCTAACCAAGTTATTGAGCTGCCTGAAAGCATGAGAACTGTGCAAGAAGCCGCAGAAGCGATTGGCTTATACGAAAGATCGCTATTCAGTAGCGGCAATCGTCTCACCTTGTATTGGTTTCAATCCGTTCTCCCACCTAACAGGGATAGAATGAGAGGTGAACAAATTCACTCCGTCAGAGATTTGAAAATGCAAATGGGGCTCACTAGTGTTGCCTGAGTTACCTGTTAGCCCAATGACATCACCTTTTTTGACTTTATCGCCTGGCTTTACTGTAATCGATCCTTTCTTAAGATGGGCTAAATGGCTGTATTCGCCACCGTGATCGATGACCACGTTATTTCCGGTTGCCTGATTAGGGTTCATGACACCGACGGGTTCATTATCTTTAATATCATTCACTACCGACACAACTGTACCATCCGCTGGTGCAACAATATTTTTTCCAAAGGCATAATAGCTTTTGTTTTTCAGCGGGTCCCCTTTATAAGAATAGTGATCCTTGGCTTGGATGAAATCATAGGCGTAACGCTGGATCTCTACTTCATAATGATAATTTACGAGGACATTCTCTCCACCCCAAAATACATACCAGTCACCTTGGAAGGGCAATGCGTATTCATGCTTACTAAGCTTTGTATCGGTTTCAGGGGAGGATGTAAGCTCTTGAATCTGGATTAATGAAATGGTTCCATCCGGATCAAACATTCCGATAAGTCCCTTATTGCCTGCATCGCTCACCCATGTGCGACGATCAAATCCATTAAGCTGCATGTCAGAAGCTTGATTCAGTGACTGGATATCCTTAGTAAATTCCTTAGCAGTCTCAGCTAATTCCGTTTCACTTATCTCATCTTTCAAAGACTGGCTAAATTGAGCGTACATTTCTTTATAGTTCCCTTTAAGCAGTAACTTAGGAAGATCACCTGGCAGGAATACGGTTTCGTTTGATGTTACGGCTGAACTGGATGTTTGCTCCATTTTTGCATTATTAATATCCCCTTTTCCTCCTCCACATGCTGTTAATAGTAAGGTAAGTGATCCTATCGCCATGATTGTTTTTGCTGACACCCCAGGTTTATTTGTAATTTTCTTAGCGCTTTTATCTATGTTTATCGCCTCCCATAGTGAAATTGTAGCAACCCAGTCTTAGCGCTTCTGAAACTTTGTATGAATTCGCTCTTAACTTTTTTGGAAATCTACGAACACGAATTAAGCTTCCGTTAAGGAAAGTGCGATTGATCGCGAGAAAAATCATGCTATGATGATAAAAACATCGGTTATTTGGAAAGGGAATTACACAATGAATGAAGCTTCGATTTTACTTGTGGATGATGAGCAATCGCTTTTGGAGATTATGGAGACAGTGCTGCGCAAGGAAGGTTTTCTGAATATTGATACAGCGGTGACGGGTGAAGAGGCTTTGAGTGCCTGCGAAGCCCATAAATATGATTTGATTGTATTGGATGTGATGTTGCCAGGACGCAGCGGAATCGAAATCTGTCCATTTATCCGGCAGACGACGGACGCACCCATCCTATTTCTTACAGCTCGAACCTCTGATTTTGATAAGCTGACTGGATTTGCTATAGGTGGCGATGATTATATCACCAAACCCTTTAATCCACTTGAAGTGGTAGCTCGCATTAGAGCACAACTGCGGAGATATTTAAGCTCGCCCGCCCATTTCAGTGCTGAAAAGAAAGCAGAGACCGTTCACAATAAATCTGCGACCGTTTACGATTATGGGAGGTTTAAACTCGATGAGACAGCAGGAGAGCTACTCGTTGAGGGGGAGTCGGTCTCTTGTCCGGCACTTGTATTTCAACTGCTTTTGTTCTTATGTAAACATCCCAATCAAATCTTCAGCAAAAGCGAATTATATGAAAGGGTTTGGGGGGAAGAAGCGTTAAGTGACGATAACACGGTCATGGTGCATATTCACCGCATTAGAGAACGTATAGAAGCAGACCCGTCTGACCCGAAATTTATCGTTAATGTTAGAGGCCTTGGCTACAAGCTGGTTAAAGCGGAACGCCAAGGGTTGTCTATGCCATGAATATCAAACGCCGACTAACGTTAAAATTTGTACTTCAGCTTGCAATTACTGGCGTGGTGGTTCTCGCTATATCTGCTGTGACGCTAACTTGGATCTTGCTGCGGTTTCTTGATATCAGTCTGACGCGTGATTTTGCTAATGTGGGTCTAGAGCAATTGGTTGAATCTTCTAAGATTGATGAGAACGGTATTCAATTTTCCCCAAGCTTACTGGAGCAAGTGAAGAAAAATAAAGGCTGGCTTCAAAGTCTTAATGAAGATGGACAGGTTGAGAGTGCCTATAATACACCCAAAGATGTACCTACACAATATGGTCCTGGTGAAATAGTTTCTTACTGGATGGGGGCTCAGCCATTTCCTTATCAGCTCGCTTTATGGATTCAAGAAAAGAATGGTAAACAGTACACACTGGTATATGGTGCACCTAATGTATTAGATCCTTTATTAAAGAAAATAAAGGAAGATTCATCCGTCGATGCGAAAGAGTTGCCGGAAATTCCTGATGATCTAAAAAAAGAGATTAAATCTGCTCAAGCTTATGTCCAGCTTATAGATTCATCAGGCAAGGAATTACTTTCGTATAACAGACCTAATATGATTCCCACGGAGTATTCCGTTCAAGAGCTTGCGCTTAGAACCATGTACAGTGATCGATATGGCTACCATGTTCTATCTTCTTTTGATAAGGAGTCAGGTCGTACTTGGATCATCGGAGAGCCTAATATCAAGGGAGCAGATTCAGGAAAAACAATGCGGGTTCCAGAAGAGGTTAAGGTCGTGATCATCGGCTCGGTTGCTATGCTTATCGCTTTATTAATCGCGTTTATACTACTCTCGTTATGGCAAGCCCATCGTTTTGGTGCGCCAATGCTGCATATGCTCGTATGGCTCGATTCCATTGGAAATGCCATTTATACAGAACCAACGGATCGTAAAGGACTTCGTCGCAGTCGAACACCCATCGGTAAATGGAGGCGAAGATATCGTGTTTTTGCTGATGTGATGGATTCCATTGAGAAATTATCAGCAACCTTGAAGAGAGATCAAGTGTTGCGTGAGGAGACGGAAAGCTTACGAGAGGAATGGATCGCGGGTGTTACCCATGATTTGAAAACTCCATTATCCTCTATCACAGGATATGCTCATTTACTGGCCGAACCGTCATATGATTGGTCGAAAGAGGAAGTTCGTAAGTTTACAACAACGATGTTAGATAAATCGGCCCATATGGACATGTTGATCAGTGATCTTGCGATGACCTATCGTTTAAAGACAGGAATTAAACCACCGGAGACCATGGAAGTTGAATTGAACACTTGGATGCAACAAGCTCTAGAACAAGCTGCTGCTAATCCTGCCTATGGGAAACAGCGAATTGTATTTCTGCCTGCACAAACCGAAGTTAAAGCTCAATTGTACACACCTTGGCTGGAAAGAGTTGTCAACAATTTAACTGCGAATGCGTTGCTCCATAACCCGCCGGATACGAAGTTAACCGTCTCGCTTATTCATCATCAGACGGACAGCGGATTTATCATTCAATTTGCTGACGACGGCGATGGAATGGATGAAGAAACAATGATTCGGCTATTTGAGCGATATTATCGAGGAACAGATACAGCATCTACCTCCAACGGCTCTGGACTCGGTATGGCAATCTCCAAAGGATTGATCGAATGCATGGGTGGTCAGATTGCTGTAGAGAGTCATGTAGGTAAAGGAACGGTTATTAAGTTAATATGGAGCTGATCTCTCCATTCAAGCCCTCGCTGTATTCCAACCGGAAACCGCGAGGGTTATTTGTATTTATTAGGTTGAGATAAGTTCAGGAATATAAAGGAGTTGACATCCTTTTAAAATGTAACTACAATAGTTACAGGTTAGTGTTTATTAAGAGGAATCATATCATTCATATTTGAGGAGGAAATTTAAATGAAAATAGCTATAACAGGAGCAACAGGTCAATTCGGATCCTTAGTAATAGAATCTCTACTTAAAACTGTACCCGCTGGAGAACTTGTAGTTAGTGTTCGGAATCCAGATAAAGCAAGTGATCTTAAAACGCGTGGAGTGGAAGTCCGTCATGGTGACTTTGATCAGCCGGAGACGCTGGCTACAGCATTTGCCGGTGTGGATCGATTGTTAATAGTTTCTGCAGATGGGGATAACGAGACTCGGATTCGCCAACATAAAGCAGCTGTTGATGCAGCTGTTAAAGCCGGGGTTGGGTTTATTGCCTACACAAGCGTAGGAGATGCAGAGAAGAGCGAGCTGTTCCTTGCTGAAGTACATCGTGTAACTGAAGAAACCATTCGAGCTACAGGAATTCCTTTCAGTTTCCTTCGTAACAACTGGTATATGGAAAATGAGGTTGGATCGATTCAAGGTGCAGTAGCAGGTGCTCCATGGGTAACTTCTGCTGGGAGTGGTAAGGTTGGCTGGGCTGCACGAGGCGATTATGCAGAAGCTGCCGCAAATGTTCTGACAGGGGAAGGACATGAGAATACGGTCTATGAATTGTCTGGCAAGCCTTTAACACAAGATGAGTTGACAAAGATTATAGGTGACGTAATCGGTAAAGAAATCAAAGTGATGCAAGTTGATGACGAAGCTTATGTGAAAATTATGGCTGAGGTCGGTGTACCAGAAGCTGCACTGCCAATTGTTGTTGCGATTCAGCGTGGTATTCGTGAAGGATGGCTGGATATTGTAAGTGACGATCTGGAGAAAGTATTGAGTCGTCCTGTCACTCCGTTAGCGGATGTCATTCGTGATTTAGTAAATAGTCTGCAAGCTTAAATAATATATCAAGATTAAAGGCCTCTTCTTGGTGAATAACCAGAAGAGGCCTTTTTTGTGCATCGTTAATATCAATGATAAAGGTTTCGTGAAAATTCACTATTATAACGTGGCTTCTGTCAGATCTCATGTTAATGTAATAATGATATAATAGGAAACATATGTGAACTATTGGTGTTATGAGAATGATTGAATCGAAGAGAAGGGGTTGAATATTAATGAGAACAAAAATCTGGATGGCTTCTGGTGCAGTAGTTGTAGTTGTTTTAGGGGCAGTTTTATTTATGGGGGGAAACGATAATAAATCTCCTGCAGCAACCGATACAGCTAACGTTAAGCAATTGGTGCAGCAATATAGCTCAAGCAGCATGAAAGACCTCTCTGCTTCCATCACTTCAGAGCAGCTCATTGTGACCGACAGCAACAATAAATCAACCAAATATGACTTGCCCAAAGATGAGTTTTTTGTTTCCATCGCACCATATGTTAAGAATACACACCCGTGTGCAACACATAGCTTGACTGGATGCCAAGGGGAATTAACAGAACAAGCGTTTAATGTATATGTCGAGGACACTGAGGGCAACGTGATTGTGGATCAAACTATACAGTCTCAATCTAACGGCTTCATTGATCTTTGGTTACCTCGCGATAAGAAATATAATGTAACGATTGAACAGGATGGTGTAAAAGCGAAAGCCGCACTTTCCACTTTTAAGAGTGATAATACATGTGTAACGACCATGCTATTAGTAGAGAGTATCTAAACACCAGAGACAGCGAAGTCGCTACTTTCTCTAAAAATTCCATATCAGGCCTGCCGTTTATAATCCTTCCATTTCATGAAACCTTGATCTAATAGGTTCAATTTATGGGAGTTTTTTTTATGCTTCTGCAAGAATATATAGGTTTTCAGGTATAGTTTATTTATAGTTATTTTCCACGTCTTGGAAATGGTATAATCTGATGGATATCAAGATTCGAGCTTTTATAGGGAGTGCTATTATGCTTAGTTTTAAGAATACAACATTGGAATTATCTAATAGTGGGATTGATACAGTTGTTCTATCAGTAGGGGCAACGGAGCAATTTGGACCCAGTTTACCTATGCATTTGGATACGCTTATTGCAGAGTTATATGCAGATGCTTACGGGAGAGAATTAAATGCTTACGTGTTACCTACTTTACCGTTCAATACCTCTGAAGAACATGCGAATTTCAAAGGAACGGTTACAGTAAGTCCAATTATTTTAACAACCATGTTAGAAGAAATTATTTGTAATTTAATAAGACAAGGCTTTAGAAAGTTCTTGGTATGTACAGGACATGGTGGATCCTATTGGGAGGGAGCATTTGTTAAACAAATCAACTATAAGTACCCTCAGATTATTTTAATTACCGCAAATCATAATAATCATAATGCATGGGAAGAGGCCGTTGAAGCGGCAGGCTTAGAAAATTTAAATGAGATGCATGGAGGATTATTATCCGTTTGTACTGCTATGTGGCTCTGTCCTGAGTTGGTTAAGATCAATTCAATGGGCTCAGATATCCCTTCAGAAAACCGGATGTATGCAGATTATTTAGGATGGGAAAAGTTAACACAGGATGGTTGTTGGGGAAAGTTTGAAGAAGGAAATTATACTAACGAAGAACTAGCTGAAAAAGGTAAAGTATTTTGGAATACATTCATTCAAAAAAGAACTCAAGGCTTACGAGAAATCCTTGAAGAAGGGTATCGTCGAAAAACTCAAGGGTGATGCTCTATGATAAACTTAGTGGGTACTTCATTTTTGAGAGGAGATAGAGGAATGGATAAAGATCTGATCATTGGGGATGTCTTGCAGGAGTTAGCAGGTACGCGTCGTATGCTGGAGAAGCTGACGCAGGAGCATATGACATGGAAACCACACGAAAAGTCAATGAGTCTCGGTGGGCTATCCACACATCTCGTCAATCTGCTAAACTGGCAATCAGCCATTCTTCTTCACTCGGAGTTTGATTTAGCATCTGTATCATATCGTCGAGAAGCGCTGGAGAGCCCAGCCGCAGTTCTGCAAGAGTTCGACATGAGAGCTCACGAGATCGAAAAATTAATAGCTGATAGCAATGTAGAGACACTTGGTGAGGAGTGGACACTGCGTAATGGCACAGCGGTTATCCGCCGTCAGACACGGGCAGTCGCGCTTCGTACCATCGGATTGAATCACATGATTCACCACCGGGCACAGCTTGGGGTATATTTCCGGCTTCTAAATATCCCAGTTCCGGGCCTTTACGGCCCCTCGGCAGATGAATTAGCGAACGCCTAACGAATGAATTTCTTAATGCGTTAAGGATCGGAAAGTTGAAAAAAACAAATCGGCATGATAACATGGATACAAATTAATGATCGGAGTTGAAAAGTATAGTGTAGTAATTATTCTTGCGACACATGATGAATAAAACAACAAAAACGGTTTATTTCGTTTGTTTTATTTTTTGTATGCAAGAAAGTTACTACTTCTTTTCACTCGAACAATATATCCTTATCTAACTCCATTAGGGGCTAGATTTGCTGTATTTATTTGAGTCACAAGAAAGTAACTTTCTTGTGGCTTTTATTTTTTTATACAGGAGGATACTTATATGTCATTAATAAATGTTACCAATCTAACCTTTGCCTATGAAGGCAGCTACGATAACATCTTTGAGAATGTTAACTTTCAAATCGATACGGATTGGAAATTAGGATTTACCGGAAGAAACGGTAGAGGAAAGACCACCTTTTTGAGTTTATTACTAGGAAAATATGAATACAGCGGAAATATCTCTGCGCATGTCAGTTTTGAATATTTCCCTTTCCAAGTGGATAACAAGGAGCTTAATACCCTGGATGTGATCAGTGAGATTTTTCCGGATTATGTTCATTGGAAATTACTGCGTGAGCTTTCATTGTTAAAGGTGTCTGAAGATGTGTTATATCGGCCCTTTGACTCATTGTCTAACGGAGAGCAGACGAAAGTGCTGTTAGCCACTCTCTTCATTAAAGAAAATAGCTTCCTGTTGATCGATGAACCTACCAATCATTTAGATATGACGGCTAGAAAACTGGTCAGTGATTATCTCAATACGAAAAGTGGATATATTCTGGTCTCTCACGACAGATCTTTTCTTGATAATTGTGTAGACCATATTTTATCCATAAATAAGACTAATATTGAGATCCAAAAAGGAAATTTTTCAAGCTGGTGGGATAATAAAGTCAGACAAGATAACTTTGAGCTAGCAGAGGACGAGAAACTCAGAAGAGATATTAAACGCTTGTCTGCTTCTTCTAAACGGACAGGCAACTGGTCACATGAAGTGGAAAAAACAAAAAACGGAACGAGAAATTCCGGCTCAAAGGTAGATAAAGGCTACATTGGACACAAGGCCGCTAAAATGATGAAACGCTCTAAAGCCATTGAGCAAAGACAAAATTCTGCGATCAATGAAAAGTCTAAGCTTCTTAAAAATATCGAAAATTATGAGAATTTAGAGATTACACAGCTTGCCTATCATAAACGTCAACTTGCTGAGCTAGACCATATTTCGATTTTTTATGGTGGAAAAAGGGTATGTTCAGATGTAAGCTTCACTATCGAGCAGGGTGAGCGGATTGCGCTTTCGGGTAAAAACGGCTCAGGAAAATCAAGTATCATCAAATTGATGTGTGACGAGGATATAGATTTCACAGGCACTCTCATAAAGGATAATCAGCTTACCATTTCTTACGTATCCCAAGACACTTCTAATCTTCAGGGGAATTTAACGGATTATGCCAGAGAGAATGGAATCGATGAAAGTCTGTTTAAATCTATTCTACGAAAGCTTGATTTTTCTAGAATCCAATTTGATAAAGACATATCCACTTACAGCGGTGGTCAAAAGAAAAAAGTACTGATTGCCAAAAGTCTTAGTGAGAAAGCTCATTTGTACATTTGGGATGAACCGCTTAATTTTATTGATGTCATTTCACGGATGCAAATTGAAGAACTGTTGCTTGAATACACGCCGACTCTTGTTTTTGTGGAGCATGATCGGGAATTTTGCAACAATGTTGCTACGAAGATCGTTGAACTTTAATACAAATGAAGAAATGAAGGGGAAGTCGACAGAGTTTATCTGTCGGCTTTTTTGTATTATTTTACAAACGCTGCGCATTTAAAAAAGCAAGTTAATATCCCCCTATAAAAGTTATGGATTACCTCCGTGCAATCCTAACTCGTGTCGAGTACTATGAAACTAAAGACTATAATTTCCAAAAGAAATTGTTGTACATCCAAGTGAGTCAGGAGGGAGATCAGATGCTTAGTGTACTTATAGTGGATGATGAATATGAGATTCGTGAAGGATTACGGAATCGCTTTCATTGGGAGAATTACAATATTACAGAGGTTCTTGTTGCGGATGATGGTGATGTGGCTTTACGTACGGCACTTGAGATCAGGCCCGCTCTGATTATTACAGATATCAAGATGAACCGCATGTCTGGTCTGGAATTCCTTAGCGCCTTATCTGCCGAAGAGGAGTATAAGCCTGAGAAGATTATTGTAAGTGGTTATGATGATTTTGAACTGGTCAAGCAGGCCATGAAAATAGGGGTATGCGATTATATTTTGAAACCAATTAATTTGGATGAACTAGGTAAAATGGTAGATAAATCGATAGAGAACATCAATAAAAAGGAGATGGATCATCGGAACCGGCAAATGCTTAAGAATCAGGCGGTCTTCGCCATCTCTACAATGCGCGAGGAATTATTAAAGGAAATGATTGAGCAGGTTTATGACCCTAATCTTGAAATGCGTAGATACCACCGTCTTCAAACATTGGAGCTTGAATGGATGCTAAAGGAGCCCACGATGTTGATTGTCGTTGAGGCTGATAATTTAAAAGCGATAGAGAATAAAAATCCGCATGAGAAGGAACTGATTCTATTCGGGATTAGTAATGTGTTACATCAGACGCTTGAAGAGGAATACGCCCATCCTTCTGCTCTCTATAAGGACCGTTATAACCGCTGGATTATTGTGCTGGGGACCCTTTCGCAGGAGCATTCGGATATCGCACAGGGCATGGCACAGCTCTTCATTCAAAGAATCAATGATTTTGTCAAAATCACTGCTAGTGCAGGAATGCTGACTAAACCGGGCAATACAAGAAACTTGCACCATATGTATATTGAGGCTGTAAGTGTAATGGAGCAAAAGGCGGTTTATGGGGGTAACAGATTATTCACTGAGCAAGGACTATTTTACGACGGTGAGAGTGATAACTTGTCACTTCAGAACCCGGAAGAAATGCTTGATTTGGTTCGATATGGTTCGGATGATGATATAACAAAAGCGATGGATAACTTCATAGAGATGATACAGTCTTGGCATCTTACACAACTAAGGGATATCCAGCAGAAAATTTTTGAATGGCTGTTCGAAGTGTTCCGGCGGGGAGCGGAGGGAACCGTTCTTAAGAGTTGGAAAAATAATCCTATCGCAGTTTGGGAGCTGTTGGAGCAATACGATACTCTGCAGGCGCTTCGTGAACAAACAGAGATCTTTCTGCATGAGATTGCTGCCGACTTTCGAAAGCTTTCGCATACACCCAGCCAAATTGTTAGCGAAGCTGAGAAGATTTTACACCGTGATTATGCTGAAAGCCTAACGCTGCAAATTGTAGCTTCTGCGGTTCACGTAACTCCGGTTTGGCTTAGTAAGTTATTTAAGAAAGAACTGCATATGACCTTTCTCGAATACTTAACAGATATTCGTATTAAAAAGGCAAAAGAAATGCTATACGATGTGCAGTTTAAAATTTATCAAATTTCCTATCAGGTCGGCTACAAAGACCCGGTGCATTTCTCAAAGCTTTTCAAGAAACAGGTAGGCTGCACACCTAAGGATTTCAGAAGACAGCTTGGAATTGCTGAAGAATAAAGAATCCAGGCGACTCGGTTCAGTAGAATCGGGTTGCCTGGATATTTACGAGTGTTAAGACTTAAGAATTCGTGATCCCTATGGTTACAATCCCTGCCTTACTTACCGGAAGTGGTTGTGACTGAACGACGGATGTTTTCTCCTCCAGAATGTTGCTGAGGTACAGATTGGCATTCACATGGGAATGAATACTTAGATCGGAGGGTGTGTCAGCGAGATTGTACCAGCGTGCCATTAGATCTCCATTATCTTCATTGATTTTTAAGCTGGAAAAAGCTATTTCTTTACCTTCCCATGCAAGAAAACTGTGCACAGGAGGAAGTGTTCCTTCATGAATCCCTGTCTGAGCAGTAGCGACGGGAACAGCAAAACGGTAGGCTTCACGGTAGGCCGCGAAGCGGTTGTCACCTCCGCTATGCGGGATAAGGCTCCACTCTGCTACATTAACGCCAAGGCACTGAGCGTCAGGAGTATGGAAGACGCCCCAGTCGCCAAGCTCTCCTATCGAACGAAGGAGTGTTAGGGCAATAGTACCTTCTTCATCCTGCAACACTTCATACTCGTTCAGACCTTTACCAGATGCAGTCAAGCCGCGTTCATTAGCATGTACATCCACAAACGACTGCATATGCTGGCAGTTGCTTGGGTTCTCCCATTCAGGTGCAGGTACAGTCTTGCGCTCGGCGACTTCAAAGACAGAATCGGCATAATGGTGCGCTGCCTTAACCCCAGATGGTAGCAGAACACGGAGACGATGATCCTTTGCAGTATTGTCGATACGAGTATGCACTTGCAAGGAATGACCTTCACGCTCCAGACTGATGCAGGTCACAATATTCAGAGTGACAAGCTGCTGTGACCGGACTGACTTCCGCTGCCGGAACTCAACCATGGTTTCTACTTCCTGCTGAAGCTGTTCATCGGCTGAGACCGGAACTTCTAGGGTATGTCTGATTTCAAAAGCAGCTCTGTAAGGGGTATTCTCCGATAGGTGAATCTCCGCAGGGATGTCGCGTGTAGTTATGGCCACATCACCTTCGGGTTGTTTGAAAATGTATTCATTACCTATGTCACCGACATCCTCGTATACACCCAGACCGCTGTATAGCTGTTCACTGGTTTTATCGAACATAGAGAAGCTTCCATCTTCTGCCACGCGGATTCGAAGATATTCATTCTCTATAGTGAAGTCTTCGGTGATCATAGTACCTGATAAAGTCTTTGGTATCGCTGAATTCTTTGTGGGAATCCAAGAAAAAGTTGCCAGTCCAAGGGCAGGAAGCGATTTTGTCTCAAAGGTTAGCCGTAATGCACGGGCCATATAAGGCTGTCTGAATTTATCTTTTGGCAGCTCGTAACCGAAGCGTACTCCCAGATCTTCAACAGTGCAGTCTAATCGATCACCTTGGGAGTTGACCAGGTAGCCCTCGCCATGCGTTCTGTCCCTGACTTGCTTGAATATGGCACTTGGGTCTTCACTTTGATTGAAGAAACGGTGAGACCACTCAATTTCCAAGGTCACTACACTGCTGCTAGAATAGCCGCTAGTATTATAAACTACGAACGGAATGGCGTCTTCTCCAAATGATGCGAAGATAGAGGTGTCGACCTTAGCACTAATGAATCTGGTGCTGTCAGTTATGAGAGCTGAACCGACCTCCATGCTTTTTGCAAACCGAGTCTTCATCTCATGGTAGACCTCATCTACGCTGCAGCCGCAAATGCTGTCATGCGGATGGTTCTGCATGAGAGTCTTCCAGGCATATTGCAGTAGACCATGGGGATAAGGTTTGCCTAATCCGTGTGCGAGTGCGGCTAGTGGCTCAGCTATTTTTTCAAGCAACGTCTGGTTCTGT
This sequence comes from Paenibacillus sp. VTT E-133291, assembly GCF_002264395.1. Lineage (GTDB taxonomy): Bacteria > Bacillota > Bacilli > Paenibacillales > Paenibacillaceae > Paenibacillus_AQ > Paenibacillus_AQ nitricinens. Next base: position 86,379 of record NZ_NFVA01000001.1, read on the forward strand.
TGGTTAAGCTGCTTGATGTATATCCTCGCTGAAGCAGTATTCACTAGGGAGTACCAGCCATCTGTATGTTGCCCGCGAAGCTCTCCTGTAGTTAGGGTTAAGTCATCGGGAAGTTCCTCTTTAATGGCTTTTACATAATCATCATAATTAGAATGAATGAATTCGCAGTCTGGATATAAATCACGCGCAACCCGTAAAGCTTCAGAAAGATCGGTTTGGATGGGCTGGTGATCACAGCCGTTCATGAGCAGTAAGTGCCGGGTGGAGGCGTATTGTCTGGCACGTGCAAGACGATGATTCCAGTAGCTTTTAGCTGTGTCAGGATCTACAGGAATTTCCATGCCGTTGTTGTACCAATTCGCAAAGAGAATACCAAGCACTTTGGAGCCATCAGGGGATTGCCAGATCAGTTCAGAGTAAGGAGATTCTTGGTCAGAGGTTTCTTCCACACGATTGTTGAAACCCGTGGCTTTTACCCCTCTGCCGAAGACGGCCGTATCGATACCAGCTTGCTGAAGAATCTGCGCAGCTTGACCCATATTGCCAAAAGAATCGGGGAAGTAGCCGATCTTAGAGATGGGACCGAATGTCCTTGCATCACGATGTCCGATTTGCAGGTTGCGAACATTCGCTTCACCGCTCGTTAGGAATTCGTCTTGAAGAATGTACCATGGCCCGAGGGAGAGCTTGCCATCATCGCACAGTTTTTGGATCATTTCACGCTTCTCCGGATAAACCTGCAAATAATCCTCCACTACAATGGTTTGTCCATCTAAATAGAAGCTTTTAAAATCCGGGTCGGATTCAAATGTGTCGATCAAGGAATCTATAGTTTCAATAAGCTTAACGTGATGGGCTTCATAGGGCATATACCATTCCCTATCCCAGTGAGTGTGAGAAATGACATGTACAACGGTTTTGCTAGCTCCAGTCAATACGTTTCCTCTTTTCCATTAGATGATGAACGCTACAGCCTAATTATAGTAAATGCATTTTTTACCACAATGAGTGAATTGCAAATTTTCGCGGGGATTATTGTCGATATGCCTGGAAGGAGGAAATGTTATGAATCGGTTCACTCTGCGTTTGGGCGCATCGTTAAGGAACCGTATAATATTGGTATTTTTAATGATCATTATTGTGCCGTTTCTTATTTTCGCTTACTTTGCACATATCAAGTCTATTGAGGGTATCACAAACACGAATACGAAGATTTCACTGAGCTATCTCCAGCAAGCAACCAAAAATTTTGAGATTTATCTGAATACACTTAATGACCAGGTCAATACTCTAATCGGCAACAAACGAGTACAAGATCTACTGATTGCTCCACCAGCTAATCCTGCTGAAGAAGAGGACTTCACTGTTAATCTGCTTACTGTACTCTATCAGGCTACTCCACAAATCGATGCCTTCCGAGTGCGGGTCTATCCGATAAATCCTTCGCTTTATCCTTCTTATATGAATACATTGGGAGAAGCGGCGAATATTACGTCAGAGGAATGGTTTAAACGGTCACAAGGAACTGTAGGTCCAATGTGGGAATTATTTATGCCACAGCAAGGCAAATATGGTCGTCCTTTATTAGGGTATATCAAGCGCTTTACAGGTCTCTTTGATCGGAAGCCCAGAGGTATGGTCGTGACAGAAATTTCAGAGGATCATTTGAAGCGTTATTTCTCACCCACCGAGCAATTGAAAAATCAGAAGCTGCTGCTGATGAATCGGGATGGCACCATTTATTATGACTCCTCCTCCAATGAATGGGCAGGCAACCAATTCCCTTCGAATTCATTCGTCTCCCATCTTCAACAGAACTCGCAGGGCTCACAGACGCTTAAGATTGACGGGCACAAGTATCTTACTACTTATGTCAGCTTGGACAGTGAGCCTTGGGCGATTGTCAGTCTGACGTTATTGAAAGAACTGTCTGGATCAAGTGACGAAATGACTCGTTTGCTGATCATCTTCTTGATTATTTATCTCATCTGCTGTTTTGCCGTTGTCTTCTACATTACAGTGTATTTCACTCAACCTATCGCACGTCTGGTAAGGCTGATGCGGAGAATGGAGGAGGGGAATTTCCAAACAGAAGCGTTAACTTCGCCAAGAAGAGATGAAGTAGGCTGGTTATATCGAGGGGTTGGCAGCCTTGTTCAACGAATTGATGTATTGATCCAAGAAGCTTGGCGTTCCGAGCGAAAGAAAAAGGCACTGGAGTTTCAGGTTCTGAGCCATCAGATCAACCCACATTTTCTCTATAATACACTTGAATCAATTCGCTGGAAGGCAGAGAACCACGGGCGCAGCGATATTAGTGAAATGGTATCTGCACTTGGGAATCTCCTGCGGTTGAGTTTGAATCAAGGGAAGGAGATCACTACACTGCGGCGTGAGATAGAGCAAGTGAAAGCTTATGTGCTCATCGAGCAGGGCCGTATGGGCAAAACGATCCGTATATTATATTCCTTAGATGAAGATTTGCTAGATTTTCCATTCCTTCGCTTGCTGCTACAACCACTTGTAGAGAATGCGATCCAACATAGTGTGCGGAGTGACTTTGAGAAGGGGAAGATCATTGTGTCTGCTAGGCGTGAAGAGGAAGATATGATCATCGAGATTGCAGATAACGGAAAGGGCATTCCACAGAGTATCATTGATGAATTGGATCATGATGATGCGGAGGAGGAAATGTATACAACAACTCGTCGAGGTGTAGGGTTAAGAAATGTGAATGACCGTTTGAAGCTGTATTTTGGGTCTGAGTATAAGCTCCAGATTCAGATCGGTACAGAAGGGGGAACCCGTATTTTGTTGCGCCATCCCATGAAGGTAGGCGAAGAACTGTCCAAAACAGATGATACCCATTAATCGAGTAGCTAGACCTATTAAATCGTTAAAATCTTATAAAGTAGCGATTCTCCCTTCTCGGAGAATCGCTACTTTTATTTTTAGACTGTTGATCACGTATCTCGGTGATCAGGATAAAAATGAATCAACAAAGTGCAAGATTGACTCATAGTAAGTGCATATCCACTCTTTTACAATTAAATTATCCAAACAGCGAAAGGGAAATCGATATGAAACTAAACGGAGTGTTCAAGGAACTGTACAAAAATCGCACCTTGCTGCTCATGTTCTTACCCGTCGGGGTACTGTTCTTGCTCTTTAACTATCTACCGCTGGCTGGTCTTGTAATCGCCTTCAAAAATTTTGATTTCTCCAAAGGAATTTTCGGAAGTGAATGGATGGACCCGCTATTCAGCAACTTTGACTATGTATTCTCTTCTCCGGTGGCTTTTCGAGCCATTCGAAACACGATTCTCCTGAATGCTCTTTTCATAGTAGTAGGGCTCGTATTTGAAGTAGGGTTTGCACTACTGCTGAATGAAATGCGCAATAAGTATTTCAAAAGAATTACGCAATCCTTAACCTTTTTACCTTTCTTTATCTCATGGATTGTCGTAGGTGTATTCGCTTATAATCTGATGAATTATGAGACTGGAGCAATTAATCGCTTCCTGGAGTACCTACATCTACAACCGATTGACTTCTATAGTCGGGATGAATTATGGCCGGCGATCTTAACCATTGCTGCCCGCTGGAAAATCACTGGTTATGGCACAATTATCTATTTGGCCGCGCTAACCTCTATTGACAGTTCCTATTATGAAGCTGCTTCCATTGATGGAGCGTCGAGATGGCAGCAAATTAGATACATTAGTATTCCGATGCTGCGACCAACAATTATTATCCTGACATTACTGGCGGTTGGAAGAATTATGAATGCAGATTTCGGGATGTTCTATGCCATGGTAGGAGACGCTTCGCTGCTCTTCCCAACCACAGATGTTATTGACACCTTCGTCTATCGGAGCTTACGGAAATCGGGTGATATTGGAATGGCTTCCGCTGCGGGCTTCCTACAGTCCTTTGTTGCTTTCTTCTTAGTACTTAGCAGTAACTATGCCGCACGGAAGATCGACAAAGACTCAGCGATATTCTAAAGGTCAGTTGTCCCGAAGTATAGACAGATTCAATTCTAAGGAGGTCATCCGACACAATGTTAGCAAGAAAATTTTCTCTCAGCCAGTTTTTAATTGCTCTGGTAATCGGTCTATTCAGTCTGGCCTGCCTGTTTCCGTTCCTCATGGTCATCGCAGGCTCACTGAGCACAGAAAAAGATATTATGCAGTACGGCTATTCTATTTGGCCCAAGACGATAACGTTTGATTCCTATCGTATTTTGCTTCTTGGCTCCAATCGGATTTTTGAGGCGTACGGAGTCAGCACATTCGTCACTGTTGTCGGAACTGCTTTGTCACTCTTCTTGACTAGCATGGGTGCTTACGTAATGGCAAGACGTTCTTTTAAATATAGGAATATTCTATCCATCTTTGTCATCATCACCATGCTCTTCAGTGGGGGGTTAGTGCCTTGGTATATCGTCATTGTCAGATATCTGCATTTGAAAGATACGATATGGGCACTTATTCTTCCTTCGCTGGGCAATGCCTTCAACATGTTTCTTATTCGAAACTTTATGCTCTCCATTCCTGAGGATTTGCATGAATCGGCAAAAATGGACGGTGCGGGTGAATTCAGAATCTATTCTAGACTGATCATGCCACTTGCTCTACCGGTTCTAGCGACCGTTGGGCTGTTCGTAGCTCTCGGATATTGGAACGACTGGTTCCTCGGGTTAATGTTCGTAGATAAACAGGAACTTCAGCCACTACAATTGCTGCTACGCACACTGATCTCCAATGTCGATTTCTTGAAGAACTCCGGAAATGCGGCTGCGATGCAGCGAATTTCTGCTCAGATTCCTTCCGAGTCTATCAAAATGGCGCTGACGGTCATAACTATCGGACCTATCATTTTCTTGTATCCATTTCTGCAGCGTTATTTTGTTAAAGGACTTATGGTTGGAGCAGTTAAAGGTTAACTATGTCGACGAATGTCGTATAGTATAAATTAAAGGTATAAGGGGAGATTAGGATGCGCAAACGCATGGGTAGATTTCAGATCGTCCTGATAGCAACGCTATTGCTAGGACTGATTATGTCCGCATGTAGCTCAAGTGGTGGAAATACGTCGTCCAATGATGGAAATCAAAGTAAAGACAACAACACTAGCACTAACACAGAAACCGCGAAAGGTGAAGATGAGGTTACACTCAAATTCTATTTTGGTGGGGATAAAAAAGCTGCCACAGACGAGGTTTGGTCCAAGATCAGCGATTATGTGAAATCCAAAGGTCTAAACGTAAAGTTCTCTGTGAATTTCATTCCGTTTGGAGACTTTAAGGAAAAAATGCTAGTCATGGCCGCATCCGGGGACAACTGGGATATGAACTTTGATGGAGATTGGCTCTCCTATAAGCAAATGGCGGCGAAAGGCTCTTACATGGCCTTGAATGATCTGCTTCCAAAGTACGCACCTAACCTTGAGAAGAAGTACCTCGAACAAGGAACATTAGGAGCTGCAACGGTTAACGGACAAATCGTAGGACTTCCATGGACAATGAAAATGAATGAACGTAAATTTGCCGGCTGGCGTTCAGATCTGGCTGAAAAAGCTGGCATTAACATCGCTCCGGATTCGATTCAAACGATTGAAGATGTCGACAATCTGCTTCGTGAGCTGAAAAAGGCTTACCCGAACGAGAAACTTTCCCGTACTACACCACTATCTTTGTATTATATCCGCGATGAATGGGTTGATCTCAACTTCCATGGGTTAGGCTTCTATCTGAGTGATCCGAAAATTACTATTCAATCTGTTGAACAACAGCCGTTCTTCCTCGAAGCTTCACTTTTGGCGAAAAAATGGTATGACGACAAACTGATCAACAGAGACGCTATGATCGATAAAGAAGGTGCAGAGGACCAATGGAGAAATGGTAAACTGCTCTTTACGGTAACCTCTCATGAATGGGCTTACGCAGATCCAGGCTTTTCCGATGCCAACTATAAACAAGGAATGTCACTTATGTATCCAGACAAGAAATATGTTAACCGAACAGCGCTCGCTAATGTTGTTGCCATCAATGTAAACTCCAAACACCCAGACCGGGTTCTGCGTTTCCTCGATATGGTGGAGACCGATCAGACGCTGTATGATTTGTTGCAATATGGTATCGAAGGCAAAACCTATGAGCTGAACGGTGAAGCAGCGGATTATCCAGAAGGCATGCAGTCTTCTACGAGCAATTACATGGAGTGGGGTGGACAATGGGCATTCTGGAAACCACAATTCATGCGCCCAACTACAACCTATGCTAAAGATTTCTGGGTAAAGGAAGCCGATTTTGCTAATCAGCCTAACAATGTCAATTCGCCTATCGATGGATTGTTTATTGCCGAAGACGCTATGAAGAATGAAATAGCTAAACGTGATCAAGCCACCGATGAGCTCAGCAGACCGATTGAATACGGGATGGTGAAAGACGTTAATAAAGCTGTAGCCGATTATGTGGAGACTCAAAAGAAAAACGGACTAGATAAAATTATTACCGAAACTCAGAAACAAATAGACGCTTATCTTGCTGCCAAAAAATAAGGTTTAGGGCAAAGGGGAAGCCGCCTTCATCGGCGGGCTTCCTCTTTTTTTGAAATGAACAACTAATAATCCTTGGAGGTGCGTTACTTGCGTATACATCAATCCCGGTCAAAGCTCAGCGTACAGCTATCCCGAATATTAGCGATTCTGCTCTTTGTGTCCTGTATTCAATTTCCACTAAACTCAGCGAAGGCCGCGTCAGAATCCGTGCATATTAGTCTTGGAGAAATACCTACGGAGAATGGGATTACTGCTAGAGCTGGAGATTCGCCAGCTGGTCTGAAGACCGGAACAGTTTCAGGGGTCACTTATTGGGAGACAGGAAAAGATCTGGCAACTAGCTACATCTATCTAGATGTAGCTGATGAATTCTTGTACAACAGTGATGATTATGATGTAGATGTTACCGTTGATTATTATGATGAAGGCAATGGAAAGTTCCTACTGCAGTACGATGCGCATTCCGCGGCGTTCAAGGATGGAGAAGTATTTCAGTATGGCGACTCCAAGACCTGGAAGAGCAAAACGTTTACCTTAAAAGATATCCGGTTCGCAAATGGAACTAACGGTACGGATATGCGGCTTAGTGTTGAAGGTGGAGGGATAGATGCAGCCTCAAACCGAGATTTAAAGGTTGCTGCGGTCACGGTTACAAAGAAGCTGAAAGCGGATTCACGAAATGGCGTTAGCATCAAGCTGGGAAATCAAGTGGTATCCGACGGAATTGCGGCATTACCCGGTGATGGACCTGCTTCGGGATTACAAACGGGAATTCTGGATGGTAAAGACTATTGGCAGACCAACCAGTCCGTGAGTGCCAGTGATCCGGGGCAAAATATTCTCTATTTCTATTTCAATGTAAATGATGACTATTTATTTCAGAATAAAACGCAAGATGTATTCGTTACCGTAGATTATTATGATCGCGGCAATGGAAGCATAGTGCTGCAGTATGACGCGGAATCAGCCCCATTCAAAGATGCTCCATTGTACACTTACAAGAATACGAATAGCTGGAAAAGCTATACGTTTAAGTTAAGCGATGCATACTTTGCGAATGGCACGAATGGTGCAGACTTTCGAATTGGTGTAAGTGGAGCAGGGGCTCCAACCAATAATCCTGAGCTCTATCTCTCCTCAGTGACAGTCAACAAAACATTGAGAACAGCAATAGATGCGCAGACTAAAGTATATTCTACTAATTACACAACACAGGATGTCGTTATTGCTGATAGTAATGTGAAGGATTTTGGCGCTAAAGGGGATGGGATAAAAGATGATACGCAGGCCTTTCAAGATGCACTGAATGCAGCAGGCAATCGTGGAGGTGGCGTTGTTTTTGCACCGGAAGGACATTACAGGATGAATGGGAGTCTAATCATTCCTACTGGAGTTACGCTCCGCGGGGATTGGATAAGCCCCGATGATGTTAACAAGGAAGTGAAGGGGACCATTCTTGACGCTTATGGCGGCAAGGGAGAAGAGGAAGCACCTAGCTTCATTCAGCTTTCTCCTTCCAGTGGAGTAACTAATCTATCGGTTTGGTATCCGGAACAATCAGCTATACATCCGTCAGGATATCCGTGGACGTTTGAACAGCTTTCGGGCGATAGTGCAACGATTCAGAACGTGACCTTAGTTAACGCTTATAAGGGTATCAAGATCGGACCGATCTGGAATGAACTTCATTATATTAAAAATGTATATGGCACTGTTTTAAATACAGGGGTTTTCCTTGATTTCACAACGGATATCGGACGCATAGAACATCTTCGTCTAGCTCCAGATTATTGGTCTGGTTCAGGACTGGCGGGATCGCCTCAAAAGAATACGTTAACAGAATATCTTGTTGCTCATGCCGAAGGGATTGTTATGGGACGCTCTGACTGGGAATACATGTCAGATGTATTCTTGTCCGGCTTCAAGACAGGTCTGCGCATGACAAATCGAACCGACAGTCTAGAAACTGCAAATGCGCAGCTCTACAAAATCAATATTGAGAACAGTGAGACCGCACTCAAAATTGAAGGTGTCAATGATTATGGTTTGTTGATCTCTGATAGCAGCTTCAAGGCGGATGCGGGAGAGAACCCGGTAGCAATTCACGCTACAACCGGCTTTCGATCTATCGTTCAATTCAATAAAGTAACCGTAGGTGGTAATCCCCATCAAGCAGTTCTTAATGAAGGAACAGGTGTACTTTCTTTCGAGAACAGCAGTTTTGAGAATTGGGATGACCAATCTGGAGGATATGCGATTACAGCAAAAGCCGGTTCACTTATCCTTGGCCAATCTACTTTTGCCAAACCAACACATCATGTTTTGTTACAAGGAACTGCAGCAGAACTGAATGCAATCAATTCTGGGTATCAAGGTAAGCTGCAGGTGCAAAATGAGAGCGACGCCGCGCAATTGAATATTCATTGGGATGAGAAATACAATCTGGAGAAGTTGCCTGAAGTAGCCTCTCTCGATTTGGCTCAACAACCGAAACCTACAACTGTGGAAATGTACAATATAACAGATCAGCCTTATGGAGCAGATAAAAGCGGACAAAGCGATGTCTCGCCGATTCTACAGCAAGCTTTAAATGATGCGAAACTAGCTGGAGGAGGTACAGTTTACTTACCGGCTGGGATCTACCGCGTGAATTCGGCAATTACGATACCAAGTGGAGTGGAGCTGCGGGGTTCTTGGGATGTGCCTCACCACACGATTGGTGGCGGAACGGTACTATTCACCAATTATGGGGAGAATGATCCGCAAGGAACACCACTGATCACATTGGAAGCTTCCTCCGGGGTCAGAGGCTTGTCAGTATATTATGACCAGCAGGATTGGAACACTGTAAAGCCTTATTCTTGGACGATCCAAGGGAAAGGTCATGGCGTGTACGCCATCAATACTACCTTGATCAACTCCTATCAAGGCGTCGACTTTGGCAGCTATGATACGAGTGGACATTATATTGATTATGTTGCCGGTTCTCCTCTAAAAGAAGGGATATTCATCGGTGGTGGAGCAGAGGGAGGCATGGTTCGCAATGTCCAATTCAACCCGCATTATTACGGAAGAAACAATTACCCGAATCACCCGGCCAATGATGCTGACTTCAACAAAGTCTGGAACTATCAGAAGGATAATTTGGATGCATTTCGCGTCGGACATGTGAAGCAGGAAACCATCTTTAACACATTTGTGTATGGCTCTATGTATGGTATTCATTTCGAGGAGCAGAATGGCTTTGGTCCTGAAGCAATTGTTATCGGTCACGGAACGGATGGAAGTAAAAAAGGGGCGGTGATTGACAGTGCTGGGCCTGCGGGACTGTCTCTAATCAATACCGAGCTCGTATCCATGAGCACCTCTGATAAAGTTTATGTGGTAATCGGCGAAGATTTCGATTCCAAAGTGACGTTATTCAACACCTCTATGTGGGGAGACACCACTCGTTCGATCGATGTTCATGCTGGAAAGGTTCGAATTCAACAAGCGAACTTCACGACTGTCGGAGAGCGGGGGATTAATGCTCTAGGTGGTGATACTACGCTGTATAATTCTTACTTCCAGCAGCCACGTACTACGCATGTTTATGCTGGACCTGATATTGATAAACTTGTAATTACGAACAATATTTTTAAGGGTGGCATGCAATTTGTTAACGAAGCCGTAAATAAAGTGTTTGGCACCAATCTGGTTCCGGTTGCACTAAGTCTTAAGAGAACTCCATTTCATGCTGACGAACCGGAAAAAGCAAACAGCGTGCTAACTGTGACTAATGTGACCAGTGAACAGACGCTGAGTGGGCGCATTGAGTTGCTACAGCCTTCCGTTTATGCCGGCAGGTTCAAACCTGTCCGCTTCAAAGAAATTGCTTTAGGGCAGTCTTTGGAAATGGATCTCCCTTACTTGTCGAGTGATACGCTGAAATACCGCGTTACACTGGATGATGGCTATACTTACACAACCTCTGTCCGATTGGCGCAATCATTTGCCGAGCGACATGGAGTGGAATCAGCGGTTGCTCCAACCATCACATTGTCGAGTATCGACCATTATTCCAGTGTCGGCGGGCAATGGAAGGGTACAGACGATCTCAGCGCACAAGCCAATGTAAATTGGGATGCACAGAATTTGTACACAACTATTGTAGTTCAGGATGATGTGCATGCACAGACCTGGAATGGCGGAGATATTTGGCAAGGTGATAGTTTACAGCTTGGTATAGACCTGTCCAAGAAGGACGGTTCATCCAGTAAAAATGTGAGTGAATTAGGCTTTGCCTTGAACAACCAAGGTAATGTCAGCAAATGGAGATGGAGAGCACCAGAGGGCGTACAGACTGGAGCGCTGAATAACGTTCAGGCGGATATCACTCGTGACGAGGCGAATCATCAGACGACTTATAAACTGACGCTTCCGTTTAGTGAACTACACAAAGCTGGTTATACGTTCTCACCCTCAGATGTAATTGGTTTTACGGTATTGATCAATGAAAATGATGGAGCAGGGCGTTCAGGGTTTATGGAGTTCAATCAGGGGATTGGCTCCAGTAAGGATGCTACGCTGTATGGAGAACTGATCCTGCTGAATCGTGATTATTCAGAGATCCTTGCACAATCTGCTACGGCACAGGTTGCTCAAGCGGAGATTCATAAGGATGCCTCACGACAAGATACTGCCGCTAATTTTGTAAGCCTATTACCTGATGGAAGGGTGAAGACTGCATTGGTTGCGAGATTGGCTTCTATCGGAGTGCCGGGTAAACCAAATCCAGATCCAGATCCAGATCCCGTGAAGCCAACACCAGGACCTGGCACAGAAACACCAGCACCAGTTCCATCCGCTACCCCTAAGCCTAGTAATAACGTATCAATCACTCTACGAGCCGATGGTATTGTTGAAGTGAAGATCTTACCAGTTCTTGATCCCCTATCGAAAAGTGCTAACGCTGTAGTCACAGCGGAAGAGCTTGCCAGAGCATTCGCACAAGCAAGAACTGATAAAAATGGAGTAAAGCAGGTAGCGGTTCAGATAACAGCAGTTAATGGGGCTGTAGGATATGGTATTGAATTGCCTTCAACATTCGTAGCGAGTGGTACTGCAGAGCAAACACTCGAGCTTGTACTGCCAACAGGTACTCTTTACCTGCCGGGCAACTTACTGGCATCTATCCGAAAAGATCTCGATACGACGGTTACTTTCTATCTGCGAAATGCAGACCGTATGAAATGGAGTAAAGACATTCTGGATAAGCTGGGTAAACTTCCAGCAGTAGAACTTACAATTGTTTCAGGTGGCAAAATCGTTTCTTGGAGTGATAAGAATTCTTTGCTTACATTGGCGATTCCCTATAACCTCCCAGCGAGCGAGGTCAATAAATCTTCCAGTCTAGGCGTCTTACAAATTCTTCAGGACATGAAGACAAAGGTTGTACCCGGTGCAAAATATAAAGAGGGTGCTGTAGTCTTTAAGGTGCAGGATCTGGGGCAATATGTGGTATCGTTCAATGCTCTATCCTTCACAGATTTAGAGAATGTACCGTGGGCACAGGATGCTATAGAGCAATTAGCAGCTAAAGGGATTATACAAGGTGTTTCAAACACAGCCTTTCAACCGGCAGCACCTATAAAACGGGCCGACTTTGTGAAGCTGCTTGTGGATACATTGGGTCTAAGCGTCTCAGAAGCAACACCGTTCAGTGATGTGAACCCAAGTGCTTACTATGCTGAGGCAGTTGAAACGGCTAAAGCGCTGGGTATTGCAACCGGAGTCGGTACCGGAAGATTTATGCCAGATGCGATCATTAGTCGGGAAGATGCAGCCGTCTTCATTGTTCGAGCTTTGAAACTCAAAGAGTTACTCCTGACACCACTAGGGGAAGTCAAACTGAGCAGCTTTAAAGATGAGAGTCACATTTCCGGTTACGCGCATACCAGTATGAACATGTTAGTAGAGGCAGGTTTGTTACAAGGAAGTGGTAGTCATCTGAATCCTTCAGGTAAGCTAACCCGTGCGGAAACCGCAGTCCTTCTGTATCGGATTTATAACTTAAAGTGAAGTCAGTATTTGCCATAGCAAAGGAAGCCGAGTAATTATAAAGCTTCTGATAATTAAAAAGGCGTCCTGAGCTGTTGTTTAACGACAGTCTGGGACGCTTTTTGCTTTCTGCCATTCTACAATTAAATAAGAGGATAGAAATGGGATGGAAAGTTTAATAACGCCCCGTTTGGAAGTGTCGATGATTGCATTAAAATAGAAGCGACACATAAGGGGATGGTGAAATCATGGCAAAAATAACAGGAATAAAATGCATCCGCACCAGACACGATGGAAGCTGGACTATTGTGAAAGTAACGACGGATCAGGACGGTTTGTACGGAGTTGGTTCCGCATCAGATTTGTACAATCCCGAGGCTGTAGTTCAAGTGGTTGAACAACTGCTTGCACCACTACTTGTGGGTCGTGACCCGGCAAATATTGAAGATCTTTGGCATCTCATGCATATGAGCGGCTATTGGAGAAATGGTGCGATTATGAACACGGCTATCGGTGGCATTGATATGGCCTTGTGGGATATCAAAGGCAAGGAAGCGAAGCTGCCAGTCTATCAGTTACTGGGCGGTGCCTGTCGTTCGGCGGTGCCTTGTTATGGCCATGCGGGTGGTGCCGATATCACAGAGCTTAAGGAAGAGGTTCATAAATTTATAGAAGAAGGATACACCGTGATCCGCGTCCAGATGGGAGGATACGGAGGCGGTGGTTTTGTTAGCGGAAAGGAAGCGAACCTCCCAGTCTTTCCTTGGAGCAGTGGTCCTGTATTTGACGAGCATGCTTATCTGACTACCATTCCTGACATGTTCGAGAAGCTCCGTGTGGAATTTGGTTTAGGGGTTCAGTTTACGCATGATGTTCATGAGCATCTTTCACCTATCCATGCGATCCAACTTTCAAAACGTTTAGAGCCATACAGCCTTTTCTATTTAGAGGATGCACTTGCACCCGAGCAGATGGGCTGGTACCGTCAGCTTCGACAACAGAGCGCCACACCGCAGGCGGTAGGGGAGTTATTCGTGAATCCGCAGGAATGGACAGGACTTATGCAAGAGAAGCTGATTGATTTTATTCGGGTACGAGTCTCCAAGGCAGGTGGCATCAGCGCATGTCGTAAAATAGCTGCACTGGGTGAAATCTACGGCGTCCGTACAGCCTGGCAAGAAGGTGGCGAGAATGATCCGGTGAACCAGGCCGCTGCAGTGCATCTGGATATGGCAGTCTGGAATTTCGGCATTCAGGAAATCAATCATTTCAAGGAGAAGGAGTTAGAGGCTTTTCCAGGTCATATCATCAGACATCGTGGGTATCTGTACCCCTCTGACAAACCGGGACTCGGTATTGATATCGATGAAGTGATGGCTAAATCTCTTCTCAGAGAACAATGGAATTCTAGTTCATATCATCGGCCTTATCCTCTGGACCGCAAAGCGGACGGAACGTTGGTTCGCCCTTAGATTCAGAGAAAAAAAGCTGATAAAGGAGGTATATTGAAATGAACACTATTGCAGTTACGGGTGGAGGGGGCAAACTCGGCTCTCAAGTGATCGGGATGCTCCAAGAGCAGCATTATAATGTCGTGTCATTAGATAATCATCTGTCAGATCGAATCCGTTGTAAGCAGGTTAAAGTCGATCTAAATGATTTCGGGCAAGTGGTGGGATCGCTAGAAGGCGTAGACGCTATCGTTCATTTGGCAGCTATACCTGCTCCGATTCATTATCCACACGCTTATATTTATGCGAATAATACGGTGGCTGGGTATCATGTGCTGGAAGCGGCTTCGCTCTTGGGTATTCAAAAAGTAGTCATGGGCTCAAGTGAGTCCTCTTACGGGTTTGCCTGGGCTCCACAACCATTCTCTCCGCACTATTTTCCGGTAGATGAAGAGCATCCCCAGCTGCCGCAGGAATGTTATGGTCTCTCCAAGGTTGTCAACGAACTGACCTCCGAAATGTTTCACCGGAGAAATGGTATGCAGGTGACCTCACTCCGATTCTCAATGATCACTGGCCCAGGAGATTATCGACATTTAGCGTTAGCCAAACCGGAGACATTCAAACATATTTTATGGAGTTATATTGATATTCGCGATGCAGTTAGCGCTTGTATGGCCGCTTTAGATGCGAAGCTTAATGGAGCCATTCACCTGAATATCACTGGAGATGATACATTAAGTGACCGGACAACGGAAGAGCTGCTGAAGAGCTTTTACCCTGAAGTCGTAGATTTGCGTAAGCCATTCCTAGATAGAGAGGCTATCGTTAGTAATGCTTTAGCTAAACAGCTCCTGTCTTGGCAACCAAAATACTCATGGTCTAATACAGAGTTAGAGTAGCATCCAATCAAAAAACAAATTTCAGGAGGTATTTAGCGTGACTTACAACAAGCAAGAACTATATGTCGAAACGAATCAGAAAACATCCTTGAACCCTGTAATTACGTCTATCTATACAGCAGATCCATCAGCCCATGTCTGGAAGGATGGCAAGATTTATATTTACGCATCTCATGATATGGACCCGGCCAGAGGTTGTGATCTTATGGACAGATATCATGTTTTCTCCTCTCAGGACATGGTTAATTGGTTGGATGAAGGCGAAATTCTTAGTTCGGATGATGTCTCTTGGGGCAGACCTGAAGGCGGTTTCATGTGGGCTCCAGACTGTGCGTACAAGAACGGAACCTACTATTTCTATTATCCCCATCCAAGTGGTTCAAATTGGAATGATTCGTGGAAAATTGGGGTAGCGACCAGCAAGAAGCCAGCCAGTGATTTTAAGGATCAGGGATATATTCCGGGGCTTGGCGGGTTCGCCTTGATTGATCCATGTGTATTAGTGGACGAAGAGGATAGTGCCTATATGTATTACGGCGGGGGCAGTGTATGTCTAGGTGGGGAATTGAGTGAGGATATGTTGTCTCTGAAGAATGGAATGACCGAAATGGAAGGACTAGAAGATTTTCATGAAGCAGCCTGGGTATTTAAAAGAAAGAATCTGTACTACCTCACCTATGCCGATAACTTAGAAGACAATAATAGAATGAGATACGCAACCAGTGAGAATCCGTTAGGTCCGTGGACGTACAGAGGAATCTTTCTGGAGCCGACCGGTTGTTCAACAACGCATGGATCTGTGGTGGAGTTCAAGGGGAAATGGTATTTGTTCTATCATAATCAAGCCATTTCTGGAGAAGGCAATCTGCGCAGTGTGTGTATCGATTACCTAGAATTTAACGAAGACGGTACGATCAAGACGGTTATCCAGACCAAAGAGGGCGTCTCTTCGCTTGGAGCTGCACCGGAAGCGAATCCTTATCTTAAGACGTATCCTGCAGCCGAGGGAATCGTTTTTGGAGGAGCAGAAATACAGACACTGGCATCGGGTCAGCAGGTGGTGAGCCACTTACAAACAGAAGGTTCTTACGTTCTCATCAATAATGTAGATGGAGGTGAAGGGGGAAGAGCGTCTATAGAACTTCAATATGCTACGCGTGAACGCCTGGCAAAAGTGAGATTATACGTCAATGATAAGGATTATTCCCTCCTGAATGCCCTATCCACAGGTGGTTCTCAGGAATTTAGTAGAAATACGAATATTACAGTGAATTTATTGCCGGGTGCTATCAATACGCTCAAAATTAGTGGTGGCCATGGCGAAATTAGTCTTAATCAAATTTCAGTTAGCCCACTCTTAGGATAAAACGAATGCTATTCTAAAAACAGGACCGCTAAATAACAAAGGATAATCTCATAGCGTGCTTGAGATCACCCTTTGTTATTATTTTAAATTTCGGGATGACAGAACGACCGGAATCAGGAATAAAGCAAGGAGGCCACCACCAGTCATTGTCATAATTGCGATCATAATAATTTGTGTTAAGACCATTACAGTGGCTCTAATAATAACGCTCTTTTTATTGATAGAAGCTGTATGAATTCGTTCTAATCTTGGACCTTTGTTCCAAGCGAAAAGCATTAACCCCCTTTTGTTGTTAATAATTCGATTGCCTCCACGGATATTAAACAGTAAGGTCCTCTACAATAAGCGACTGCATCACAATTTGAAGGTAAGGATACAAGCTTCTCTTTTAATTCTTCAATAGGAATAGATATAGCCCCTGGAATATGTTCCTCATCATATTCTTCCTTCGGTCTTACATCCAGCAGCAAAACTTCACCATTATCCATACGGTTTTTCAATTCGATCAAAGACAATCCATCCATCTGAAAATGCTTGTTTTGAAATTCTTTTTGAATTAGTTGTACTTGAACTAATTGTTTCTCAGATAAACTATGCAACGTGCGTATGAAATCAGTTATCGAAGAGTCAGCTAATTCATAAAAAATCAAAATTTCCTTGCTTCTTGAAACTTACTAGCTTTGCGTTGTGTAGTGTCTGTAAATGCTGCGAAACATTAGCAACCGTCATTTGCGTATTTTTAGCTAAACCTTTTACGGATTTTGGACTTTGAGATATATAGTCAACTAATTTTTGCTTTGTGAATTACTCGTTATTAAATTAGTGAATGGTCTAAACTAAAATTATTATATTAATAAAGTTAATTATTATATATATTCCAGTTTTCCAATGTACTATAATGATATAGATGCATTGTTAGCATGTTATTAAAGGAATGAAGATTTCAAGAAACAACCTATAGAATTGAACAACAGGAGGAAATAAGTTGAGCACACAGAATGTGGGAATTCCATTAGAAGGTTTTGCAGAATTTAGCCGGACAGTAGCCGCAGAAGGTGCAGTGCTGCTGAAGAATGACAATCAGGTATTACCGCTTGGCGCAGGCGATAATGTTGCGATTTTTGGCAGATCCCAAGTGAATTATTATCGAAGTGGTACAGGTTCCGGCGGTAGTGTCCATGTTACTTATACGACCAATTTATTGGATGGTCTTCGCACTAAGAAGAACTTTACAGTTAACGAAGAACTGGCAGCGGTTTATGAAAAGTGGATTGAGCAGAATCCATTTGACAACGGTGGAGGCGCATGGGCTGCAGAACCTTGGCATCAGAAGGAAATGTCTTTGAACGATGTATTGGTATCCGAGGCTAGAAACAAATCCAACAAGGCTGTCATTGTAATCGGACGTACAGCAGGAGAAGATCAGGATAATGCCGACGCTCCGGGTAGTTATCAACTAACGAATGATGAAAAGGCAATGCTGAAGCAAGTAACTACATATTTTGAGCAAACGATCGTTGTTCTGAATGTTTCCAACATTATTGATATGAACTGGATGAACGATGAAAGCTATAAATATCCGATTTCAACTGTGATTTATTCATGGCAGGGTGGTATGGAAGGCGGAAATGCGATTGCAGATGTGCTGTCTGGAGAGGTAACTCCTAGTGGTAAACTGACGGATACAATCGCATATTCCATCAATGATTACCCGTCAACACAGAATTACGGAAACGAATTTATGAACTTGTATCAGGAAGATATCTATGTAGGATATCGTTACTTCGAGACATTTTGCCCAGATAAGGTTCAATTTGAATTTGGTTATGGTTTATCTTATACAACTTTTAGTATCGAGCCAGAAGAAGCTAAATTGATGACCAAAGAAGGCGAGTCTTACATTGAAATCGGCGTAACCGTTACCAATACAGGAACTACCTTTGCTGGTAAAGAGGTTGTTCAGGTCTATTATGAAGCTCCGCAAGGTAAGCTCGGTAAACCAGTTAAAGCTCTGGTGTCATTCGGTAAGACAAAAGTCCTTGAACCAGGTGAAGCTCAGCGCCTTACCGTGAGTTTCTCAGCTCAGTCGATGGCTTCTTATGATGACGCAGGCGTGACAGGGCATGCTTCTGCCTATGTTCTCGAAGAAGGTACATACCGCTTGTATGTGGGAACTAGTGTTAAACAAGTGGTAGCAGTCGGCGTTGAGGGTAAAGATGGCTACGTTGTAGAAACTCTTCAAGTTGTGGAGCAACTGCAAGAAGCTCTTGCGCCTACAGAAAGCTTCACGAGAATGATGCCAGGCACTCAGAAGTCGGACGGTTCGTACGAGATTGTTTATGTTGAAGTTCCTAAACGTAAGATTTCGTTAGCTGAGCGAATTGAAACTAATCTTCCAGAGACGATCTCACAAACAGGTAATAAAGGATATAAATTAAGAGACGTATATGAACAGAAGGTTAGTATGGAAGCTTTTATTGCCCAGCTCAGCGATGAGGATTTGGCTGCAATTGTACGGGGCGAAGGCATGAGCAGTCCTTTAGTTACACCGGGAACGGCCTCTGCATTTGGAGGCGTAAGTGACAGTTTATTTAATCTCGGAATTCCGGTTGCAGCTACAGCTGATGGTCCTTCAGGGATTCGTATGGATAGCGGTGCTAAGGCGACTCAAGTTGCCATCGGAACACTTCTTGCAGCTACATGGAATGCGGATTTGGTCGAAGAGCTTTATGTTCTGGAAGGACAAGAATTGTTAAGAAATAACGTTGATTCCTTGCTTGGACCTGGCCTTAATATCCGACGCAGTCCGCTTAATGGGCGTAACTTTGAGTATTTTTCAGAAGATCCGTTGATCTCTGGAGTGTTTGCTGCTGCATGTACTCGCGGTATTCTGAAAGGCGGCTCTACCGCTACGATGAAGCATTTCGCTTGTAATAATCAGGAGAAGCACCGCAGTAAGGTAAACGCCGTAGTGTCTGAACGTGCGCTTCGTGAGATTTATTTAAAAGGTTTTGAAATCGCGGTGAAGCAGGGCGGTTCGAATTCTATCATGACTTCCTATAATCCAGTTAACGGACATTGGGCGGCTTCTAATTATGATTTGAACACCACAATCCTTCGCGGGGAGTGGGGCTTTAAAGGGATTGTAATGACAGACTGGTGGGCGATCATGAATGATGTCGTTAATGGCGGACCAGCAGATCGTAAATTTACAAACTGGATGATTCGTGCACAAAACGACCTCTATATGGTTGTCCCTAACTATGGTGCGGAAATTAACGGATGGAATGATAACACCATTGAGTCCTTGGAAAATGGTACGTTAACCCGTGGAGAGCTGCAACGTTCTGCTAAAAACATTTGTGAGTTTATCATGAATGCACCTGTATTCTCTAGGAAACAGGAAATCGTAGAAACAGTGGAGTCCTTCAAAGCTAATCCTTCACTTTCTGGACAACAAGCTCAATCGTTATCTCAAAATCCACAGGTTAAACCTGTCGTAGAAGGATCGACTAGCTTTAAAGTAGAACATGCTGGTCAATACCGTATCCTGGTGCATATCATGTCAACCGAACCTGAACTGGCTCAAAGTGCATGCAATGTGTCTGTGAATGATCAATTGATGACAACCATTCAAACGAATGGTACTGAAGGTCAATGGATTAGACAAAAGCTTGTGAAAGTTGAGCTTGAAGCAGGTCTTTATGATATGAAATTAGAGTTCATCAAACCAGGTTTGCAGATCGATTGGATTGAATTCAATAAAGTCGACTAGGTATCACGTGTTTTATTATTAGATAGATCGTTAATACCGTTTATTTCTAAAAACCGCGATATTTTTCGCGGTTTTTTTGTTGTACCTATTGTTGCATGGAACCGCTAGTAACCACTTCTGATGGGAGTAGGTCACGTCATTAATGCTGTGAATGATTTCCGTAAAGACCTTTGTATTCTGTTGGCGTGCATTTTTTGTGATTTTTGAACACGCGGTTAAAGGTGGGAAGACTCTCAAATCCGTTAAGAGGAAAGAATTTCTCGGTACATCATCAATGATGTGCGGGCTTCTTGTAGTTTAAATTACTTTACAAATACTTGTCTGCATGTCCTAGCCTTTGTTCGAATAAGTTAGAAAGTAGGACAGGACAAACCATAGGTGGAGATGCGTAGAAATGGCGATGCGTAAACAAAGCTTTATTCGTGGAACGTTCATTTTAACCGTGTCGGCATTTTTTACAAAAGGGCTCGGATTTTTAAATGGCGTCTTGCTGGCACGTTTCTTGGGAGCCGAGGGGGTAGGGCTGCTTATGATTGCTCATCCACTGCTTCCCTTGTTTATTACGCTGACAGAGCTGGGGCTTCCTGTTGCGATTTCAAAGCTTGTCTCAGAAGCTGAGGTTAAGCAGGATGAAGCGCGAGTGAAGCGTATTCTCACAGTATCCTTAAGCATTACGGGTACATTGAGTATTATTCTAACTTTAGTGGCTCTATTGGGTTCCAAATGGATCGCGTCGGTTTTTCTAGCCGATCAGCGGGCGTATTATGCTATGGTCGCTATAACGCCGATCATTCCAATTATTGCGATGTCAGCTGTACTGAAAGGTTATTTTCGTGGGAAACAGAACATGAACCCGCTGGCCTTTTCGGATATTATTGAGAATTTGGCGCAAATCATTGTCATTATCGGTGTTGTCAACGTTTTGCTGCCTTATGGGATTGTCTATGCAGCTGCGGGCGCTATGGCGGCTTCCGTGATCGGCGAAGGTTTTGGTTTGCTCTATTTATTTTCTGTCTTCAAATGGGCAAATCGAGGGAAGATCAAAACCTCCCCACCGCCTCCATCAAGTCTTTCACCCAAAGGAGACAGTACGTTGAGAGATCTGCTGCGCATCGGCTTACCGATGACAGGCAGCGGTTTTATTCATTCCCTCTATCATGCGTTTCTCCCACTGCTGATTACGAAAAGTCTAGTCCTGTTTGGTGTAGGTGTTGAGATGGCGACCAAGCAATTCGGACTTCTGGCGGGATATGCTCTCCCGATGTTGTTTCTTCCCAGCTTCTTCACACAATCGTTGTCCACTGCATTAATACCGGCAATAAGCGAAGCGAGTGTGAGCAATAATAGTAAGCTTATGCATAGTCGGATGGATATGGCTATGCGATCGGCGCTTATTGTAGGTCTCCCATGTACAATCATCCTGTACTTATGGGCTGTACCATTAACTACTATGATCTATCATTCGCCAGAAGCGGGTGAGCTGCTAAGGCTGATTGCACCCTTGTTTTTACTTTATTATTTTGGAGCGCCATTGCAAGCGATTCTGCTTGGTTTGGGGAAAGCCTCAACCGTCATGTGGAACCATATTCTTACGAATGTTTTTGAAGTGATTACGATCTTTGTTCTCGGTTCTAATATTGGAATCCAAGGGGTTGCTATAGGGTTCGGACTGGGACTCATGCTGCTGACACTGTTGAATTTTTTGTCTGTGGCAGGAACGATCGGATTTTATTTTGATTTTCGCATTGTATTCAAGGTGGGTGCAGGAGGGATTGTCATGACGATCTGCGGGTTGACGGCTCACGGTATTCTGGAACGAATGGCTCTGGGGCAGTTCCTTGAACTATCCGGAGCGCTATTCGTTTCGTTGATCACCTACGCAGCAACATTGCAAGTCACCCATGCTTGGGAAAGAGCAGCGAAGCCTCCAACGATTACACCTGTTTCTTGAATGAGATATAATTAGGGAATAACGTTATTTATAGAGAGTCACATTAGATTAAATCTGATGTGGCTTTTTTTGTGATGAATCATTAAACCTCTACATTCACCCAAACCTTTTGTAGTAGGAACCGAATCATCTTGCTCTATTTAGAACATACCTTTATGATGTGTTAGATAAAAGCAGATTTTATGAGAGGGGGAGCCACCTTGCAGGAGTCGTTATCTGATGAGATATTGCTGCAGAAGATTGCCAATCGCGACACGGATGCACTGGAGCAATTATATGATAGATACGAGAGGCCTATTTATTCGTTTGCACTACGTATTGTAAAAGATGCGATGGAAGCGGAAGAAATTGTGCAAGAGTTATTCGTGCGGATTTGGAATGCGGCCAGTCGAATCGAAATAGAGAGCAATAAAGGAAAAATAAGTACATGGATGTTTGCAATTACTCGCAACTTGGCAATTGACCGGCTTCGCAAGCAAGGGAGGCAACCAGAAGATTCCGTGGAAGACGTTGTATGGGAGCGGCTCCGGAGTAATGAGGATTCAACCGAACTCACAGTTGAACATAATCTGCTAGGACAGCAGCTGAAGAAAGAAATAGAGGGTTTACAATCGGACCAAAAACAAGTGCTGGAATGGATTTATTATATGGGATACACACAGCAGGAGGTTGCCGATCAGCATAAAATTCCGTTAGGAACCGTAAAGAGCAGAGTAAGATTAGCGCTTAAAGCGTTGCGAGGGCGATTCGAGTTGTGGAAGGAGGAGGTACAGTATGAGCGCAGATCGTAAGGAGCTGTGTGAGGAATTGAGCATGTATGTGCTAGGGGGATTGGACAAAAAGGAACGCGAAGCCTTTGAAGAGCATTTGAAGCTTTGTCCTGAATGCCAACAGGAGGCTGCTGAAATGACGGAACTTGTGAACTATTTTCCTCTTACCACAGAAGAGGTTGAGCCTCCCACGGGAATGAAATCCCGGATCCTTACTCATGTTATCCAATCCTCTATAGAGCCGAAACAGGAAGCGAATGAAACAGAAGTCTCTGGCCTTGTGGTAAATCATGAACCTGAGAGAAGCGTTCGTCAACGTAAAGGGAGAATATACACCATATTAAGCGTGGCTTCTATCGTTCTTTTAATCACAACAAGTGTACTAGCTGTAAGGTTAAATGTGCTAAATGAGGATAAAAGCAATCTGCTTGCTGAGGTAGAGAAGCTGCGAGGTCAACTTGCGTTAAGTAATGAACCCGCGACCGGTCTTCAAGTCCATAATGTGGTGTCATTAAAACCAACGGTCAAGGATTTGGTTGCCCAAGGGACAGCGATGATTGTGATCGACAGCAAAGGAACGCATCTGATTGTGCAGGCGGAGAAGCTGCCTGAGCTGAAGGATGATGAAGCTTTTCAGGTATGGCTGCTCAAAGGTGGAAAACCGGTTAATGCGGGCACATTTCACACTCGGGATGGAACAGGAGCACTTTATTATACGTTCTCACCTGATGATTATGATACCATTGCGATCACGCAAGAGCCGGACGCGAACGGTAAGGAACCTCGTGGAAACATAGTGCTAGCTGCGGAAATCTAAAGGTTAAAATGTCAGAAAACGATTCACAACGAATGTCCTGAGATTTCTATCCGGGGCATTCGTTTTTTTTATTTTTAAAATATTTTTCTAAAATAGTGATCCAGATCCTACTGACCGGCGTGTAACTGTATGAAAGCAATAATACTTTGGTCATACCATAACAAATAAGGGAGATGGAAAAGAATGAAGTTGAAGAAAATTGTTGCAACAGCAATAGTCACAGTACTACTGGTTCCGTCCATGGCGATGGCAGCGAATAATGGGGCAGTAAATCCAAATGTTAGAACGCCAGCTTCAGATCTGAGAGCGACTCTTAGTCAGCTGCTCTCGACTCATTTTGAATACCAGGCGCTGACCACGTTAAAAGAATATCAAGGTGTAATGGATGCAGAAACAGCAAAGAATATGCTGGAAAAAAATGCGGATGAAATGAAGGCAGCTGTGAAATCGATCTACGGTCAAGCGGGTGCCGATCAATTCGCAGAAATATTTTCTTCTCAGTATAATGACACTGCCGATTTGGGATCAGCTGTGAAGAATGGCAATGCCACACAAGAAGCAGAAGTGAAAAAGGATTTGTTACAGGAGTTTCCGACTGAGCTAGGTAATTTTCTAGGTACAGCAACTGCTGGTAATCTGCCAGCGGCTACGGCAACACAAGTGTTGAGCGCTCATGAGAAGGACGTACAAGATTTCTTCTACAGCTACATTAAAGGGGATTATGATGCTGCATACGAACATTTCACTGTTGGATTCAAGAGGATGTCCGATATTGGCACGGCACTTGCCGGAGCCATCGTGAAGCAATTCCCAGAAAAGTTCGACAATACAGTTGTAGTAACGCCCGCAAATGATTTAAGAGCGGTGCTCGATCAACTGTTAGCTATTCATTTCTTCTATCAATCTATGACCACACTTGAGCAGTATAATGGTGCGCCAGACGCGGAAACCGTTAGAGAACAGCTCGAAAAAAATGCGAATGAAATGAGCGCTGCTGTTAAATCATTATACGGTCAAGCGGGTGCCGATCAATTCACACAAATCTTCTCATCGCAATACAGCAACAGCGCTGACTTGGGCATAGCCGTGAAAAACAACGACATGACCCAAGAAGGAAAAGTGAAAATGGAGCTTCTGCAAAACTTCCCAACTGTGCTTGGTAATTTCCTTGGTACGGCTACGGGTGATAATCTACCTGCTGCGACTGCAACACAAGTACTGAAAGCACATGAACAAGATGTGCAGGACTATTTCTACAATTACATTAAAGGCGACTATGAGAAAGCCTATAATGTTTTCGCTGCTGGCGATAAAAGAATGTATGTTATTGGCACAGCACTGGCTGATGCCATCGTTCAACAAATGCCAGAAAAGTTCACTTCCCAGGTAACTCCGTCACAACCAGCTTCCTCTAACAACATGACAACAATCTGGATGAAGATTGGAAGTAAGCAGCTGATCATCAATGATAAGACCACACAAATGGATACAACTCCATTCCTGTGGAACAACTGGACGTTTATCCCTCTTCGGTATCTGAGTGAAGGAATTGGAGCGCAAGTAGGCTGGGATGCAAGTAATGATACGATAACGGTCAAAGCAGGGGATGATACGTTAACTTTCTGGATCGGCAAAGATTATATGATGGTTAACAATGTGAAAAAAGAAATTGGTACACCAGTGATTATAAAAGATGGCCGGACCGCCGTCCCACTACGTTTTATTACTGAACTGCTTGGCTGGCATGTTGATTTCCAAAAAGCAGATGGGTCGATTACGCTGACTAAAGCAATGAAGTAAGAGAAGATCAAAGATTCTATGTAACGAGGTTTTCAAAAAAACACTTGTTCGTAATATCCTGCGGTAAGCCGCCGCAAATTCAAAGTAACAGGCAGTGATTCTCCATAACCGGAGTGTCGCTGCCTGTTCATCTATTATTTAAATTACGCTATTCCGTTAATTTTCAAAGAAAACATAATCCCCGATAACCGAGGATCATTGCTCTGCTGTTTTTTACGAATCGTATTAATTCCTACCTAGAAGGAATTTCTGGATTTTCATCTAATTCTTTTATAAAAAGAAAAAGGAGGCCGACCTATTTGAAAAGAAGACATGAAGTTTTATTTGAACAGTTGAATACTTACCGGATTGAGTTACTAGAAATGGTGGCTGAGCTAGCTGAGGGAGAGGCTGATGTTATCCCTCAAGGTTTTAATAATAACATCCGGTGGAATTAGGTCATATCTATGTAGATCAATATTTAAGGATACAAACACTGACCAAAGAAGATATCCCAGTTTCAATGGGATTCAATGAATGGTTTGGTTACGGTACAAGTCCTTCTCTGTTCACGAATGAGACACCGTCATTCTCTGAGCTCATTCGGATTTTACAGCAACAGCCACATGTCATTCAGGAGCTGTATCAAGATCGATTGGAGAAAGAGTTCGCTCCGATTGAAATGGGGATGTATACTATTGAGCAGGTGTTGATTAGAACGATTTTTCATGAAGGGTTACATATGGGTATGATTCAAGCAATAATAAGGCAGTTAAGAAGTGGAGCAGATCAACACTAGTTATAGAACTCTGTGTTATTCTTGACCGTATTTCGTTCTGTAGTGACTCAGTGTGAGTAAAGGCCAGATATAACGGTAACTGTGATAATTGGAATAAAAATTACCGGGAAGACCGGCTCCTGTCGGATAAGAGCTTTTCCAATCGTCTTCGCGTATAGATGCGATAAGCTTTTCAATGCCTCGATTTACTGCAGGTGTTGGTTCTGGCTGAACAGCGATGAGTGCGTCAAGCGCCCAGGAGGTTTGGGAAGGCGTACTTTCGCCTAATGGCACATACTTCAAAAGTCGATCACTATGACAAGATTCCCCCCAACCCCCATCCGAGTTTTGAATGCTAAGGAGCCAATTCGCTCCTTTTTGCAATGCTTCATGTTCTGGAGGCAGACCAACGGCCCGCATTCCTGTTAAAGCAGCCCAAGTCCCATAAATATAACAAACACCCCATCTTCCGTACCATGAGCCATCGCGCTCCTGATGCTGAATCAACCATTTCACACCTCGTTCGATGAATTCATTCCGCGTATCAAGTCCGGCAAAGTTTCCGAGATACTCCAAAGTTCGCCCGGTAAGATCTGCCTCCGAGGGATCAATAGCAGCAGATTTAGCGCCATCGATTGCGAGCCATGTAAGCATTTCTTTATTAGTGTTTTTTTCAAAGGCTGGCCAGCCACCGTCTTTATTCTGCATCGATATGACCCAGTTCAGTCCTCGATTCCATGATTCTAGATATGATGGCTGAGTTATTGATAAACTTCGAATGGCTCGTAAAGCAGCGGTCGTATCATCCACATCCGGATTTATTGTATTAGATTCTGAGAATCCCCATCCCCCGGAAGCCGTATTCGGATTATGAATGCTCCAATCTGCAGTTTTTTCATGTTGTCTGGTCAGCAGATATGAAGTAGCACGTTTCATCGTAAGATGATGATCGGGAAGTTGTGCCTCCTGCAAAGCATAGGCAATTAGAGCCGTATCCCATATCGTAGACGGAGAGTTTTGAATTGTTGTTTGGTCTTCAGAGCGGCATTGCATGGCGGTAAGCCCATCTATAGCATTCTTAATTAGTGGATGCTGCTGATCATAATCGAGGGCTAGCAGTGCAAATACCATAAGAATTGTACTAGTTGCGTAACTGTATAGAGTCCCGTCGGATTCAATCCGCCGGAGCATGAACTGCTCTGCTTTGGCTCGCGAGACTTCGTGAATATGACGAGGACTTCCAAGAAGTCTTTTTAGGCCAGATTGCAAACCGTCCTGCAGCTCTTGAAATCCACGGGAAGCGGGTTCATCTTCTTCAATGCGTGTGTCTATGAGATCAGACAGATCAGGAGCATTAGCGTCTGAGATCGAGAAACGCCGATCGGCCATAATGAGCATTGGAGTGAGGTGTACCCTAGAGTAGCCGGAGAACTCAAAATAGTTAATAGGAAAGTAGGATGGGAATAATAGCACCTCTAATGGGATCGAGGAAATAGCCAAAGGCCATTTGCTCTGTCCTGTAGCTGCAAGAATGACTCTAGTTAAGATGCTAGTAACTTTTCCAACCCCACCTTTGGATTGAATATAATGCTTAGCGCGCAATATCGGCCCATCTGTTACCTTGCTGTACCCAGAGTAGAGAAGGGCATAGTAGGCTTCAACCGAGGTGGATAAGTTTCCATCTTCTTCATCGCTATACAATTGCCAGAATCCAGCCGACTGTTGCTCAGCAAGAATTCGATCATGTAGCTTACGGATCAGATCTTCATTCTGCACATTCAATATCCGAAAGAGGATGATGATATACGCATCGATAACGATCCCATTCTCAAAACAAAAATGCCAAGATCCATCTTGCATCTGTTGATCAATCAGGAATGTCGTTAAACGCTCGATCTCATTATCTACTGTGCTCAGTATAGGATTCATTCCTTAGGTACCTCCGCAGTCCTTCATTTTTAGTATTATATGATGGAAGCGAGGGTGAAATGAAAAAGGACTGTAAAGTTGCTTATGCAACCTCACAGCCCTATAAATTATGTTAGCTAATCAATAGTTTGATTAATTTTCAATCACGATACGATTCAGCTTGAGATTCACCTGAGCGGCAATTGTGTCACCCACAGGGCATTTGCTCTCTAGAAATTGTACGAATGCTTTCACCTTCTCGGCAGGCGATGGGGTCTTTATGTAGAATGTATAGCGAATATCGGAGTAGCCAGGCCGTACTTCAGATCGGTTAAAAAATCCATCAAGATCCAAATCGCCTTCAACATCTACTCTGAAGTCTTCAAGCTCTACCTCAAATTTAGAGGCATAAACTCGAGCCACAATAGATTGGCAGGCCCCTAAAGAAGCAAGTAAAGCTTCAACAGGATTCATTCCTGTATCGGTACCCCCAAGATTTTGTGGTTCGTCGATGACAAGCTCGAATTGTCTTGCTTTAGTAATAACCTTAACTCCATCTTGTAAATGGGCGGTTGCTTTGAAAGTTTGAACATTTGGCATTTGTCTACACTCCTTCTTCTGGGAAACCAATTATGAGTAGATACTTGGAATACTATTTAATTCATAGTATTTTTCTAGGAATTGTTTAGATTATAGTTCGTTTCTTTATACCCTGTCAATACTTGATTAGTTTTATTGGATTCGTACATCATAATGAGTTGAAGATGCTATTTCCTTTTGTAATCTACTTTCCCAGAAGGCTGGATTGAAAGAAGCTTATGTTATAAGCAATGATGGTGAACATATTACTTGGGAAAGGGAATCGGGTGGCTATCGACTTCCAACGGAAGCAGAGTGGCAATATGCTTGTAAAGCAGGAACTACTTGCTATCAATACGGAGAGCTAAATAAAATTGCTTGGTATAATGAAAATTCAGATGGTCAACTCCATACCGTAGGGACGAAAGACCAAATGCATGGGGGCTTTATGATATGTTAGGGAATGATTGGCAATGGTGCTGGGATTTATATGATGAACAAGTATATGGTTCCTATCGTATTTTTCGAGGAGGTAGCTGGGCTGAAGAAGTTAGGGGATGTGGAGCTACCTGTCGTCGTCGCAGCCATCCTACATTTAGCGTGGATGATCTTGGATTTCGTCTTGCTCGATTTTTATAGCCATAGCTGTCCCAAAATTTATCCTTACTAAGGAGGCATTTCTGGAATGAGAAAGTTTATGGCTATCTCCACAATATTTATTACTCTGCTCGTTCTAGGTATATGTTAGATTTGCTGATGATCCAGAAACTGATTATATTTTCACAGACAGGGATGCTTCAGACTGGACGCAACTAGATCCAAAGGAACCGCAATTATTAAAGAAGGTTGATCATTAGTTGCTACATAGCAAAGAATCCTTGGTCTGAAAAAAATAGTTTCTCGCCAGCTAACCGCACTTTGTGCGGTCTTTTCTTTGAGGATCAATCCAATAAAAATGATAACTTGACAGATTTCATTTGTGCGTATACATTTGTATACATAGGCAATTCGTATACATATGTATACAACAAAGGAGGGGTTAATATGCGTGATGGACATTTCGGAAAACGCGGCCATCGAGAACATGGGGAACACAAAGACCGTGGAGAGCATAGAGATCGTGAACATATGGGCAGACATGGGATGGATTCCATGGATGGTCCCCCAAAAAGTGCTCAAACTTTTCGTCGCGGCAGAGCTCTAGCATTTTTGGAAAAGCTTAATGTGAATCGAGCCACTTTACAGCGGCAGCTGCAAACACCGGAGCTGGATTCGATCAAGCAAGTGATTAGCGGTGAACTGAAGGCAACAGAAGCGATCATTGAAGAGTTTATTCATATTTTTCAGATTCACGAAGTAACAACTGAAGAGAAGACGGTTTGCGATACTAAAAAAGAGGAGATTGATCCTGAAAATGAAAACCATTGATCTTATTAAAACGCGTAGAAGTATTAAGCAATTTAAGGCAGATTCCATTCATGAGGATGATTTATTGAAATGGCTGGAAGCAGCTAGTTATGCTCCAAACCATCGTATGAATGAACCTTGGGAACTCCTATTTATCGGGCCTGATACGAGAGCTAAATTAAAGCATAAGACGAATTTTGGAAGCGCTCCTGTCGTTCTTGCTATCTTATCTAAACCTGGTGCAACAGCGTTTGAACGTGACGAGAATGTTATGGCTGCCGCTTGTTTCGCACAGAACTTTTTATTAGCAGCACATGAAGTGGGGGTTGGTGCCTATTGGGCTTCTTTAGGTGCTTTGCCTCATAATCGTGAAATTCTAGGTGTTCCGCAAGATTACGATGTGATTGGACTATTTGGTATTGGATATCCAGAGGAAGTTCCAAATGCTAAGCCAAGAACACCGATGAAATCAAAAATCACATATTTATCTTAAAAGGTGATGGAATGTGGAAACTTAAGAGTTACTTAAGGCCATATTGGGTGTGGTCTGTGTTAGCACCACTTATGATGATGATCGAAGTGTCTATGGATTTGCTTCAACCTACATTAATGGCGAGCATTGTGGATCATGGGATTATGACGAAGGATGTATCACATATATATTCGACTGGATTGATCATGCTTGGAGTGGCATTGATCGGTCTATTGGGTGGGGTGGGCTGTACCGTTTTTTCAAGTATCGCCTCTCAAAATTTCGGTAATGATTTACGGATCAATCTGTTTGAACATATTCAGAAATTCTCAAATAAGAATCTGGATCAATTGAAGACAGGTTCGTTAATTACTCGTTTAACAAATGATGTGGTGCAGCTACAAACCTTTGTACAGATGATTTTGCGGAATATCCGATCTCCATTGCTATTGATTGGTAGTTTGGTGATGGCCATCCGGATTAGTCCTACGTTGACGCTCATTCTTGTCGTTGCCGTGCCATTGCTGGTTGCCATATTGTATGGGTTAATTCGACTTTCTTTTCCTTTGTTCGAGAAAATGCAAACTAAATTAGACGGAGTCAATACCGTATTGCAGGAGAATTTATCGGGCATCCGTGTAGTCAAAGCATTTGTTCGTGGCAAACATGAAGAGAAACGGTTTAATACAGCCAACAAGGATTACACAGAGACTGCGATAAAAGCGGTACGCCTGATGTCATTAAATATGCCACTCATGATGCTAGTGCTCAATGCAAGTATTGTAGCTGTCCTTTGGTTTGGAGGGGCGCAGAGCTGGAATGGCACGCTTCCGGTAGGTCAGTTGATCGCCTTTATTAACTACATCACCCAACTATTGATGTCCATGTTAATGCTGAGTAATATGCTCATATTCTTCTCGCGTGCAAAAGTCTCCGCAGATCGGGAGAATGAAGTGTTGTCCACAATCAGCGAGATTACAGAAGTAACCGATGCTATGAAAGATGCTATATCTAACGGTCGAATTGTATTTGACAACGTTTCCTTTGCCTATGACCCTGCGGATGAGAACCTTGTGTTAGATGGCATCAATTTCACTGCTGAGCCAGGTGAAACCGTAGCCATCCTTGGAGCCACTGGTGCTGGTAAATCAACCTTGGTTAGCCTCATTCCTCGTCTTTATGATGTATCCTCTGGATCTATTACGATTGATGGTTCCGACACTCGGCAAATTTCTTTGAAACAATTGCGTCGCAGGATCGGTTATGTTATGCAGCAGGCTATTCTGTTCAGTGGAACAGTCCGGGATAATATCCGCTATGGCAGACCGGAGGCTACAGATGAAGAAGTGGAACAAGCAGCAATTGCCGCTGAAGCGCATCTTTTTATTATAGAACTTCCAGAAGGCTATGATACAGTGCTTGGTCAAAGAGGGATTAACTTGTCTGGTGGGCAGAAGCAGCGGCTTTCGATTGCAAGGGCGTTGTTAATACAGCCAACAATCCTAATCATGGACGACAGTACTAGCGCCCTCGATGCGGCAACAGAGTCGCGAATTCGACAAATGTTAAAAACACGGCTACATAGAAGTACAAATATTTTAATAGCTCAACGTGTCACCTCTGTGATTGATGCGGACCGTATTTTAATTCTAGAAAACGGTCGAATCGCTGTACAAGGTACACATGATGGACTTATGAGTAGCAGTGAAATATACAGAGATATCTGGAAGTCGCAGATAAAGGGGGAGGAGATGCCTTATGTCAAAGTCTAATAACGGCATGAACACCACTCCTTTCAATCGACCAGGCGGATTCGGCCCAGGACCGGGATCAGGCCCCGGACGCGGCGGCGCTGTACCAATCGTCCGCGCCAAGAATCAAGCAAGTACGCTTAAACGCATCTGGACTTACTTGAATCGCCAACGGTTCGGGTTAATTATTGTGTATGTATTTACGGTGTTGAATGCACTTCTTTCATTGATCGGACCGTATCTCATCGGTAAAGCGATTGATACTGCGGTTATGCCGCATGATTATCATGGTCTTGTGCAGTTTTGTATTCTCCTTATTGGCATTTATGGGTTAGGTAGTGTAGTTGCTTGGGTGCAAGCATACGTCATGACATCTGTTTCACAGAATACCGTATTTGAGCTGCGTCGTGATCTGTTCAGCAAGTATCAGCAGCTACCTATTAAGTTTTTTGACACACGAGCTAATGGAGAGCTGATGAGCCGGGCAACGAACGATATAGAGAGCGTATCCAGCACACTCAATCAGAGTGTAACCCAGTTGTTAAATAGTTTGATTACGCTAAGCGGTTCACTCGTTATAATGTTCATGCTGAACGTTCCTTTGACCGTAGTTTCACTAATCACAATTCCGCTCGTACTACTGGCTAGTCGTAAAATTATAGGTTTAAGCCGAACTTATTTTCGAAATCAGCAGCGGCATTTAGGTGAACTGGGCGCGTTTATCGAAGAAACCATCAGCGGACAAAAAGTGGTCAAACAATACAATAGAGAAGAAGCGGAAGTTAAGCGATTCCGAAAAATCAGCGGAGAGCTGAACAAGGTTATCATTAAGGCACAAATCGTATCTGGACTAGTGGGACCCGTGATGAACATGATTAATAATCTTGGATTTGCGATCATAGCCGGGGTTGGGGGCTGGATGGCCTTCCATAACATGGCTACAGTAGGTATAATCGTTAGCTTCCTTACCTATTCCAAACAGTTCGGTAGACCCATTTCTGATCTTGCTAACCAGTACAATTTAATCCAATCTGCAATTGCCGGAGCGGAGCGTGTGTTTGAAGTTTTGGAGATGCCGTCCGAATATGGGGATGAAGAAAGTGAGAATCTGCCAAGGCTAAAAGGGGAGGTTGTTTTCCAGGACGTTTCCTTTGCTTACAAATTGGATACACCGATTCTGTCTGGAGTTACGTTTGAAGCCAAACCTGGGGAGAAAATTGCGCTTGTTGGTCCAACAGGAGCAGGTAAAACAACTATTGTTAACCTGCTGAGTCGTTTCTATGATTTGAACGGAGGTGCCATACGGATTGATGGCCGTGACATCCAAGAGGTAGATAAAAATTCACTTCGTAGTCAGCTAGGGATGGTGCTGCAAGATGCGCATGTATTCTCGGGAACCATTCGTGAGAATATTCGGTTTGGCCGACTTGATGCGACCGATCAAGAGATTGAGCAAGCTGCGCGGCTAGCCAATGCGGATGCTTTTATCAAAAGATTGCCGCATGATTACGAGACCCTTCTTAATGCAGAAGGTAGTAATCTTAGTCATGGACAGCGCCAACTGTTAACAATCGCTCGCGCAATTTTAGCTGATCCTGCCATATTAATTCTTGATGAAGCAACCAGTAGCGTAGACACACGTACGGAAATGCACATTCAACAGGCAATGAAGAATTTGATGAAGGGTCGAACAAGCTTTGTAATTGCCCACAGGCTTAGTACGATTCAGGACGCAGATCGTATACTCGTGATCCAGGGTGGAGGAATTGCTGAGCAAGGAAATCATGAGGAGCTTCTTGCAATGCAAGGCGCCTATTACGAGTTATACAATACCCAGTTCAAACGAGCGATTTAAAGAAATATTTATATGGCTGTTGAAAAAACACTGACTTGGATCAGTGTTTTTTTGTTAGAGAGGTGACCAGAGACCATCGAATTGACCGCCGAAACGCGACATTGTATGCTACAACAAGATAATGTAAACAAGGAAGTGATTATGTGAGCCATTCCAGCTATGAGCAGCTTGAGACAGAAGGCAAACTACCGTTTGATGTTTCTTTACATAGCGTCAGCTTTGTGCCGAATCATTGGCATACGAGTGTGGAGCTGATTTTTGTGCTGTCTGGTAATCTAGAGGTTTCTACCGGAAACCGTCAATATAGGCTTAAAGAAGGGGATATGCTACTCATTAACCAGTGTTACGTGCATGAGGTTATCGGATTAGATGAGAATATCATCGCTACCTTTCAAATCCCTACAACCTATCTTAAGCAGCACATCCACAATGTGGAGAAGATCAGCTTTGAATGTTATTCTGCAGAAGCCGGTCCTGAGAAGCAAAATGGCTTAGATAACATGCGTCAGCTCATGGCTGAAATGGTACAGCTGAAATACAAAGGTGGGGAAGCCTATGAACTGGAGATGGAAGCACGTATGCTTGGGTTATTCTCTGTTTTGGTCAAACAGTTCAAGCTGCCAAATTCCGGCGAAGCGATGAATATAAAATATATGGAACGAATGATGAGCATCATCACTTATATAGATGAACATTATAAAGACCCGGTGTCGCTGCAGATAATCGCGGAACGAGAGTATTTGTCGGTGCCGTATTTATCCAAATTTTTTAGCGAGAATATTGGGGTCAACTTCCAGACGTACTTAACCAGCATTCGTTTAAAAAATACCGTAGAAGCCCTTTTAAGAGATCAAGAGCATTCCCTTGCTGAACTGGCACTTGAGCAGGGCTTTCCAAACGCGAAATCTTTTTACGCTGCATTCAAAAGCCGATATCATATCACACCACATGAATATCGCAAAAAATATCGGCCGCAAACTCACTCGAAACAGGAAGGTTCTACTTCCGGATACTTAGCGTTTAATCAATCCAGCGCACTGGGCATTATTCGGCAATTCCTCCGGCGTAGTCAGTCGCACCAGCTTGAACCCGTGCATCCGGTTGTTCAGCTGTCTGCGAGCATTTCGTTAGACAGGATTCAGCGGCAAATTCAGCATAGCTGGAAAAATATTATTACAATCAGTAAAGCAAATGAAGGACTTCAAAGTGATGTACAAGCTCATTTGAAATATGTACAAGAGCGGTGTCCGTTTCGCTATTTACGTTTTCATGGAATTTTTGATGATTCAATGATGGTGTACCGGGAGGATCACGAAGGGCAGGCACATTATAATTTTCGCTTTGTAGATCAGTTGTTTGATTTTTTGTTATCGATCGGCTTGAAACCTTTTATAGAACTGGGCTTTATGCCTTTTGATCTCGCAGTAGACAGCAGTAAACATGTATTTTATGAAAAGAGTTACGTGAGTCCACCTAAATCCATGGACCGTTGGTGTGAATTGGTTGATCGCTTTATTCGCCATTGTCTCAGTCGGTACGGTCTAGAAGAGGTGGAAAGCTGGAGGTTTGAATTCTGGAATGAACCGGAATATGGATTGTTCTGGCCTGCGACGGAAGAAGCGTACAACGAATTGTATGCCCGAACGTTCGACACCCTCAAAGTCATCTCTCTGAACCTACAGATTGGCGCTCCTGGTAGAATTATTACGCTGAACTCCAATGCGTTTTGTGAACAGTTTTTCGCATTCTGCAAAGAACGGGGTTGTCTTCCTGATTTTATCCCGTTACATTTTTATCCGCATGAGGACATGGATGATCTGCTTAGTAACAATTGGGGGCAAAAAGAACTATCAAGTGAAAAAGAAATGTCTCCCCTGACAGTAGAGGGGTTCAACAAAGTGTCCCCAAACCCTGACTATTTGAAGGAATCACTGGAGCGTGAAATCGGGCTGCTCGCTGAGTTAGGACTTAGCGGACTAGAGCTATATTTAACCGAATGGAATTCAACAGCATTTCATCGTGAATTGACCAATGACACATTATATAAAGCTGCATATATCGTAAAGAATATCATCGAAAATCTCGACAGCATCAGTGGGTTCGGATATTGGGTACTGAGTGACAATATTGAAGAAACAGCGGCTTCATCCCGGATGTTTCATGGTGGGCTTGGACTTATGACTCAGTATGGAATTCCAAAAGCAGCTATGCATGCCTATGAAATGCTCGCTAAGCTGGGGAATCGGCTAGTCGCACACGAAGAGGGTTATATCGTGACGGCTGGTAGAGGCGGTTATCAGATTCTGGCTTATAATTACTGTCACTTTGATGATTTGTACGCGCTTGGTGATACTTCATTCATTACACCTACTAGCCGTTATAGTGGCTTCAAAAACGAGAGGCTTCTTAAAGTTGAGCTCACATTAACTGGATTACCATCTGGCAGATATAAGCAAGTAAACCATACGATCAGCAGGGCACATGGCAGCAGCTTTGACAAGTGGGTAGAGATGGGGGCTCCAACCGTTCTGACTGCAGAGGACACTGCTTATCTAAAAGCTGCCTCTATTCCAGGCAGACAGATTCAGCTTCTTGAAGTAGGTGAAGAGCTTTCTGTTGTCATTAGAATGGAACCTCATAGCGTAGAACTCATTGAGCTGACTCCATTGTTTTGAGAAAATGAGTCAATTTTTAAGCTTCATTTTGATAAAGATTTTTGAAACGCTTTCATTTAGATTAAAAATAAACCTAAAAGTGTGTAATTGACTACCTCTCCTGTAAGAGGTGGTTTATTTTATAATCTAATTGTAAACGTTTTCTAAAAGGATGAGGAGGAATTACAATGACTGGAGCATCGATTAAAGGGCAGGTTCTCACCCCTTTTCGTAGATTGACCTTTGGTATTCTGCTTGGTTACGGCATGATGATGCTGGCACTGATGACACCTGCCACCTTGCTGCTGACCTTTAAAATGATTGAAGTGGATCCGAATGGTTACACCTCTTCCTATGGACTGGTTGCAGGAATTGGCGCAATCTTTGCACTTATCGGAAATCCGATTGGCGGTGCACTCAGTGACCGAACCCATCTTTCGTTCGGACGGCGGCGCACGTGGATTATCCTTGGTCCACTAGTTGGCTGTACAGCGCTGGTATGTACTGGTTTCGCCAACGAGCCTTGGCAGATCATGATTAGCTGGGCAGTCGCACAATTTTTCTTCAATGTAGGGATGGCAGCCTATACAGCGCTTATTCCAGACCAAGTATCTCAGGAAAAACAAGGGACAATCTCCGGATTAATCGGTCTCACTATTCCAATCGCTATGACGGTAGGGATGATCATGATGACAGTGATGACCTCAGTTTCTTCAGAAATTAAGTGGCTTTTGCTCGGAGTAATCGGCATCATAGGTCCACTCCTCAGTACGTTGATTATTAAAGAAGGTAAAGTAGAACTTGTTCCCAAGACAAATAATCAAATATCGCTGGGTAAGAAGCTGAGTACGATTTTTCCTAGTCCACGCAAATTCCCGGAATTCTCTTGGGCTTTCGTATCCAAGTTCCTGATCATGATGGGATATTGTAGCACTTTATACCTCACAGTCATGCTGGTAAACCGGATGGGACTTACGGAAGAGCTGGCTACCGCAAAGGTTGCTACGATTAATATCGTTATGCTAGTGGGTGTTGCAATTACAAGTATCTTCGGTGGGGTGTTGTCAGATAAATTTGGTAAGCAAAAACCATTCCTGATCGTTTCAGGGTTCATCATTGCTATTGGGGTTCTGTTGTTTGCCTTTGTGCCAAGTTATGCGGCCTACATTGCCGGAGCTGCAGTGATCGGATTGGGCTTTGGCTGCTTCTCAGCCGTAGATATGGCACTCGTTGCACGGATTCTTCCAAGTAAAGAGGATTCAGCCAAAGACTTTGGGATTATGAACGTAGCTAATGCGTTGCCTCAGTCCATTGTTCCAGCAATTGCTCCCGTGCTGTTAGGCATTGGCAGCTGGACCTTCTTTTATATCTTCCTTGCCGTCTGCACCATATTCGGTATGCTGGCAGTGAAGCCACTTCCAGAAGTGGGAACAGAGAAAAGAGCTCAAACTGCTGAACTGACGGCTGTCGAAACACAATCACAAAAAGCCAATTTGGTCTAAGAAAAAACAAACAAGAAAACAGTGGAGGGAAACCAAATGAATCAGAGAGAGACTATTAAAACTAAAAGCCATCATACCATTTCTTACGTAAGCAATAAGGGCGGTCCAACCTTGGGTTATTCCCCTGAATCTGGAGTGCAGATTCTCCAGCAGGACGGACTGTTCTTCAAAGATTTAAATCGTAATGGCAAGCTGGATAAATATGAGGACTGGCGATTGACGCCACAAGAGCGGGCTGAAGATTTGGCTTCACAGATGAGTATTGAACAAATTGCTGGACTCATGTTGTATAGTCGTCATCAATCCATCCCAGCAGTTAGCAGCAGCTGGTTCTCAGGAACGTATAACGGTAAATCCTATGAGGAGAGCGGAGCCAAGCCATGGGAGCTTACCGATGAACAGCTGGCATTTCTGGCACAGGACCATCTAAGACATATTCTGGTGACCACCGTGGAAACTCCGGAAATTGCCGCCCTGTGGAACAACCAGGTACAAGCATTTGCAGAAGGAAGCGGTCTAGGGATTCCAGCCAACAACAGCTCCGATCCTCGCCATGGCTCAGATTCTAGTTCGGAGTTTAATGCTGGAGCTGGTGGACAAATCTCCATGTGGCCGGAGACGCTGGGTCTTGCGGCTACCTTCGATCCGAAGATCACTTATCAGTTCGGGCAAGTTGCCTCGCGTGAGTATCGCGCACTGGGTCTAGGTACGGCGCTATCGCCGCAAATAGATATAGCTACAGATCCGCGATGGTTTCGCTTTAACGGCACATTTGGTGAGGATTCTAAGTTGTCTGCTGACATGGCAAGAGCCTATGTCGACGGCTTCCAGAGCTCGGAAGATGAGCGGGAGATTCACGAAGGCTGGGGATATGATAGTGTGAACGCTATGGTAAAACATTGGCCTGGCGGTGGTTCCGGGGAAGGCGGAAGGGATGCGCATTATGCTTGCGGCAAGTATGCCGTCTATCCGGGCGGTAACTTTGAAGAACATCTTATTCCTTTTACAGAAGGAGCTTTTAAGCTGGATGGCCCAACCAAGCAGTCTTCAGCTGTCATGCCATATTACACAATTTCTACAGATCAAGATCAGTTGAACGGGGAGAATGTCGGAAATTCTTA
The DNA here is from genome assembly GCF_002264395.1 of Paenibacillus sp. VTT E-133291. GTDB lineage: Bacteria > Bacillota > Bacilli > Paenibacillales > Paenibacillaceae > Paenibacillus_AQ > Paenibacillus_AQ nitricinens. Next base: position 125,820 of record NZ_NFVA01000001.1, read on the forward strand.
TAATTCCTATCTTATTACCGATCTGCTTCGGGAAAAATACGGTTACGATGGTGTTGTGTGCACAGATTGGCTCATTACAGCAGACGAATCAGATAGTAAGGATTCCTTTCTCAGTGGTAAACCTTGGGGAGTGGAGGGTATGTCCGTCGCAGAACGGCATTACAAGCTCTTGATGGCAGGCGTTGACCAATTCGGCGGCAACAATGAGATGGAGCCAGTCCTTGAAGCATACCGAATGGGAGTAGCTGAGCATGGAGAGGTATGGATGCGGAATCGCTTTGAGCGGTCAGCTGTTCGGCTTCTACTTAATATTTTCCGTCTGGGTCTCTTCGAGAACCCGTATTTAAAGCCTGAGGCGAGCGCTCAGATTGTTGGGAATCCGGCGTTTATGCAATCAGGCTATGATGCACAGCTGAAGTCGATCGTGCTGCTGAAGAACAAAAATCGGGTATTGCCGTTGGTAGCGAAACAAACCGTATTTATTCCGAAGCGTTATACTCCAGCAGGAAAGGATTGGTTCGGCAACCCAACGCCCGAAAAGACAGAATATCCGGTGAACCTGGAGGTTGTGTCTAAATATTATCATGTGACAGATCAGCCGGATAAAGCAGACTTTGCTCTCGTCATCATAAGCAGTCCCAAATCAGGAGTAGGCTTTAGTCAGGAAGATTCTGATCAAGGCGGTAACGGCTACGTGCCGATCAGCTTGCAGTATAGACCGTACACTGCGGAACATGCTCGGGAGCAGAGCTTAGCTGGAGATGCGCGGGATAACGATGTACTTAACCGTTCTTATAAAGGAAAAACCGTTGTTACGCATAATGAGAGCGATCTGGATCATGTCCTGGAAGCTCGCAAGCTGATGAAAGACAAACCGGTAATTGTGTCAATGTTGCTGTCCAATCCTTCGGTTGTTGCAGAATTTGAGGGAGAGGCTGATGTTATCCTTGTTAACTTTGGGTTGCAGGATCAAGCACTTATGGAGGTTTTAACGGGTGCGGAGGAGCCTTCTGGATTGCTTCCAGTACAAATGCCATCAGGTATGCAAACGGTAGAAGAGCAGCTGGAAGATGTGGCGCGTGACATGGAATGTCATGTGGATTCAGAAGAACATGTATATGATTTTGCCTTTGGAATGAATTGGAATGGTGTTATAGAGGATGAAAGAACGAAAAATTACCGGAAATAAGAACCGTTCTGCGGAAAAATAAAAGCGAAGCACCGCCTGAAGAATTTATCAGGCGGTGCTTTGTGGATCTATCGGATTTCCGATAATGGAGCTATAAATTCCTGTAACCGATCCTGCCAAATGCAAAATCTGCTTCAGACGATCCATATCCACATAGATATCTTCGAATCCCGGAAAACGAATAGCAGGATCTGGCCAGCCTTGACCATACATCATGTAATAATCAAGAGCGTTATGGTTGCTGATCATCCAATACGTTGGAACGACATGCTGTTTATGAACAATTTCGATAACTTGTGTTCCAGGTTGACAAAACGCCAAATTGGCCAGTCCAGCGCCATGCGCTCCCAAGATTAGCTTAGCCGAAGCGAATAACTGGATTTGCTGTGCAACCGTCCAATCCTCAAGGTGAATAGGTTGAATGCTATATTCTTCAAGGCAGCGTATAACTTCCTCTTCATTGACCAAGCGCCTGGTGCTTGCTTTGTTTCGAGAAATATAAATGCGCTCAGGTGTAGCGAGTGTTGATTCCCTATGAGGTAGTAATAATTTACGTAGCGTATCCGTGGTCCACGGGGGATAGTGGGAATTCATCATCAAAGAAGGGATAAGTAGCTGATCAGCTTCAAAGAAAGCTTCAGGATTTGTCCGGATTACTGAAGACTCTGATATCCCGAGCATAGCCCAGGTTTGTTCCACAAATGGTCCATATGGATTTGGATTCATGAGGATGGAGGTATAAGGAATTCCACTCATTTTGAGCATCGCCAACCTAGGGAGCACATCATACAACCAGTGGAAATAGTTATAGCTTCCGCAAAACGTCAACACAGCCACAGTTCCTTCTAAATATTGAAGTTTTGGATCATTCCACCGGTGGAATACAGGGTGTTCCTCTGCTTCTAGCATTCTATTTTGCATGGCGTCATATTCCTGTGACAGATCAAAGATCAGCTTTCCTTCCGGAGATAGAACAGCACCAGATTCTCCCCATACCCTTCCACTCGAGATAGTGGCTACGTATCCGCCAATAGGCTGTAAACAATAAGGTGTCAGTGCAGGATGAATGCTCGATTCAGTGCTTTTAGGAGCAATGAAATGGGCAGCCCTACCGAAATCAAAGGGAATAACCTGTCCAGCTTTATGGATAGTTCTTTTTTGTCCCCATTCTGCTTCAAGTTCCAAGATGCTCCGGTAATATCCAGAGGGCGTTCCCCCGTTCACAGAAAAACTCATCGTTTCACCTCTTTTGGCCAAGTAGAACTCTAGAAACATCATTAAGCTATTCTATGGAACAAAGAACTTAACGACACAATTCCTTCGGAAAAGGGCGAGTGAACAGCGTTAAAAGCAGTCAACTTTATAAATAGCTTGACTTGGAGTGAACTCCAAGTGAAATAATAACAGATAACTGCTAGTGAACCTTACCTTCTATTGAAAGAGAGGAGTCATTGTAAATGGACTATGTGAAACTTGGCAATACTGGCTTAGAAGTATCCCGGCTGTGTCTTGGCTGTATGAGCTTTGGGGTAGCAGAACGCTGGATCCATCAGTGGGTGCTTGATGAGGAGCAGAGTCGGCTGATCATAAAAAAAGCTCTAGAGCTCGGAATTAACTTTTTTGATACGGCTAATGTGTATTCTGACGGAACGAGTGAGGAGATTCTTGGACGGGCACTCAAGGATTATGCTAATCGAGATGAAATTGTCCTCGCCACTAAAGTTTATAATCGTATGCATGAAGGACCCAATGGTGCCGGACTTTCCCGAAAAGCAATTATGAGTGAAATCGATAAGAGTCTAAAAAGATTGGGAACAGACTATGTGGATTTGTACCAGATTCATCGCTGGGATTATCACACACCTATCGAGGAAACGATGGAGGCACTTCATGATGTGGTTAAGGCGGGAAAGGCAAGATATATTGGTGCTTCTGCAATGTATGCTTGGCAATTTCAGAAAGCTTTATATGTAGCGGAGAAGAATGGCTGGACCCGGTTTGTATCCATGCAGAATCACCTCAACCTTATCTACCGTGAAGAAGAGCGCGAGATGTTACCACTTTGTAAGGAAGAAAAAATTGGTGTTATTCCGTATAGTCCGTTGGCCTCCGGTAGATTAACTCGCGACTGGACAGTATCAACACATCGTTCAGAGACCGATCAAATACAAAAATCCAAATATGATGGAACTGCAGATGCTGATCGTTTAGTTGTGGAGCGGGTAGCTGCAATTGCCGAAAAGCATGGTGTTCCGCGGATTCATATTGCTCTTGCATGGTTGCTTCAAAAAGAACCGGTAACTGCTCCAATTATTGGTGCTACGAAAATGTCTCATCTCGAAGATGCTGTAGGAGCGTTATCCATTACGTTAACACCTCAAGAAATGACGTTCTTGGAAGAACCCTATACACCGCATCCAATCATTGGTTTTAATTAATATTGAGGATCGGAGGATAATGAAAGTATGACCATTACAGAAGTAAGTGGAAAATTTAATCTTACGCCGGATACGCTCCGCTATTATGAACGCATCGGTATTATTCCACACGTGAATCGCAATAAAAGTGGAAATAGAGATTATTCGGAAGAAGACTGCAGGTGGATTGAACATATCAAGTGTATGCGAGGCATTGGGCTTCCTGTTGAAATCTTGATTAAGTATGTCGAGCTGTATAGACAGGGCGATGAGGCTAATCATGCTAGAGTAGAACTCTTGATTGATCAGCGGAAGCAGCTTTTATCTAGAATGGAAGAGATGAACAGAGTAATGGAACGGATGGATGCAAAAATTGAACGATTGAGTAAACAATAAGTCCTCTTTTGAGGGCTTATTGTTGTGTTAAGGATGTTCTTTTATAGATTCTTCCGATAAGCTTTGGGAGACATACCGTAGGTTTTGGTGAATTGTCGTGTAAAGTAATTGCTATCGCTAAACCCGCTTTCATGTGAGATCTGAGTGATACTGAAGTCAGAATGCTTCAACAAGCTGCAAGCCCGTTCCAGACGCAATCGATGGAGATAGGAGATAGGAGTCGTTTGATAGTAAGAGCGAAAGATCCGGTTTAAGTGTCTAACGGATACCCCTGAGTGTGCGGCGATTTGATCCAACGACAACGCTTCAAGATAATAGTCTTCCATAAAAGAGAGCGACTTCGCTAAATGTATTAGGTGATTATCCAGGCTGCCTTTATCCTGTTTTTCATAATGCCTTGATAAATAGACAACCAGCTCCATAAATCGTGAGACGAGCAAAGTCTGATATCCTTGAAACTTGTGGCTATATTCTTCAATCATACCGGCAATGAGTGTAGTGACAAATTCCAGCATGGGAATTGGCAAGCTTAGTTTACTTGTGTAGGCGTGTTTATGACGATACAACGGCTCCAATACAAACAGCGCCTGAAAGCCGTTCGAAGTTCGCAGATCTGATCCAGCTGTCGACAGCATTTCAGGCTTGTACATAATATTACAGATCTTAAAATCCTGAGGATCTTTAAAAGCATGCGGGGTTGAACCATTAATAACAAAGACATTCCCCTTTTTGATGAATGATTCTTCGTTATTCACAATATGAGTAGCAGTACCACTCAAGACAATCACGAGCTCTGAAAAGTCCACATGTCTATGAAGGTCAGTATCATTGTCGTGGAAGCCGTATTGAATAAAAAATGGGAATTTCTGATCTGATGTAAACCAATTTAAATAAAATTCGCTCAATCCGTAACCCTCCAAAAGAATGTCTAGATGAATGTCTATATCATGCTATTTTACGACTGGATAATCAAGGTTTATCGTTTAGCTAGTGGAGTATAATCCTTGACATAGATGCAAATGTTCAATAAAAGGAGAATGCTTCATGAAATATAACAATCCGATATTACCAGGTTTTTATCCAGATCCAAGCATTTGCAGAGTAGGCGAGGATTACTTTTTGGTTAACAGTTCATTTGCTTACTCTCCGGGAATCCCCATTTGGCATAGTAAAGATTTAGTCCATTGGAAGCAGCTCGGATATTGCTTAACGCGTGATTCCCAGCTTCAATTTGATACATCGGTCGTGTCTGGAGGGGTGTGGGCACCAACCATTCGTCATCATAACGGTCGATTCTACATGGTGACGACAAATCAGGATAGCGGTGGACACTTCTACGTTTGGACGGTAGACCCAGCAGGTGAGTGGTCGGATCCTATTTACGTGGATCAGGAAGGGATTGATCCCTCCTTATTTTTTGACGGTGGAAAAGTGTATTTTACAAGCACTGGCACCAAGGATGGCATGGGAATCTACCAATGTGAGATTGATATTGAAACGGGCCATAAGCTGAGCGATTCTCGCTTAATATGGACAGGCAGTGGCGGTAAATTTCCTGAAGGACCACATCTTTATAATATAAATGGCTACTATTATTTAATGTGTGCTGAAGGCGGGACAGAATATGGACATATGGAGACCATAGCTAGAAGTAAATCACCCTATGGACCCTTTGAATCCTCTCCCTGGAATCCCATTTTGACTCACCGGAGCTCGGATTACCCTATTCAAGCTACGGGACATGGCGATCTGGTAGAAGCACAGGATGGCAGCTGGTGGGCGGTATTGTTAGGGATACGACCAGTAGGATATCCATATCGACATCATCTTGGTAGAGAGACATTCCTTGCTCCGGTCCATTGGAGAGAAGATGGATGGCCGATGATTGGAGATCACGGTGTTGTTGGATTAGAAATGGAAGCTGACACTCCACCACCAGTGCTATGGGAAAAGGAGCCTGAGACCGATGATTTTAATCGATCTGATTTAAGAATGAGCTGGAACTTTATCCGCAATGCTAAAAAAGTCGATTGGTCTTTGCAAGAGCGACCAGGGTGGCTAGCATTATATGGAGCGGATGTGAGATTAAGCGAACAGGGAACGCCTGCATTTATTGGCTGTAGACAGCGCCACTTGGATTGTGAAATCTCTACTAAAATGGAATTCAACCCACTAGATGGTGATGAAGCAGGTCTTGTTGTGTTTATGGATCGGATGTATCACTACGCAATCGGGCTAACCCAGGTAGAGGGTGAAAATGTGATTACGCTGCGAAGACAAGTGGGTAGCATAAGTGATGTGAAATATTCTTCTCCATTTGAAGGCACAGTCGTAGAATTGAGGATTCAAGCATTACCTGAGAAATATTTGTTCTTTTATCGAGGTGAAGATCAGTTATGGCATCCACTTGGTGAAGCGGAGACGCACTTGATCTCTACAGAAGTGGCAGGCGGATTTACCGGAGTGTTCTTTGGAATGTATAACTACTCAACTAACCGAACAATCGCATATTATGATTGGTTCCGCTATCAAAAGGAATGACAATCTAAAAAAATGTTAAATTAGGAAATGGCGGTGCTCGGGATGTTATCCCAGCACCGTCATTTCTTGTATTCGGCAATAGCTTAATTTTTCCGTATATATTCTATATACCAGTGCTGATTGTGACCGCCGTTATCGCTCCATTGAATGGCCTGCGCACCGCTGGTTTTATCTTGTCCCGATATATCTAATAACTTGCCACTGGCCCGGTTTTTAATTTTATACGAGTTTTTTTCACCAGTCGGAATAAGTTCCCACTGTTGGTTCCACCCGGTATTGCTTGGCCATTGAATAACACTGGCCCCATCGGATGATGATGATCCGTTGACATCCAATAAATCTCCGCTAGCTATGTTTCTGAAATTATAATATCCGTTCTCTGCAGTTTCGAGATACCATTTTTGATAATCTAATCCTTGATCGATGTATTGTACGATAAGCGCACCGTCCGCTTGTGAATCCGCTCCGCTGACTGACAGCACCTTATTGCTGTGTTCATTGATAATTCTGAGAGGGATTGGCACTCCAGCGTGCGTCGTTGAAGTTAGTGCGAGTGATGATGCAGATACAACTAACACAAGTGCCAAAATCGTTTTCAAACCGTAGCGAATGAGAGATCGTTTCATGAAAATACACTCCTTCTTCAATTTAATTTAATTGCGGCCTGTCCAATTTTAAAAAAGTTTTATGTATTCAATTTAATCACCTCCTAAATCGGTAAATGTACTGCATATCATGTAATAGAATCTGAAAAATCTATCTTCAAAAGTAAATAGATTAAATATAAATAAATAATGGTTCATTTGCTAAGAATATACTTTAATATAAAATAATGAGTCAATATGATTTTTTTCACTATTTATATAAAAATAATAATGTCAACTGCTTTAAATGAGCATATCAAAAACAAAAAAATACTCACCGGATCATAAAAAGAAACGGCCAAATCCGTATCTTTTTGTGGGCATTCATGATATTGAATTTCTAGGTTCAGTGCTAATAGGAAATATCTTCTTGTCTACTTTTTAAGATATTCTTGGTAAGGTAAGGGGATATCAATAAATAAGAGGTGATGAGTTGTAATGATTAAGAAATACTGCTTGTTCTGTGATGAGATGGTATCCATTACATCGGAAGGCGATTACGATAGATATTTAGGCTGTAATTGTTCTCCTGACGGGTTCTATAGCTTATTGAGAGACAGCTATGAGCCTATAAATTCTCTTGCGCATTCAAAGAAACGCGATATGTTTCATGTAGTATCGGCTTATATACGGGAGCTGACAGATCGTGGAGAGAAGGTCAGTTTATCGGCCGGTGATTTAGAATCCATTGTAAATTCCTCGAAAATTCCAGTGACGATTGAAGATAAAGGCAACCGTTTACTGCAATACTTATACAGACATTCTGAAGCCCCAGGGGAATCCGTTGTTATTCAGCCACTCTCCAGTAGCTATAACCTAACGTATTCACCTAATCTGCAAGAACTGGTATATATCATAGATAAGCTGATAAACGAGCAGTTTATGATCAGGGAGGGCATGACCTTTAAGCTGACGGACGAGGGATGGAATGAAGCTGCCGCAATCGCAGGAGGCAAAAAATTAAAACCCTGTATCGTTCTATTGTCAGATGCGGAGGATTTGCACACGGAGTGGGTGGATAAGCTGCTTCCTAAAATCGAGCAGTTTGGTTATATTCCACGGCTACTAAGGCATACGTCAACGCAAAACCGTGAACCGTATTCCTTGGAGCTTATAGAGGAGAGCAAACTGATTATCGCTGATTTAACCGGCCAATCCCCTGAAGTGTATTTTACTGCAGGATATGCACTCGGGTTGAACATTCCAGTAATTTGGACTGTAAACAGCAGCGATGCTAATGATCTTTTCGTACAAGTGAAAAATATCCGTCCTATCGTTTGGGATACAGCTGAAGAGCTGGTAGTTTTACTCCAGCAGAAGTTGAGTTTATAGAGACTATGTCAAATTTAAAATGAACATCCAACGCAGAAGAAGCCGCGAAATATTGCGGCTTCTTTCTTTTTGCTATAACCGTTAATGTCCCGACACAACGCTATTACGAAATTTTTTTTCTATTATTGACGACTGACCCGAGACCTACGAATAGGAATGCTACAATACTGCAGAGAAAAAATAGGTAACTAAGCGGAATTAAGAAAAAAAACGGCTCATGCAAGATTCCATCCGGTCCCACGCTTGAACCGACCATACGTGAGATCATTAAACTGATGATGCTTAATAATAATGGTGAAGCTGCTAATAGATATTTCTTTTTCATATGACATTCTCCTTTTATTAATAACCCTATAATACACAAATCAAACTCGTAAATCAATATTAATTTATTGTTAATCGATATATCATTATTGTGATTCAAATGAATTAACTTGTGCTTAGAATTTGATTTGAAAAAGGGGACTTGACCATAATTGCTGGCGAGGACTATTATTTGGTTTAAACAAATTCAAGTAAGTCTCAAGGCTTTTTTGTATAGGAGGTCGCTCCAAGTAGGATAGATTGAACAGTAACAAATAAATAGAAAACGGTTACATCTAATGCTTCGATAGAATGAAGGAACGGCGTTCTGATCATTGGTATGACTTTTTAACAGCTGCAAGGGGGCAGATATGAAACCAATATTTAAGATTATGATTGTGGATGACGAAATGCTGGTTAGACAGGGAATTAAACATCTTTGGGATTGGGAACAAGAAGGGTATCGAATTGTCGGTGAGGCCTCTAACGGTCTTGAAGCACTAAATATGATCGACGAGGTCAGTCCTCATATCATACTTACAGATATCGTAATGCCTGTTATGGGCGGTGAGAAACTGGTCAAGATTGTAAAGGAGAAGTACCCTCACATTGAAATCATCGTCTTAAGCAGTTTCAGTGAATACGATTACGTTCGATCCACATTTCAGAGTGGTGTTGCGGACTACATTCTAAAGCCTAAGCTAGAAGCAGATTACCTGTTGTCTATCTTAAATAAAGTTACTGCCAAAATGACAGGGATGAAGACGACTGATCAAGGTTCCAATGCTGGGGAAAAACAGCTTTTGCTAGTCATCGAGAAGCTAATGACAGGTTATGAGTCTGTGGTTGAGCCCACATTGCTTCAATCGATGTTTCCTTACAGACAGTTCGCGTTTTTCGGAACGGATATGAGACATATTAAAGATTCTAGTGATAAGTTAACGTTCGCAAATGAAATCGAAAGAGGAATACAAAAGTTAGCTTTGGACGATGTTGTGTTTATTCGGCTAAAGTTTGTCAACGATTCGGTTATTTATTTACTTAATGCTAATCCGGAGCCATGGGACGAACTTGTAATTGAGCTTAGATACCTGGTCTCCGAAATGGTGCAAGGGGCAAGAGAATCGCATTTTATTATTAGTCAGAGCTTTATGGAATTTAAAAGACTTGGTGAGATTTACCGTGACAATTATTTAAAGCTTGCACGTTACAGTTTCTATTTGCCGGAACGAAACCTAATAGAAAATGATCATTTACCGGGTCTTCCAGGGGCGTACCAAGAATTAGACATCGGAGAATTAATGGAACAGCTTAGACGTAAGCAATACCAGAAGGCATTCACAGCTTTTCTTGAAAATGTTCATCTGCGTTCGATGGATTATCGCATCGACATTTTCGAATTCAAATCGTTATTGGGGAACTTTATATTCAACGTAGCGACCACACTTGGAAAAATGAAGTATGAAATCGGTGGGCTGGAGGAAGCTAAATACGATTACTTCCGAAGAATAGATGAAGCGTTGTATGCAGGGGATGCAATAGCTGTTGCTGAAGCGTTCATTCGAGAAGTTGAGCGCACTATAGGAGAGACGAATACATCAGTTAATCCAAATATGACAATGCTAATTAATTATATTCAGGAACATTATGCAGATCCAATCACGCTTACAGAGGTAGCGAAGCAGTTCCATTTTAACGCTTCTTATCTATCCAGCTATTTTACTGCTCATAATGGTGAAGGGTTTAGTGAGTACTTAAACAAAGTTCGATTGGAAAAAGCTATGGAGCTGCTTGAGACAACAGAACATTCTATTTCCGATATCAGTGCCAGCGTGGGTTATTCAGATCAGAGTTATTTTACCAAGGTATTTAAAAAGCAGACGGGCATTTCTCCAAGCCGGTACCGGAGACGGGATGTAGAGGAGCATGATTAAAAACATCAAGAACAAGATTAGAAAGCAGGGGCTATTCCTCAAGTTATTTCTCGTTACACTTATTAGCATCGTTACAGTATCGCTCCTGACGTTGTCTATTACCATCAGCATGTCAGAGAAATTATTTCTGCAGACCTTCAGCATAACCAACGGTAAACTTCTGAACCAGATGAAGACAAACCTGGAATCTTACAACAATGTTGTAGCCACTGGTGCCACTATGATGGCTCAGAATGAAGCCATTCGAAACTACTTATCTAGCGGAGAGACGGACACAGTAAACCTCGCCATCAAAACATATCAAATGACAGAAGGCATGCGGGCAATACGTTCTAACCTCAGTGCTTTTGATGTTGGGATCATGATTGTGGGCGTGAATGGCAGGAGTTATTCAACTGATCCTTGGTATTGGTCCATTTCCGCAGAGGAACTGAAGGATCATCCGATTACGAAGGAGACCAAAGCCCATCCTGAGCAAATCTTGTACCAGCTCGATCTAAGGGATAATAAAGCGAACGGAAAAGAACCTATGTTGGTGGCTTCCAAAGCTTTATTTGATCATTCGACTGGTAGAATCTATGGCACCATGTACGTAGCCATTAGTGATCGCGATTTCAAGCCCTTTTATGCTAACTTTACGAGTGAAGGTAATGATGTTGTACTGCTAAATGAGAAGGGGTTAATTGTATCCAGTAGCAAGACTGAGATGATTGGGGTCCTCGATAAGCAATTGTTGCAAGAAGTGCAAGGTGGCGGAAAAGATGGTGAATCCACCTATTTCATGGGGAATGAACGAATTGTGTTTTCTGAATACTTACCTGAATTTGATTTTTATTTGGTGAATCTCATCGATAAGAACGCCGTGATCGGACAGATGGTAAATGCCAAAGCAGTAACCTTGACGATCATGGCTATCGTTGCGATATCGCTTATTATTGTATTTTTAATTACCCGAACAATGACGAAGTCTCTACGTGTTCTCGTTGAACAGATGTCTAGTATCCCTACAGGTGAGTTTGATAATCATGTAGATGTCGCCAATAGTAGTTATGAAGTTAAGGAGCTGGGAAACGCCTTCAATTTTATGCTTGATTCACTACAAGATTATGTTGATCGATTGATGGAGACCCAGAAGCAGCAGCGTAATGCAGAGCTCGCCGCTCTTCAAATGCAGATCAATCCCCATTTCTTATACAATACGCTGGCTTCAATCAAATTTTTGGTGCAGCAGGGTGACAAGGAAAAAGCAGCTGGAACGATAAACGCTCTAATCTCACTTCTGCAGAATACAGTCAGTGATGTTCACTCTACCATACCTGTTCGTCAAGAATTAGAGTCGCTGGAGCATTATGTATACATCAATCATGTAAGGTATGGTGAGAAGATCCGTGTGAATTTCTTTGTGGAGCCCGAGAGCTTGGATTATCATATGCCGAAGCTAATTCTTCAACCTTTTATAGAGAATGCATTCTTCCATGCATTCAATCTTAAAGATGAGGGAAGGATTCTCATCATGATTGCCGTTCAGGAAGATCAACTTGTATGTGAAGTTGTAGATAATGGCGATGGGATGGATCTTGATCCGGATTTGATGAAGGAGGAGCAGCTACCAGCATCGAAGCATAAACGTCAATTGTTCTCCGGGATCGGTATACGAAATGTAGATGACAGAATCAAATTGTTGTACGGAGAGAGCTACGGGATTAACATTTCAAGTAAACGGCATGAAGGTACGAACATCAAGATTACGCTTCCATTGGTGAATGCCAAAGATTTTACAAGAACCTAAAAATAATACCAGAGTCGATAAGAGTGGCACAACAGGACCCAATAATAACACCAAAGCTAATAAAGATACTGCCAAAGAAAACGGATACAAGATGATAAGATGGAAGCGTACTCAGGAAAACGCTTCCATCTTTATTATTTTACAGATTATAAGGGGGTTTATGTAGTGAAAAAATTATTATCCGTAATGCTGGCTAGTGTGGTTCTACTGTCGGCATGTTCCACAGGTGGAACGAAAAATGAAACGAGCAACTCTGGTAACTCCGGAACCGAAGGTAGTACCAGGCCACAAGAGATAACAGTTTGGGCTTGGGACCCGGCGTTTAACATTGCCGCCATGAATGTTGCCAAAGATGCTTATGCGAAAGTTAATTCGGAGGTAAAGATTAACGTCGTAGAGAACGCGCAGGCTGATATCGTTCAAAAGTTGAACACAGGGTTAAACTCTGGTTCTACGAAGGGTTTGCCTAACATCGTACTAATTGAGGATTATCGTGCGCAGAGCTTCTTGCAAGCATATCCGGATTCCTTTTATGAATTGACGGACCTCGTAAAATCTGCTGATTTTGCAGATTACAAAATTGGCCCAACAAGTGTTGATGGCAAGCAATACGGTGTTCCGTTTGATTCCGGTGTAACTGGAATGTACGTACGGACAGACTATCTCGAACAAGCAGGCTACAGCCTGGATGCACTACAAGATATTGACTGGAAGCAATACATTGAGATCGGTAAAGCTGTAAAAGCAAAAACTGGTAAAAGTATGCTCACGCTTGATCCTAATGACCTTGGGCAAATCCGAATGATGATCCAATCGGCAGGTGCATGGTATACAGGAGACGATGGTCAGACTCCGACGATAGTGGATAACGCTGCGATGAAAGAGGCATTTGTAATTTACAAAGAAATGATGGATTCCGGCATAGTGAAAGTAATTTCGGACTGGAGCCAATTTGTAGGAGCATTCAATAGTGGTGAAGTGGCTTCCGTACCGACAGGCAACTGGATTACCGCTTCGATTAAAGCTGAAGCTTCCCAATCCGGTAAGTGGGCAGTAGCTCCATTTCCTAAGCTAGCAGCAACGGAAGGTTCTGTCCACGCATCCAACCTTGGGGGTAGCTCTTGGTATGTAATGAATGTAGATGGTAAAGAAGCTGCAGCGGAGTTCCTTGCTAAGACTTTTGCTGCTGACACTGAATTGTATCAGACTTTGAATACAAAAGTTGGCGTCATCGGCACTTTCAAAGCTGCGGCTAATGGAGAAGCTTACTCAGCTACGGATGAATTTTTCAAAGGTCAAAAGGTCGTATCAGACTTTGCAGCATGGACCGAACAAATTCCTAATGTCAACTACGGCATGAACACTTACGCAATTGAGGACATTATGGTTGTAGCGATGCAAGCTTATCTAGGCGGTAAAGATGTGGAAACAGTGCTGAAGGATGCGCAGAAGCAAGCGGATACTCAAATTCGCTAATCGCACTTAGGCTGTTCAAACTATGCCCTTGCTCCTTCTTCTCCTGTAAATTGGAATTCTACAGAAGGATGGGTAGCAGGGGCTTTCATCTCTAATATATAAGACAGAAGGGTGCGGAGTGGAGTGGGAACTATAAAGACAGGGCTAAGCCCGCAAAAACTAAAGAGCTCTAAAGGGTCACGGCAGATCCACCTGACGGGTTGGTTATTCGTCCTTGTGCCGGTCATTATGATCAGTGTTTTCTATTTTTATCCAATGATCCAAGCTTTAATTTTATCTTTTAAGACGGGTAGAGGAAGCAGTCTTCATTTTACGGGATTTGATAACTATTTTCGACTGTTTAGCGATACCACGTTCCTTACAGCCGTCAAAAACACATTTATTTACTTAATTATTCAGGTCCCAGTCATGCTGGTGCTGGCGCTCTTTATCGCTGTGCTGCTTAATGACGAAAGGCTGAAATTCAAAGGTTTTTTCAGAACGGCCATATTTCTGCCGACGGTGACGTCACTTGTAGCTTACTCCGTTGTTTTCAAGTACATGTTTGGAGCCGAAGGTATCATCAATAAATTTCTAGTGAATCTGCATTTAATCAACGAACCGATTCAGTGGATTACTGACCCCTTCTGGGCAAAAGTTACGATCATCATTGCCATCACTTGGCGCTTTACTGGCTATAATATGATTTTCTATTTGTCATCCCTTCAAAATGTCGACAAATCTATTTATGAAGCTGCTCATATCGATGGTGCCAGTGCATTTACTCAATTTTTCAAAATAACAATTCCCCTATTAAAGCCGATTATCTTGTTTACGACGATAACATCGACTATTGGAACACTTCAGTTGTTTGACGAGGTGGTTAACATCACGAAAGGTGGACCCGGCAATGCAACCATGTCGATTTCCCAATATATTTATAACCTTTCCTTTGAATACACCCCTGACTTTGGATACGCTGCAACCGTCTCCTATTCAATTGTTGTAATGGTGCTCATTCTGACACTAATTCAGAACAAAGTAGGAGGAGACAAGAGATAATGAAAACTAAACGCATGTTTACTTATCTGTTTTTAATCATCGCTGCGCTGATCTCTATCTTTCCATTTATCTGGATGGTAATAAGCGCCACGAACCAATCAGTTGATGTAACGAAAGGGACATTGCTGCCAGGTACGCATCTCTTTAAGAATATAGACCATTTATTTAGTTCCGTAGATATGTGGCAAGCCCTATGGAATTCTGCAAAAATCTCTGTGGTGACTACTGTGCTTTCACTACTGGTAGCTTCGGCGGCTGGATATGGTTTTGAAATGTACCGTAGCCGGAGTAAAGATATCGTATTTAATATTTTGCTAGCTTCAATGATGATTCCATTTGCAGCGATCATGGTGCCTCTATTTCAAATGTTCGCCAAAGTATCGAGTGTTGTGCCGTTTCTTGGTATCGATACAGCAGCAGCAGTCATTTTACCTACATTCACAACAGCATTCCTGATTTTCTTCTTTCGTCAAAGCACAAAAATGTTTCCTAAGGATATGATGGAAGCCGGTCGCATTGATGGTCTTTCAGAATTTGGTTTATTCTTCCGCATCTATATGCCGACGATGAAATCAACTTATGCAGCTGCGGCGATTATCACATTCCTTAACAGCTGGAACAACTATTTATGGCCTTTGATCGTATTGCAATCTCAAAAAAATATGACCGTGCCACTTCTAATTTCGAATCTTGGATCGGGTTATGCCCCTGACTATGGTCTGATTATGTCCGCGATTGTTATTACGACTCTGCCGACTGCCCTTGTATTCTTCATGATGCAAAAGCAATTTGTGGCTGGGATGACGGGTTCAGTTAAATAAGTAAGTAAGCAATCATTTTAAGAAAAGAAGGAGGAAAATTAGATGAAGCAGCAGGCTGAACGGGGCGTCGCTCCAAGTCTGGAATGGTTGTCAGACCCTTCCATTTATGCAGTAGGCAGAATACACGCGCACTCCGATCATCGGTATTACGGGACGAAGCTTGAAGCTGAAAGGCTTGGAGAAATGCGTTGGCGCCATAGCCTGAACGGAAGTTGGAAATTTAGTTACGCCCACAATGCTATGGAACGGCAGGCGCATTTTTATAAGGAAAACGTGTCCTGTAGAGGATGGGATGATATTGAGGTTCCTGGACATATCCAGCTTCAGGGCTTTGGGCAGCCTCAGTACGTAAATACGATGTACCCATGGGATGGTCATGAGCATCTTAGACCTCCGATGATATCTGAGGATCACAATCCTGTAGGCAGCTATGTTAAATATTTTGTAGTGCCTGCGGGCTGGGAGCAACGTCCACTGTATATCTCTTTTCAAGGAGTAGAAACCGCTTTTTATATATGGCTAAATGGGACGTTTGTTGGTTATAGCGAAGATAGCTTTACTCCGAGTGAATTCGATCTGAAACCGTATTTAACGGAAGGTGAGAATAAGCTGGCGGTTGAGGTCTATCAGCGTAGTACCGGGAGTTGGCTGGAGGATCAGGACTTCTGGCGCTTCTCTGGAATCTTTCGTGATGTGTACCTATATACTGTGCCTGAAGTTCACGTGCGGGATCTCCACGTTCAGACCGATCTGGATGGACAATTTGAGCAGGGAACGCTGAAAGCTGATTTGCAGTTGATGGGTAAGCCAGCTTCGAAAGTGGTCCTAGAGCTTAAGGATAAAGCAGGAAATCTTGTAGTTCGTAGTGAGACTGGAGTTTCAGGGGATTCCGTTTCACTTACGCTTGAGGCATCAAAGGTTCATCTGTGGAGCGCAGAAGATCCTTGTTTGTATACCCTTTACGTATCTGTCTACAACGCAGCCGGAGATCTTGTGGAAGTCGTGCCACAAAAGGTTGGTTTTCGAAAATTTGAGATGATAAATAAGATTATGCACTTGAATGGTAAACGTATTGTATTCAAAGGTGTTAACCGGCACGAGTTTAATTCCCGCTTCGGTCGCAGCATTACAAAAGAAGATATGTTATGGGATATAAAGACTTTGAAACAGGCGAATATCAACGCTGTACGGACGTCGCACTATCCAAATGAAACACTCTGGTACGAACTGTGTGATGAATACGGTGTGTATGTTATTGACGAGATGAATTTAGAGTCGCATGGATCATGGCAAAAAATGGGTGTTGTAGAACCATCTTGGAACATACCGGGCAGTAAGCCTGAATGGCAGGAAATCGTAATGGATCGTGCGATCTCCATGGTGGAGAGAGACAAGAACCATCCATCGATTTTGATTTGGTCCTGTGGCAATGAGTCTTTTGCCGGAGAAGTCATTCGGAACGTAGCGAATTATTTTCGTGAGAAGGACTCTACACGTTTGGTTCATTATGAAGGAGTGTTCCATAACCGCGAATATGATGATTCGAGTGACATGGAGAGCCGGATGTATGCGAAGGCAGCAGATATCGAATTGTATTTAAAAGAGAATCCATTAAAGCCATATATTAGCTGTGAATATATGCATGCGATGGGTAATTCCGTCGGAGGATTGCATAAATACACAGAGCTAGAGCAGAAGTATCCAATGTACCAAGGTGGATTCATCTGGGACTTCATGGATCAGGTCATCGTAAAAAATGATCGATATGGAAAACCTTATATGGCTTATGGTGGTGACTTCGATGATCGGTCAACCGATTACAACTTCTCCGGAAACGGAATAGTGTATGCGGATCGGAGATGGTCGCCAAAAATGCAGGAAGTGAAATTTCTATATCAGAACATCAAACTGTCTCCGGATTGTCATGGCGTAACTATTAGAAATGAGAATTTATTTGTTGGCTTAGATGCGCATAAATTGAAATATTGTCTGAATTATGAGGGCAGGGAAATCTATCGTGGGATTGTATTCGCCCAGGTTAAACCCGGAGAAGAAAGATATGTTGAACTTGATTTACCAGAGACTAATCACTCTGGTGAGTATAGTTTAGATGTTTCTCTTGTGCTCAAGGAAGATTCGTTATGGGCAAATGCTGGTTATGAAATCGCTTTTGGACAGTATGTTTTTCAAGTGGAGAGCACATTGACTGATATGAACTCCATCCATCCTAAGGTAACTCCTGCCCTGAATGATTTTCGCGTAGTTGAAGGGGATGTAAATATTGGCGTTCACGGTCGTGACTTCTCCGTAATGTTCTCGAAGCAGGCTGGTACATTAATCTCCGTTAAATATTCAGGAAGAGAAATGATCTCTTCGCCGCCGGCACCGCTCTTCTGGAGAGCGATGACAGATAACGACAAGGGTGCGGGAATGCATTTCGACTCTTCCGCTTGGTATGCAGCAAGTTTGAGCCGAAGAACTTTAAGCTTCGAGCTTATGGAAGAAGAAGACCAAGCGACTGTGACCTATGTATATAAACTGAGTGTGTCAGAGGGAGTGCGAGTAAGTGTGACATACACGGTGTTCTCCGATGGGAGCATAAAGGTGAAATCAAGCTACTATGGAGAGCCGGGTTTACCGAAGTTTCCCCTCTTTGCTTTAACCTTTAAGGTACCAGCGGATTATTACCAGCTGAATTGGTATGCGAATGGACCAGAAGAAAATTATATTGACCGTTCCTTTGGCGCGAGATTGTGTCGCTTTCAGAATCATGCGGTGGACAATGTATCGTCCTATTTGGTACCGCAGGAATCGGGCAACCGTACAGGTGTACGCGAAGTATCGATAACCAACGATCTTGGTCAAGGGATTATAATATCCTCACCAGTCTCAGCCCCTGTTGAAGCCAACATATCGCCATATTCGGCAATGGAGCTGGAGAGTGCTACGCATCAATATGAGCTGCCGAACATTCATCATACCGTTGTTACGATTGCCGGTCGGCAAATGGGCGTTGGCGGTGATGACAGCTGGGGAGCGCCAGTTCTTGATGAATATCTAATTGATCCATCAAAAGATTTGGATTTTGAATTTACAATTCGTAGAGCATAATTAGAGACGGATAGCAGTTGCCTCAATGGATAACAGTTGCCTGGTTCGGTAATATCACTGGCGGTTGGAACAATAAGGTCAAAGATGCAATGATGAGACAACAAAAAGTAATATTGGTAAAAGGAGAGCATAGAGCAGAAGCTCAATTGCGCACTCCATTTACCGATCAAGCTAGCATCTCAGGTTACGCTAGCCAAGCAGTAACAGAAGCAGCAGCCAAAGGAATTATCAAAGGTAAAACAGAAACAACATTTGCTCCGCAAGATGCAGCAACACGTGCTGAGGCAGCGGTGATGATTAAACAAATTTTACAATACTTGAAGTTTATGAACTAAATGATTCAGCGGGATGCTCGGTTCAAACGCTAAGTTTGAGCTGAGCGTCTTTTTTGCTTTGTTGGAACATTTTTCCGATATTAATTAGTCAAAGGTAAAGTGAGAATGAATTCAGTTCCTTCTCCTGATTTACTTCGTACAGTTACATCACCGTTCATCGAACGGATGAATTGATAAGAAAGGGTAAGTCCTAATCCTGTTCCTTTGCTTTTAGTTGAAAAATAAATGATTCCAAGTCGCTCCATCTGCTCGTTGCTCATCCCGACTCCATCATCAATGATTGTTATTTTTGCATATTCGGATTGACGTTCGATACGAATGTTTACATTACCTGTTGCGAGAACAGCGCAAGCTTCAATCGCGTTTTTTATAAAATTAATGAACAGTTGTTTGATTTCAGTAGGATTTGCAGAGATATATAGTTTATCCTCCAAATGTTGCATTTCCAAAGAGACGTTATTCATATTGGCGTACGGGGTCATGATCTCTACAATCGAGTTGATCTGCTGCACAAGTTCAATTTTCTCTACCACTGCATGATTTGGTTTAGCTATCGAAAGATACTCAGAAAGAATAACCTCAGTCCGCTTTATTTCTTCAAGACAAATAGCAATATATTTCTGACTCTTTTCTCTGGTGATAGAATCGTCCTTTAATAATTTCAAGAAACCCATAACGGCTGTAAGTGGATTACGGACTTCATGGGCTAGAGAAGCGGCTACATGAGCAATCGTTTCAGATTTTTCACTTTGTAGATACCTCAAATACAATTCCTTATCAGATACTGCTTTATTAAAAAGAGAAATCAATATCCAAATTCCAAGGAAATTTAGTACTGGCATCACCAGGACGTTAAACTTTAAATGCTGAATCGAATATTGATATTCCGTTACAAACATCGTAGCTATAGGAATGACGGAAAAGCTAAAACCTGCAACGAATGTAATAAGTTTTCGGTATTCAGAACGGCGACGGTATACGTTGGATAAAAGCGCAGATAAGCTAAAGGTGATGGAAAGAATAATGATCGCTGAAAATAGTCCCTGCCCACCTATAAGCAGGCGATAGGTTAAAAATTCAACGAGAAGAAAAACTCCAGTAGTCATACCACCATACACCATTCCGAAAAACATGATCACATAACGAATGTCGAATATAATTCCATCCTCCACAGTAAATGGAAATGACATCGACATGAAAAGACAAATCATACAGGTTATGGTAATGAATTGCCTTGAATAATTTTCAGCTTTGTCACGATAGTAGATGGTATAAAGGACAAAGGGGGTTAGGGCAAACAGTAATTGTAACAAAAAATCTTTTATATACAGCATCTTAGCCCTCCCACCAGTTTAAAAAGAATTTGATATATTGTTATTCGTTGTAAGTAAGAATTCCTCCTCCTGAAAATGGATAGAGATAAGAAGAATAGGGAAGATCTTTTATGATAGGTTGCTTTCTAATAAAATCTCCAATTGTGCTTCCATAACATGAGGTGGATAAGGCATTTCGTTAGAAAACCACCATTCTACGATCCCTACATACGCTGGTGCAATAAACTGAACAATAACGTCTTCGTATAATCCCCGTTTTTTCCCCGCTGCCATATCCCATTCATTCTTGATATCCTCGATGACAAATTCAAGAAACCGACTCCGAAAGAAAGGGGCTCCTTTACTAGATAACATGGCAGAAAAAAATAAATAATTTTTTTCAAAGTATTCGAACCAGGTCAAATTTCTATGTGCAGCACTAATTTCCGAATCTGATTCACAGGATTCTCGAAGTTCTTGGATATGTTCCTCGATTAGCTTATCTAATAAATCATACTTATCCTGATAATGAAGATAGATCGTTCTGCGGCTAACATCGGCTCGGTCTGAAATATCCTTCAATGTGATGTGATCGAAACTTTTATCAGACATCAGTTCAATCATTGCTTTTTTTATTGCTGCTTGTGATTTAAGAATTCTTCTATCGACCTTTGCCAAGTGGAATCACCAAACTTTCCTTCAGATAATAAACAGATTCAAGCCACGTGTGAATTAATATACGAATTATTAATATTTGATAATTGAAGAAATTCGAGCATTCTTTAATAATACACATTAGAGCAATAATGCATCAATGTTTACTATCCGGTGTAAAACAAATTTTCGATACTGAAGGGGTTCATATGGCAAAACAAAATCAATGGTATCTATTTATCCTAGTCATAGGAGTCTTCGGCATTCTGACAACTGAAATGGGGGTAATAGGGATATTACCGCTAATAGCCGAAAACTACCATGTCACGGTCTCCAAAGCAGGGCTGTTAGTTAGTCTCTTTGCACTTGCTGTTTCTATCGCTGGTCCCACGATGCCTTTGTTATTCTCAGGTCTAAATCGTAAAAAAGTTATGTTACTTGTACTCGGTATTTTTATACTTGGCAATATCATTTCCATGTTCACATCAAACTTTACTGTGTTGCTCATGGCCCGAGTGCTGCCAGCCTTTTTTCATCCAGTGTATTGTTCATTGGCTTTGACAATAGCTGCTACATCGGTCAGTAAGGAAGAGGCTCCAAAGGCTGTTTCTAAAGTAATGTTAGGCGTGACAGGAGGGATGGTCCTCGGCGTACCGATCACTAACTATATTGCTACCGAAGGCACGGTAGAGTTGGCGATGTTATTCTTTGCTATTGTAAACGCTCTGGCATTCATAGCTACGCTACTATTCGTACCTTCTATGCCGATTAAGGAGAGGCTTACTTACGGATCTCAATTAAGTGTATTAAAAAAGCCAATTGCTTGGCTTGCTATTGTTGCGGTCGTATTTATAGGGTCAGCGAGTGCTAGTGTTAATAGTTACATTGCGGAGTATCTTGAGTCCGTAACACATATTTCGGGGAAAACATTAAGCTTGGTGTTATTACTATATGGTTTGGCCAGCTTGGTTGGAAACATCGCAGGAGGAAGGTTGCTCTCAAAAAATGCGATAAAAACTGTAATATTATTCCCTTTTATATTAGGTATCATTTATCTCTTATCATTCTTAACGGGTGCTTTCACAGGACCTATGATCATAACAGTTTTATTATGGGGTTTATTCTATGCAATAGGAAACTTGATCAGTCAACATTGGATTTCATCTGCGGTTCCAGAGGCTCCTGATTTTGCTAATGGATTGTTTCTATCTTGCGGTAATTTAGGAATAACCATTGGTACAGCTATAGGTGGAATGTTCATATCTGGAATGGGTACACAATATATCGTTTTAGGTGGGGTGTTATTTTTGGTATTGAGTTTATTCCCTATTCTTCTGAGGATCTTCTTTTTTAGTGCAGCAAAACAACAGTTATTGTAGTCATATTAATGAAAAAACGCATCGAGTTGTTAGACCCGAAGCGTTTATCTCTTATATTAATCAACCGCACGCAGTTCGCAATGAAATTATGTCTTATTGATTTTCAATCTTAGATATCCCACCACTGGTCAGATTCACTCTGATATCAATCTTTTCGATGCTGCTTGAATCGAGCGGTAAGATTCCCTTAACATTCAGTTTGTTCCATTCCACTGGAAGGTTACGATAGAATATGCCTGAGAGTCCATATACATCGGCATTTATTTCTAAACCTTTCAAGTAAGTTTCCCTAATCTGATCATCAATTACTTTTATGGCTTTCAGTTCAAGATCATTTCGATTAAGGTTTGCGCTCAACTCCGGAAGTGTGCCCTGCATAGACACTTTAATAACGAAGACAGGTTTGCCATGCTTCATCTTTGGACGAATAGAGAATTTAACTTTATTCATGACGATCACAGCTAGTACTTTTTTGTCATCTTTGATTATCACTGGCGTTCTTTGTGTCTTTTTTTCCAGCCATCGAACTCCTAAAATATCTTTAGACTTCAAGCATCCACGGAATTGCTCATTTTGCAGAAAACAGATTCCTGACATGCTAATATTGGGAGAAGGCACTTTGTTATTGGTCCAGTCTGGCGCAATTTTAAGATAAGGCAATAGTACCGTTTCGGCGTTCTCTCTCCATTTCCATATAAATTTGTACAGATATAGCGGAGCGATAATCGAGTTCTGTTCATAGGTTCGCATGGGACTGTTAAGTTGTGAGTAAATCACCGATAGATCAGCGATCGAAGGGGTATTCAGCACATCTTCCATGGGTTCGCTGGTCGCCATAGTCCAAACGGTGTAACGAAATTCATAATATCGATCCCAAACATCCAAGACTTGATTAACAACATTGCCCTTCTTTAGCGCTGCTTCACTAAATACGATCGTTTTCACATTGCTCCAGACAATTCTTTGTGGACTAGTAGCATATAAATTGAATATCGCATTATCAAACGAATCACCATCGGCTTTTCCAATGAAAGTTTTTTGTTCCTGGCTCTGACCCGCCTCTTTCTTCGCAATACCACTAAAGTTAACCATTTGAATATAAACAACGACTTTGTTATCTACATAATCGACTCCTAATGTATTCACATAGATCATATGCTCAATTTCTTTTGATCCCCAACAACCTGTAAGCAGCGTGGAGAGCAGAGCGGTAATAAGTATGCATTGGATCAATTTCATGATCGATCTCGTCCTTTAGTTCCCGTATTGTCTGTAAATTTCCCTTTTCCCCACGGCATTCTGAAAATAACTTTATAAAAATCCTTCAAGTGAGGCGGGGATAAAGGGGATAGATAGTAGGTGCCGAAAGAACGTAAATTGACCATAAAGAGCACCAGCGCAAGCAGACATGTCATTGTACCAAACAATCCTAGAAACCCACTGATAAAGAGTACAATAATTCGAAGCAAGCTAACGACGCTAACTAATGACTGGTTCACCAATGTAAAGGTAGCTAATACTGAAATGGCTATAACCACAATTGTACCTGGGCCTGCAATGCCGGCACTAATGGCTGCCTGACCGATAATTAAACCTCCAACTACCGATAAGGTCTGGCCATAAGCGGTAGGTAATCTCATCCCGGCTTCTCGAAAAATCTCAAATAAAATGAGCATCACAATTGCTTCCAGAGGAGCCGGAAGAGGTACGCCTTGTCTCGAATTCACTAATGTTGCAAGCAGTGTAAAGGGAATTTGATCTTGGTGAAACGTAGTAAGCGCAATCCAAAAGCCCGGTAAAAACAGGGAAAGCATCACACCTAGGACTCTTAATAACCTAGTGAAAGCAACAAAGATATTTACCATATGTGCATCTTCCGAAGTATTCAATAAGAAGCTAAAGCTCACTGGCGCAATAATTACAGTAGGTGAACCATTCGTTAACAGCACGAATTTTCCATGAAGAATTGAATTCGCTGCATAGTCAGGTCTGCCCGTATATGAGAATAATGGAAAGAATGAAAATCTAGTCAGACTTTCTTCAAGCTGGGTACTACTCACCAATCCTTGGATTTGAATGCTGTTTAGTTTTGACTTGATTTCATTAAGTACATGAGGCTTAATCGTTTCCTTGAGATATAAAAGATGAACTTCAGTCGAGGTTTGGGTTCCAATCGTGAATTCTTCAACCGCTAATAATTCGGTCTTGAGCCTTTTTCGAATAAGGGCAATATTGGTAAATGATTCTTCCGTAAAGCCATCCTTCGGCCCCCGTGTGGACACTTCCGTATTTGGTTCCTCAGGTTGTCGTTTAGGAGGATCAGCTAATTTCACGACATAACTTTGATTTGATGGCGTAAATAGAAGGAAAAGATCACCATTTAGCACAGTGTCAACCAATGAATTTTCAATCTCAATTTCACTTGATGGAAGGGTGGTCATGTGAAACGGAACCTTTTGCATGAGATCGAGTTCATGGGATGTGAGGATAGATTCCGGAATCTTTTTTAATTCGGGTATGATGTATTCTTCTACTTTGATTTCGTCGCACAACCCCTGGCAATAAACCAGTTGAACGGCATTGTCAGAGTCAGACAAAGAGAGAGTCAGTCTCTTAATGTCTGAGCTTGAACCAAATATTCGTGAGAACATATTCTCGAACGTATTTAACTCCTCTTGCTCAGGCTCTTTCATGATGTTACTTTCCCCTTTCGTTGAGCCAAGCTAATCAGCCCTGCAATAATTACAGAAAAAGCGAGTACGCCCCATAAAGAAAAGGGAAGTACATAATGAGCTAACATGCTCAGAAAAAATTGATCACTAAAAGGTATGGCTGTGAACACTACAATAGCTAAAGAAATGCTCCCAAGAACCAACATTTTCACTTTTTTACTTTGAATTTGGAGTATATCGAGAATAAGGAACATGGTTAAGGAAATTCTCAGAAAAGCACCACTGAACCATTGATAAACGCTAAAAAAGTCCAGATGCTCAATATATCGTCCAATCGTTAGTAATCTCCATTCTTCATACGCGGGAAATCTGAGTTTATCAGCCTCATCTGGACCGAATTCAACAATTGCACCAATAATCGGTCCCATCGTTAGGCCTAAGATAAGCAGGATCATGATCATAAACGATAGATATGACAATCGTGATTTGATGTGGTGTTGCATAAAGAAAAGCATGATGACCTCAACAAAACCTGCGCCTACGTACACTGTCCCATTCCAAACGGGCTGCATACCGTGCTCAAGCATCGGCCTTAACAAGGAATAATCTTTATGCGTTGTGTTAGAAATCATTATAAAAAAACCTAATATCACAACAAAAGGCAACAAAATACCAGCGGTGTTAGCGAGAGAGTGAATACCTAAATATGCATTTATTACGGAAATTAAAAGCAATATGAAAGTAAGGACCAGTATAGGTGTCTCTGGAGAAAATGTTAGATGCACCCAGTAGACAGTGTCCCTAGTTGTAAGCATGCATAAGAGAAACAAATATACACAAGCGAATACCGAAAGAATATGGCTCACGATAGGAGGGTAAGCTTTTGCCAGCCAAGCGAAAAGATGCTGCTTTTTGATTTTGGTAGTACTAATGTGCAGGATAAAGATCCAAACTAGCGCACATGCCCCAGCAAGCAGCACTGAGATCCATGCGTCACGTTTTGCCGCGTCCAATAGGATGGGGATGATAATGACATGATTTAGAAGGCCTGTGCTCAGCATAATAATCATAATGGCTTGAATAAACGTAATATTTGTTTTGATTTTCCTCATCCTCCTAAATAAACCGGAACCGTCTACCTTATAATGCCATTCTTGGAGGTGATTTATTCTGGGAAGTTGAGTAGGGGGAAACGTAAAGAGCCGTGCAGACATCCGCACGACTCAGAGTGTTTTTATTTATTACTCCATAAGGCAACACGATCCTGCACGTATTTGGTGTAACCTTTCTCCATTTTTTCTACGCCGGCTTTCTCTAAAGCTGCCATGTAGTCATCCCAGATTTTATCGAAATCTGCTGGTTTGGCAAGAATGGCTTCCGGAATACGTTTCCATGTAATATCTCTCATTTTGTTGCCTAGAATGGTGACCTCATCTTCACCTGGAATCGCGATATTCCATGCTGCACCATAGGCTTTTTCAATGAATTCTTCTTCTTTCGGAAATAGATCCTTCCAAGTTGTTGCCTTGTAGGCGGCTAAAGTTTCTTTCTCGACATCGCTATACCCAAGTACAAGTTGTTCGGGGAAGTTTTTAGTGTAATAATTGCCACTTGCATCCTTAGCGCCGTCTCCGTAATGAACCATCATATTCCAGTAGAAGCCGATTCCGGTTTCCTTAGTGAAGGCTGTATTGTCATTGTTGATACGTTCTTGTACATCTGCTGGAACGACCCGTTTGCCGTTCTCCACCACATAATGCTTACCTTCAATTCCCCAATTGTTCAAGATTTGTCCTTCGTCAGAAGCGAGGAAATCAAGGAACTTAATTGTACGAATCGGGTCTGGGTTTGTGCTGGAGATCGAGATGCCATAGCCACCCATGAAGCCGGTAGGCCAGAAGCTAGTTTCCTTGTATTCTTTCGTTAAAGTTACCGGATAATGACCGTAAGTTTGTTCGAACTTGCCTGCCGTCTTCAACGCCTGCTGAGCATCATTATAGTCCCAATCCTGGTCAATCAAACCTAGAACCCGTCCAGTGGCTACTTTAGCTTTGTATTGGTCATACTTTTGCACAAAGCTCTCTTTATCGAGCAATCCGATGTCATTCATATGATTCAGCCAGCGGAAGTACTCTTTCTCCTCCGGACGACGGAAGTGGTAAATCGCCTCATGGGTTTCTTGATCAACATAATATTCTCCGTCATCAGAACCACCTGTCGTAGCAACAGCAGGGTTAGTGACAGAAATATACATATGCCAATCATCTGCGTTCAGGGAGACTCCAATGTTCTTATTGCCGTTTTCATCAGTTGGATGCTTCTCCAGATAGGCTTTAATTACATTCTCATAATCGGTGACTGTTCTGATTTCAGGGTATCCGGCTTCCTTCAAGACACGATGTTGAAGCTCAAAACCGCCGCCAGCCACAAATTTCTTCTCATCAACTGCCGCCCAGGTCGGAATGGCATAAATGGATTGGTCTTCATTCGTATATTTTGCCCGAGCAAGGTTGTCGCCGAGTACACGTTTAATATTAGGTGCATACTTGTCGATTAATTCGGTTAGATCGATGACTGCTCCAGCGTCTACAAGTTTACCGATATCCGCTTTGGCGGAGATAATATCCGGATAATCACCACCAGCAGCGATCAATGCGATTTTTTGTTGTGGATCACCTACCGCAAATTCAGCATCGAGTGTGACGCCTGTTTTCTCTGTAATCACTTTACTGATGTCGTCTTTCATATTGTTCCAGTTCGGATTTGGATCTTCTGCGAAGAAGGAGAGTGTCAGCGGGCTTAAATCTTCGGCTTGTGCAGTTGCTTCCGCGGTAGCTTCTGCAGTGGCACTGACTTCATTTTTAGATTTATTTTCTGCGTTGTTATCTGCTGTTTTGTTACTTGATCCGCTACAACCTGCCAGTACACTGATCAGTAAAGTCATGACCATCCATATCACATGCGATTTTACTGTCTTTCTTGTCATGAATAGAAACCCTCCTTTTTCTGGTCAAAAAATTATTGTGTATACAGGCTGAGCCTGCTGATACCATAAGCGTATTAGCTCTTTACTGAACCCAAAGTCATTCCTTTAACAAAGTAGCGCTGCAAAAACGGATAGACGATTAGAATAGGCACTGTGACTACGATCGTGATTGCCATTTTGACGGACTCCGGAGAAATTTGTGCCATAACCTCCGTCATATTGCGACCTCGGAAATTGTCCGCATTAGTTGTCGTACTCTGTATGACCTTCATAAGCTCGAATTGCAGGGTAGTCAACGCATCCTTGGAACCATTGTAGAGATAAGTATCCAGCCATGAATTCCATTGGCCAACGGCTAAAAAGAGAGCGATGGTTGCTAGCGCAGGTTTGGTCAACGGAAGAATAACCCGCCAATAAATTGTGAAGTCATTAGCCCCATCCAGCTTAGCGGATTCCTGCAACGCATAGGGCAAGCCATCGATAAAGGAACGGATAACAAATACATTAAATGCACTGACAAGACCGGGGAGGACATACACACTAAAGGTTCCTATCATATGAAGATCCTTGATTAAGATGTAACCAGGGATGAGCCCCCCAGAGACATACATTGTAAGCGCGAGAAATGTAGAGACGAACTTTCGGGCTTGAAAGTCTACCCGACTCAGAGTGAAAGCTAACATGGATGCACTGACCAACCCAAGAATCGTGCCAATCACCGTACGCAAGATCGAGATTTTGAGTCCGGTCATCAGACCAGAATACGCAAAGATCGTCTCATAGTTCTTTAAAGTGAAGACGCGAGGATAGATCGTGATTCCACCCTTAATGCTATCTGTGGAGTCATTAAAGGAAATGGCCAACACATTCAGAAAAGGATATAGCGTAACTATGGTCACTACAGTGATCGCTATATAGACTACCAGATCGAAGATACGGTCCGACCATGATACGGTGGCCAGTTTTTTACTTAGCATAAGGGCCTCCTATATGATGCTTTCCTTTGTTATTTTTTTGAATATCCCGTTGGCGACAAACAGCAGAATCACGCTCACTACAGAATTAAAGATATTAATGGCCGTACCGAAGGAGAATCGACCCATGCCCAGACCATAGTTCAGCGCGTACAAATCCAGTGTCTGAGAATAATCGCGCACCAGGTTGTTACCGAGCAGGAACTGCTTCTCGAACCCAATACTAATTAAATGCCCGATGGAAATGATGAGCAAAATAATGATCGTTGTCTGGATACCTGGAAGTGTAATGTTTCGCACTTGCTGCAAGCGACTTGCACCATCTACCCGCGCTGCTTCATAAAGCTCTGGACCAATGCCTGAGATGGCTGCAAGATAAATGATGGTGTTCCATCCGGTTTCCTTCCAAACGTCCGAAGCCGTGACGATTCCCCAGAATAAATGACCTTTAGCCATAAATTGAATAGGCTCACTGATTAGATGAAGACCCAGCAGTAGGTCGTTTACCGCACCGTTATCGGTAGAGAGCATTTTGGTAATAATCCCGGCAGCCACCACCCATGATACGAAGTGGGGGAGATACGAGACCGTCTGCACAAACCGTTTTAGAAACTGTAGTCGCAACTCGTTCAGAAGGATGGCAAAGAGGATGGGAATGATGAATCCGGCCAATAGGCCCATGATGCTCATTGCGAGCGTATTGCGAAGTGCATTGAAGAATTGATCATCCTGAATAAGCTCTCTGAAGTACTGTAAGCCGACCCATTTTTGCTCGAAAAAGGATTTCCCGGGCTTGTATTTCTGAAAAGCCATTGTCCATCCCCATAAAGGCAAATAATTGAATACAAATGCCCAGAGCACAAATGGAAAGGCCATCATATAGAGGTATTTTTGCTGTAAAAAAGTTGGCCAAAAGCGTGAGGTTGACTTCTTCGGCTCAGATTGAGCTTTTGAGGTAATCGCTTTCATTTATGTCCCTCCTTCGATATGCCATAATCATAATCTATAGAAAGTGTAGGAAACACCCGAATATTTCATATAAAAAACAGGGGGGAATCCGTCATTTTCGTAAGCGTTTTCTGAAAAAGTAAAATTAAATCAAGTTCTTTCTGCGGTAGTCTGAGGGAGAGATACCTTCAAGCTTTTTAAATTTTTCACGGAAATAATCCACATCGCTGAAGCCAACTTCGTTTGCGGCCTGATGGATTTTGTAGCCTTGAATTAATAGCTCCTTGGCCTTTTCCATGCGGACTTTATCCAGATAACTGTTAAAGGAATACCCCGTGCTGTTCTTAAAAAGCTTCCCCAAATAAGCGCTGCTGTAACTGAATACATCCGCAAGCGTATCAAGCTTAAGATTCTCATTATAATGCCGATGGATGAGGTCCAGCATTCGCTTTAGGAAGACCTCCATATCGTCACGGGCAATATCTTTTGCATAATGCTCCAGAAGAGTGGTGGTATACCGTTGCAATTGAGGCAGAGAGGTATGTTTATATATTTGTTCAATTTGCTCATCCATGTCGTTGTGGAGAGGACTCTGCTCCTTATATTGAAGAGAGAGTTTATTTAGTAGATGAGAGACAATACGCACATAACGCGATTTTACGCCCATCTCGGAATAATCGGCGGCAATCATAAGCTCTCCAGCTTCTTGAATCAGGGTAAAGAGTAACGCACTGCTGCCAGTATCCATACAAAAAAATATTCGTTCCACAACGGACTCCAGCCTGTTCTCTATTTCCTCTGGACTAACTATCAGCTCTTTCTTTATTTTTATGGAATCCGGTCCAATCATCTCCGGTTCATCGTAGAAAAAATGCTCCTTCATCCTTGTAAGAGCAGATTGGTGGGAGACCGAGATATCCTCCAAGTTGTTCACCATATCACCTGCAGCGATGATACATTCAAGTCCATGTTCAAATACTACTTCCTGTATATTTTGGACCATTAATTTACGTACAAGCTCTTTCTGAAATGAGGGCTGCAGCAAAACTCCCAAATAAGAATCTAGCAACAATACTATGCCCCAGCCATGTTCTTCAAAACTATTTGTAAGTCTTGTCTTTATGACCGTTGAAGGTCCGTGGTCTGAATTGTCCTGAAGTAGCAGCCGAATTAGGACCACCTGATAGGAATCCCAAAGGAGTCCTGCTTCGCGTACGGTTGCCTCCAATATGGGTAAAGTCTGCATGCTTCGATCCAATAGCAAGGATTGAACCAGCATTTCCCGGCTCCATTCATTAACTGCAGCCTGTTTCTTATGATGGGTTATACGCGCATGCAGCTCAATGGACAGATTTTCTAAGTATGACTGCAATTCAGCTTCATCCACCGGCTTGAGCAAATAGTTATCAATTCCCAAAAACATCGCACGCTTGGCATAGCTGAAATCAGCATAGCCACTGAGGATAATGATATGCATTTCAGGATCGAGAGCTCTCAGCTCTTCAACAAGCTCTAGACCATCTCTACCGGGCATACGGATATCTACGATCATTAAATCAGGGGAGTAAAGGTCATATTTATGCTTTGCCTCTAAGGCGTTCGCCGCGGAATCAACGACCTGATATCCAAGACTCTCCCAGTCTAGCAAAGCAACAAGTCCTTCACGAATCGCCTGCTCATCATCGACAATCAACACGCTATACATATGAATCACTCCTTAATGGGATTGCAAAGCTGATTTGCGTTCCAAATCCGATTTGACTTGTTAAAGTTAGCCCAAATTGCGGGCCGTAGGTCAGCTGGAGCCGTAAATGAATATTGCGAATCCCAATACTATTAGTTTCATAGTCATCATTATGATCTAGCATTTTGATAATTTCTTGTATTCGCGCTTTTGAGATACCGGCTCCATTGTCAGATACCTGAACCTTTAAATAATGGTC
This sequence comes from Paenibacillus sp. VTT E-133291, assembly GCF_002264395.1. GTDB lineage: Bacteria > Bacillota > Bacilli > Paenibacillales > Paenibacillaceae > Paenibacillus_AQ > Paenibacillus_AQ nitricinens. Next base: position 158,018 of record NZ_NFVA01000001.1, read on the forward strand.
TTCTAAGCGGATTTCTACACGGATCATGCCGCCATCTATTCGATTCTCAAGTCCGTGGATGACACAATTCTCTACCAGAGGTTGAATGATCAAAGGAGGAATTTGTAAAGGGTTCGCCCTTGGGTCCACATGAAGCTCATACGTGAGTCTGTCATCATAACGGAATTTTTGGATGACTAGATAACAGCTTACGGTTTCAAGCTCACTTTGCAGACTGATCATCCCATTGCCAACCTCAAGGTTTTTACGCATCATTTTCCCTAGCAGTCGAACGACTTGAGAAATATCCGCTTGTCCCCTGACAAGGGTTTTCATTCGGATTGATTCCAGGGCATTGAAGAGAAAGTGGGGGTTGATCTGGCTGGCCATCATCTTGAATTTAATCTCATTTTGCTTAAGCTGGATCGCATTTTTCTGACGGTTGGATTCTTGAACCTCACTCATTAGTTCTTTAATGTTCCTTACCATATGATTAAATTGTCTGGCGAGCTGACCAATTTCATCCTTGCCGTCAATAACAAGCGTGGCTTCTAAATTACCCGAAGCGACCTTCGAAATATGCTTGCTAAGATGCAGTATCCTTCCAGTGAGTAGTCGGGAGACATAATAAATTAAGAGAATAGCCATAAACAATGCCGAAAGAACTACAATTGAAGCAAGGAAAATAATTTGGTTGGGCTCATCGACAATGCTTGCAACAGAAAAAATAGAGATGATACGCAGGCTGTTCGAGCTTCCGCCTGGCTGCCAGTGATCGATTACCATTTTGAATGGTTTACCGTCAATGGTTACATTGTGGGGACCTTGACCTGTAGCAGATAAGGTTATAAGGTCAATGTTCGTCAGTGATTTATCTTGTGTATCTACCCGATTGGAGGCGACAATATTGTCGTTCTCATCCATAATAAGTGTTTCAAAGGATTCCTGATTAAGGATAGCATTGAGCTTATTCGTATTTACATTCACAACTAGAACCCCAGTGGTTCTCTCCTTAAAAAAATTGACCTTTCGGATTAAACTTAGATAATAACGTCCATTACGGTTATCCCGTATATAATTCCAGCACACCAGTCCCCTTTGATTGAGCGCAGTTTGGTACCATTGCTCTTGTGTAACATTCTCGCTCGTCTGTAGAAACTCCCAGTTGTCTAGAATCGTTGGATTATCAATATACAAGCGGATGCTGGAAACTTCGTTGTACAGTCGGACAAAATCACGGAAATCAGGATAATTCCAGTAAGCTTCCACGACATCATAGACAGATTCATAATGATGATTAGCTACCTCTTCAAGTCGGCTGTCATTTGATAGACGGTAAGCGATGTCGATCGGAACGTTAAGCATTTCGCCTGTCCGTTTCTTCACCCGATCCACGTTAGCGGTAATCTGTTCCAGCGCATTAGCCATTGCCATATTCCGTAGTTCAATAGTGAGGAACAGTCCTACAATTAAGACCGGAATAAGCACAACACAGCCAAATGACAGAAATAACTTCGTTCTGAGTTTAAGATTATTCACTAGGGTGATGATACGAGCATACACGAATAAGAGCCACCTCCAGCAACAGAATGTTAACGCTTACATAAAAGTATATCGTTAAACGAACTTCCATTATATGTGATCATTTAGGGATTTATTGTCTTCTATTATGGAGTTTTGAAATGGGGGGCTCTGTCCTCCCTTTTTGTAAGCAACTGCTTTATATCCCCATTTACAAATACAAAAGAACAATACTTTTTGGGGTAAAACCTTTAATTTGAACAGATAAAATGTAAGTAAGCTATGATAAACTTCTAATTGAAATCGCTTACAATTATATAAATGGAAGGATGTGGGATACCAAGATTTTCACCAAACAACAAAGTAAACCTCAGACGATTGCTTGTAATATTAGAGGTCAGTCAAGTAGTATGTAGTCAAAAAAATCTTAGGAGGTAGATTATGTTTAAGATGAATAAGAAAATCTTGACTGTATTCTTCGCAGCAACTATGAGCTTTAGCCTGTTCGCAGCAACCACAAATGCAGCGACAGATTATTGGCAAAATTGGACCGATGGTGGTGGAACAGTAAATGCTACCAATGGATCAGGTGGTAATTACAGTGTTACATGGTCAAATACCGGGAATTTTGTTGTTGGTAAAGGCTGGAATACCGGATCACCTACAAGAACAATAAACTACAATGCCGGCGTCTGGGCTCCGTCCGGTAATGGATATTTGACACTCTATGGATGGACGAGAAACTCACTCATAGAGTATTACGTTGTTGATAGCTGGGGCACTTATAGACCAACTGGAACATTTAAAGGCACCGTGACCAGTGATGGAGGCACCTATGATATTTATACCACTACGCGAACCAACGCACCTTCCATTGACGGCACTGCTACATTCACCCAGTTCTGGAGTGTAAGACAGTCGAAGAGAGCAACTGGAAGCAATGCCGCTATCACTTTTAGCAACCACGTTAATGCATGGAAGAATTATGGAATGAATTTGGGTAGTAGTTGGGCTTACCAAGTGTTAGCTACTGAGGGATATCAAAGTAGTGGGAGCTCTAACGTAACCGTGTGGTAACCAATAAACAGCAGGCTCTTAATCGATGAAAGTAATAAGGACTGCCGGTCTCACAACCGGCGGCCTTATTTATTCCAAAAGATTACTTACATACTACTAAGATCATCGTCACGACTTATTATTTTCCTATCCGTTCAAAGGAGATAAATCAATGAGAAAACTATTGAGCTTCCTATTCATAGCAACAGTAGTTGTTATCAGCGCTTGCTCACAAGAAAAGCCTGAAACGAGTAATGACAATGTATTTGTAGAGGGAGGTGAAACCTTATCCAACTTTTATATTGGTAAATATGAGGTAACTCAAAAAGAATGGATCGAGGTAATGGGAAGCAATCCTTCAGAATTCAAGGGCGACAATTTGCCGGTTGAAATGGTTAGCTGGTATGACGTTGTTGAGTACTGTAATAAGCGGAGTATAAAAGAGGCTTTAAAACCCTATTACAATATAGATAAGAATAAGAAAGACACAAATAATAAGAGCGATAATGATATTATAAAATGGACCGTAACGATCAATGTGGGAGCTAATGGTTATCGCTTACCGACAGAAGCAGAGTGGGAGTATGCTGCAGGTGGAGGTCAATTAAGCAAGAGTTACACATACAGTGGAAGCAATAATGCAGATGAGGTAGCTTGGTATTGGAAAAATGCTGGAGATAAATACTTAACGGGTGAATGGAACTGGCCTATCATTGAAAACAACAATAATAAAACAAAATCCGTCGGTGTCAAAAAGCCCAATGAGTTAGGACTTTATGATATGTCTGGAAATGTCAGGGAATGGTGTTGGAACTGGTACGGGGACATGGGAAGTGATATCGGTTCTTTCCGGGTTGTAAAGGGTGGTGGTTGGATCGGCAACATCACAAACAACGAGATATCTTTTCAGGGCAAGTTTGAGGCAAATGGCATGGGACCTGATCAAGGTTTTCGTGTGAGTCGTGGTGAGTAAACGGCGGGAAGGTTATTTTCTTTTAAGTTTGGACTCCATGACAGTGATTAAAATGTTCTTACCAATAAGCTGTTTCCGGTACTCAACCGGAAGCAGCTTATTTAATTTCGTTTATTTCCAACTACAAAAGATCTAAACTTTTCACGATATAAGCTTTAGTTTATGCATATGAAAAAATTGGGACAATGTTAGAATTTAATTGTTTCCGCTTACATTTATAAATATGGAATAAAAAGGAGGTTGATCAAACGGGTTGCACAGCATCTTAGTAAAACTAGTTGCAGTACAACCATGAGGAGGAAAGCAAATGAGACCAAAGAGAATGCGTTTATTTAATGGAAAGATTTGAAGAGGTAAAGTTGCTAGGAGGGATGAAAAGATGATTAGAGCCAACGTAATAAAATGGACGGCCATTGCGTCGCTAGTCGTATTCTTATTTACAGGCTCCCTGACGATGACTGGTGACAAGGCTCTCGCGGCCGATTGTTCGAACGGCTATGTAGCATTAACCTATGACGATGGTCCGAACCCTAACAACACTGTAACACTACTTAATGCACTACAACAAAACGGCTTGCGTGCAACGTTCTTCAACCTTGGACAGAATGCCCAAAATAATCCGTCCCTAGTAAACCAGCAGAAGGCAGCAGGCATGTGGATTGGGAATCATTCCTGGTCTCATCCGCATTTGACCCAACTGACCACCTCACAAATGTCATCAGAGGTTACAAACACGCAAACGACACTACAGTCTATAACGGGTACGGCTCCGAAGTTGTTTCGTCCGCCATATGGTGAGACTAACGCAACTTTAAAGTCCATTGAGGCCCAAAATGGTCTCACTGAAGTGTTATGGAACGTTGACTCCCAGGACTGGAATGGAGCCAGTACCGCTCAGATTGTAAATGCTGTAGGTACAATGCAAAATGGCGACGTGATCCTTATGCACGATCAGTACCAAACTACGGTTCAAGCGATTCCACAGATTGCACAGAATCTCAAGAACCGCGGTCTATGCTCTGGCATGATCTCGACGAGCACAGGCCGGGCAGTCCCACCTGATAGCGGAGGTACGACACCTACTCCAACACCAACGCCATCATCTACACCAAGTCCTGGCACAAGCACAAAGATTGAAGCTGAAAACATGACCAAAGGTGGTCAGTATACTGCCAATATAAGCTCACCGTTCTCCGGAGTTGCTTTATACGCCAACAATGATTTAGTGAAATACACACAAAATTTCTCGAGCGGTACCCATAATTTTTCACTACGCGGGGCTTCGAATAACTCCACTATGGCGAGGGTCGATTTGAAAATTGGGGGAGTAACCAAGGGTACCTTTTACTTCGGGGGAAGCATTCCAGCCGTTTATACGCTAAACAATGTCAGTCATGGAACCGGAAATCAAGAGATCCAGCTCGTCGTAACAGCTGATAACGGAACATGGGATGCTTACCTTGATTATCTGGAAATCCAGTAAATATTCCACACATGGAAGTTGGAGACGGACTGCTTAATGTAGAGACAAAATGAAAAAAGCAACCCGCCAGCCATGACTGGTGGGTTGCAAATGTAATCTATCTCTCAACTACAGTCTCACCTTCAATTAACACAGGCTGATAATAAGTGTTGTTGGGCAGGTCTTTTTTTCCTTGTAGTTTCTTAATGACCCAATCTGCTGCATCTCGTCCCATGGCTTCTTGTGGGTGTGTCAAGGTGGTTAGTTTGATGTTCGCGTTTTTGGCAATATAAGAATTGTCTTGTCCAATAATCGATAATTCCTCCGGAATAGTGATTTCCAGCTGTCTGCAGGCATGGACCACTTCCAATCCAACCTCGTCGTTATAACAAACAATAGCAGTGAGCGTATCTCTATTTTTATTCAGAAAATCCTTCAAGTCTGTAGATAACGTCTGTTTTGTCTCCGTGTTGAATGAAAAAATCTGCTCAGGATAAAATCGTAATTTGGATTCTCCGAGCGCTTTAATATAGCCCTTCATCCGATACTTTCCTTGTAAATCATCCATTTTTGCGATGAGCCCTATTTGGGTGTGGCCTTTGGTTATCAACTCTTTTGTTGCCAAATAGCTGGACTGCACGTCATCAAGACAAAGGTACGGCAGTTCTATTTCTTCATAAAAGGCATTAATCATTACTATCGGAATATCCTGTTCCTTAAAAGAGAGGTAGTAAGCAATATTGGGGTTATATAGATTGCTTTTCGTCGGTTCAATAATTAAACCATCTACACCGTAGGACAGCATCATTTCCAGCGCCTTTTTTTCTTGAGCAACATCGTTATTGGTGCTAGCTAATAGTAAAGAATAATTATCCTCATTTAGCCGACTCTCGATCCCACGGATAATGGAAGGAAAGATATAGTCGGAAATATAGGTCGTGATTACACCGATTGTCTTCTTATGGGAACTCCCGCCGGTCTTCGAACGATAGTGGTTGCTAACATAAGTACCAGACCCTTTTTCGCTTCGCAGGAAGCCTTCATTGGAAAGTTCTAAAATTGCTTTTCGAACAGTCTGCCGGCTAACTTCATACATGGACTGTAAAGCAGACTCAGTAGGGATTTGTTCACCAACATTGTAATCTCCCGAAAGGATTTTGCTTTTTATGTCATCTAATATTAATTGATACTTTGGTTTCATGTAATTCCTCTTTCCATACTTGTTCGCTAAGTTATTCGTGTATTTGGTGAATTTGTATGTACAAATTATAGCATGACTGCGAAAAAAATAGAAAGGGGCTCTTTTTTTATACAGTTAAATCATTATCATCTCCACATTTGTATGTATATATAACAATTTAATTGACAAATGTACGTACAAAAAATTATACTGTAGCTGTCAATTAAGAAAGTTAATTCTTATCATGACCGTTTAAAAAAGCGCTCTCAGAGAGGTGACAAACGTGATATCGAATCGATTAAGCATCGAACAAGCGATTAATAAGGGAGAAACTTCGCTTGGTATTGAATTTGGGTCCACGCGCATCAAAGTTGTACTTATTGATCATTGCTTTCAAACGATCGCTTCTGGAAGTTACGAATGGGAAAATCAGTTGAAGGACGGTTTTTGGACGTACAACTTGGAAGATATTATCAAAGGTCTGCAAGACGCATATCGCGAGATGAAGGAAGAAGTTGCACAAAATTACGGAATCACCCTTCAAACGGTTGGCTCAATCGGTTTTTCTGCAATGATGCATGGATACATGGCTTTCGACGAGCACAATGAACTTCTTGTTCCATTCCGGACTTGGCGTAATGCAACAACAGGTAAGGCTGCCAAAGCATTGACTGATCTGTTTGGGTTTAATATTCCAGAACGCTGGAGCATTGCTCATCTTTATCAGGCGATTTTGAATAAAGAAGAACATGTGCCACAGATCCGTTTTGTTACGACATTATCAGGATATATTCATTGGCTATTGACTGGAAATAAAGCACTTGGTGTTGGGGATGCTTCGGGCATGTTCCCTATTGATGAATCCACACGAAATTATAATGAATCGATGATACAGCAGTTCGATGAGCTTGTTGCAAGCAAAGGTTATCCGTGGAAGACCAGTGATCTGTTTCCTAAGGTGTATGTTGCAGGGGAGCAAGCAGGTGTATTAACCGAAGCGGGAGCTAAAATTCTAGATCCATTGTTACATTTACAGGCAGGCATTCCGCTCAGTCCTCCAGAAGGAGATGCCGGAACCGGGATGGTGGCAACGAATAGCGTAAGAAAACGCACCGGAAATGTCTCTGTAGGAACCTCTGTTTTTGCCATGATTGTGTTAGAAAAAGAACTTACCAAAGTTTATCCGGAAATCGATATGGTTACTACTCCGAACGGAAGTCCAGTGGGCATGGTTCATGCGAATAACTGTTCAAGTGACCTCAACGCCTGGCTCGGGTTATTCCGCGAGTTCTATGAAGCCATGGGACACAAAGTGGATGCAAATAAATTGTACAACGTGCTTTTAAATAAAGCTTTGGATGCAGATCCTGATGCCGGAGGCTTACTAAGCTATGGTTATCTCTCAGGAGAGAATATTACTGGGTTAGAACAAGGTCGTCCGCTATTTGTCCGCTCGCCGGAGAGCAAATTTAATCTGTCCAACTTTATGCGTACGCATCTATTCAGCGCCTTTGGTGCTTTGAAAATTGGAATGGACATTTTGACGAAGGAAGAGAATGTAGCCATTGATAGTATTTTAGGCCACGGCGGCTTATTTAAGACTCCGGTAGTGGGTCAAAAAATAATGGCAGCTTCAATGAATGTTCCTGTATCCGTAATGTCGACTGCCGGTGAAGGCGGTGCATGGGGAATGGCTATTCTTGCCGCTTACATGATGAATAACAATCAGGAAGAAAGTTTAGAAGACTTCCTCGATCAAAAAGTGTTCAAAGATGTTAAGGGTGAAGAAATTCATCCAGAGGAAACCGACATTAAAGGATTTGAAACCTTTATCGAACGTTATAAAAAGGGTCTGGCGATCGAGCAGTCCGCTGTTGACAATTTAGTGTGAAAATGGAGGTGGCAAGATGTTAGAACAACTTAAAGAAGAGGTTTTTCAAGCCAATCTGGAATTGCCGAAACAAGGACTTATTAAGTATACATGGGGAAATGTAAGTGCGATTGATCGTGAAAGTGGATTATTCGTAATCAAACCTAGTGGTGTAGACTATGAAACAATGAAAGCCAGCGACATGGTTGTTGTTGATCTCGATGGGAATGTGGTTGAAGGGGATATGAGGCCTTCATCTGATACACCTACTCACGCAGTGCTTTATAAGCATTACTCTGAAATCGGCGGAATCGTGCACACGCATTCTACTTGGGCGACCATCTGGGCTCAAGCAGGACTAGATGTTCCTGTCATGGGAACGACGCATGCAGATACCTTCTATGGTTCCATTCCTTGTGCGCGTTTCTTGACGCAAGAAGAAGTCGATCGTGGTTACGAAGCGGAAACGGGTAATGTCATCATCGAGACTTTTGAACAACGCGGGATAGATATTATGGCGGTTCCTGGTGTTTTGTTAAAAGGCCACGGACCCTTTACGTGGGGAAAAAATGCGAAATCGGCGGTAATGAACAGCGTAGTTTTGGATGAAGTATCCAAAATGAATTTATATGCAAGAGAACTGAACCATTTTGCAGAGGAATTGCCACAACGTATTCTAGATAAACATTACTTGCGCAAACATGGAAAAGGCGCTTATTACGGACAAAAATAATAAAACTACAAAATGACGAAAAGAGGATGAATATGTCAACAGCGGTAGCAAAAGAATTTTGGTTTGTCGTAGGTTCGCAACATCTTTATGGGGAAGAAGCATTGGCTGAAGTTAAAGCACACGCACAAACGATGACAGATGCTTTGAATAAAAGCGGAGTTTTGCCTTACCCACTAGTATTACAGGATTTGGCTGTCAGCGCAGATAAAATCACCAACATCATGAAAGAAGTTAACTACCGTGACGAAGTTGCCGGTGTCATCACTTGGATGCATACGTTCTCACCTGCAAAAATGTGGATCCGCGGAACTAAGATGCTGCAAAAGCCTTTGCTTCATCTAGCTACGCAATATAATGAAAGTATTCCTTGGGCAACAATTGATATGGACTTCATGAATCTAAACCAAGCGGCACATGGTGACCGTGAATATGGTTTCATAAATGCACGGTTGAACAAACAAAACAAAGTGGTAGTAGGTTACTGGGAACGTCCTGAAGTCCAAAAGCAAATTGCAGAATGGATGGACGTAGCGGTTGCTTATAATGAAAGCTTCAATATCAAAGTCGCTCGCTTTGGTGATAACATGCGTAACGTTGGCGTAACCGAAGGAGATAAGGTTGAAGCCCAAATTCAATTTGGATGGACTGTGGACTATTTTGGTATTGGCGATCTAGTGCAAATTATTAATGATGTTAAAGAAGAAGAAATCGACGCTTTGTTCGCTGAATATGCGGAGCTGTATGAGTTTGATTATGGTACTAACAGCAAAGAAGCTTGGGAAGCTAGCGTAAGAGTTCAAGCAAGCTATGAAATCGCTATTAAACGTTTCCTAGACCAAGGTGGTTATAATGCCTTCACGTCAAACTTCGAAGATTTGCATGGCATGAAACAACTTCCTGGACTTGCTGTTCAACGTCTAATGGCACAAGGCTATGGTTTTGCTGGGGAAGGCGATTGGAAGACTGCAGCACTTGATCGTTTGCTTAAAGTGATGAGTCATAATCAATCCACCGGCTTTATGGAAGATTACACATATGAATTGACGGTTGGACAAGAATCGATCCTTCAATCCCACATGCTTGAAGTAGACCCTACTTTGGCAAGCAACAAACCAAAAATCATCGTATCACCGCTAGGTATTGGTGGTAAAGACGATCCAGCACGTTTAGTATTTGATGGTAAAGCAGGAGACGGTGTCGTAGTTTCCATGGCTGACTTCGGTACTCATTACAAACTTTTGATCAATGAAGTTACTGCTTTTGAACCAACTGTTCCAGCTCCAAACCTTCCAGTAGCTCGTGTCCTTTGGAATGTTAAACCAAACTTCCAAGACGGGGTTAAAGCATGGATCGAAAATGGTGGCGGTCATCACACCGTTGTATCATTAACTCTTACAACAGACCAAATTATTGCTTACGCAAAACTTGTTAACTTGGAATATGTAGTTATTAAATAATAATAAAGCTCTATGTATCTTAAAATAGTAAAAAAAAGAACCTTATCAAAAGGTTCTTTTTTTACGTGAAAATCAACTTATCATTCTTTCAATAAATGCGATAATTTCCACTAAGGGCCAGTAAACTAAAGAAGTACAGACAGTTATCATAATAACGACTTTGTCCAGTTCGCAAAGGTGTATCCCAAAACAAACGGACAAAATGCTCTGCCTCCGGACCATCAGAAGCAAGCGAAGCCATGGCGTTGGTTGCCAAAAGGCCTACCGGATGCAGCGCCGGTTCGTCGAATGCTTGTCCCTCAATAGTATACCGCCGGTAATTGGAAACTTCGATATTCCTAAAAAAAGCTTGAATCCGGTTACATTGATCGACCTGCCAGCTGTCCTTTTGGAACCATGCCCAGTCCAGACCGATATTAGCTGCAACCCGGTAAGCATCACTGAAAAAATGGCTGAAATCACCATGAGGCTGAGGTTCTGCCGGAGTGCCGTTAAAATTGGCATATTCGGGAGCGAGACCAGTTACAGGATGGCATGTAGTGTGTAGATAAGTGCGGCTGGCTTCCGCCGCTTCTCGCCAAAACATGCGGTCACCTTCATCCGCCCACAAAGCGAACAAATCATAGAAATGGGGGAGATGGTAAGATGGATCACTGAAGGTGGATTCCGGTACAAATTTAATCAATTTCGTTTCCGCATCCCACATTGAGTCACCAGTGCCTGTTTCAGTTTTATGTACACAAGCACGCAATATCGTTCGGGCCTGCTCAGAATAATTATAAGGTTCCAGACCGTTCCCCCAACGTTTTGAGGCAAAAAACAGGGCCATGGCGAAAAACTCTTCCCCGTCCGGTGCAGGTCCATGAGAGATCCTTGTACCGTCAGGCTTGCAGTGCCAAGCAAAGTAATTGGCATAACGACCTTCTTTGTGCTGCATAAACGTCTTTGAGAAGTTCCATAAACGATCAAACTCATCTTTTTTATTCATTTGAACGGCCATCATCATCCCGTACGACATTCCTTCTGACCGTACGTCTAGATTACCTGTATCCAGAATATAGCTTTTATTCTCGTCCTGCGGATAGTAGATTCGTACGTTCGGATCTCCATAAAATAAATCATTCCAAGTTATATCAATTTTAGCGTTGATTTCATCTTCAGAGAAGCCAAGCTCCTTAAATAAATTTCGATATTCCCCCGTATAAAAAGCACCTTGTTGTGTTATTGACATCAGAATCCCCTCCAGTGAACTACAGCATGCCGCCTATTTCATTAAAAAACTAAGGATGGATAGTTTGAATAGTGCCGTCATCGTTGTATTTCAGCTCCGTATATTTTACAGAACGCTTATTGTCAGCTCCACCAGACAAAGAACTGTCATGATAAAATAGATACCATTTCTCTTTAAACTGAACAATAGAATGGTGTGTTGTCCAGCCCAGGACGGGTGAAAGTATTATTCCTTGATATACATAAGGCCCAAACGGATCTTTACTGATAGCGTATACAATATTATGGGTAGTTCCCGTGGAATAAGAAAGATAATAATATCCGTTATATTTATGTACCCATGGACCTTCAAAATATCTTCTCTCTTCATCTCCAGCAAGAATCGGATTTCCGTTCGAATCGATGATGGATATTTCTCTAGGTTCACCTTCAAAGCTCATCATGTCCTCGCTCAGCTCCGCCACGATAGGTCCAAGTGCTGGCGCCGTCTCAGCCGGGCCTTCGGCATCCGCAACAAATGAGCCAGTTTGCCATTTTTCAAGTTGACCGCCCCAAAGACCACCAAAATAAATATATGATTTGCCATCATCATCAACGAAAACAGCAGGATCAATGCTATAACTGCCGGGAATATAGTTTGGTTCAGGTGTAAACGGTCCGGAAGGTGAAGCTGAGGTAGCAACCCCGATTCGGAAAATATCGTCATGGTCTCTGGCTGGGAAAAACAAATAGTAGGTATTGTTTTTGTATGCTGCATCCGGAGCCCACATTTGCTGCTTGGCCCATGGGACATCCTTCACATGAAGCACTTCACCGTGGTCGATACAAGGGGAGCCCTCTCCATCAATAGATAGAACATGGTAATCCTCCATATTATATTGGTCACCGTTGTCATTAGAGATCATATCGTGATCCAGGTCATGAGAGGGATAAATATAAATTTTACCTTCAAATACATGAGCGGAAGGATCCGCAGTATAAATATGAGTTACGAGAGGCACATTGGGTTGCGCAGGCTTTGTCAAGTCATTTCCTCCTATAAAGTTAATCGCTTACAATGCTAATGGTATAAGAACTTTAAGGCTCTGTATATATAGCAACTATAGTTTATACCCCACAAAGTTTAGATGTTGCTTTCTTGATCTTGTCGAATCCTTACCCTCGTCAAGTACAATTCGGGTAAGTTCAATACAACGCTGAAGATGTTTGATATCAGGCCTCCTGAAATTTGATTAATAGATAAATCTCACGAACAGCAGGCCAGAGCCTGTTTGTTCCCCGCATTCTTCTATGTTAGCATGTAAAGTATTCGATTAAAAATATGTCATGCAATTTCAAGATAGGGAGGGCATCTAGAAATGAAACACCCATTTATATTAAATGCCGTATGGAACGGCGGACGTAATAGTGATGGAACGATTGAAGCCGGACAGCTCAAGACACAAATTTCCATTCCGAAGGAAATGGGCGGGCCCGGAATTGGAACGAATCCAGATGAGATGCTTCTGGGTGCAGCAGCAAGCTGCTATCTCATTACACTTGCAGCCATGCTGGAGCGATCCGAGCTTATAACTTCAAATCTGACCTTAACATCAGAGGCGACGGTGGATGTAACAAATAACATTTTTACATATGAAGCCATCAAACATTCACCTGTAATCACACTTTCTAAAGACGCGTCACAAGTCGATATCGATAAAGCTATCCATATTGCCCATAAAGCGGAAGGCTCTTGCATGATCTCCAGAGCTGTAGCAGGAAACGTACAAATTACTACACAGCCAACAGTGCTGACATCAAGTATGTAAGGATAGGTTCTAAAGCAGTAGTTATCCCTTAGGAATCAGAGAGGAGAAATAAACTTTGAACATTGAGTTGTATAAGGATTTGATCAAGGATGAACGTGGGAATTATTACGTAGCGGTACACAAAGAGGACAATGAACTGACCTTGGTAAATGCAATGCTTGAGCGTTCTTACCAGGACCTGCTGGAATTTAACGAAGCGTTTAAAAAGAAATATGCGGAATACGAGCACCAGTTCATCGGCAAAGTGATTATGGATAAGCTGCGGCACGATGTTGTGTTCGCGTCCAAAGAAGACGGCCATGGACGAATGTATAATCTGGCAGCGGTTGCTGGCCATTACATGGTTACTTTTATTGATATGATTGAATTTTACCGAAACCCTCGAGTAGGACGTAGCTATGACCATGACAGCCATTAAGCTTAGTGTATTGGACTTTGTGCCTGTATTTGATGATGTGGATGCAAGCTTTGCTTTAGGACAAGCAGTGGAACTGGCTCAAACAGCTGAAAGACTGGGATATACTCGTTATTGGGTTGCCGAACATCATGATATGCCGGGCTTAGCGTGTACCTCCACAGAGGTGTTGTTATCGCATATTGGAGCGAGAACACAGCATATCCGCATCGGGTCGGGAGCTTTATTGCTGCCGCACTATAAGCCGTTAAAAGTGGTAGAATCATTTCATTTGCTGGCAAGTTTATATCCTGGACGTATCGACCTTGGATTAGGCCGGGCTCCTGGTGGTGCTGCTGAAGTAAGTTTAGCGCTGAGCGGGAATTTTCTCGAAAATGTTTGGAAAATGCCAGAGCTGCTTAAGGGAGTTACCGAATTGTTGCAGGGGAACTATTCATATGAAGGACGTCAGATAACCGCCCGTCCGACTCCACCCGAATCGCCAGAGTTGTGGATGCTGGGCACTAACAAGAAGAGTGCAGCATATGCTGCCGAGTTTGGTGCAGGCTATGTGTTTGGTCAATTCATGAGCGATGTAGCCGGGGAAGAAATTTTGCAAGCTTATCGAGAAGCCTTTGCGCCTTCTTCAGTTAATGCTATGCCTCGGGCCATCGTAGCAGTTGGCGTCATTTGCGCCGAGACAGAGGAAGAAGCAATGCAGCTAGCCTCTTCCAGTATGACATTATTTCAACAAGAAGGCTCAGCCGAAGAAAAATCCAAACTTTTGGAACGCAAACTGCTGATAGGCACACCCAAAAGCATTAAAAAAAAGCTGGAACAGTTATCTCACTTGTATGGAGTTGAAGAATTCATTATCGTTACTATGATTCCAGACTATGAGAAACGGCTGCATTCGTTTGAGTTGCTTGCCCGTGCTTGCTTGGATTCTAACTAGCCCTTTCTTCATGCAATTAAGGAGGTCCACATAGATGCAGACTAATCCCTCTGACTCCATTAAAATCCCTCCCGGATTTTGGGCTGGATTAATTCAATTAGGGATAACCGCTCAAGATATAGCCAGTAAAGCAGGTCTTCCCCTGAACCTTATCACGGAGTCAGTAGTCAGCACAGCCCAATATTTCGCTATCTGGCAGGCATATTCGGATCTCGTTGGAGATACTGCTGAGGGAATCATCAAGCTAGCAACCGTTTTTGAAACTACACAATATCCGCCGACCGTCTTAGCTACTTATCATGCTAAAGATTATCGTGACGCTCTAAACCGAATGGTGCGCTATAAACGAATGTGTCCTCCAGAAAGCTTGCATATTCTCGAGGAGGGAGAGCTATGTACAATCGAATTGAATTGGCAGCATCCCGAGTATTCCGGTCTACCGCTGCTGCTTGGCCTTACCCTGGCGTTTTTACTGGAGCTTGGGCGGCGGGGAACAGGTATACCTATGACAGCACAGTTTGTAGAATTTTCACAACCCATAGGGGATTTACAGGTTCTTGAAGCTTATTTCGGCTGTCGAATTCAGATCGGTGCTGAGACTAACCGTTTAACACTACGCCGAAGTGATTTGGATCTGCCCTTTATCTCGTATAACGAAGAGTTGCTAGAGATTCTGACTCCCGTTTTGGATCAGACACTTGCTGAACAACAGGGCAGTCACTCCATTACGGAAAGGGTCAAATGGATTATGAAACGCAGTCTTAGCGGAGGGAAACCCGAGATTCAAACCGTTGCAAATGAGCTAAGGATGAGTGCTCGTACCTTACAACGGAGGCTTACTGAAGAAAATACGAGCTTCAAGCATTTGCTGGCACAAGCTAGACATGAGCAGGCGCGAGCGTATTTAGCAGATCCTTCCCTCGATGTTAAAGAGGTGGCTTTCTTGATCGGATATGAAGATCAGAACTCATTCTACCGTGCCTTCCGACTTTGGGAAGGAGATACTCCTTCAAATTGGCGTGTTAAACAAGAAGTTTGGCGCAAGATGCTAGTTACTGAATAATCCCGGTAAGATAGTATAATTACTAGCCGGTACACAGTACAGCGCTTGAGAAACTGCTAATTAACTCGCCATGATAAAAGGAGAAATGAAATATGGATATGGGATTAAATAATAAGATAGCTTTAATTACAGGATCAACAAAAGGTATTGGTAAAGCTATCGCCTTTGAACTTGCCAACGAAGGCGTTAATGTACTAATAAATGGACGGAATTATGAAAAGGTAGAACAAACAGTAAATGAAATTAAAGCAAAATTTCCGGAAACTTCTCCTCAGAATGCTGCTGCCGATATTGTAGATATGGGACAGAGAGAAGCTTTACTTGAAAAATACCCCCATATCGATATTTTAGTTAATAATATGGGGATTTATGAACTGATGAGCTATGACGACGTTGATGATGAAATATTTGAAAAATACATCCGTACGAATGTTCTTGCTGCAAATGGATTAACGAAATTTTATATGCCAAAAATGTTAGAAAACAATTTTGGACGCGTGATCTTCATCGCTAGTGAAGAAGCAATAATGCCGTCAGCTCAAATGCCACAGTATGCAATGACAAAATCAATGCTATTATCGTTGGCAAAAAGCTTATCTAAATTAACAATCGGAACAGAAGTTACCGTCAATACTATCATGCCAGGACCAACACTCTCTGAAAATGTGCACCAAATCATTGATGGAATGTATTCAGATGAAGCGTTGACTTTTTCAGAAAAAGAGAAAAAATTCATGGCTGCAAACTTACCGCAATCTGAAATACAGCGATTTATTAAACCTAATGAAATAGGTAGACTAGCAGCATTTATGAGCAGTCCCTATGCCTCTGCATTTAAAGGCTCTCCGATCCGGATGGATGGGGGCATGGTACCTACTATTTTCTAAATGTAGTATCGATACAAAAAAAGCCACGCCTTATGGAATGGCTTTTTTTGATATATTATTCACTGTCCTCCGGTATAACAAAGGATACCAAAGTACCTTCACCTTGTTTACTTTGAATAAAAAGACCCTGACCATACAATTGCATCAGTCTTCGATGGGTGTTAGCCAGTCCGATGCCGCTTTTAGCTTTCATGGTCGGTTCCAGCAACAACGCAAGCGTGCTATGATCCATACCTAACCCATTATCCTCCACTTCGATCTTTATAGCATTGTTCAGACGTGTGGCCCGAATATAAACGGTACCACCCTGCTGACGCTTGAGCAGACCATGCTTAATAGCATTTTCTACCAAGGGCTGGATGGATAGAGGGGGTAACAGGATATTAATGTCTGGATCCACCTCCCAAACAACAGAAATTCGTTCTGCGAATCGTGTTTGTTCAATATACAAATAAGATTCTACCAGCTCTAGTTCATGAGAAAGGTTCACGAGTTCTCCGATATTTAAAAAGTCAAAGCTGATTCGCAAAAAGGAAGTAAATGCAGTAATGAGCTCTTGCATCTTTTTAGTATCCATATCACTGAGTGCCGCAATAGAGTTCAATGTATTGAACAAGAAATGGGGTTGAATCTGTGCCTGTAGATAAGCCGCTTCAATACGCACCCGTTCATTAAAAGAAATTTTCATCGCTGTTAAGGCTCGAATGCGATATTTGAGTTCAACTGCATCCACAGGTTTGGTAACATAATCATTTGCGCCGGAGTAGAATCCTGTGTAGATATCCTCAGGTTGACTGCGGGCAGTCAGCAATATTACTGGGAGCTCATATAACGAATAACGCGCGCGAACCTTTTGCGTTAATTCATATCCTGACATATGCGGCATCATTACATCACTAATCAGTAAATCCCAACGCTTTTTATCTAGCCAATCCAGTGCTTCTTGCGCTGAGTTCACCGTCGTAATGAGATAAGGTTCGTTTTCAAGAATGCCCTTTAGCACATTCAGATTAACAGGGTCGTCATCTACCACCAAGAGATTCACCTTGGCGTCTGTAAAGAGTGGCGGGATTTTGTCAGTATGTTGATTAGTTTGTTCGGAAATCCCCCATTTAGCCATCTGCTTATAAATCTCATCTGGTGTATACGTTGTTATAGGTGCAGCCTCTCTTACTATCTGTTCGCTATAGGGATCAGCAAGGGGGAGTGCAAAACTGAAAGTTGAACCTTTGCCGAATTCAGAAAGGATGCTCAAGCTGCCACCATGCAGTTCTACCAGCTGCCTGCTAATGCTAAGTCCCAGTCCAATTCCACGCCCGTCATTTATTCCGTGAGGGCCTTGCTCATAGGGGAGGAATACCCGCGCCATGGTCTCTTCGGTCATGCCTACTCCGGTATCTGTTACATAAATAAAGATATGAGCGTCTTTTTCCTCAGCTGAAACAGAAACAAGTCCTTGCTCGGTGTATTTGAGCGCGTTGTGCACTAGATTTAATAATACTTGTACTAGTCGTTTCTCATCCGCAAGAATAGGAGGTATAGATTCTGGTATGTTCATGGATAACCGTACCGGTTTACCTTCAATCATATATTGAAGCATATTGATGACTCCGGGAACCACCGATTGAACTAAAATAGGCTCCTGATGCAAAATAACGCGATGCTCTTGAAGACGTACTACATCCAGTAGATCACCAAGCATATGGGACATACGGCGGCTGATGGTAATCAGTAACTCCATATCTTGCCGACTACTCTCGTTGAGCCTGTCCTTTTCCTTCGTTATTATATTTTGCGCGATATTCATAATTCCATGAACTGGTGTTCGCAGCTCGTGAGAGGTATTGGCAAGAAACTGATCCTTAAGTTTATCTGCTTTTTTCAGCTGCTCATTTAACTCCATGTTCTCTTTGGCATTCTGAAAATACTTTTTAAACCAATAAGCTGAGAAGCCTACGATGGCGGCAATAATATCCACAGGATAGTAGACAATTGAATAGTGGCCGTTACTATCCCACAAGTTCCATAACAAATTAGAGATGATGGCCGCACCTGATATCAGTAGAAAAACAATATCTTTATCATCTTGCCTTTTGAACAATAAGCGTCCCAAGCTATAGATCAACCAGATAAAGGGAATATACTGAAACACTTGAATGATACCCCAGTGAATCGATGTACTGACCAAATAAGCAGGAACGATAAATATAAATAAGGTATAAAGGAAAAGACACCACGTGTAAGCGCGTAACCACTTGTTGACTTCGGCACCTGAGGTGAATTTCCTGAAAACAAGCAGAATAAAAAGGTTCTGCCATAAGAAGGCGATTAAACGGATTTTTAAAGACCAAGTGTAATTAATCGGCAGTAATACTAGAACTAAATTGTCATTTCGGGCCAAAAGGATGACGGCTACAGATAATGTCATTAGCCCTACAAGGAACAGGGCACGTTCTTTAGGATTAAATAAATACAGAATACAGGCATACAGCCCATGTAGTAGCAGGATGATTGCAGTAAGCATTTGAAATCCAACGGTATAAAAATTTGTCCGGTTAACCACTTCCTGAGAGCCAAATAAAATAGGCCCGCTAATACCGCCTTTATAGGGGTGATCAAAGTTTACTACCTGAATAAGTACATCTATTTCTGTCATATTTTCCGAAAAATATGATGCTGTAAATGAGGTGGTTTTTGGTGCATATGTATTGGTATCGAGAGAAATTATCCCATTATTGTGAATAGGGCTGCCGTTAATTTCCACACTGGAGGCGGAATAAATTTGTTTGATCCAGAACGAGATAGGCTGCTGAAGCGGTTCTACCAAAATACGCAGGCGGTACGTCCCATATCCATATGATGTTGTGTGATCAGTTCCGATAGCATTGCTCCAATTCCCAGGAACTTGAAGCGCTTGGGATTGCCTTGGGATAGTGGAAGTCTTGGACGAAACAAATTGCGAAGGATAGAAGCTCCATTCACCATCTAGCCTGAATAAGTTCGCCTTCTCCAGATCCTGGCCACGTAAATCCAGTACACCGTTTCTAATCATAGGTACATTGTTGGAAACCTTAAATATGTTGAACCAAATGCAGCGTAGGCCAAAGAGAATGCTGATAAAAAGTAGAATGATTGCTAATTTGTTTAAGATAGTATTATTTTTCATGAGAACATTATAGCAAATAATTCTAATTTAGAATCTAAAATGGATTTATTAATCTAAGATGAGCAAATACCAGCATGATCTTAACGGCCAGTATAGTTATAATTGTTCTTTATAAACAATAACTTGTAAATATTGTTATTATTAGAGAGGGAGTTTTCAAAAATCTGCAATAGGTAATGCACTGAAAAGAAAAGGAATGAACCGAATGCCTAAGGAAGAAGTGTTAAAAGGCGGTAATGTAAATCATATAGTCCGTATGGCGGACACTGTTCGCCGCCCTATAGGTTATTGGAGTCCAAATGTTCATAAACTACTCAAACATTTGGAACATCAGGGCTATGAGGGAGCACCAAAATTTCTCGGAATCGATGATTCTGGCCGTGAAATATTGACATTTATTTCCGGAGAAGTTCCAGGGAATAATTATCCAAACCTTGAACCGTATATGTGGACGGACGAAACGCTTGCCGGTTTGGCACATCTTATGCGTCGTTTCCATGATGTGACTATAGTGTTCCGGCCCAATATGGAGGACAGATGGCAGCTTAGCTATGCCGATGATGCCGAACACGAAGTGATCTGTCATAATGACGCAGCGTTGTATAATGTTGTCTTTCAAAAGGAGGCTCCTGTGGCGTTGATTGATTTTGACATGGCAGGTCCAGGTCCGCGGATGTGGGACATTGCGTACACCCTTTACACTTCTGTTCCTCTTGCGAGTTTCGCACCTAACCATACTTCTGGAACCACAGAAGCATATCAATTTGAAATCCATGCCGTAGAGCGACGTCGGCGAATTCATTTGTTTTTTGAAGCTTATGGAATTCCCGTCCCAAATAATCTGCGACAGTGGATTATACAACGTTTGATAGTACTGTGTGATACGCTACGAAATGGTGCCGCCGAAGGGAATCCTGCCTTTCAGAAAATGGTTGACGAGGGTCACTTAGCCCACTATGAGAGTGAGATACGTTTTGTAACAGATCATTTCGAAGATTGGATATAAAAATCGGATATTCCGCTCACGGACAGGATAATTGAATAAAATTAAAAAAGTATACCATTGGAATTGAGGTCTGAGAATGAGAGTAAAGCGAATTGTAACCAATATTAAAACACAGAATGCTTCAGCAGCAAAAAGCTTTTACCAGGACGTCCTCGAGCTTGATTTATTGATGGATCATGGTTGGATCGAAACATACGGCTTACTAGGGAAGGAGAACATTCAAATAAGCTTCGCCTCACAGGGCGGCTCCAATACGCCAACTCCAGATCTATCAATTGAAGTTGATGATGTCGATGCGGTGTTTGAACGTATGAAGAATGCTGGATACACGATAGAATATGGACCTGTTGATGAGCCTTGGGGAGTCCGGCGATTCTATGAACGCGACCCATTTGGCAAACTTATCAACATCCTTGCTCATGGACATTAGATAAACGGTCACATCGTGCAGAGATCTAGATTGTTAATCTATCGGAATCAATTCCGTCCTTTTAGGGACGGAGTTTTTTGCGTTCTTATAAATGATTTTAAGGAAGCGTGATTAGGTCCTCCAAAAATCTATGCTCACTCAATAGTATTTCATATATTTCATAAGCTCAGAAATTCCTAAAAACTGCTTCATTAATTGACTATTTAATTTTTGTAACGCAAGCTCGAAAGACAATTCAACTTTCTTGTAGTTTTGTGTCTCTATTTCATTCAGGAGTTGTTTCATATTCTCGATATAATACACGGTCTTCCTTAAACTGCTGATGAGGATAATCTTTCTTAATTCCGTTAGCGTATAAACTCTATAGCCGTTGTCTTTGTTTCTATTCGAGGTAACTAGTCCTTCTTGTTCCCAATGTCGAATGGCTGATGGCTTAACGCCTGCTATTTGTGCAACTTCACCAATTGTCATTGCGTTTATTTCCTCTAAATCATTGTATTTTGATATATCTGCGTTTCGGAACATGCTTAATACATCCTCTAACCTATGTTTTTCCGTTTGTGTATTATACTGTTCCTGATTGATTGACCAAAGTACATACTCCATTTGCCGGGCTTTAATCTTTCTCATCACATCGTACACAACTGGAATCTCATATCCTTGTAAAAGTGTCCGAATCGTAATAAAAGCTTGAATATGAATGTCTGTATAACATCGACGATTGCTAGCAGTCCTCGGGACTTCGGGAATTAAGCCTTGATCTTCATATCTTCTTAAAGTAGTGGTACTTACATTTAATTTCTTAGCTATCATTGTTGGTGTATAAATATCTCCCATAATGGCCATCGCCCCCAAAACATTAAAGTTAAACCTTCAAGTGCTACAACAATATTAAATCTAATTTAACGACATATATCAAGCTTTAGAATGGGATAAACCGAAAGATTGCATGAATGTTATATGATATTTCTATAAAACACTAAGGAGAGGATTGTTTGAAAAAAATCATACGATTAAACAACCATTCAGCAATAGAAGTAGGATTAACAGGAGGATCAGATCGTCCAACCATCATGTTACCTATCGCTAAAAAATCCGTGTACAATCAGGAAGCAGAAAATCTAAAGCTTTGGGGCGTAGATCCTGAAATAGGTAAACATTTTGTTGAAGGTCTTTCGGATACCTTTCAAGTGCTTTACTTTGATTATGAAGGTCATCTCTTTCAACATCCAGTGGACAACTTAACTGTAGACCATATTGTGAAGGATCTGCTCCTCATTGCTGATGAAATGAACGTTAAGAGCTTTAGCTACTACGGATATTCATGGTTAGCTTTAATTGGTCTACAATTGGGTATCAGAACAAATCGTCTGGAAAGCTTGGTCATGGGAGGTTTTCCGCCTTATAAGGGTCCCTATCAAGAGATGCTGATTGTAACTCAGAAAACACATACCCAAGCTTTGAATAATCAAAATGAGGCAGCTGAAAAAAGCTCTATCGAAACAGAGAATCTTGATGAGATAGACTGGGACAACATCAAAGTATCAATGGATACCCGTGTAACAGCTCAATTTGTTGCCTTATACGAGAGCCTTACCGCTTTTGATGATCGTAGTATTCACCATTTGCTGAGTCTCCCAAAATTAGCTTTTGCAGGAGAAAATGATACTATCGTATATGGTGAGAATTTTGGGAATGTTACTGTGGACATCGGCGGGATATTAAAAAAGAATAAAGAACAATTGACTGATTTAGGCTGGGATGTTGAAATTCTAAGGGGAACCCAAATGGATCATACCAAAGCTATGCAGCCAGCCGTGGTGTTACCATTGATTAAGCCCTGGTTTGTAAAACAACTATAAATAAAAAAGGGAAAATTTAATAGATTAGCCGGTGTTGCCTATTAAAGGGTAAACCGGCTTTTTTTCACGCGTCATATTTTTAGCATGGAATGTCGAAGCTTATGAAGACCCAAAATGTTTTCTTGCTTTGATTACTTAAGAAAATAAACTTTTTTGCAACCTAAACCCTTCTTTCCTTACTTTATAAGTGAGGCCTTAATAAACTGAACGGAAGTGATGGAGTGGAAGATAGTGAAATCATACAATTGTACTTTGCGCGCAAGGAATCAGCAATAGAAGAAACCTCCCGAAAATATAGGAACTATTGTATTAAGATCGCTCATAACATTTTATCTAATATTGAAGATTCGGAAGAATGCGTGAACGATACTTTTTTAGGGGCGTGGGAAGCGATACCGCCGAAATCACCTGCAAAGCTATCATCTTTTCTGGGGAGGATCACACGAAATATCGCGTTAAATAAATACGATTATTATATGGCCAAAAAGCGGAATAAAAAATTCGATACGATTCTTGATGAATTAAATGATTGTTTATTCTCGCCAGACAATGTTGAGAGTCAATACGAGGAAGAACAGATGGCTGAATCCATAAGCAATTTCCTGCTGAAGATAAACGAAGATCATCGAAATATTTTTCTGAGACGTTACTGGTACTCCGATTCTTTGGCTGAAATCTCAGTGCGATTTGCAATAAGTGAAAGTAAGACCAAATCAGTTCTTTTCAGAACACGAAAAAAACTCCAAATATACCTTATGAAAGAGGGCTATATCCTATGAATAATAAAGATCTATTTAAGACGATTGGTTATGTAGACGAAAATCTGGTAGAAAAGGCTAACACAGCTAGACGCACTCATAAGAAAACATTTGCGAAATGGGGAACTATGGCTGCTTGCGCTGCTCTAATATTAGGAATTTCCATTTACAGCTCTCCTCTGAAGACATCAATGACTAATTCACCACAAATATCGCAGCAAACACCAGTATCAGCTCCCAACGGTGTTCGGAAAATATTAAATTACAACGGATATCGTTATGCATTCGTAAGTGATGGTGCTCAGTTTAAGTTCACAGGAATGAAGCCTGAGAAATCACTTGGAACCTTAGAGTATGATATGAACCAAGAGATCGGAAAGGACGATGGAGATAAGGATCTAGATAAGGATTATTCCTCTACGTTCGCTGTTGGCGGAAAGCTATATGAAATTCCGACGTATCCATCCCATTTCCGCATAGCGGTCAAGTATGAAGAACAATTTTATCTGGCTGAAGTCGTAGCGAAGTTAAACGATGCTAAGATGACCGCAAAGGAATATCTGGATATGTCTAACCTGAAAAAGCATGTGAAAGACATCCATGTTCTTAACCATGTGGGCAATGAAGAGTTGAAAAAAATGACGGATCATGTTGCTGTTGAATCTATCATAGATGGGCTATACACCTCGACAACAGCTAGTTTAAGCAATAAGGAATATGAGGCTATTGCAGGGGCCCAGTCTCAAGGGAAATCGTATCAACTTCAGTTCAACCTGAAGGATGGAACCCATATGGCTATGTATATCATTCCCGAATTAAAAGTCGTATCTATGGGAGATGCCTATTATCAATTGTCGGACAACTTCTTTGATCAATCCGGTGAGCTCTTTTCAGGGCTTGAACAAGAAGTGTTGCCGCTTTACTGAGTAGAGAAATTTGGAGCTGAAGAATTACCAGAACTCAATTAATCTGGAATAGGAAGGCGTGTAGTCCTCCTATTCCATATTTCAATATTTAAAAGAACAGATAATTAAATTTCAAGGATGTTGACACGACACCAAATGGTGTCCTATAATCAATTAGACACTGAATGGTGTCCAATTGGGCATCGATGAGTATAATCGGTGACACTACAGGTAATATTACGGAAAAGGTGGGGGTGGTTTTGAACGATAATAGTCAAGTGAGGGATGTTTATGACGCTGTTGCAGATCCAACTAGGCGAAAACTACTTCAAATATTGGCTGATGTTGATGAATTACCCCTACATGAAATTACGGTTCATTTTGAAATGGGTCGTACTGCAGTTTCTAAGCACTTGTCTATTCTTAAAGATGCTGATCTTGTAATGGCTCGAAAGGTTGGGAGAGAGACGAGATATAGGTTGAATGCCAGTCCATTGAAAGAAATTCGAGATTGGGTATCTTTTTATGAAGGTTTCTGGAAAGAAAGAATTGATAAACTAAAACTTTTATTGGAGGAAGAACTATGAAACCAGATGTATCCTTAGATTTTCAATTTACAAGTTCAATCGAGAAGGTATGGAACGCTTTAACGGATTCAGATACACTTGCGAAATGGATTTGGAGCAATGACTTTAAACCAGTCGTAGGACATAAATTCCAATTTCGTGCAGAGCCTAATGAATGGTGGGATGGCATTGTAAATTGTGAGGTTCTCGTAGTAGACGAGCCGAATACATTATCCTATACTTGGCATAGTGCTGGAGAAGGTACTACGGTTACTTGGACTTTGAGCAAAGAGTCCGACGGTAAGGTTCATCTTCATCTTGGTCAATCTGGATTTAGTGAAGAAACCAAAGCACGTCAAGGTGCGATCGAAGGGGCTAAATATGCCTGGACGAATATGGGCAGCCAGCTTGAAAAGGTATTAGCAGAATTGTAAAATAAATCGCAAATGATTTAAATTCATTGGCTTGGTTCAAGAATTGGGCGCTTTTCTGAAATAAGGAAAGTGCCCTTTTTAATGGAATAAATCATGGCAATACTATTTGATGAGAATGGAGATGAGATGAAATCACTATGAGAATAAACCGATTAATTGCGAACAATATTAATAAGTTAGATGCAGTACTACCCGTAGAGCAATCCCTAGGGATTGCAGGTTTGTCTGGTTCTGGTAAAACAACCTTTTGTCAAACCATCGGCGAAGAATCCAAGAAACGTCTCGTTTCTTTATTGCCAAAGGCAGAATATCAGTATTTATTCCCTAACATTATGGAAACTAACTTTAGTGCGATCCAGATGGAAGCAATGCCACTTGTACTTTTTCTAGGGAGATCATCGATTTCTTCCAATCCTCGATCAACCATAGGCACACATACGGGTGTGTTTACAGAGATTCGTGTTACGCTTGCTGAACAATTCAACCTATCTCCTGAGGTATTTTCATTTAATAATGAATTAGGTTGGTGTCCGGATTGTAAAGGTCGCGGCACCACTAAAAATATCGAATGTAAAAAGTGTAAGGGGAACCGCTATAATCACGAAACTGAACAATATAAAATAAAGGTATTGAATCAAGACATGAGTATTTCCGATATCAATGACTTGAGTATTGAAACTGTTTTTTCTTTGGCAGAAGTGCTGAATATTAGTGAAGGTAAACAAAACATTCTAAAGAACATAATCCATATGAATATTGGTTATTTAACCTTAAATCGCATTATGGGCACATTGTCAGGAGGAGAGTTAACACGACTTTACTTGGCAGAATTCATGGCAACCAGTGAAAATACAGTAATTATTATTGATGAAATCTCTGTGGGTCTGGATCATCAAACCCTTTTGAAAATATTAGAACAGATTAAACAGCTAGGATTTAAAAATCAAATTTGGCTCATTGATCATTCTGACACGGTATTAGATATTACGGACGAGCAATTGTTCTTTGGACCAGGTAGTGGTAAGTACGGTGGAAAAATTGTTGAAGAATCGCCACGTCCAAGCCCGATCAATGGAGACATTAATCAGGTTGCACCAACAGAATACTATCATTTTCATGATCTTTACTGCCGTAATATTCAAATGGCTGAAATTCAGATCCCCCGCAATAGAGTTGTAACTTTCACAGGTGAATCTGGTTGCGGTAAATCCACACTCGTTAATGAATGTATGTCCAAAGATTTCCAGAAGCGCTATCCCAAAGATAAACTGGTGATTGTAGGGCAAGATCGGAACCAATCGATAACCAGTCGTTCGACGGTAGCGACTTTTCTAGATATTAAAAGAAAGCTCACCAAATATAGCGAAGAGATTGATGAACTTTTCCAGCGCTCCATAGAAGATATTATTGATGAACTCCCAAATGAAGACATAGCACATAAACGCTTAAGCTTATTGATCAAGCTTGGACTTGGTTATTTGACGTTAGAGAGAAAAACCCAGTCTTTATCAACCGGTGAATTTCAATGTGTACATTTAGTTTCCGAGCTATTTGCGGGTTCTAGAAACCCAAATACGCTTTTTATTTTTGACGAGCCTTCTAAAGGGTTATCACAAAATATTCTAAATCAGTTCATTGACAGCATCAAGGTCATTCTTCAGGATGAATCCGTCTCTATTATGATGATTGAACATAACTCATATATGTTAGAAAACTCTGACTTTATCGTTGATTTTGGCAAAAGACAGCTCGAACCGGTGGAGCATCTCGATGTTGTCAGCCATGAAGCGTATTATCGTCAACTTAACCGTGAAGATCATGTCGCTCCATTACAAATTCCTTCCACACTGCGGCAACAAAATGGCGTCAACTATTTAAAAGAAGATCAGATTGCCTATTTCAAAAATGCAGAAAACATCTATAAAGGTGGTATCCTAAAAAGCTTATCCTCCATGGCACGTTTGATATATGGTGAATATGAATCAGATACGATTGCACCGGTCATTGCCATTGATCTGGAAAGACATTTATATAGTCAATATACTTTTCTATATGAAATTGGTGGTTTGATCAACCATATTGTTACGGCGCATCCAACGAATAAAGATACGAGCAGCTTCGATTTCTATTATCAAGATAATCATTGTCCGTGCTGTAAGGGACGTAGAGTCATTGAAAAATTTGATTTTGATATGGTGCTTCAGGACAAAAATGTGCCGTTCTGGGATGGTTTAATGCATCCAGATGCAATGGATATTCTAAAATTCTATCAATTCCCCAAGATCAAATTCATCTTTGAAGAGATTAAGAATGAACTCGGACAAGATCTCAGCAAGAGCTATAATGAGATGACGGATGCAGAAAAGCATACGTTTTGGTACGGGTATTGGGAAAAGTCATTTTATGATAAAGCAAGCAAAGCGACAAGAACTTGGGAAGGTTTTAATTACATCATTGGGAACTACATGGTGATCTCGAAGGCGATCATTAAAGAGCATATTAAGCAGTCGAAAATAATGATCACTTGTCCAATTTGTAAAGGAACCGTACTGAATCATCATAAAAAGCTCAAGTTTGGCGACACGGATATCCGTGATATGATTGGGCAACCTCTGGATCAAGTGATGGGAACCGTTGGCAAATTACAGGCGCTTGAAAAAATGAAGGCTATTGTTGGCGGTGATATGGTTCTGACAGAGGATGTCTCGCTAATGCCAAGGGAAACACAAGTCGCTCTAAAAATGCTTGAACTAGAGCTGGCGAGCTTTGCGCATTATGAAATGGTGTTACAAAATGCTTTGCCATTCTGGGGCAATATTAGCGGCAGTATTGAATCCATCAGCGTTAATAATCGGATTACAATTTGTGATTTTGACAATATCAACGAAACCAGAGAGAACATCATTGATAAGTATTTCACGAATGGAAAATACAAGAAACTGACCTATGTTTATGAAGCGTTTGGGTACAAAAAACTGGTCACTTTGATTAATAAGATAAAGGCTAGTCAACCCTGTCCATTCTGCAAAGGGAAGAAAGTCATATCAGAAGATGGACTGCATGATGGTGTTTATAAGCTAACGATTCCATGTGTTCGTTGTTATGCCAGTGGCATTAATGATGAAGGGCGAAAGGAAAGCGTTGAAGGCATTGATGTGCAGACCTGGCTAACAGGTACGGTAAGTGATGTCGTGACGGAAAGCTCAACTATTGCGGCGGTAGCTGATATTCCAATCTTCAATCGTATTCGTGAGTTGCATAAACAAGAAATGATGGCCGTTTATCAATATCTTGAGCAAAATAACTAAAGAAGCGCACCGCTTAGAATAGACATTGGATCAACCTCAGGGTAAATTCCGATGAAATTCTAGGGGGTGTGTTTTTTTATATTAGCAATGAAAAGTCTTGAGTGACTATATCGTCACTTATAGTGTCACTGAAAAGTCACTTTGGAGAGATATACTTAATCCATTGACAAAATGGAGGGAATTGTGGAGACATTATGGGAGTGAAATTACGAAAAATCCTTAGTATAGGAACTATTCTTTACACGCTTTTAATTTTATATTTTTTGTTTTTTGCTTTCAACAGAGTTGCGCATCAATACAGTGAGTATGGGTATACGTTCATGTGGATTCCAGAAGATGTTCCGCTGCTTTTCCCCAACCTTTCTGACCTATCCTTTTCTTGGATTTATAATTTGGGGAATGTCGTTGCATTTATTCCATTTGGGATACTAATCCCATTATTGTATCCTACATCTTTTAAAAAGTTTATCTTCATGTTTATCGTTAGCATTTTCGTACTGGAAACTCTTCAATCTTTAACTTTTCTAGGTACATTTGATGTAAGTGATATCATATCCAATACTTTAGGGGCTACCATCGGATATTGTGCCTATAGGATAGGATTTATTACAACAATCACTTGGAGATCACTAGTTAAATCGGCGTTAACTGTTGTTGTTCTATTGATAGCAATCATGGGGATCTCTGAGATCATTGATTTTACTTTGGAGAAAAAGGAAGGCGTTATCCATGGACTTCAGGAGGTGAAAGAACTTACTGGAAATATGCCTATCACGCAAGATCTTCCCAGTTTAACAATCACAGGTAAGACCATAAACCCGAAAATGAACTTGTATAGCAGTGAAGGTGAGGAAACTCATCAATACAAATACATTTTGGGGGATAAAAAAGAGATATTGTTGTATCTTAACTTTGCTTTCCCTGTCAAAGATGATTCTAGCAGTGAACTAATTATTGTAGCTGATGATAACGTAATCTTTCAAACGGCTGAACAATATAGTCCGGATATTGAGCTTATAAATACTTCGTTAATTACCGTAAACGAATTAACCATTATCCTGAAAGGGAATGTGAAGTTATGGGATGTTGGTTTTAGTGAAATGAAACACTGGTGGGAATAAGAAATAACCCTTCGTTAATTTATTTAACGGAGGGTTTATTTTGTAGCCTATCCCTTATACATATTCCGATATACCGCCGGGGTGAGGTTCTCGAACCTTTTGAATATTTTAATAAAATAGCCCGTATCACAGAATCCTAAATCATCGCTCACTTGATGAATGGGGGCTTCGGTGGACTCCAGCAACTGTTTAGCCCATTCAATCTTGAGTCTGGCAACGAAGAGGGAGAAATTCTCACCTGTTTCTTTGGTGAATATGCGGCTGAAATAACTGGGGCTGATATGACAAAGCTTGGCCATCTCTTTTAGATTAAAATTTTCATTCTTGTGCGCATAGATGTAATCAAACGCAGGCTGAAGTACAGTATTTGAAGCGACGAGCCTTTGAGCTCCATTTTTCAATTTGGTCTCAATGAGCGCCCCTGACAACTCTTGCTGAAGAGACTGGATTTTGCGATAGGCCAGGTCTGTCTCTTCAACAGTTTCTGCGGAAGCAGATGTATCCATATCTGTGGTCAGCACTCTTTTGTACAAATCGACGGTAGTACGCTTCTGGATCGCTTCTTCCACGATGTAGGTACTTAACTGAAGTAGTAGGTCCACGCACTTCGTTACTTCATCGTAGGATAAGACAGGAAGTGCCTCGTAATCCTCTTTGAGTGCTTGAAACTTCAGGTTCGACTCAACATTAGGGGGTCTAGATACAATCTGCTCCAGATGTGACACGTCAGGTTCACGAAGCTTGAGCTGTCCGGCCATAATTGCTCCCAGATATTGATCGTCAATAATAATGGGTATGGCAATATCAATAATATTGAAATGGCATAAATAAATATAAGGCTTGTTCTGGCGAACAGCTTCAATGCCGGCACGGGCATCACATTTTTGACAGTAGGGAGAGAGAGTAGAATCTTGGCGCACGCCTTGGCAGAAAGGCTGACAGAAGCTGTGCTTAGTCACGGGAACCCCTTTATAATCTACGGTAAGAATCGCCATTTTAGTCACGAGCGACAGAGAGTCCTGTAGTTTCTCCCATTTCTTCAAATCAATTATTTCTTCTAAATTAAATCGAGATTTGGACATCACGATAATCTCCTAGGAAAGTTATAGAAACATAATGAACATTATAGCGAATTTTTGTGCAAAAGGACAAGATAATACAATTTATTAATGAGAAGACAAAAAAACTCGATAAGAAAACGCTTTAATCTGATCTTATTGTTTCATGCATACCGAAATAGAGCAATCTATAATAATAACTATATACAACCTAGGAGGAATGAAAATGAGAAGAGCGTTTATCAGTCCGACGAAATATGTACAAGGTGAGAATGAACTTTTGAATTTAGGTTATTTTGTAAAAACATTCGGGGATTCTGCACTACTCATTGCCCATCCAGATGATGTTACACGTGTGAAAGATAAATTGGAGTCAACTAAACAGAAATTTAATATAACGCTTGTTGAAAGTGGCTTCCAAGGGGAATGCTCAAGACAAGAAGTCGCAAGATTACAAGCTCTAGCCAAGGAACATCAATGTGCATGTACGATTGGTTTGGGTGGAGGTAAGGCAATTGATACGGCAAAATGCGTAGCAGAAGGAGAAGTATTGATCATCGTTCCGACGATAGCAGCTACGGATGCACCAACCAGTCATTCCGCCGTCCTCTATACTCCTGAAGGGGAATTTGATGATTATGCTTACTTCAAGCAAAGTCCGAGTGTAGTCATGATCGACACCACAGTGATCGCCAAAGCACCGACAAGATTTCTTGTTGCAGGGATGGGAGATGCACTCTCCACTTATTTTGAAGCAAGAGCTACAGCAAATTCTTATTCTAACGTAAATGCCGGCTTACCTTGCGGAGTTCGTGAAGGAGTATGTGGGGAAGCTAAGGGGACAATTACCGCGCTAGGTCTTGCCAGACTATGCTATGACACTTTACTTGAAAATGGCTTCAAGGCGAAACAAGCCTGCGATCTGAATATCGTAACTCCAGCCTTGGAGAATATCGTTGAAACGAATATTCTGTTATCTGGATTAGGCTTTGAAAGCGGAGGTTTGGCTGCGATTCATGCGATTCATAATGGTTTAACAGCTTTAGAAGGAACACATCATTATTATCATGGTGAGAAGGTAGCCTTCAGTACAATTGCTCAGTTAGTGCTTGAGAATGCGGATCGTACTGAATTAAGAGAAGTATTGGACTTCTGTCTGTCGATTGGTCTTCCCGTGTGCCTAGCGGATATTGGAGTGGAGCAAGTCACTTACGAAGAACTTCTTGAGGTGGCTAAAAAAGCTTGTATTGCTGAGGAATCCATTCATTCCATGCCGTTCCCAATTTCAGAGGAGGCGGTTGCATCAGCCATTATGGCTGCCGACCAATTAGGCCGTCAATATAAATTAAGTAAGGAGCTTTAAGATGAAGAAAATTATGAACAAACCGGAAACGTTAGTCCGGGAAATGTGCAATGGACTTGTCTTGGCGCATCCTGAGCTGGATTTCAACGATAAATTCAAAGTGATTTCTAAAAAAGAAATCAACAACAATAAAGTTACTTTAATTAGCGGTGGCGGAAGTGGACATGAACCGGCCCATGCCGGGTTCGTAGGCAGCGGTATGCTGGATGCAGCCGTGTGTGGCGATGTGTTTGCATCTCCATCTCAGATTCAAGTCTATCAAGCGATCCGCCGTTCTGCGAGCCAAAAGGGAACGCTGCTTATTATTAAGAACTACAGCGGCGATATCATGAACTTTAAAAATGCAGCCCATCTTGCAAGTGAAGATGGCATACAAGTGGAATATGTCAAAGTAGACGATGACATTGCCGTTGAAGACAGTCTCTATACCGTAGGGAAACGAGGGGTGGCCGGAACTGTTCTAGTTCATAAAGTAGCCGGGGCTGCGGCAGAAGCAGGACTGTCCCTGTCGGAAGTGAAAGAAGCAGCACAGCATGCGATTGATCATGTTCGGACTATCGGCTTCGCTTTCACGTCTTGCACCGTTCCTGCCAAAGGTACCCCGACGTTTCATATCGAAGAGGATGAGATGGAGTACGGAGTCGGAATTCACGGTGAACCTGGAATACGCAGGGAAAAAGCCGTATCAGCGGATGAACTGGCGCAGCGAATGGTTACGTCCTTGCTAAGCAACTTGCAAATGAACGATGAGTCGCAGCAAGAGGTTGCTGTTCTGATCAATGGATTTGGTGGAACACCACTGCAAGAGCTTTATTTGTTGAATAATTCTGTGATCCGTGAATTGACGGCGAAGAATAAGCAAGTGTTTAAAGTATTTGTCGGCAACTATATGACCAGCATCGATATGGCTGGCGCATCAGTGTCGATTATGAAGCTGGATGAGACGTTGAAGAAATGGTTGTCTGCTCCGTGCGATACACCGGCATTGTCGGTTAAAGGTCCATTTGAACCTGTGAACTATACAGAGATCATCAAGGAAGAGAAAGCAGACAGCACAGTATCCTTTAAGAATAATACGGATGCTGAAGCAGCGGTGATTAAGAATAACCAGTTTTCCTTGCAAAATATCGTCTATTTGATCGATCAAATGAGTGAGCTCATTATCGAGAATGAGGTGCCTTTCTGTGAGCTAGACGCCCACGCCGGTGATGGTGATTTCGGGATGAGCGTAGCCAAAGGCTTCAAGCAGTTAAAAGTAGAATGGGAAGACATTCTAGCGCATCATCTTAACAATATCGGTGACTTCCTTGATGCGTGTTCATTGATCATTATGGAGCATTGTGGTGGAGCTTCAGGACCGATCTGGGGATCGGGCTTCCGTGCAGCAAGTAAGTCTGCACAGCAGAAGCAGGAGGTGTCCATTCAGGAGTTTGCGGATATGATGCAGGCTGTTGTTAAAGGGATTCAGGATACGGGTGAAAGATCTTTCGGTAGGGGTGCTGTCGTTGGTGACAAGACCTTGATTGATGCGCTCGTTCCGTTCGCGGATGCTTGGACCCATAGTGCAGAGCAAGGTGAAGATATCAAGGTGGCAGCAATCAAAGCAGCAGAAGCGGCGGTGCTCGGTGCCCGGAAGACTTCCGATATCGTCGCCCGTATGGGAAGAGCAGGTACAGTAGGCGAACGCAGCATTGGTTATCCGGATGCGGGAGCTTACGCGCTTGGAGTTATTTTCACAGAGCTAGCTAAAGCGATGAAATAAGAGATGAAAGAAGCTGAATCCGAAGCTGGATGATGCAACGAAAGTTAAAAGCCGATGGAATAGAAATGGACACCCCCGTATCCTTTAGGATGAGGGGGTGTTTGTATTGTCCGTTGCAGTTTAGCTAATGTCTCGAATATAATGATCTAAATGATAATCGTTATCATTTAATAAATGAATAAAGGTGATCTTCTCATGATAAAACACTTTACTGGGGTTTCAGTGTACCGCGGATCTGCTGTGGGTATAACTTAATGTCAAAAAAATCAATCCATAATATCTATAACGGGTACTTTAATGATTTGTTTGAGACTCCGGCTATAAGGGACACCACAGAGCGAATGCATTTCTCACAACCTAGTGACCATGGATACGTCGATAGGGTTATCACACCTTCCGGGATTGAAATTGTTGATAGTAATTACCGTTTCACTGAGGATCGTTTAGTCCGTGTTCAATCCGAAGCAGCTATGATTGAGCTAAGCTTTTGTCTACAGGGCAGCGGAGAAGTTCATGTAACAGGCAACAGTCACGAGTTGGTGCCCGACAGTTGTTCATTGCAGCTCATGCGAGATTTCCACGCCGAATTCCACTATCGCAGTGCAGAGCCCATCCGTTTACTGTCCATTGGTGTGCCGGTAGCACTGTTCGATTCGTGGATGCTGGAGCAAGAATCTACACATTCTTGCAGTTTATCCGGGCTGTTAAATACACAATCTTTTCGGATGTTCCGTATGCCGATTCTTCCAGAGACCTCCCGGTTATTGGTTCAATTGAGGGATTGCCCCTATCATATCTCGATGCGTCGGTTGTACGTAGAAGGTAAGGCATTAGAACTCCTTTCCGCCTATTTTGGCGCTTTTCTTTTTGAACAGAATCGTTCCAAACGCAGCTTGCATTTATCTCGCAGTGACCGAGAAAGCATTCGGAGAGCCAGGGAAATTATCCTTGAGCAAATGGCATACCCTCCTTCGCTCATTGAACTATCCAAGCTGGCGGGGATTAACGAATACAAATTAAAAGTTGGTTTTAAGGAAGAGTACGGTACGACTGTATTTGCCTATTTACGGAACAAGCGTTTAGAAAAAGCATGGGAAATCATGCGTTCTGGGGACAGTAGTGTTAGTCAAACAGCGACGATGGTAGGTTACAACAACTTTAGCCATTTTGCGGAGGCCTTTCGGAAGCAGTATGGAATAAATCCTTCTGAAATCATAAAAAAACGTTAGAAAACCAATAAATATCCGCCAAACCGTTATTCAATCCCTCTGCCGGTAGTACAGCCTATCAGCAGAGTGTATGATCGGACTTGCTAATAGTGAGAATGATTATCAATAGATTGGAGAGGGTTGGAAAAATGTTCAGTTTAAAACGTATCTCTTTTGTCGCAATTGCCTTATTCATGATGGTGATGTTGTACGGATGTGGGAATTCAGGGCAGGAGACTCAAGGAGAAAACGCTCCACCTGCGGTGAAATCTGAACCCGTCGCTACGAATTCTTCCGGAACACGTACCATTAAGGACGCCAAGGGAGATGTTGAAATACCGGTAAACCCGGTTAGAATTGCCGATGTATCTGGCTCAACCGAAGAACTTTTGGAGCTTGGATATAGACCTGTGATTACTGGGAATACAGATATGGCTAATTCACTGGAAATCACACCTATTCTAAAAAAAGAACTGCCGGATGTAACTCCCGCTGGATGGTTTCAAACGGAAGTGAACTTGGAAGCGATCATTGCAGCAAATCCCGATTTAATACTGGCAGGGCCTACGCAAGAGAAAATCTATGATCAACTAAATATGATTGCTCCAACAGTAAGGGTACCTTATGGCTTTAATGCTTTTAGAGAGCGCTTTGCTTTTGTTGCCGAGGTACTTGATAAGAAAATGGAAATGGATGAGTGGCTGAAAGCCTATGACCAACGCGCTCAACAGCTGCATGATCAAATCACAGAGATTACCAAAGAAGAGACGTTTGCAGTAATCGAAGCTACAGAGAAAGAAATCCGGATCTATTCACGCACAGGTATTGCTGATATGATTTTTAATGATCTTGGATTAATCATCGCGCCAGGTACACCTGAACCAGACCCATGGGGAGGAAAAGTAACAAGTCTAGAAGCACTATCTACCTTTAATCCAGACCATATCATTTTATTATCTGATAATGACCAGAATGTTCTTGATCAAAGTAAGGTCTGGAGCAGCCTAAAAGCTGTGAAATCGAATAATATCTATCGCATGACTAGCAGACAAAACTACAATGAAGCTTTCTTTGCATTAGGGAAAGAGGCATTGCTGGAACAAATCGCTGAGCAAATCAAGGAACATATCAACAAGTAAAGCAATTCTATAAAAAAATGAGTCGCTTCAAGACACTGATTCTAAACTGGATCAGTGTTTTTTAGTTTGAGAAGGACTGAAATATGAAGGTTTTTTCATGAAAATCAAAAAGTTTTTATAAGCTGTACGATTCGCTGGAAGTCAGAACTTGGATGCTGATTGTCGTAAATTTGATTTTTGGTGTATTGTTGATTAATCTGATTGGTGCGCCTATCATGGAATTGATTATGAAAAATAGCACCAAGTAA
Source organism: Paenibacillus sp. VTT E-133291 (assembly GCF_002264395.1). Taxonomy (GTDB): domain Bacteria; phylum Bacillota; class Bacilli; order Paenibacillales; family Paenibacillaceae; genus Paenibacillus_AQ; species Paenibacillus_AQ nitricinens. Next base: position 194,920 of record NZ_NFVA01000001.1, read on the forward strand.
ACAACAATAAATTATTGAAAAGAAGAGGGAAGCTTTATGCAAAGGATTCAAAATTCTAAGATGTATTTTATATTTATTCACATATTTTTGTTGATCTTATTGTGTACCTCGATGTATGCCTATTCTCCATGGATTCGTACTAAAGTGAAGGAAATTCTCGAGCCTGCGGACAAAGTCTATACCATTGCTCACCGTGGTGCTTCGGGATATGCTCCTGAGAATACTTTACCTGCATTCGAACTAGCTATTGATATGGAGACCGATTATATTGAATTAGATATTCAGTTAACTAAGGATCGTGTTCCTGTTGTTATTCACGATGAAACTATTAATCGCACGACAAATGGAACGGGTTATGTTAAGAATTATACCTTAGAGCAGCTTTCGAAATTAGACGCTGGCTCTTGGTTTAACAAACAGTATCCCATGTTTGCCAGGGATCAATATGCTGGAATACGTATTCCGACTTTAGAAGAGGTATTTGAAAGGTTTGGAAAAGAAGTAGACTATATGATTGAGATTAAAGATCCCGCTTCGAATCCGAATATTGAAACTATATTAAACGAACAAATTGAAAAATATAATCTGTCTGATCATGTTTCCGTACATTCATTTAGTGAGGCGAGTTTACGTAGGCTTCATTCGATTAACCCGGAGATTCCGCTTTATCAAATTATCTGGTATAATATTCCGGTTTATAAAGTACCAGAATCTTTCATCAATCGGGTGAAAACTTATGCGGTTGGTATTAGCCCTAACTTTCAAAGAATAAATTCATCCTATGTCGCACAGATGAAAAATGCTGGTCTAAAGGTGTTTCCGTACACAGTGAATTATCAAGTGAATATGGACAAAGCCGTGGTTTGGGGTGTAGACGGGGTACATACCAACTTTCCTGACCGTTTTAATGAAGTGATTAAGAATAATAAGAAATGAGGAGTTAAAAAAACGAGATTTCAACTATCGGAAATTCATATGCCGAATACATCGATTTCAGAGACAGGATACCATGTTTTTGAATTTACGTCTTTAAAAAACACTTGAATTGTATAGGTGCCTTTTGTATTAAACGAATAAGTAAATTCGTTAGTTTTGAACCAAAAGTTTTCTTCACTCTTCTTAATTTGTTGATTATCGATAGTTTCTGTTTTGTCAGCGGGATCAGTGATTGTAAGTTTTATATCTGAAATTTCTGTTTTTAAATGATCCACTTGTAATAAGGTTGAAAAGGCAAACCGTGCAGGGCTTTTTACCTTACCGAAAATCTCTCCATTGTTATCAAGCAATACCATGTTCACATTTGGCTTGTAGATTCGAACCGATTTACTTGTTTCATCTAAAGTGATTAAAGCAAACAAATTTTTAGAGAGCTGTTCAACAGGTAAGAGAATGTCTCCCTCGGATATTACTGCTGCCTGTTTTTGTACCACATTATTGAAATATAATGAAACTTCAGATGGGTTCGATGCGGCATAAATCATTGTTCCCGGTAGAATCATTATGCCAAGTGCTAATATAGTCAGTTTAATTATTTTTCTCAATGAAATCTCCTCCTATATTTTCATTATGTTAATTATACCCATAAGATGGAAGATAGTTTCTTTTATGCAATTAATAAAATAAAAGAGAAGGTCAGACGAGGGGACTACCCTCTCCTGACCTTTTTGATGTTAAAATTAAGGAGCGATAGCAAGTAGAAGACGGCTTCCTTTGTTCACCCTAACTAGAACCCTCTCACACTGCTTGGGGGTACTTTTCTATGTTTTTTGAAAGTCCGGCTGAAATAGTAGATATCACTGAAGCCAGTAGTGGTAGCGATTTCAGAAATCGTCAATTGGCTATGCCTTAATAAATAATCTGCACGGTCTAAACGGACAGCATTTATATATTCCGATATCGTATGACCAGTTAATTCCTTGAAGAGACGGCTGAAATGGAACCGGCTTAGCCCTGTTAGTGCCGCAAGTTCGTCAACTTGAATGGGTTCCTGGTAATGGGTATCGATATAACGTAAAACAGGTGCGAAGCGTTCAACGGTTTGAATACGTCTTTCTTGCTCAGCCTGTGAGAGCACGGTGACGATATGTCTGCGCAATAACAGCGTTAGCAGGCGGTATAGCTCGGACTTGACGGCCAGCTCATATCCAAATTCGCGAAGTTCTAGCTCCCGAATAATCGCCAGCGCACAGTCAGTAATGTGCTGATCCCCACGGATATGATTACGTAACAGCAGCTGGTTCTGCTGAATCGGGGCGATGAACTTGGTTTCGGCAGCGTCGCTAACCGCACTATGCAGCAAAGAAGTATCTGCAATAATCGCATAATACAATAAATCAGAAGATGCACTGACCCCATAATGCAGCTCGTTGCTGTTCACAGCAACTAAATCACCAGCCCGTACGTTGATCGGTGTTCGTCCGCATTCAAAAACAGCCTCACCGCTTTCAATAAATAGAAACTCAAGATGCTCATGCCAATGATGCGGGAACAACAAAACTCCCTCTTGGTTGAAGCGCTGGGTATGTACTTTAATCGGAAACTCGGGATCTGGCATGTCCATGGGTTCCTGTAGATGTTTATCATAGTCCAACATTTATTGAATGCACCTCCTATAGCACAATTGTACAAATGAAACCGCAAGGCTCTGCATGGTGTTTAGGGTTGAAATCATTATAATACGAATCATAACCTATGCAAAATAAAGGAGAGAGTATTAATGGATATGATCAAAATTGGCGTAATAGGAACCGGCTCTATCTCCGGCATGCACTTAAGTTCTTATCGGAATAATCCGCAGACAACCATATATGCGGTTTGTGACCTGAATGAAGAGCGTGCACGAGCTGTTGCTACTGAGTATAACGTGGAAAACGTATACACGGATTATCGTGAATTGCTGGCTAACTCCGAAATAGATGCCGTCAACATCTGCACATGGAACAACTCTCATGCTGAGATCAGCATCGCGGCACTTGAGGCAGGCAAGCATGTACTTGTGGAAAAGCCGCTTTGCCGCACGGTTGAAGAAGCGCTTCTGGTTCAGCAGGCAGTGGAAAAGAGCGGAAAAATTTTGCAAGTAGGCTTTGTACGGCGTTATGACTCTAATGCCCAGCTACTTCAGACATTGGTGGAGCAAGGAGAATTCGGCGAAATCTACTATGCGAAGGCAACAACGTTCCGGAGACTTGGTAATCCCGGAGGCTGGTTCAGTGATATTGAACGCTCCGGCGGAGGACCATTGATTGATATCGGCGTCCATGTGATCGATCTATGCTGGTATTTGATGGGCCGTCCGAATCCAGTATCAGTCAGTGCCAATACCTACCGGAAGCTCGGCAATCGTTCTAATATCAAGAATCTTTCTTTTTATAAAGCCGCTGATTACGACGCAGCGAACAATACGGTAGAAGATTTAGCAAATGCACTAATTCGCTTTGAGAATGGAGCTTCGCTGATGGTTGATGTTAGCTTTACACTGCATGCCAAAGAAGACGAGCGCTCGGTGCGCCTGTACGGTGACAAGGGCGGGTTTGAAATTGATCCTGAGATAGTCATCGTCAAAGAACAGTCGGATACGATCGTCAATACCTACCCGCAGACCGATCATAAGGGGTTTGAGTTCAACAGTGCATTCCAGAATGAGATTAATCATTTTGCGAACAACATCAGCAACGGCTCTACACCGATTAGTCCTGTGCAGGACGGCGTTACAATCATGAAGATTCTCGGCGCGATCTATGAATCCGCTGCCAAAGGCGAAGAGGTGAAACTATGAAGCTAGGAATCAGTACCTACAGTTTGCATTCAGCTTATTCAACGGGTGAGCTTACGCTTGAAGGAGTGATTGAGACGATCGCCGATCTGGGTGCGGAGCATGCGGAGATTGTACCCTTGGGCATCAATTTGGTTGAGAATCCTGAGCTAATTGATCAGATTGTACGAACGGCAGCAGGTCGTGGACTAGAGTTGTCTAATTATGCTATCGGGGCGAATTTTTCCGGGCTGGAGGCAGTGGAAAGAAAGCGGGAAGTCGAGCGGGTAAAGCGGGAAGTAGACGTCTGTGCGGCATTAGGCATTCAGCGGATGAGGCATGATGTAGCCTCGTCAAATGATCTATCAATTACGCACTTTTTGGAAGAGCTTCCAGATTTGGCTGAAGCCTGTCGAGAAATTGCTGATTATGCCGCAGGTTTGGGCATCACGACCAGTGTGGAGAATCATGGCTACTTTATTCAGCACAGCGATCGTGTACAGGCGTTGGTTCACGCAGTAGGAAGAGATAACTTCCGTACAACACTCGACATTGGTAACTTCCTGTGCGCCGATGAGAATCCGCTTATTGCTGTGACTAACAATATTAAGCTTGCTTCGATGGTACATTTCAAAGATTTCTATATTCGTCCGCAGGATCGCCAGCCTGGCGAAGGCTGGTTCCAGTCTACTGGTGGGAACTGGTTGAGGGGTGCCATCGTTGGTCAAGGAGACATTGACATGCCGAGTGTCATTCGAACCGTTAAGGAAAGCGGTTACGACGGATATATCTCTGTAGAATTTGAGGGAATGGAAGAGTGCCGTAAGGGGACGAGACTTGGGTTGGAATACATCAAGCGTGTTTGGAACCAAATCTAATTCATTTTAAAGGAGGATTATTGCAATGGTTAAACCAATTATCACTAACAAAATCGGCGTTATCGTAGACAGTTTTCAGGTCGGAGTAAAAGAGGGTTTGCGCAAGGCAAAAGAAGCAGGGGCTGATGGCGTTCAGATTTACGCGGTGCAAGGTGAATTTGATCCCGCTAACCTATCTCCGTCAGCACGCCGTGAATGGAAGGAATACATCGCTTCACTGGGTCTCGAAATCTCTGCCCTCGTTGGAGATTTAGGCGGACATGGCTTTCAGGACCCTGCACAGAACCATGCCAAAATCGAAAAGTCCAAACGCATTATGGAGCTGGCCAAGGAGCTAGGTACAGATATAGTCACTACACACATCGGTATTGTTCCCTCTGACAACAACAGTAAAATTTATGAAACCATGCACATCGCCTGTGAGGAACTAAGCAGATACGCGCATGAGATGAATTCTTACTTTGCGATTGAGACTGGGCCAGAACCCGCTGCTCGTCTGAAGACGTTCCTCGACGGTTTGGGTTCCAAAGGGGTTTCTGTTAATTTTGATCCGGCCAACATGGTGATGGTGACTGGTGATGATCCCGTGCAAGGTGTTCATACACTAAAAGACTACATTGTACACACCCATGCTAAAGATGGTCTCAAACTTGCCGATATCGATCCGCGCGATGTTTACGGTCAATATGGTTATGAAGCACCCGCATTAGACCATGAGAAGATAGCTGAAATGGCCGACACCGGCACAGCTTTTCGTGAAGTTCCGCTCGGAGCGGGCTCTGTTGACTGGAACAACTATCTGCAAGCGCTGAACGACATCGGTTATACAGGATTCCTGACCATAGAACGGGAAGTTGGCACTAATCCAGAGGAAGATATCCGTCAGGCTGTGAATTTTTTAAAGGGCTTTCGGGTCTGAACACGTAGTGATAAAGATTAAATAGTTCTTCCAGCCTTTGGGATAAAAGAGAAGCTGCCTTACAGGAAAACAGGCCTGTACGGTGGCTTTTTGCAACTTTATCCACTATTTGACGTTAAAGAAGAGAGAATACGAAGGGGGAGCCTATATGAAAAGGATAAATCTACTAGCCCTTTTAGCAGTCATTTCAGTAATCATTGTTGGATGTATCAATACAGGGAATAAGGATAAAGCGAATCAAACAATGATCGATCTAAGCGCTGTTCATTCCATAACAATTCAGAACGACAGCGGTGAATCGATGACCATAACGGACAATAATTTAATAGAACAATTCAATGAAACTATACATACTGCTGAGTATGACAGCGCTAAGCTTGATATTGCTACACCTGATTATGAAGCCATTGTTGAAATGAAGAATAAAGAAAACGCAAAATTCTCATTCTGGATCTCTGGCGAGAATAATGGTCTTATCACCAAATCTGGACAAAATGGGCATTACAAGTTGCCGGAAACAGAAAAAGCAGTATTGCTTCACTTATTTCAATCAAATGATCAACAAGCAGAAACCGATAATCTAAAGATCGATGAGGACATTAAGCGAATTACAATAGCGGACTCTCTAGCACATGGTTCTGTGAATGCTAACATAAAGGAAGAATACATAGATCATGAAACCATAGAAATTTTCGTCCGAGCCATCCGTAACGCTGTACAAATACCAGGGAATTTAAATACCGCAACGCCTAACTACGATATTGTTCTAATTTCAGATAATAATAAATATGCCTTTCATTTATGGATTAACGAATCAAGCGAGCAAGGCATGTTAATGAATGTGAATGAGACGAGCACAGGCTACACGCTTACTAAGGAATCAACTGCCGAGTTAAAAAAAATTACGTTTATGGATTCAACATTTAAGGGGCTGGAGTTTAATGCAGTACGGAGCTCAAATGGAGATCTGGTGGCTAAACCAATGGGCATATCCGAAAATAACTATATATTAAACGGTGGAGCAGTAGTTGAGCTGCAGGGAATCACATACCACACCATTCATTTTTTCTATGGAGATCACAATGCAATCAATGCTTTGCTAGCCCATGATCCTGCTACGGATGAGGTTAAGGTGAAATGGAGCGATGAGCTGAACGATTCCAATAATCGTTGGAACAATGCCTTTATGAACAACTATAATATGCTAATCCCGTTGGACGGGGATCATCTATTATTTCTGGAATCGGATCTGACGAAAGAAGCTGGGGAATATCATTTGTCCTCATACAATGTTGTTACAGGAAAAATCGAACGTCTTCGGGAAGACTTTTGGCCGCTTTCTGATGATTATGATTACATTTATAAATTTCAATGGAAAGCTGATGAGCAAAAATTGTTTATGCAGAGTTACCTCGGTAATGTATGGATCTTTGATCTGAAGAAAGGACAGGACGATGTCCATCTTCTGAAATATCGCGTAATCCCTCATTCGACGACTGGGGCGCCATCCCTATTTCTTTCACCAACCTTTAAGAGATTTGTACATGATGATGAGAGCGGGCAATTAACCTTTTACGATAATAAAGGAGCTTCGCTACATACTGTACCGTTACCACAAGAGCGATATGTACCTTCTGAGAAAATAAAGTGGAACCCGGCGGGCACGATTGCTTGGATGGATACAGCAGAGGTCAACCAAAACCGAATCCATGACATCGATATCGATTATTTGAAAATAGCTCCACAAATAATTAATTTTTATAATCAGGATGGGCTTCCCATCTGCACTATTATGACTGAAAGCGACCATGAAGATGCAGCGGTTGAAGTTGTAGGATGGATGGATGCTAATATAGCCGTGATGAAGTCCTATTCTGTAGAACTTTTGTACAAGGATACTATAGGGCTGAAGGTTAAGAATGTTTCTTATTATCTCTATGATGTAAAAAAGAAGCAGAGGGGGGCCAGCATTTCGTCCATCCCCTCCAGCGCAACCGTTACGCCAGATCATCAAATGAGCGATGCCGATAATGAAAGGAATATTACTGTGAGTTTTAAAGAAATTACCTATAAAAAAGGAAATTAATTGAGCCTCGGAAGCTCGCTGCAATGATCACATAAGATCATTGGGAAGCTTCCCGAGGCTTCTTTTTTATAATTTCAAGACAATGCTTAAGAATACGTTATATTCATCGGGTTAGTCTGTACCCGAATTTTATAATTAGCCTGCTGTAGTTCGGGCGGAAGTCAGTAGGTCTAGCCGGAAACCCTGTACCAGGGTTTTGCCGTTCATAAGATCGGTCTCATACGCCCGTTTGAAGCCTAAGCGATAGTAGAGCTTAATTGCTGAAGCCATCATTTCTGAGGTATGCAGATTCAAAGTGGTGGCACCCAACTCGCGAGATCTCCTTGCAGCTTCGTCAATTAGATGGGTTGCAACACCGAGACCGCGAGCGGATGGGGATACGGCAAGTAAGCGCAGGATAGGGGAGTGAATGCCTAGCTCAGGTTTACCGTATGCCGTTTCCGAGGAGCTGAACAAGAGTGCGCTACCAATGATTTTCTTGTCGATTTCAGCGATGATCCGCACGATCGGGGCATCGCCATGGACAGATTCAAGAAGTGATTTCCGGTAAGCTAGCCACAACGGCTCGGGCATGATCTCGGAATATTGGTGGTAAGCGTCCAGTATCACTTCAGCGATGGCATCGCGGTCCTTATTCTCAGCTTCACGGATAATAATCTTTTGTGACATATTCTCGGGATCCCCTTTCAGTCCAATGTATTAGTTCATAAGAATGAAGTCATTATAAACTATAATTCCGAGTTATATAAGGGGTATTTTATAATTTTGATATATGAATAGAAAAGCTCTATATGAAATAAACATAACGTTTGATTCAAAATCCGATTGATTTACACGGAATTTAAGTTGACAAAAAATGGGGACGTGAATAAGATATAAACAAAATCTATAGGAAAGCATCGTCATATTTCATTGTTTTTACATCGGAATAGTAAAGTTAATATTAGTTTAGGGGGATTAGGGATGAACATTGAAAATATTGAGGCTTTTGTCTACATCAACCATTATGGAAGCTTCAATAAAGCGGCCGAAGTCCTATATATCTCTCAGCCGACAGTTACGGCACGGATTCAATCGCTCGAAAGAGAATTGGATTGCAGAGTGTTTGATCGGTTAGGTAAGCAGATTAGCCTAACGGATAAAGGAAAGCAATTTCTTCCCTATGCCCAGCAGATTCTTCAGATCTATCAGAACGGTAAATATCAGGTGCAGGCCAAGGGGCATATTCCAAATGAACTGAGGATCGGCAGTACTGTTTCGGTTTCCAATTATTTAATGCCGCATCTGATGCTTCATTTGAAGCGCAGGTATCCGCATATCACGATTAAGCTGACGACAGCTTCTACGGAAGTATTGATTGATAAGCTGAAATCGAAAGAGCTAGATCTGGCTTTTATCCGTAAGGTCGTAAATCCGGCCATTCAAGCTTTTCCTTTCTGCGAAGATCCCATCTCTCTGTATGTACAGGAGGGACATCGCTTAGCTAAGGTACAACGCGCTTCGCTGGAGGATATCCGTCAGGAGACGTTGGTCTTTTTTGAATGCGGGTCTTTGGATTGGATGCGGCTGCATCGTGTATTTGAGAGCATGGAACAGCCGCCGAAGATTGAATATCAGGTGGATAACCTGGAGACAGCCAAGAAGCTGGTGTTGAAAAAAGCAGGCATCTGTTTCCTTCCGGCACTTAGTGTGCAAGAGGAAGTAGCGGCAGGGACGTTAGTACGGGTGGATATTGCGGAGACGGAAGGCATCTCCTTACGAACCAGCCTGATTTCATTAAATGGGGAGAACGCTGAATTCATAGAAACTCTTCTTGAACTCGGTATTGGTAAAACAGGAGATCGACTAATTGTATAGATGTATTAAAAAACTCTATTAGCGCATGGTCACATGCAGTGATAAAGTTAATTGCATATAATGTTGACTATTTCTATAGGAATTATAAATTTAATTTTGGAAGGATGGAGGGCTTGCGATGAGTGAGACATACAGATTGGCAGAACTGAAAGATGCGGAGAATTTACTAGAGGTTACATATCGTGCGTATGAGCTGATTCGCGAGCTCGGGCTGCATTGGCCGGCGGCTACAGCTGACTTGGCACTTATTGAAGACAATATTGCTACGAATGAGTGTTATGTGCTGGAAGTTGATGGAACGATAGTTGCGACGATAACACTTTCAAAAGAAGAAGAGATGAAGAAGATTAGCCCACTGCCTTTTATTAAATGGTTTGCTGCTCATCCGGATTACAGTAACAGAGGTTATGGTGGAAAGCTTCTGAATTGGGTGGAAGAGCACATTATTGCTGGACAATTGGGTTCGGCTGCGGTCACGCTGGCAACGGCGAAGAAGCACCCATGGTTAGTTCAAATGTATGAACGCCGGGGGTATGAACGGTTTCTGGAACTGGATCAGCAGAATGGTGACGGCATTATGTATCTGATGAAAAAAACACTCATAAATAAACCACAATTCATTCAAAGGGGATAGAACAATGAAAAAGTCCATTTCATTAGTAATTGCATCGTTATTGACACTGGCGATAGCAGGTTGCGGAAATAACAGCACGAACAGCAGCCAGAATGGAAATGCAGCCGAAGCTTCGGCAACGGCAAATGGTTCGACAAAGGTAACTAAGGTGATCGTAGGCACGGGTACTGCTTTTCCGAAGGTCTGCTTCATAGATGAGAACGGCAAGCTTACAGGCTTCGATGTGGAACTGCTCAAAGAAATCGATAAGCAGCTGCCTGAATATGAATTCGAGTTTCAAACCATGGATTTCAGCAATTTACTGCTGAGTCTGGAAACTAAAAAAATCGACCTGGTTGCTCATGTCATGGAGAAAAATCCGGAGCGGGAGTTGAAATATTCTTTTAACAAAGAAGCCTATGCCCACTGGAGAAACCGCATCGTAGTGGCGAAGGATAATGACTCGATCCAATCACTGGATGATCTCAAAGGAAAAAAGGTGTTAGTCGGTGCGACAAGCGCACAAGCGCAAATTCTGGAGAACTACAATAAAGAGCATGACAATGCGATTAATATCGTGTATCAGAACGGTGCAGCGAATGATACCGTCGCACAGATTAGTACTGGGCGTGTGGACGCTACGCTAGCTGCAGATTTTGTACTCCCGATCATTGATCCGCAGAGTCAGCTAAAAGCAACGGGCGACGAGCTGTCCTCTGCGGACATTCTCTATGTTTTCCGTAAGGATGATGCCGATTCACAAAAGCTGTCAGATGCGATTGACAGTGCGATTAAAGAGCTGGAGACGGATGGAACACTGGGTAAGCTGAGCACGGAATGGCTGGGTGCGGATGTTACAGCGGATTCGGTTAAATGATTGAGCCGGTGAGCACGGGAAGGGAGGGAATATATGGGCGCACAGTTTGATATCAGTTTTGTATTTTCGTTTTTGCCTAAGCTGCTAGGGACTTTAAGCACCACGCTTCTGATTGTCGCCTGTTCTCTACTGACAGGAATTATTGTCGGCTTTCTCGTAGCTCTGCCAAGACTTTATAAAGTGCCTGTGTTAAAGACCCTCTCCGAAATCTATATTTCTTTTTTTCGGGGAACTCCGATTCTTATCCAGCTCTTCTTGTTTTATTATGGTCTGCCTGAAATCATGAAGCTGGTCCATGTGGATATGACCCGAACTCCAGTACTTGTCTTTGTGATTCTAACCTACGGTCTGCATACGGGAGCCTACATGTCCGAAATGATTAGGGCTTCTGTGATGGCGGTGGATAAGGGGCAAGTGGAGGCTGCATATGCTGCGGGGATGACGGGATTTCAAGCTTTTACACGAATCGTGCTGCCCCAAGCGCTAGGTATAGCAGTTCCTGTATTCTCCAATCTAGTAATTGCACTACTGAAAGATACGTCATTAGCTTTTACTCTCGGCGTGATGGAAATGACAGGTAAAGCTCAGACGCTTGGCAGCTTAACACAGCATTTTATTGAAACCTATATCGCGCTTGCGCTTATCTATCTGGTCATCAGCTTTACGATTGAGAAGCTGCTGCTTGTAGCAGAACACCATCTGCTACGGCATGAAAAGCGAAATACGCCTGACAAAAAATTGTTTAAAATTAACAAAAACTGGTCCTACCGACGCATTATTGCAGAATTGGGACCGGGCAAAGGAGGCACCGGATTATGAAATTGGACCCATCGTTTATATGGACTGCGCTGGTACAAATTCTGAGTGCAATTCCTACGACCTTATATATTACGGTTGTCTCTGTATGGATTGGTTTTGTGATTGGAGTGGCTGTAGCCTTGATCCGGCTTTACAGAGTTCCACTGCTGCATCCGCTGGCCGTCGGTTATGTTACATTCATCCGCGGGACACCGATGCTGACGCATCTGCTGCTTATATATTTTGGGCTTCCTGTGCTGATTGATGGTCTGGCGGCTCATTTCGGCTGGAGCTTTAGGTCGGTTTCGATTCCGATGATCGGTTTTGCTTATATTTCGTTCTCGATTACTGCTGGAGCTTATATGTCCGAGGTCGTCCGTTCCGGTCTGCTCGCTGTGGATCGTGGTCAGCTAGAAGCGGCCCACTCTATCGGTATGACAACGCCCCAAGCACTAAAGCGGATTGTTTTTCCTCAAGCGCTGGCGGCAAGTCTGCCTAATCTTTCGAATTCAGTTATCGGTATGCTGCACGGATCTACCCTTGCTTTTACGGTTTCGGTGGTGGATATCAATGCTAAGGCACAGATAGTGGCTTCAACGAACTGGAAGTTTTTTGAGGCATATCTGGCGGCAGCGCTGATCTTCTGGGCACTAACGTTTCTGATCGAACGTGTGACGTCGGTCATTGAGAAAAGGATTAATCTTTACAATCGAGGTGGAGTAGCATGATTAAACTTGCGCAAATTTCGAAGTCATTCGGTCGGAATCAGGTGTTAAACAATATAGATTTAACAGTGACGAAGGGGGAGGTTGTCGTCATTCTCGGTCCCAGTGGCTCAGGCAAAACGACTCTCTTACGCTGCGTGAATTATCTGGAGAGACCAAGCAGCGGAGAGATCGCCATTGGCGATTTCAAAGTGAACTGCAGACACGCCCGAAAAAAGGAGATTCATCAACTTAGGCAAAAAACGGCAATGGTATTTCAGCAGTACAATTTGTTCCGTCATAAAACTGCGCTGGAGAACGTGATGGAAGGGCTGTTAATTGTCAAAAAGCTTCCGAAGGACGAAGCGAGAAAGCGGAGTATAGCACTGCTTGAAAAGGTAGGTCTTGCCAGCAAGCTGGACGCTTACCCGAGTCAGCTGTCCGGGGGTCAGCAGCAGCGCGTAGGGATTGCCCGAGCCTTGGCGCTTGAGCCAGAGGTTATCTTGTTCGACGAACCCACATCGGCGCTGGACCCTGAGCTAGTGGGTGAGGTGCTGGCTGTTATCCGGAAAATTGCCAAGGAAGGCATCACGATGATTGTAGTCACCCATGAAATGGGGTTTGCTCGTGATGTGGCGAATCATGTAGTTTTTATGGACGGAGGCGTCATTGTTGAAGAAGGAACGCCGACAGAGCTGTTTAATCATCCGCGCGAAGAAAGAACGAAGCAGTTCCTGAAGCGAATCACACCTGAATTTAACTATTCCATATAGGAGGAAAAACAATGGCTATTACAATCAGCGTACTCGATCAAAGTCCGATCTATCCGGGAGAAACGCCAGAGGAAGCATTCCAGCATACGATCAAGCTGGCTCAACTGTCCGAGGAGCTTGGATTCCGTCGATTCTGGGTTTCGGAGCATCATGACTCCGAGCAGGTGGCCGGTTCTTCTCCAGAAGTACTCATCGCACATCTGTTGGCCAAAACAGAGCGCATCCGCATTGGCTCCGGTGGCATCATGCTCCAGCATTACAGCCCGTACAAGGTGGCGGAGAACTTTAATGTGTTGGCTACACTTGCTCCTAGCCGAGTGGATCTCGGAGTGGGACGCGCTCCCGGCGGTCTCCCGCGCAGCACACAAGCGCTTCAGCAGGAAAGAACCGAATCCCCTAGCCTAACGGACAAAATCATCGAGCTGGAGAAATATGTGCATAACCGGCTCGAAGAAAACCACCCGCTGGCTGGGTTGAAGGCAGGTCCCCTTCCTGGTATTCCGCCTGAGCTGTATGTGCTTGGCGCGAGTGTAGGCAGTGCAGAGATTGCTGCTGAACTTGGATTACCTTATGTGTTCTCCCTATTTATTAATAGCGATAAGACAGTAGCGCTAGATGCTATTCGTGCTTACCGCAGCGGTTTTGTTTCTTCACAGGGCAGACAACCGCAAGCAATTATCGCTTTAGCACTAGTGGTGGCTGAGACCGAAGAGGAAGCGAAAGAACTGGCGGGCGCACATAAGTTGATTCGGATTCAGCTGGCAAGCGGGAAGAAGCTAACCGTTGGAACCCGGGAACAGGCGGAGGAGTTTGCCCGCCAGAGCAATGAAGCCTACACGATTGAAGAGCTGGAACCAGAGATTACCAAAGGAACAAAGAACTCTGTACGTGAACAGCTGTTGGCACTTTCAGAGGCATCCGGTATTGAGGAGTTCATCATAACTACGAATGTGCAGCCTTTTGACAAAAGGTATCGCTCCTTTGAGCTACTGAGCGAAGCAATCGCTGAAGTGCCGGCAGAGGCATGAGCCGGCGGATCAGGATCACACAGGAAATCGTTTAAAGGAGGGTGACTGTATATGACTAGTAAAGCTAAAGAGCGGAGTGCGGAAGCGCTTGGAGAAGAATTAATCGGGATACGCCGTCATCTGCACCGGCACCCGGAACTGTCCAACGAAGAATATGAGACAACAAAATATATTATTTTCCTGCTGGAGCGGACAGGAGTCAGGATCATAGATTACGGTCTGTCTACCGGAGTGATCGCAGAAATTGGGGGCAAGCAGCCCGGTCCGGTCATCGCGCTGCGCGCAGATATCGATGCCTTGCCAATCCAGGAGGAAACCGGAGCAGCTTATGCTTCGTTGTATCCCGGCAAAATGCATGCCTGCGGACATGATTTTCATACAGCTGCCTTGATCGGTGCCGCCTATCAATTGAAGCAACGCGAGGATCAGTTACCAGGAACGGTACGCCTGTTGTTTCAACCGGCCGAAGAGAAGGCGCAAGGGGCACAGCGGCTCATTGCTAGCGGGGCGCTAGAAGAAGTCCGGGCAGTAATCGGGCTGCATAACAAACCGGAACTGCCAGTCGGAACGATCGGTATTACGGCGGGCCCTCTAATGGCAGCGGCTGACGGGTTTGTGATTGAAGTGCAGGGTGGCAGTTCTCATGCTGCCGTTCCAGAAGCGGGGATAGACCCGATTGTAGCTGCTTCGCATATCGTGACCGCATTTCAATCCATTGTAAGTCGTAATGTCAGTCCCCTACAAAGTGCGGTGGTCAGTGTGACGCAGATTCACAGCGGAAATTCATGGAATATCATCCCCGAAAAAGCCGTGCTTGAGGGTACAATCCGTACCTTTGATGAAACGGTGCGCAGCAAAGTACTTGACCGCTTTCGGGAAGTGGCGACTGGTGTGGCAGCTGCTCTTGGAGCAAAAGCCACTGTCCGCTGGATCGAAGGGCCGCCTCCGGTTATCAACGACGCCGCCTTAGCAGCGTTAGGAATAGAGTCGGCTGAAGCTCTTGGCTACCGGACGGTCAAACCAGAGCTTTCATTGGCCGGAGAGGATTTTGCCTTCTATCAGCGCGTTGTACCGGGATTGTTCGTCTTTATAGGTACTGAAGGAAGCCAAGAATGGCATCATCCAGCCTTCAATTTGGATGAACAGGCACTTCCTGTGGCAGCACATTTCCTTGCGGATGCAGCTGTACGTTCCCTTGAGTACTACAATTCCGGTGGAAGTGCAGAATTATAGCTGAACATAAAAGTTACGATGTAATTATCGTAGGCGCAGGCTCGATGGGCCTGAGTGCTGGTTACAATCTTGCGAGGCGTGGAGTGAAGACGCTGCTAGTTGATGCCTTCGATCCTCCACATACACAGGGCAGCCATCACGGGGAATCCCGGCTGATCCGGCATGCCTACAGTGGTGATCCGGCCTACATTGATTTAGCTTTGCGGGCAGATACACTATGGAAAGAAGCGGAACAGTTGAGCGGAACAGAACTGCTTGTCCGCTCAGGCGTATTGAATCTCGTAGACAGCACAGTGTATTCCTTCAACGGTCGTCTCGAAGAAGCGAAGAAACGGAAGGTGCACGTACAGCATTTGGATGCCGAAGAGATCCGGCGGCGCTGGCCAGCACTGAACATACCGGAATCATTCGCGGCAATGTATGAACCAGATGCCGGGTATTTGTACAGCGAACGCTGTATTTCCGCCTACCGTCAGCTTGCCCTTGGACATGGTGCGGAACTGTTGACGAACTCTCCAGTAGTGAATGTCACCGCTCGCGAAGGCAGCGTTTCAGTTCATACGACAAATGGCGATTATCACGGAGCGGCAGCTATTCTTAGTGCAGGAGCTTGGTTTGGCAAATTTGCACCTTTTGTACATTTGCCGATTAAAGCAATCCGCCAAAGTTGTGGGCTGGTTTGAGAGCTCCCCTGCTTTTACTGCTGGTAATTTCCCTGGCTTTACGTTAGGAGCAGAGGAGGGTGGCTATTACGGATTACCCAGCATTGATGGAGCTGGGCTAAAGATAGGCCGCCACGATACAGGGCTGGAATGGAAGCCGGGTTCACCGCTTGCCCCGTTCGGCAGTGAAGCCAGCGATGAGGGTGACCTCCGCAAGGTACTGGAGTCTTACATGCCCGGTGCAGCTGGTCGATTGCTAAAAGGTTCTGCATGTAAATATGAGCATACGCCTGATGAAGATTTCATTATAGACTGCCATCCGCTTCATTCCAATGTGCTGATAGCTGGAGGGTTTTCGGGGCATGGTTTTAAGTTTTCTAGTGTTGTGGGTGAAATACTGGCTGACTTAGCGATCGGCGGAGCTACAACTCATAACATCCTGCCTTTTTCGTTATCTCGTTTCGCACCACCGGATCATTCGCGAACAAGTCTTATATTGGAGGGGATTTAATGAGCAGAGTTCAAATCAGTGATTATCTAAAGACGTATCATCAATTGGTAAAGTCGACCGCAGGGTTAACAGAGGAACAGCTGAAATGGAAGGCAGAACCCGCCAGTTGGAGTGTGACTGAGGTATTGACTCATCTGGCTGACCACAGCATCGTAGTTTCGTTCCGCATTCGTGATATTTTAGCGGCTACGACTGCACAGCTTCCGGTCTTCAATCAGGATGCTTGGGTCAGCGGTCAGTACGCCAACAGCGGCAATGCTTCCGACAATTTGGAGCTGTTCCGCAGCCTGCTTTACTATAACAGCCTTTTGTTTGAACGGCTTAGCGAAGAAGATTGGGAGAAAAGCGGAATTAATTTCAAGGGGGAGACTGTGAAAATTTCCGATATCGTGCGCGGCTTCACTGCACATGTGGAGAGACATCTTGGCCAGATCGAACGAATCAAACAGGGCGCAGCTAATGCATCGTTTGTGCAATGATTGCTTCCGAAGTCAGTTTTTCATGAATTGAAATCTAAGAAGCGTATGCTCACAAAACTTTTAGGAGGAATGAACATGACCAAACCAAGACAACTGAAGCTGGGTGCACTGCTGCATGGGGTAGGAGGCAGCACGTCGATGTGGCGCCATCCAGATGCCAAACCAGATGCCAGTGTAAACTTTGAATTATACAAAGAGTGGGTACAGAAGGCAGAAGAAGGCAAGTTGGATCTGATCTTCATCGCAGACGGTCTGTACATTAATGAAAAGTCCATTCCTCATTTCCTTAACCGGTTTGAGCCGCTGACCATTCTTAGCGCACTCGCAGCCGTCAGCACTAACATCGGTTTAGTTGGTACCCTGTCTACTTCGTACAGTGAACCATTTACCGTAGCGCGTCAATTCGGCTCACTGGATGTAATCAGCGGCGGCCGGGCCGGCTGGAATGTGGTGACTTCACCTCTGGAAGGATCTGCGTCAAATTACAGCAAAAAAGAACATCCTGACCATGGCAAGCGCTACCGCATTGCTACCGAATATTTGCAGGTGGCGCGCGGATTATGGGATTCTTGGGAGGATGATGCGTTTGTACGCAACAAGGAGTCAGGTGTATTCTTTGATCCGCAAAAAATGCATACCCTGGACCATCAAGGAGAGTTCTTCTCTGTGAAGGGACCGCTGAATATTGCTCGTTCGAAACAGGGGCAGCCAGTCGTATTTCAGGCAGGATCCTCGGAAGTCGGTAAAAATTACGCCTCCAAGGAAGCAGATGCTATCTTCACTGGACACGAAACGCTAGAAGATGCCCAAGCATTCTACAACGATGTTAAGACACGGGTAGCTTCGTTTGACCGGAATCCGGAGGAGGTGCTGATCTTCCCTGGAATCGCTCCAATCATCGGTGACACACCGGAGGAGGCAGAGCGCAAATACCAGGAGATTGCTGGCCTTGTAACGATTGAGAATGCACTGAACTACTTAGGCAGATTCTTCGAGCATCATGATTTCTCGCAATATCCGCTGGATGAGCCCTTTCCTGAGCTTGGCGAGCTCGGACGTAATAGCTTTCAGAGCGGAACGGATAAAATCAAAAAGGATGCGAAGGAGAGAGGCTTGACACTTCGGCAGGTCGCCTTGCAATCAGCTACTCCACGCAGCAGCTTCATTGGAACACCGGAACAAGTAGCTGATCAGATTCAAACTTGGTTTGAGAGTGGTGGGGCAGATGGATTTATGATCGCGGCTGCCGTCCCTAACGGACTGGAGGAATTCATCGATCGGGTGGTACCGATTCTGCAGGAGCGGGGTTTGTTCCGCACTGAATACGAAAGTGGCACGCTGCGTGGAAACCTCGGCATTCCGTTGCCGGAGAACCGCTATTCCAAAGCTTCTCAGCCAGCAGGGCAAATTTGACGGTTGATCCAGTATTCGCAATCCACCAAAACTCAAATATTGCGGAGATGATGCATTACACCGGTCAGCTGCAGGATGAAATGATTGAATACCGTCGTGATTTGCATGCCCATCCGGAGCTACTGTATGATGTCGTCCGCACTTCTAATAAAGTAGCAGAATTGTTGGAGGAGTGGGGGATCACAGTACGGAGAAATGTCGGCAAACATTTCGGAATGGGGGTGGTCGGCCTCCTGCAAGGCCTAGCAGGCAATGGAAATAGTGGCCCCACGCTTCTTCTAAGGGCAGATATGGATGCTCTGCCGATACAAGAGTGCAATGAGTTGCCTTACAAGTCAGTCAATGACGGCATCATGCACGCCTGTGGCCATGATGCCCATACCGCTATGCTGTTGGGGGCTGCCCGAACCTTGGCAGCCTTCCGGGAACGATTGATTGGCACCATTATTTTCGTCTTTCAACCAGCTGAGGAAGGCGCGGTCAAGAGTCCGCTTGATGGAAGATTACTCTCGGGCGGCCGCGATCTCATTGAGGATAACGTGCTGGAAGGTGTCGATTATGCCTACGCGCTGCATGTCATGCCAGAGCTTCCAGTTGGAACGCTTGGTATTCACCCTCATGATGCCATGGCAGCGTCCAGCCATTTTAAGGTGGAATTTCAGGGGACATCCGGTCATCATAGTGCTCCGCACAGAGCTGTAGATGCGATCCAGATGGCGGCACAATTTATAGGAGAAATTAACGGTTTAATGGCTAATCGAATCGATCCGCAGGAGGCGGCGGTGTTGGCCTTCGGAACGTTGCAGGCTGGTACTGCTGTTAATGTGATCGCTGAACACAGTGAACTGACAGGAACGTTCAGAGCATTTACCAAGACGACGGTAGCTGAAATTACAAATGGTTTACAGCGCCATGCTTTCAGCTATAGCTGAGTCTTACGGAGGGAAATACAAGCTGGAGCTGCGTGAAGGAATTGCAGTAGTGAACAATGCGGAAGCGGTGCAGCAGGTGCTTCATGCAGCCCGTGCAGTTCTAGGAGAGGATCAGGTAATACTTCTGGAGCAGCCAAGTCTGGCTGGTGAGGATTTTGGTTGGTATCTTGAAAAAGTCCCTGGTGCCTTCGCCTTTATCGGTTGCGGCAATAAGGAGAAGGGGATTTACCATGCTATCCATCAGCCACAGTTTAATATCGATGAAGCGATGCTAGTTCCTGGTGCGAGTATACTGGTTAGACTCGCTATACAGCATAATAGCTCGTCAGCTCACCAGAAATACGTTTCGAATGTGTAACCGTTTTTCCCAAAGAAAGTTATCTCTCCGCTTGTCACTTCCTCAGGAATATCAAAAAACATGCCTTGTTTCCCTGCGATATCATAGGTGTGAGTTACTCTCTTATCATGAACTTTATAACTTACATCGAAATGACTGAATTGCTTCTTAAGACCTTGATCGAACATACCGACACTAACGAGCTGTCCGCTCCGCTTCACTTGGACGTCGTCTCCATCATCCCCCATGCCTAAATCCATACTCCAGTCCAAACTCCCGTTTTTTAAACGATCGACGTATTTCAACGTAAGCGATTCTACGCCATCTTCCTCTTCGATATGTAAGAGTACAGCCGTATATTTATCAATAATCCGAGAGTCCAGAACTGGAAGTCCGCTCAAAATAGCAAATTGAGTTAACTCCTGCTCTGTTATTGCCTCTCCTGAGGGGTCATCCATCTCTATAGGTTTCATGCCTAGCCAATCTTGCCACGCCTCAGGAGATTCGAGTTCAGCACGAAAGTCATCATCCGTGGTAATGTTCGCTGTTCTAGTTGCTACATCCCAATCAACGGAGATCCCGATTCGTTCGGCAATGGCGCGCAATGGGACCATAATATCACTGCCGGAGAGATAAGGTGTAGGACTCTTCCAATCGATCCAGACGTCAGAATCCTCTATATCTTCGTTGTAATCGCTAAACATATAATCACTTTTATCCGGATAAATAGAAAGTGCTCCGTTAAAATGAGAAATAAAAACATGCGGATAAGGGTTATCTATAAACTTCGAAATATCGGCTTGTATGTCAGGATGCTCAAAAAGTTGGGTTGGAACGAACGTTGTTCCCTCTTTTAGCGTAGGCAACTCATCTTGAAAGAAAAAGTTTATGCCATTAATTGTGACAGAGGGTTGGATTGCAGAACGTTGGATAGAATCGGATAACTTCGGTACAACCGAAGCCGATGCGAAGATCGGAGTCGAATTGGAAGCCGATAAGAAAAGAATAAGTAATACGTTCATGAAGCGGCGGTTGTGCATGACTACAAGTCTCCTTTTTTTGTTTATCACTTTAATAATCAAATCAATATCCTATATATACCATGTGGAGATTATTATAAGGGATTCTTAGCAGAAAGGCTTGATTCGAGTAGTTTTTTTTCTTAACAGGGTCATTAGTTTGACATTATGAGAGCACTTAACTATAATTATTATAGTGACTAACTTAAATATATTTAATGGGAAAATCATAAATGAATTCTAACTTTTTAAAGAAAAGAGGATAATTATGGAACAATATCGGATCAATGCAGACAACGGCTTAGAGTTTGGACTTTATACATTAGGTGATCATCTAGCGAACCCTGAAACTGGGAGCAGAATATCTGCCAAACAACGCATACGTGAAATTATTGACTTGGCTCAATTAGCGGAGCAAGCAGGAATTGATTTTTTTAGTGTAGGAGAGAGTCATCAAGAGTATTTTGCTACTCAGGCGCATACCGTTGTGCTGTCAGCTATTGCACAGGCTACTAAGAAAATGAAAATAGGTAGCTCATCTACGATTATAAGCACCTCTGACCCGGTTAGAGTGTACGAAGATTTCGCTACAATTGATTTGATCTCAAATGGTCGGGCTGAAATAATAGCTGGCCGTGCCTCTAGAGTGGGGTTATATGAACTATTGGGCTATGATCTTAATGATTATGAGGAATTATTTGAAGAAAAATTCGACTTGTTATTAAAGATAAATGAAAACGAAGTTATGAATTGGAAGGGAGAATTTCGTAACCCTCTCAAAAATGCAAGAATCCTCCCCCGTCCTGAGGGAAACTTACCGATATGGAGAGCTGTAGGGGGAACTTCTGCAAGTGCGATCAAAGCAGGCATTGCAGGTGTTCCAATGTTTTTGGCCCATTTAGGGGGTCCCGCAGTCTTGTTTAAAAGATCCATTGATGCTTATCGTGAAGCTGCAAGCCAGAACGGATTCGATCCGTCGAAGTTGCCTGTAGCGACTGCTGGATTCTTTTACGCGGATGAAACAACACAGAAGGCACAAAGAGCCTATTATCCATATATAAACGAAGGAATGAAATTAACCAATGGACGTGGTTTTCCTAAACAGGCTTTTGCTCAAGGAGCCGATCCGCGCGATGTTATGAATATTGGCAGCCCACAGGAAATCATTGAAAAAATTCTATATCAACATGAACTCTTCGGCCATCAACGATATATCGCACAAATGGATTTTGGTGGCGTACCTTTTGAAAGTTTAATGAAAAACATAGATTTAATTGGTTCTGAGATTCTACCGGCTATTAAAAAATATACGGCAAAAAAATAAACTCTAGGAGGTCAGAAATATGAAAATCATAGCGTTATCGGGGTCAAAGATAGGCTCAAAAACCAGAATCGCCATGAATTACACAGTAAATTCGTTCTATAAAAAATACCAAGATGCAGAAGTTACACTTCTAGATCTGGCGGAGTATGATGTTCAGTTCAGTGATGGTCGCAATTATCTGGAATACGAAGGGGATACCAAGTACGTCATTCAAACGATCATGGATGCAGATGTAATTGTAATCGGAACACCTATATTTCAAGCCTCCATCCCAGCAACACTAAAGAATATATTCGATTTAGCGCCTGAAAAAGCATTTCAGCACAAGGTTGTAAGTATGCTCGTCACGGCAGGATCTGCACGACACTATCTGGTAGCTGAGCAGCATTTGAAACCGATATTGGCCTATATGAAAGCGCAAATTGTTCAAACGTATGTATTTATAGAAGAGAAGGATTTTTATCGAAAAGAAATAGTAAATGATGATGTGCTATTCCGTATAGACCGCTTAGTGGAAGATACCTATGTACTCTCTGAGACTTATGCCAAAATTCGAGAGGCTGAAGAAGCTAAATATGGTTTCTAAGGAAGATTAAAATAAAGCCGATGATCTAAACCAAAAGATCATCGGTTTTTTGTTTGCATAAATAAGATAACGGACGATGTATCATTTAACGTAATTCACTTGGAGTCCGTTGTTTAATCTGTTTAAATACTCTGTTAAAGGTGCGGATATTAGTGAAACCGCATTCCAGCGCGATATCCAAAATGGTTTTGTCTGTGGTCAGCAGCAGCTGTTCTGCCTGGTTGACTCGGATGTTGCTAAGGTACGCAATATAGCTCATACCGGAAAGATTCTTGAAGAAGCGGGAGAAATAAAAGAGGCTCATATTGGCTTGCCGTGCAGCGTCAGCAAGTGTGATGGGATGCATGTAGTTGACGTCGAGGTATTCAAGAACACCTTGCATAATCTTCATGTTAGTGATGCGCCTTTTATCTTTCTGTGGATTAATCTTATCCGAAGGAACATGCCGTAAAATGAGTCCGCTCCATTCGTGCAAAAGGCCAATGATTACCTGTTCATGATACTCCAGCTTCTGATTATATTCATTCATAAGTTCTTGCAGGATCAGAGAAAGACGGTTGTTGATACACACTTCTTCTTCTCGTGTAGCAATTTTTTTCTCTATAAATGGTGAAGTCAGTCTCACATTCAAAGGCCATCCTCCAGGAAAACCGATTAACGAAGGATTGAATATCACCATCATTATCTTGGAGCTGCTGTCTTTACTGTCATAGTAGTGGATGTCTCCGCTGCTGCATATAGCCATATCTCCCGCTTTCAAGATCCTCGTTTCGGAGTTAATTCCCATCCGAATTGAACCTTCAAATACATAAACTATCTCAAGATCGTTATGCCAGTGGGCTAGAAAATCAATATCATTAGACATTATTACAGTGAAGGGGAAAGTGGAATGGTAAGTTCTATTTTCGTGAAAGGCTTTCATGAGATCTCCTGTTCATGCGGTTTAAATTTTAGGTTCACCAGTAAAACTTAGCAAAAAATGACCATTCCTACAAGTGAAATGGCGAGCATACCTCTCTGATCTGGATTACAATTTCATCAGATGGACAAAAGGTTGATTACATATGTAAAGGAAAAGGAGATTGCAGGATGAAGAAGAAAGCATTGATTGTAAAAGGTGGATGGGATGGGCATGAACCAAATGAAGTAGCTGCAATTTTTGCTGGTATTCTAGAGGCTGAGGGCTTTGAAGTTGAAGTGTCTGACACGTTGGAGAGCTTCAACAGTGCAGAAAAGCTTGCGGATTTAAGTCTTATTGTACCGGTATGGACCATGGGAGAAATCAGTAATGATCAGGTATCCTCGGTTCTGAAGGCAGTAGCTTCTGGAGTAGGAATTGCCGGTTGTCATGGAGGAATGTGCGACTCTTTCCGTAACAATACAGAGTGGCAATTTTTGACCGGGTCACAATGGGTAGCACATCCATTTAACGACGGGGTAGAGTACGAAGTTAATATCGTACATTCTGGCTCCAGTCCCATTGTGGAGGGCATCCAAGACTTCAAGGTAAAATCGGAACAATATTATTTACATGTAGATCCTGCAGTGGATGTCTTGGCAACGACTACCTTCGTAATGACTGAGGGCGAACATTCAGCAAATGGTGTCATCACGATGCCCGTTGTATATACGAAGAAATGGGGAAAAGGGAAGGTTTTCTATAATTCACTTGGACATCATGCAGATGTTTTCGATATTCCGGAAGCCAAGGAACTGATGCGAAAAGGCTTTTTGTGGGCGGCTAACTAAAACTGAGATAAGGTGGGAACGATCTTGCGCAAAGTGAAGGTAGGTATAGTCGGCTGTGGCAACATCAGCAGCATTTATTTTGAGAATTTGAACGGGACTTTCGTTAATACTGAGGTTTATGCTTGTTCCGACCTGGATAAAGGTCGTGCAGAGCAAGCGGCGGAGAAATATGGCGTTCCACATGTATGGACGACAGAACAATTACTTAATTCGGAAGATATTGAAATCGTCGTTAATCTAACAACGCCTAATTTTCATTTTGACGTATGCAAGCAAGCCTTGCTAGCTGGCAAGCATGTGTATGTGGAGAAGCCCTTATCCCTTTCCCTGGAAAATGGTACCGAGCTAGTTCGTCTGGCGAAGGAAAAGAACCTGTTCCTTGGCTGCGCACCAGATACTTTCCTTGGAGGTGGTCTGCAAACCTGCAGTAAGCTGATAGCGGATGGTTATATCGGGGAGCCGGTGGCAGCAACTGCCTTTATGCTTTGTCACGGACATGAAAGCTGGCATCCTGATCCGGAATTTTATTATAAATCCGGTGGAGGACCCATGTTTGACATGGGACCCTACTATCTAACCGCGTTAGTATCTTTGCTAGGCCCAGCTAAAACAGTTTGCGGCATCACTAAAACCTCGTTTGCTCATAGAACGATCACGAGCGACAAAAAGTTTGGCAAAGTCATTGATGTAGAGGTGCCCACACATGTTGCTGGAACGATTCAGTTTGAGAGTGGTGCTGTGGCAACCATGATTACTAGCTTTGATGTTTGGCACAGTACTTTGCCGAGGATCGAAATCTACGGATCGCAAGGAACCTTGATCGTACCGGACCCTAACAACTTTGGAGGGCCAATCCTTTTACGCCCGGCACACAGCTCGGAATTCCAAGAGATCCCACTTATCTACAATTATACAGATAATAGTAGAGGCATAGGAGTAGAAGATATGGCACACTGCATAGACACGGGGGAAAATCCTCGTGCAAACGGAGAACTCGCGAATCACGTACTTGAGATCATGCATGCATTCCATACAAGTTCTGACTCTAAGCAATATGCTCAGCTGGTAACCAGCTGCGAGCAGCCCAAGCCATTGCCGCTGGGCTTAGTCAAAGGGTATTTAGATTAGTAAATTCCCAGAGCAAATACTAAGTGTACGCTGCAGATAATCAGCTTTCAAAAAGGGTAGAAGACAGATCTATAAGTCTTCTACCTTTTTGGTAATCAGTAACGGGTGGAACAATACAACGTTCGAGTACTGACGCAAAAAGTCATTATTAACAGTTAACTTGATTTCATGGGTTTATATGATAGGATTTTGGAGGAGGCAAGGGCTCTACTAAGATTTATGAATAGGAGGTTAGGTATGCAAGAAAATACATTGATAGCCTCGGATTTTAGGTTTTCAATTAACCTCCCTGAAGACGCTATCGCTTCCTGGCATCAAGAACTTGAGGTAATGTACATCTTGCAGGGAACTGGGGTCCTACAGCTGGATGACAATCAGTTTACCTATGAAGTTCGGCAGGATGACATTATTGTGTTGAATAGCTACCAACTGCACGCTTTAAATATGCTAGGTTCGGGCAAGGCGCTGTCGCTGTTTATCTCGCCCGCATTTTTGGCAGCTTTTTGTCCTGAGATTGAAAGTATATTTATAGAGTGTAAGTCTTTTCTATACTCTAAGGACGAACAAGATCGCTTTAATGTAGTCCGAAGTGAGTTCGCCAGTGTATTCCAGGCCTATTACAAAAACGAATCTCGTTTACCTATACTAATGCGTAGTCGTGTAGGTGTATTGCTAAACAGTCTAGTACATACTTTTCTTGAGCAGAGCAAGCAAAAGGATCCCGCCAAATCCTCAAGTAAGGAAAGATTGCGCAAAGCAACCGACTTTCTCCACCGGCATTATCGAGAAAATATCACTCTGAGTGGTCTGGCTTCTACTATCTATTTAAGTAGCTCCTACCTGTCTCATTTATTTCAGAAACAACTTGGCCTTACCTTTACTGCCTACCTTACGAATGTCAGATTGAGTCAGGCGGTGGCACTTCTTCCTAGTGAAAGAACGATCACGGACATCGCCTCAGAAGTTGGGTTTCCAAGTACCAACGCTTTGATCGACGCCTTCAAACGGCGCTTTGGTGTTACACCAGGGCAATACCGTATAGTAAATGAACATGATGCGACAGATCCAAAGGATAACGATATGATTTCAGCGGAATTTTCGACTGATTTCACTTCACTAATGCAGCATTTGCATCACAACGACCACTCCATTGTCCAACCCCAGGTCAACGAGGGATATGATCTTCATGTGGACACTAACCGTAAGATTCGGACACTGAGTCATAACTGGCGGACGTTGATTAATGCAGGATACGCCAAGGATCTGTTGAATGGCGCGGTACAGGCACAAATACGAAAGCTGCAAAATGAGATTGGCTTTCGCTATATGCGTTGCAAAGGTCTGTTAGACGATGACATGATGCTGTTTGTCAGGAAAATGTCTGGTAGCGCAGAGTATAACTTTGTTTATGTAGATGAAGTACTGGACTTCATGCTTTCAGTGGAGTTAAAGCCTTATGTGGAATTTAGTTATATGCCCTCTGCATTAGCGAGGGAAGCCGTGTTTCCATTTAAGAGACCAAGTATCCTATCTATGCCTGAGCATCTAGACGAATGGCTCGCCCTTGTGACTTCCCTTGTTAGGCATTTCATTGATCGGTATGGAATTGAGTCCGTGCGGGAATGGAGGCTTGCTCCCTTCGTGAGTCCAGAGTTTTCTGGATATGGTGTGTTTACCATGGAAGAATACTGGGTGCTTTACCGAGAAACCAGCCTCGCCATCCGCGCAATCGATCCGCAACTACATATTGTTGGTCCAGGAAGCAATATTGATGCAACTGATTTTATCAGTGAATTTCTAGTGTCTTGCAGTAAGGGGAATTGTATGCCCGACTCTCTGGCTCTACGTGCTTATCACAGCATATTACCGGGTCAGGAAGATACTGGTCTTCAGCTCATGGCAGAGGATGAAGCTTTTCCACTTGCGGTAAGTGGTGATGAACAGTTTTTGAAACACTCCTTACATAAGGTCAAAAAACTGTTGCGTCAACGTGGTTTCGCTTGTCTGCCCGTGATTCTTGATGAGTGGAGTAATAACATATGGCAGCGTGATTTGTGTAATGATACTTCCTATAAATCTGCTTTTCTTTTCAAAAATATCCTGGAGAATTACGACCACTTTGAGGCTATGGGATACTGGTCGCTCAGTGACCATATGGAGGAGATTATTCCTTCGTCGGATCTTTTTCATGGCGGGTTTGGTTTATTCACTCGCGGAGGTTTGCCCAAAAGCTGTTATCGGGCACTGCAATTGTTACGTTATGCAGGAAGCGGTCTGATAGCTGAAGGTGACGGGTATTTTATAACTTCCTCAAAAGGTGAAATACAGATATTTCTATATAATTATTGTCATTATGATACTCTATATCGCTACCGTCATACTACTCACTTGACTCAATCCGAACGTTACAATGTGTTCAATATACGTAATACCCGTCAGTATCACATTCGTCTAGACGGCTTAACGTCGGGTGTTTATACAGAGCGAAGGTATTCGGTAGGTCCAGCTGGGGGAAGCGCCTTTGATGAATGGTTGAATATGGGGGCACCTAAGGACATGTGTCCAGAAGAATGGTCTTATCTTGAAGGTCGGTCCATGCCGTTATTTCAAATGCGTTCGCTGCAAGTGACAGCAAATTTTGTGGTAAATGCTGTTGTACAACCACACGAGGTACAGGTGATTAGATTAACTCGTTAAATAAAAATAATATAACAAGGATGACATTAGTGTCGTCCTTGTTTGTATTGTAATTTTTCTCTCGATATCAGATTTGAAATCGCTTTCGCTAATAATGATAAAAGAAGGACTGGATATCCTGATTAAACCTATTTCTGAAACCGATAAGCCTGGCGTGAAAAATATCCAAAAAAGTGCAGCTCAAATGCGCAAGATGTTGGAGGCGGTTTCGTAGCAGGAGCCTCCGAGGTAGTAGAGGACATGTGCAAGCTTGTGTTGGAGAATGTGTAAATAACCCCTCTACTGAATTATCTGGTTTAATATGCTAATCTTTATATAGTAGAGCATTATACTGCTAGAGTTCAGTGATTACCATAATAGGAGTGATATTTTGCAGACAAAGATCAACCTTGAAGGCGAATGGAAGTTGCAATTGGACAAGACTAAACAGGGACTAACCTTGCCTTTTACAGATGTTATCACACTGCCGGGAACAACGTCATACGCACGTAAAGGACCAAAGAACGAGGAAGTTTTAGTAAGCGCTCTAACGGATGAATATCTGTTTGAAGGGCAAGTCTGGTTCGCAAGAGAAGTATTCATTCCGGATGAGCTGGCCGGTAAGGCCTGCTATCTATTTTTGGAACGGACGAGACTTACGACGCTTTGGCTCGACAATACGGAGATCGGTAGCCGTAACAGTCTGAATACCCCGCATATATATGAATTGCCGAAGCTACAAGCTGGAATTCATACAATCACTGTCCGTGTGGGCAATACCGATTACCCAACCAAAGGCGGACATTTGACTTCACAGGATACCCAGACCAACTGGAATGGGATTACCGGTCGTATGGAGCTTCAGTTCTATGGGGAATCGCAGCTTACTAATATCCGACTGGTGTCGAATCTGGCTGCACGTACGGTTCGTATTACAGCAACCTTGGACAGCAACAGTGAAACTACGCTTGCGGTGTCTGCCCAAAGCTTCAATAGTGAAGAGACACACGCGGTGGACGAGCGTGAGTTTCCTGTTTCACCGGGGCTTTTTTCCGTCGATTATGTGCTAGGCCAAAACGCGTTGCTCTGGAGTGAAGGCGCTCCCAATCTTTATAATATAACCCTTGTTTTGAAAGACAGGGATGGACATATCACTGACCAACAGGAGCTCAGCTTTGGTTTGAAGGAATTCCGAGCGGAGGGCGACAAGTTTACAATCAACGGAGAGAAAACCTTTCTCCGCGGCAAACATGACGGCCTGATCTTCCCGCTCACCGGCTATGCCCCAACTGATGTCGAGGAATGGGTAAGAATCCTTGGCATTTCCAAGTCCTACGGTATCAATCATTATCGCTTCCACACCTGCTGTCCACCGGAGGCTGCATTTACCGCTGCAGATATGCTTGGGATCTATATGCAACCAGAACTTCCATTCTGGGGTACAATCACGGAAGAAACGGATGAGGGCCATAATCAGGCCGAACAGGATTATCTGATCAACGAGGGTTATGCCATTCTCCAGGCTTTCGGCAACCATCCTTCCTTTGTGATGATGTCCCTTGGTAATGAGCTATGGGGCAGTAAAGCTAAAATTGATTCTTTCCTGAAGGCATATAAAGCGTTCGATAATCGGATTCTCTATACACAGGGCTCCAATAACCACCAATGGGTACCGGAAATTCTGGAACATGACGATTTCTTCAGCGGTGTGCGCTTCTCCAGAGAACGACTCTTCAGAGGTTCTTATGCAATGTGTGATGCACCACTAGGACATGTACAGACTGCGTTGCCGAGTACAATGAAGGATTATGATGATCAAATTGTACCCTTGGATCTCTTGAATGGAGAGAAGATGGAAGATACAGCTGGCGGTGAGATCCAGATTCAGTATGGTACCGAAGCCAAGACCGTGAAGGCAGATGAGGCTTCCGGAGAATGGATACCGCATATTCCTGTTGTCTCGCATGAGATTGGACAATACGCAACCTATCCAAATTTTGAAGAGATCGAAAAATATAATGGACCACTCAAGGCCGAGAATTTCAAAATTTTCCGTGAATGCTTAGAAAGTAAGGGACTGGGGCATTTAGCCGCTAAATACTTCGAATGTTCAGGGCAGCTGGCCGTAGCTTGTTACAAAGAGGAACTCGAGGCGGCATTCCGCTCCCGGCGGCTTGCCGGCTTCCAGCTCCTAGATCTCCAGGATTTCAGCGGTCAGGGAACAGCATTAGTAGGTGTCCTCGACGCCTTTATGGATTCCAAAGGAATGATTAGCCCTGAGGAATGGCGGACCTTTTGTAACGATGCAGTCCTGCTGGCGAGATTTCCAAAGTATAACTATGTCTCCGGTGAGCCGTTCGATGCTCATGTAGAGCTAAGCTGCTTCCGCAGCGGTATGCCGAATACACTTGAATTACGTTGGGAACTGACTGCGGATAACGGTATATTGTCAGAAGGGACAATCGAGGTGAACGTTCCCGCCGGAACGAATTACATTGATATCTGCGATTTGGAAATAACGCTGCCTGTAGTTGACCGGATGAGTACACTCGTATTGTCTCTCTCGATACAGGGGACAGATATTCGTAAGAGCTATGAGCTATGGATTTACCCAGAAAAGAGCGGCAATATGCTGGAAGGCATCCATGTATTCGACAAGCTGTCTAGTGATGCGCTTGCACTGCTGGAGCAAGGTGAGCGCGTGTTACTGATGCCGAAACCGGAAACTCTCCAAAATGCTGTTGAAGGTTATTACTGCACAGATTTCTGGTGTTATCCAATGTTCCGCTCAATCTCAGAGAGCATGAACCGTCCAGTTCCTGTGGGTACCATGGGGCTGCTAATTGATAACAGCCATCCTGTATTCCACGAGTTCCCTAGTGAGGAGTATTCAACATATCCATGGTGGAATATCGTTCAGCACTCAAAATCCATTATCATGGATGAAGCTGATCGCAGTTGGAATCCCGTGGTGCAGACCATCGACAATTTTGAAAGAAATCATAAGCTTAGTTTCCTCGTGGAATGCAGCGTAGGAGCAGGCAACTTACTAGTGTGCGCTTTAGATGCAGACAAGGTAAGCGATTCGCCTGAAGGAAGACAGTTCTTATCAAGTCTTGCGGGTTACATCAAATCCGCAGCGTTCAAACCACAATACAAAGCAACTGTGAATGAGCTTCTTGAGTTGATCAAGTAGGGGATTGCGGGCTCCTCATTATATTTCACATGGGCGAACATAACAGAAGGACTATGCTTCTGTAAGTAAGATGGGCTGTTTAACAGCAGAGCAGCGATTCTCTATGTAACAAGAGAATCGCTGCTCTTTTTGCTAGATAAGGGGTAGACTTCAACTTCACAGTATAATCATCTTCTAAGATTTGGAGAGTTTCGGACCCAGAAGACGCTAATTTCCAAAATTCAGCCTTTTTCGCGTTCTACAAATAGCTTTTATCTAGAATGGTTGTTGGTACTTATCTGCAACTGAGCAGATTAACAAACGATTTCACAGGGTTAGGGGCCTTCGAAAATGATAACCCGATGCTATCATTGATAATGAAGCTGGATGAATAGAATTGTAAGCGCATTAACCGATGGCGCCAGAGCCGTTCTTAATCATGAACAGCGCCAAATTATGCAGGATTTGGGGGAACGGGAGAAGACATGAAACAAATTTTATTGAACGATCTAAATTGGGAAGTCAAAGGGTACTGGCCTTGGGTGCCGTTAAAGGGCACCAGCATGGAGCTGGGGCAGGAATTGATGGGAGTTACAGACTGGATGTCAGCCACCGTGCCGGGTGGAGTTCATTATGATCTATACAGACAGGCCTGGATTACCAATCCTTATGAAGAGTTGAACAGTTTAAGCTGTGAATGGGTGGAGAACCGTTGGTGGGTTTACCGCACGACCTTAAAACCTCCAGAGCTAGAGTCAACGCGAGTTGAGCTTGTCTTTCAAGGTCTAGACTATGAAGCAGCTGTTTACGCCGACAATTTCCTGTTGGGTGAGCATAAGGGAATGTTCGAGCCGGCTGTATTTAATATTACAGATCTACTCTCGGAGCGGGAGAGTCTGGAAATCTCAGTGCTCCTGAAGCAAGCCCCGGATGAAATGGGGCAAATCGGCAAAACCTCGGCCACCTTCACGCAGAAGAGCCGTTTTAATTATAAATGGGATTTCTCCACCAGGTTAGTCAACGTCGGAATCTGGGATGATGTAGTACTGAGGGTTCACCGGGATTGTTCTTGGCAAGACGTGTCGATCACTACAGATGCGGAGCTTGGTGAGAATGGCGGGCAGGTGTCTGGTCGAATTTCTATTCAGGCAAGCATCAAACAGATGGCTGATCCTGAACATGCAGGGAGGGTGACAGCGAGCATCACTTGTTCTGATCCGAAGGGGAATCCACTACTGGTTCAGTCGTACTCAGTTCTCGCGGGAGAAGTTCTGAACGCAGAGTTAGAGATACCTGAACCTCAGCTATGGTATCCGAACGGTTACGGAGAGCAACCGCTCTACAGCCTTGAGTTGAAGCTAATGGACGAATACGATATGGAGCTCGATACACGAAGGTTTCAGACAGGCATCCGCAAACTTAATTATCTCCTTAATGAAGGAAGCCCCGACAACGCGCTACCTTATACGGTTGTGATCAACGGGTGCAAGATTTATATAAAAGGGGTTAATATCACACCCTTGGATCATCTCTACGGAAATGTGACGGTCGAACAGTATCAGCAGATGATCCATCTGATGAAAGCGGCACATATCAATCTCGTTCGGGTATGGGGCGGCGGAATCATTGAGAAGAAGGCCTTCTACGACTTATGTGATGTAAACGGCATTATGGTCTGGCAGGAGTTCATCCAATCGAGTTCAGGCATTGATAATATTCCATCCAAGCTGCCTGAGTTCCTGGAACTGCTGCGCAAGACGGCTTGCACCACACTCTGCGACAAACGCAATCATGTATCGCTGACGGTATGGAGCGGTGGAAATGAATTAATGAGTGAACCGAACAAGCCTTCAGACCTCAGCGATTCCAATCTGGCGATGCTAAAGGGGCTGGTAGAGCAGTATGATCCGCAGCGGCTCTTTCTGCCTACCTCGGCATCTGGTCCGGTGGAATATATTACGGAAGCCAGGGGACAGGGTCATGATGTTCATGGCTACTGGAAGTATATGGGC
Organism: Paenibacillus sp. VTT E-133291; assembly: GCF_002264395.1. Taxonomy (GTDB): domain Bacteria; phylum Bacillota; class Bacilli; order Paenibacillales; family Paenibacillaceae; genus Paenibacillus_AQ; species Paenibacillus_AQ nitricinens. Next base: position 228,440 of record NZ_NFVA01000001.1, read on the forward strand.
AACCCCTATCACTACGAATTATATGGCAGTAACGATAATCTGCTGCATAGCGAATTCGGAGTGGATGGACTTAGTTCTCTTAAAAGCCTAGAGAAATTTCTGAAGGCAACCAACCAACAGCCTGTCTCGATGGAGAACAATGCGGTATGGAGACATCACGGGGAGTGGTGGGATACGCTTAGCCGTGAAGAAGAAATGTTTGGTAGCATGAGCAATTTGAAGCAGTTTTCCATTTGCAGCCAATGGATGCAAGCAGAAGGTATCCGCTTCGTGTTGGAGGCCAACCGTCGCCGAAAATTCAGAAACAGCGGGAGCATTGTGTGGCAGTTCAACGAGCCTTGGCCGAATGTTTCTTGCACCAATCTTGTCGATTATTATGTGGAAACGAAGATGGCCTACCATTGGGTGAAACAGGCCTTCCGTCCGCTGCATGCATCGCTAGATTATCGCAGTCTACTGCTAATACCTGGCACCGGATTTCAGGGAAATGTATTTGTTCATGGTGGGGATGGAGGTAGGATTAATGTTGAAGCGGAAGTACTCGATGCAGCGGGCCGGGTCCTACATCGGCAATTCTTTGAAGCAGAAGGAGACAAAGAGCGTGCTGTCTGTGCTGGCGAGCTTAATTTCAGCGTGTCTGAGGATGAGGATCAATTATATTTTGTTAGATTGTCATTCCGGAATGTTGAAGAAGATCTGCAGCAAAATTTATATGTCTTCTCCACAGCCAAAAAACATCTTTATGCCCCAGCACTTGAGCTTACAGGTGGAAACCTTCACGTGCGGCAGGAAAGCTTATGGCTACCCACTGGTGTAGGAGAGTTAAGTCACCAAGCTCACTTCACCCTCCATAATACTGGTAGTGAAGTACTGCTTCATGTACATGCTGAGGAGAAGGGGAACCGCTACTGGATGGAAGCAGAAGAACAGTTCCTCACCCTTTTTCCGGGAGAAAACAGGACGGTAACGGTTACTTGCACACCGAAACTGTCGGGAGGATTTCTGGCTGGGGAGAATTACAATAGTACCGACGGCTTACCAGAAATTAAATTTTGCTCGTTTCTGACAGCACAGGGCGATACGTTGCCAGATGGAGGAGAGGGAAAACATGCGTAAATCATTGTGTTTTGTACCGGGGAAATACGTTCCGCTAAGTCGTTTTATTCTTAGCGGTGGACCTGAACCCATTGCTGTACCCGTTACTAGGGCTATGGCTGATTATTTAAAATTGCACAACGCAGAACTGCTGCTGGCCTGCTTGCGGAGCGGTGAAATAACTTATCACAAAGCCGGTTGGTCACCACTGCGAGAGGATGCAGTCGAGGCTGAGAATGCGGAAGGAACCCAGAACTCAGAGGAAGGAGTGTTCGTATTGGTCAGTCCATTACTGATCAATACGCTTCCAGTAGTATCACACTGGGATAACAGTGCTGCAGAGGGGAAAGGCGGCTTCCGTTATGGTGGGACCGACGGCATCGGGACCCTGCGGATGGACGAAGCTGGAGAGAAGGTTGTAGCTGAGCATGTACGGCTCAATAATAACGATCCAGATAGCCCTTATGTATACAATACCGGAGATTATCAGTTGTTCGGCAGTAACGATGGGGATAAAGCTCTTAAAACCCCGCAATTTGAACACTATATTGGTGACTGCTACAGTCTCTATGCAGTAGATGATTTAGTTGCCATCTCCTTGAGCGACCGTATCCTGAAGATCTTCGGGTATCCGGTGGTCTACCGTAATGAATCCGCTGACGATGGGGCTCTTTTAAGCAATGCGCCTGTGTTTCAGCTCATCAGCGGCAGTCTGTTAGTTACGAAGAACGGTCAGCATAGCCTTGCGTCCTATATTTTGCCGCCCAATTGGAGCGCGAAAAGTGTTAAGGGCTATCCGCTGTTATTCAACGGTTATTATGATGCCAATGAAAATACCTTCAGCACTGTAGGTCCCTCATTTCTGGAGATCATCGGAAAGATTCTGGCCAGCACAGGCAAAGGTGTTGTTGGTGTTCTCTGGAACGGCGGGGGGTACATCGGCAGCCGCTCCCTGCAAGGCTCCATTTACGCCGGCATTGGGGCGGCAATTGCCAAAGGCCAAGATAGCTATGGTGGTAATGCGGAGCAGGTTGTGGCCGTGGGTGGCTCACGCGGTGGGCTAACCGCGTTGCTGGTAGGAGGTAATCCTCTAAGGCTGCCGTACAGGGTGCGGTACACATTGTGTTATGCACCTCCGCTAATTCTGAACGGGCTTACCCGTGAGTTTGCGGAAGGGGCATGCCCGTTGATCTGGCATGTGGCAGAGGTGGATACCGGTTACCGGGAGATCTGGAAGAAGGACTGGCGGCATCCTCAGACCGGAAGCTCAGGTATCGAGACTCTGCTACAGACTCTTACGGGAGCCGGTGACTCTGCAAGTCTGCGGGAAACAACCGGACTAGAATCCGATTTCTTCCTAGACGGCCTTAAAGCGAGCGGCACTAAGCTACTGATAAACCACGGCACGCATGATGCCTTTACCCTCAGCCGATTCAGCTTTGCCTTCGCGGCCTTAGTCCGGAGTCGCGGCATTCCACTTCGCCATGAGATCGGCTACCGCTTCGGGCATAACAACTGCACGGACCTTTACGAGCAGGCTGCTCTGTGTCTAAAAGCTATACTACAGGAACAGGAGCTTGAATTCACGGGGACTGTGCATTATCGCAGACGCAGTCCAGCTGCGGGCGAGTGGGAGCAGACGGAACGTTTTGTTCCGGTTCATCAGCCAGTTTTTCTGGAGGCACCGAAGTTCGTTGCGGTGGGTAGTCCAGTGGCTTGGACTCTTTATGGAGAGCCGGGAATGGAATACCGCCTAGAGCTGGGAATCCTAGATCAGCAGGCTTGGGAACAGAAGCAGCAAATAGTCCGGAATGAGCGCATTACACTCGCGTCCGGTGAATTGCCAGATAAACAGCATCCTCTTGAGCTCTGCTCGTGGCAGGATGGGGCAAGCCAACTCGCTGACGGGCAGCATGAGGGTTATTATCTATATGAGTTGTCTTATAGGCTCAAGGGTGAACAGGACTGGAACGTAGTATCTCCATCCCGTGTGCCACAGCCCGGCGTGGAGCCGCAGGCGATACTCCGCATATTGGAGGAGCAGCCCAATCCGGCGAGCGAAGCGTTCCGGGCGGAAGCGGCCGTCCTATGTATTAGCTCAGGGCTAAGTGAGGCCTAACCTAAACGTCATAACATGAACATAAGCGGTGTACGGCCATTTCGGTGCGTACATCGCTTTCTTTTGAAATATAAGAAAGTATAAGTTTCATACCATACTCTACCTCTTATATTTCTCGCATAAACACTCCAGCAAAATAAGTAGCTTTACAAACGCTTTCGCAGGGTTACCGGATTTCGAGGATTCGAAGGAAGCGCTATCATTTAAATATAACACTAACAACGCCTGACCGGAGTGAATCTTGGCTTCGGGAGGAAGGAAGGACAGGAGCATGATTGGAAAAACCACTGAACTAAATCCTTTAATGACTAAGAAAAAGAAAGGTTATCCTGTGCGGCGTCTATTTAGAGATTGGTCCTCTTGGATATTAATTGTCCCTACGCTTTTTGCCTTTTTCTTTTTTTCCTGGCAGCCGCTGATCAAGGGCATTGTGCTCTCTTTTTTCAATACAGAGGGTTATGATGCCGTAAGCTTTGCCGGACTGCAGAATTACAAGGATGTGATACAGAACTCAGCGTTTCAGCAGACACTGACCAACTCTTTTGTATATGTGTTTTGGTCGCTGCTGATTGGATTTGCTGTACCCATTATTGTCGCAGTTGTGATCAATGAGCTCAGGCATGGGAAATCGTTCTTCCGCTTTTCAGTCTTTTTTCCGAGCATGGTTCCCGGCATTGCTGCCTCGATGTTATGGATGTTTCTGTTTGAGCCTGGGAAGGGCGGCGTGCTGAATATTATGCTGAGCGCTCTGGGATTCCCGGTGCAGCAGTGGCTTCAGGACCCGGACATGACGATTATGCTGATTATTTTCACGATTACCTGGCGGAATTTTGGGGGAACGGTGCTGCTCTATCTAGCCAGTCTGCAAAGCATTAATCATGATCTGTACGAAGCGGCTTCCATCGACGGTGCGAATGTATGGCGAAGATTTAAAAGCATCACCATTCCGCAAATCTCCAGTATGATCGGATTGATGATGATTTTGCAGATTAGCGGTGTATTCCAGATCTTCAACGAGCCTCTGGTCATGACCGAGGGGGGGCCGAATAATGCCTCAATGACGTTGATGCTGCAAAGCTATTATTATGCATTCCGGAGTTTTGAAGCAGGGCATTCCATGGCGCTGGGGGTTATTACTTTTCTTGTTCTGATGGTGCTTACTATTATTTATTTCCGGCTGGATAAGAAATTGAACAGGGAGTAGAAGCTATGAAAACAAAAGAAGCATATGGCATTATCGGCAATATAGAATATAGATCACCTTGGGTGCGCGTGCTGTATTGGTGCATGTTCATTCTGATGATTGTGCTTGCCGCCGTCTGTATTCTGCCTCCGGTCTGGATTATGGTCTCGAGTCTTAAAGACATCAAAGAGTTCTATGCGATCCCGCCCACCCTGATTCCTCGCTCATTCAATGTTGGCAAGCTATGGGAGACCTGGCAGGAATTTAACTTTCTCAGTTATTATCTGAATACGGCATACTTAGCTGTCGGTTCTGTACTATTTTGCCTTACGTTTAACGGGCTGGCAGGATATTTTTTTTCCAAGCTTAAGCCTCGAGGGAGTGCACTGCTGTTTGCTCTGATCGTGTGGACCATGATGGTTCCGAATACAGTCGGGATGGTGCCGCTGTTCAAAAACCTGATTGATTTTCCATTGTTACACTTGAACCTGACCAATACTTACTGGCCGATGTGGTTTATGGCTGCTGTGAATCCGGTGGTAATTCTGATCTTCAAGAATTTTTTTGATACAATCCCTCTGGCGCTGCTGGAAGCGGCCAAAATTGACGGAGCGAGCACGATCGGTATCTTTATCCGGGTGATACTTCCGCTCAGCGGACCGGTTATGGCAACAATTACGATACTAACGATGAACAGTGTCTGGCAGGATTTCTTTTGGCCTTTTATGGTGCTGAAGGATAAATCGACCTGGTCGGTCATTGTGGCCATTTACAATCTGAAAGCGACTTTGCCGCAGGACATTCAGTTTATTGCGCTGACGTTTGCGATCCTGCCGCCGATTATCCTGTTTGTTTTTTTCCAAAAGTACATTATGAACGGGCAATCCTTTGGTGGAAGTATTAAAGGGTAACATCACCCGATCACAAACCATTTCACAGTTTTGCCCCGTAGGGTGCTGCAGAAGGTGCGTGGTAAGATGATTTCAGATTCAAAAGAAAGCGCTTTACATGTTGTGAAGAATGCTTTAACAATAAGCTTAGGGGGAATTACATTGAGAATCGAACACACCAAAAAAATTACAGCTACACTGGCGCTAACATTACTTCTTACGGCCGGTCTGGCTGGTTGCGGAGGTTCCAAAGAAGAGAACGCCGGAGGGAATACGGAAGAAGCGAGCAATAAACAAGTGACGATCAAGGTCAGTAACTGGCCGAAGCCGAATGAGGAAGCCAAAATCGCCCAGTATGAGCAGGTTATGGCGAAGATGAAAGCTAATTTTCCGGATATCATTGTGGACAAGGATGAATGGGGGTATGACGTCAGCTCTTTCCTGCCTAAAGCGGCCAGTGGTCAGCTTCCAACGGTTTACGAGACCTTTTTTACAGAAACAAGCAAAATTATCAAAGCAAATTACGCAGCTGATATAACGGATACTATGAAAAAATATGGTTATGATCAGGCGATCAATCCAGATCTGCTTAAGATGGTTACCAAAGACGGAAAATATTACGGGATTCCGAAGGACGGATATGTCATCGGCATGCTCTACAATTTGAATCTCTTTAAGGAAGCTGGTCTGTTGGACGATAAAGGCATACCAAAGTTCCCTAAGACATATGATGAGCTGGCAGAAACCGCGCAGATCATCAAGCAAAAGACTGGTAAGGCGGGAATGTTCCTACCAACAAAAAGTGGTCAGGGCGGTTGGATGTTCATGAATATTGCCTGGGCTTACGGCGCGGAATTCGAAAAACAGGTAGATGGCAAATGGCAAGCGGTGTTCAATTCTCCAGAAGCAGCGGCAGCACTGCAATATGTGAAGGACTTGAAATGGAAATATGATGTTCTGCCAGACAATAATCTGGTGGATGTTACGAATGATATGTTCCGCTTGTTCGGAACTGATCAAGTCGCTATGAGCTTCGGCACGAATGACTGGTCTCCAGTCATCCAGCAGCAGACTAAAATGTCTAAAGATAATGTGGCAATGTCCGCACTTCCAGTCGGACCGATCGGTAAACCTGTAACCCTGCTCGGCGGTGGTCTATATATGTTCTCGCCTAATGTAACACCTGAGCAGATTGATGCTGGATTCAAATGGCTAAAAACCTACGGATTCACTCCGGAATCCTCAGAGGAGGCGTTGACTGGTTGGGATATCGAGAAAAAGACACTGAGTGATCAGGGGCTGATCGTAGGCCCATACGGACTGCGGATTTGGACAGATGAGAAGCGGATCGGTGAAGAACAGAAGATTCTCGACAAATACAACAATGTAAACTTGGATTTGTTCCGTGATTATATGGACAACGGCAGTAAAGGCATGCGGGCAGAAGAGCCGGTCAACGCTCAGGAATTGTACCAGAAGTTGGATATTGTACTGCAAACCGTCCTAACGGACAAAAACGCAGATCCACTGGAGGTTTTGACTAAGGCTGCTGAAGAATTTCAACGTGATTATCTCGACAAGGTGAAATAAACACAGTCAAACGGCGGCGTCGTCCTTCTAAAGGGCGGCGATGCCGTTTCTGCGTACATTGCCAAAATCTACTCTAAGGGATAAAGGAGAGGTGCATTATATGGCAGCAAAAGAATGGGGAGACTGGAACGCGCGATGGATCTGGCCTTTGGACGAGGAAGGAACTGAAAGTTGGGAGCAGCAACACGAGCGGGTGTATTTTCGCAAAATGTTTGAGCTGCCAGCTGGAGCGGGGAGGGCCTACAGTCTGAATTTGGCCATTACAGCTGACAGCCGCTACAGACTCTTTGTTAACGGGCAGCGTTTATGGGCCGGTCCTTGCAAGGGTCATGGTCATGTACACTATTATGAGGAGTTCCATTTGAATGACGTTTTGCAACCAGGTATAAATGTGATTGCTGTTATGGTAGTTCATTATGCTGGGACTTCGCCATTTGAATTGGGTGAAGACGGTCCTCTATCGATTTGGCGCTCGCAAAAAGGCGGCTTGCTTGTAGAAGCGGATGTTATGAACAATGGGCAGATTGTACAGGAACTTAATACGGATACCTCATGGAAAAGCATTAGGGACCACAGCTACCGGCTTCAGCCGTTTCCGATTATGCGCTGGATGGGCGGATTGGAAGAGGTGGAGGGGGACATGTCGCTGCTGAATTGGATTCTGCCGGAATATGACGACAGCGCCTGGCTAGCCGCAGGGATTGTACAGCCGGTGCGGGATGATTTTGGTCAATTAACCCCCTGGCAATTGGCGGAGCGACCGATTCCGCTGCTGTATGAGCGGGATCAGCTCTTCCTGAAGCTGATGCGCAGCAGCAGTGGTGAAGGGGAAGCCCTTTTTGAAAACGGGCATAGTCTGGAGCTGCGGAATGAAGCTGGTGGAGCTTCGCGGCCATTAGCAGGAATACACGTGGAAGCGTGGCAGCAACTCTGGCTGGAGCTGGATGCAGGAGAGCTAATCACAGCTTATCCGCAGCTTAAGCTTCTTGGGGGGAAAGGTAGCCGGATCACCCTGCTGTACGCCGAGTGCTACGAGAAAGAGACTGGAGATGACGAGATCCGCCGCAAATCCATCCGTGATGATATGCAGGAGCATGTGTTAAGAGGAGGATATGACTGCTATCATCCTGCCGGTTATGGCTCCTCGGTGCAGATGGAAAGCTATGAGCCTTTCTGGTTTCGTACCTTCCGGTATATCCGGCTGGAGGTGAATACTGGAGCCGAACCTTTGACGATATCCGGCTTCAGTTATCGGGAGACCGGATATCCTTTGCTGCAGGCAGGAAGCTTTCATTGCAACGATGAACGATATAACCAGCTCTGGGAGCTGAGTGTCCGAACACTTCAACGCTGCATGCATGAGACCTACGAGGATACGCCGTATTATGAACAGTTGCAATATACCATGGATACCAAACTGATGATGGAATTTACGTACCTGTTATCAGGAGACGACCGATTGGCACGGAGGGCAATGGAAGATTACAGGGCTTCGCAGCTGCCAAATGGCATGTTGCAAAGCCGATACCCCTCCGTGCTGCCACAGGTCATCCCCTCCTTCTCTTTATATTGGATCGGGATGATTCATGACCACTACAGATCCTTTGGAGATCTGGCACTGGTAAATCGGTACCGACTGCCACTGTTATCCGTATTGGACTGGTTCGATCAGCGACTGACACCGCAAGGTCTGGTGGACAGAACGCCTCGCCAATATTGGAATTATTTTGACTGGGTAGAAGAATGGCCACTTGGTGCACCAGACTGTACGGATGATACACCTGCGACCATGCTTAGTTTGATGTATGCGGCCGCGCTGGAGCAAGCGGCTGAATTGCTTGCAGCCAGCGGCTGGACACAGATTGCTGGTGAACTACGTCAGCGAAAAGCCGCAGTCAACGCTGCAGTGCTGGATTGTTGTCGCCAAACGAACAGCCTGATGTTCCGCGACAGCCCGGCGGCAACAGCGGAAACACAGCTGAGCCAGCATACGCAGGTCTGGGCGATTTTAGCTGGCACGGTGGACGCTGTAGAGGGTGCAGCACTACTAGAGATTACAATGGCTGACACATCACTGGCCAAACTTTCGCTGCCGATGAGCTATTATCTTTTTCGCGCGTTGGAACATTGCGGATTGTATGACCGCTCCTTCGGACTATGGGCTCGTTGGATGAAACAGCTGGATTTGAACCTCACTACACTCCCGGAAATGGACTCTGTTGGAACCAGAAGTGACTGTCACGCCTGGAGCGCTCTCCCGATCACTGAGTTCACAAGAGGGATATTGGGTGTCCGGCAAGGGATAGAGGGAATAACCGTAAAGCCACATTGCGGCGATCTGCAACAGGCCAGTGGAATCGTAAGCACAAGTCTGGGTCCAATACATGTAAAATGGGAAATCCATTCAGAAGCGGGACATAAAAACTTCCATTTTGAAGCTAACTGGCCAGCCGGTTCGGCGATTACAATTATCTTGCCTAATCATGAAGTGCTGCTGACAGATGCAGGTTCTTTTTATAAGGCGATCGACATTAGTCACTTTAGCTGATAGTCTGATTTCAATTGATCTTCGTTTTCGTTGATTCATACACCAGAGGGGGATGGGGAGTTATATGTTCAGATCATTCGGCCGCAACATCCGCCTTGTCCTGGTGCTGTTTATTACCGTTTACATTGCCGCTTCGAGTTTCATTTTGTACCGTACTATGGAGCATAGAAGTTTGGATATGTTGCGGCAGTTGTCCGTTCAATACACTGGCCAGCAGCATAAGAACACTCTTTTGTTCATGAACTGGCTAGAGGAGACCTCCAAGCTTATCTCCAACAATCAGGTGGTACAGAATGCGTTGAAAAAACCAGCGTACGACGGAGCGATTTCTCCTATACTTGAGGGCATTCGCTCCTCTAGCAGTGACATTCTCGGCATTTATATTTGGGGTGAAGCAGGGGGGACCTACTCCTCGAGCAATGTGTCTGGGCTTCTCCCCTTTACAGAGATCAAGAAAGTTCCGGGGATGGAACAATTTCTGGATAATCGGGAACAGGCTTTGCGCTGGACGGTGCTGAACCGGGAACATCTGATGAACGCGCCTTCTGATCTGCGCGACCGTCTGCTGCTTGAGGTGAAAATTCAAAACACGGAGGGGCAAATTTTAGGTCTGCTCTCGCTCGAAGTTGAAATTGACAAGCTGTACAGCTTCTATCTGTCAGGTAAGAATACGATCTACGGCGAGAATGAAGTTTATCTGCTGACAAGTAACGGAAAGCTATTGAATGCGGCGGATGTTCCCATGAAGCGACTGCAAGAAATTAGAACTGCGCTGGCCACACCAGAGAAGGATAATCCAGCTATGCCGGAAGAACAAGATAGTTCTAGTAGCGGTGCTATGGATTTGTTGGAGCGTGAAACGGCCGACGGCTTGATTTTGCTCTATCCGCTGCCCGAATCGGACGAGCGGATTGTCACCTATATCTCTGCAGACGGAATGAATGCAGAGCTGCGGACGTTTAAGTATTTAATGATCGGATTAAACATCATGGTGTTCATAGTTTTCTGGTTGCTGATCTCAATGCTTAGTGGCAGTATTGTTAATCCGCTTAAACAGTTGTATTTGAAAATTAACTCCACGATGAAAGACTAAGATTGGCAGTCGGAATCTATGAAAAATAGCTGTGGAATTTCAGGCTACCCGCTAAAGTCAGCAAAAGGTCACTGACTTGCAGTGTTTATATCTACTCAGACATAGAGGTGTCCTCCAAAGTAATTTAATTGGTTGCTTATGCTTTGGACGCTTTTGGTGTTTTTAGTAGAATGAATGGGAGTAGAGGGAGATGGGATCCACAAAGTAACCTTTGTTTCACTAATATATCTCTCTGGCAGATAAAACTAGTGTGCTTTAGCTGAAGTGTATTTCATACAACTAAATGAGGGCAATTAACGTCTGAGGCAATGTTTAGTTGCATTCACTACACTTATTATTCGAGAAAACAGTCCTAGCCAACAAAATTGGAAACTATAGATGTACCAAATACACTTAAACGTCCGCTCTTTGCAAAATAGGGCGTTTTAGTTGTACGAAATACAACTAAAACACCTCTAATCGGAAGGAATCTAATTCGTCTGAGTCATCTGATTTACTCAGTATCACTATTTCACCAGCGACTTCCAGCTTTACGCTAGCCTCCTCATCATCATATTACATTCAAAACGTTTAACTTACGGGCAGATTCGTTACAATTTATGGTGCTATAGCGTTATGTCATTAGAATTAGGTTATGTAATGATACTCTGATATTCATGAATTGGAATAATGTGGTAAAGTGTAATAATGGGAGAAGTCATCAACAAAAATAGAGGAGGGAACAAATATTTCATGGGCAACGACTTATACAGAAAACTAGGTGCATCCTTTCTAATTTCCGCTGGAGTAATCTATGCTATCGAACGTGTGGGCTCTTTGAAAGCTCGCAGCCATGAAATTGTAGCGTTATACGAAGCAAAAATGTTCGAGGCCCTACCTGAAACTCATATTACAGGCTTCTTCGATAATATCTTTGTGCCAATCCTTTCGTTCTTTGGTATGATACTTTTCGTATATGGGTTCCCGAAAAAATAAAATGAGATTTTTTGTTTTGAAGCTATGGCAAAAAACTCAATTTTCATGGTACTTAATAAAGTGACAGAGGAGGTACTTAAATGGCGGAAAGAAGATGTGGTATTGTCAAATGGTTCAAAGAAGATGAAGGTTACGGACGAATAATGCTAGACGGGCAGGAAGGTAACCATGTTTTTGTTCACTTTAGCGAAATACTACCAGACCCTATTAAGTTACCGAACGGCTTTCGGTTTCTTAAAGAGGGTCAAAATGTTGCATTCGACCTATTCGAGTTCCCTAGTATAGTTGATTCTCAACGTAGGACAGCTAAGAATATGCAAATTTTAGAGGACTGAAGAAATCGAGACGTACTTCACAAATATATAGACTTTCGGGACTCATAATTAAGCTCTAACGGGACACGTTACTTAAATGAAATAGCGACAGTCTGGACTTTATTTTATAGACTTTTTATGTCGCTGTTTCAATTTCTAGGGGCAGTCTAAAACTTATATTATGGATTCTGATGCATGCATTTAAATTGATAATTATGAATACGTAATTTTTGAAAAAGAGGGATTACAATGGTTTCAATTGTTCAAATGATACTTTATGATTCTTATAAAATTCGCGACATAGACCGTTCGGAAACAATAGAATTGACGTACAAATTAAAGAACGGGGTACTTGAAGAAATAAAAACAGCATATGAATGTCCCAGATGGACAGAAGATATCTATCTAGAGATAATATCCCGATATGAATATGAACTCACCAATTGGTGGTACGGCTTTTGGAGCATTTGACGGAGATAAACTGGTCGGGTTTGGTGTTTTAGCTCATATGATCAGGGGTTATGATAATGACAGCCTTAAGATTGACCTTATGTATGTGACACGGGAATATCGAAGAAAAGGAATCGGTAGCCTTATTATGGAATCTCTGAGTACAGTAGCGATTGAAAAAGGGGCGAAGCACTTATATATTTCGTCTACCGAGACTGAATCTGCGGTGAAGTTTTATACTAGTCATGGTTCAGCAATTACATCAGAGATTGATTTGGAATTATTTGAAAAAGAACCTAATGACATTCACATGATAAAGAAATTATAATCACCAGAATAAAGTTGGATTTTAACTAAACGGGTAGGATAGTTGAATTATTCAGGGGCATGATATTACCAAAAAATTTGGAGGAATCGCCCTTGTTTAAATCGATTATTTCATTGATTTTAATCTTTACGCTGTCTGCTGGAATCGCATCAGCTAAGCTTACGTTAGCTTTTTCAAATGTGGGGTTGGACAAGCTAAAAAAAGTTGCGGAATTCAAACTACTAGTACCGTCTCACTCTGTTAAAGGTTATAAGTTAGAAATAAAGGAACCTTATCCGCTTGTTCTTAGTCAATCAGTTTCAAAAGTTAGACTTCATTTTTTTGATGAATCAGGAAAGACATATTTATTTGGCATTGAAGAACATAAGGCTGTTGGTTATAAAATAAACCGAGTTGTCACTAGTTTAGATGTTCGTAACCAGATAAGTACAACAAGAACTATAGTCGAGGATTTTAAATTTAATGAACGTGGAGAGAAAATTAACATAAACGGAATCGAAGGGCGTTTTGAACTATGGGCTAATCATACACCAGGAGGATACCTTCGATGGGTACAAGATGATACTTTCATTGAATTCGACAGTGGGGATTTGACTAAAGAGGAAATGGTCGCGTTAGCAAAATCAATGAAATGATTAAGTGGTTGAACAAAAGGATTATGATTTCTGAGGGCTTGCCATGGTAATGCTCCTCTTTTATTTATTGAAGTGGCATTTTTAATAGTGTGGAGGGAGAATGATCGATGAAAGGTCGAGTTTATGTAGAGTATAGGCGTTGAGGTTCGTAATGGACACCCTTCCTTTGGAGATGAACTAATCGGAGGGCTTAATTCACTTGGCGAAAAGTCAGAATAACTATCTACACTACTCACACGATAAAAAAAGAAATCGCACTTTATGAGTAAAGTAGATGTACCACCTACCTCTCAAAAAAGGAACGATTTCTTTGTAATGTCCGCATTCATTATCAATCTTAGCTAATTGGGCAGCTCCTTCTTCAAGCTAATCGTAACCGTAGTGCCTTGACCCGGAGTGCTGGAGATGCTTAGCCCATATTGAGGACCGTATTCCAGCTTAATCCGTTCGTCCACATTTCGCAGGCCATATCCGCTCTGGAACAGCACATCTTCCTTGGCTTGGCTAAGTGTCGCGCCGTTGGCAAAGCCGACTCCGTCATCTGCCACTGTAAAGCGAATCTCATCCTCCAGCAACTCGCCTTTGATCCAAATCCGGCCCATGCCACGTTTCTCACTGATACCATGTTTGATCGCATTTTCTGCGATAGGCTGAAGAATCAGCTTCAGAATGCGGACTTTGCGCAGCGATTCCTCAATATCGTATTCAATCTCGAATTTATTCGGAAAACGCATTTGCTCGACAGTCACAAAACTTTCCACTAGGCGAATTTCTTCGTCGACAGTGACGAATTTGTCGCCTTTATGCAGGCTAATCCGAAAAAAGGTCGCCAGAGAAGAAATTAGCCGCTCAATGTCGGGCTGCTTCTTTAGCCGGGCAATCCAGGCGATCGCATCCAGTGTGTTGTAGAGGAAATGAGGATTGATCTGCGATTGCAGCGCAGTCAGCTCGGCTTTGCGTTGCTTCTCTTTCTCTTCATCCTTTTCCAGCATTAATTGGCTGATCCGTTCTACCATCTGATAGTAGCTGTTCTCTAGCTGGAAAATCTCATCGACCTGTGCCCGCTGCTCATAGACAGCAGCTAAGTCTTTTTTGCCAAACAGACTCAGCTTCTTCTTCAAATTCAGTAGTGGACGGGTGATTTTGGCCGCCAGATAAAAGGAAAGAATCAGTAGGACAATGAAGGTAACACTGGCGAAAAGAAGGGCATTTCGGTTACCCTTGGCAATTCCCTCCAGCAATTTGTGGCTAGAAATCACACTGGTGAACTCCCAGCTAACGCCAAGCGTCTCCAACCTAGGATTCAAAGGATAAGTAGCAATGATGTAGGAGTTACCGTTATCTGACCAGGTGCGATAGCCTTCCTTCTGACCCGGATGAAGGGGGGCGTTCTCCTCCAAAAAATTGCCCAAGAGCCGCTTGTCGGGGTGAGATATAATCCGGTCGCTGGAAGTCAGGAAGGAGTAGCCAATGCCAGTGAAACTGGAGGAATAAAGATCAGCCAAGGCGGATTCTCTGACATAGATGATGACAACCCCGATATTTTGCCCCGTATTGAAGTTCCGGAATTGCTGTCCGAAAGGAATATAGGCATTGCCGTCACCATCCCGTTTGATCTCACCGACAACAGGCATGCTGCTCTCCTGTATCCGTTTAATAAATAAGGCTTCGGGAACCTCAAGCATCTGCTCCTTGGACTGATAAGAATAAAGCATATTGTCATTTGTGCTTATAATCACATTGCCCACGAGAGCATTCTGGGTCAGCATGCCGTCGATGATAGCTCCGATCCGTGATTCCTTGTCTGTTACCGGCAGGGAATCGTTATTAATGATCTGGTAAATATCACTGTTCACTAGAAAGCGCAGAAACAACATCTGAATATCATCGACCATCAACTCCACACTGAGACCAATTTGGCGCTGAGTCTGGACGACATGGCGGTACAGATCCTTTTGAAGATAGGTATAGGAATAGAAGTTGAAAATAACAAGCATCAGCACCAGATGCAGTGACAATCCCACTAACAGAACAACAACAATCCGACTTTTGATCTTGAACCTCCGCATCAAAGAATTAATCCGGTTGGCCATCGTTAGCTTAACCATAGGTTTTTGCATATTCGCTCGGTGGGATGCCCGTCATCTTTTTGAAAATCTGGCTAAAGTATTTGGAGTCAGTGAAACCAACCTGATTGCCCACCTCATAGACCCGGTACATCGGATTGCGCAGCATACGTTTGGCTTCTTCAATCCGATATTCCGTCAGACATTCATAGAAAGTCTTGTTCAAATCTTTGCGGAATAGATGCATTAAATGGGTTGGACTGACGAACACCGCAGCAGCAACCATCTCCACGGTAATGTTCCCAGCATAATGCTCCCGGATAAAAGCGAGGGCGTCTCTGATTTCACGCCGGCATCGAGCTCCGGCCTCTTCTTCAGCGTACAACACGCGTTCAATACCAGACAATGCACGCTGCGCAGCAAGCCAAGCCTGTTTGTATGAATCTACGATTCCGTTCCATTCTTGAGTTGGTTTGCCGATGCCTACGCTAAGAGCCTGGCCGAAGTGCTGCTGGCTCCATTCCGATAGCTGCTTACCTAATCTGCGGGCAGAATCACCGGCAAGCTCAGGTTCATCGGTTCGGAGAATCATAACCCACTCCAGATGACTATCGCGGAATAGACAGAGCTGTTCAAAAGAATACGCTTCCAGAATAACCGCTGCTTCATCCACCAACGCTTTGCCTACATCAGTTCCTTGAAGACCATTATCAGCAGGGAAGGCTATGGACAGCGGCAGCATAGCTTTTCCTGGTTCCAATTGCAGCTCCAGCAGCTTTATTTTGCTGGTAATGAATTCCTCACTATGCAGCTGGCCATGCAGTAAATCCTGCCAGAATTGTTTGGATATCGCGGCAATTTCCTCATTAAGCTGCGAATATCGCTTGGAGAGTTGCTTTTTCCCCAGGATTTCATCACCAACGCTTCTTACTGTATCTGCGAGTTCTTCTATGTTAATGGGCTTCAGCAAATAGGTGGAGGCACCATAACGTAATGCAGCCTGCGCATATTGAAATTCGTCATAACCGCTAAGTACGACAATGCCTACGAGCATGTCCTGCTCCCGTATTTTCTCGATGAGTTCAAGACCATTCATATAGGGCATACGGATATCGGTAATAATCACATCCGGGCGGTGTTGTAGTGCAAGCTCCAAACCCTCCTCACCATTGCTGGCTTCTCCTATGATCTCAACGTTGTATTCTGCCCAGTCTATGGTTTGAGTGATGCCCATACGGACGAGATATTCATCATCTACTATAAGCGCTTTCAACATTGGCCTCACCTCGAAGTAGTTTCTAATATGTCTTACAGCCATTATAAACATGAAACCTCTTTTAGAGGAGCGATAATTTCTTAGTTGTCAGGATCACAAACGATTTCGCAGTATGTTCCCCGGTGGCTTTGTACAACGATAACCTCATAGCGGATGTTCTAAATATTTCAACAGCTTAACAAACCGTTTCATAGGATTCCATCCTAACTTTTGCAAAATGTACTGTGATAGACTTTAACCGTAAAAGAGCGGTAAGCGCTTTTATAAATACATGACATCGAAATTGAACGCTGTAGGAGGAGTACCCTTGATGCAAAATTCATTTATTCCATTCGGGTTTCAATATTACCGTTCCCCGACCCCATTCCGGGATCAATGGGAAAAAGACCTGAGCAATATTGCCGGGCAGGGCTTCAATTGTGTGAAATATTGGGTGCAGTGGCGCGCCAGCGTGTCTAAAGAAGGGATCTACGAGTTCGATTATATTCAGGAGCTGATGGATATTGCTCAACGGAACGGCTTAAAGGTCATTTTGAACGTGATTTTCGATGTGGCGCCAGCCTGGTTTTATAAAAAATATCCTGATTCCAAAATGATCACAGCAGACGGTTCCGTACTGGAACCAAGGTCAATTAACTGCCGCCAGATTGGCGGAGCTCCTGGACCTTGTTATCACCATGCAGCTGCAGCCACGGAGAAGGCGAAATTTCTGTCGGAAACAGTGAAGACATTCAAAGATCATCCTGCACTCTGGGTGTGGGATTTATGGAATGAGCCTGAGCTGACGACAGGGATTAAGCGCAAGTTGTCATTTGACAACCAGGTATGTTATTGCGGGCACTCCGTGCTGGCATTCCAAGAATGGCTGAAAAATAAATATATTACTCTGGAAGCTCTGAACGAATCATGGCAGCGGACTTACGGAAACTGGGAGGAAGTAGAGGCACCGCGTGGGCAAGGCGTATTCAATGATTTGGTGGACTGGCGGCTATTCATGTCCGGTACTTTAACAGATGAGCTGCGGAGCCGGGTAGATACTGTGAAGTCACTAGATCTGCTGCATCCTGTTATGGCACATACTGTGCCAGCTCCTATCTTCAATATGATTACAGCAGGATCAGACGACTTTAAGCTGGCTGAGCCCTGTGACCTGACAGGCAATAGCCTAGGGTCCTCAGCTTGGTCGGCTGATCTACTGATCTCTGCCGCCAAAGGCAAACCGATCATCAACTCAGAGATTCATGCGCTGCCTGGCAATACGGCGATGAAACCGCACCAGCCGGAGCTGCGAGAAATGAAGGGGCATATTCTGACCCCGCTCGCCCGTGGCATCACGGGATATCTGTTCTGGCAGTATAGACCGGAGATATTAGGACAGGAGGCTCCGGCTTGGGGCAGTGTGTATTTGGACGGCAGTCCAACCCCATGGTACAAGGATATGGCCCAACTAAATAAGCTTGTGCAAGACAATAAGCAAGAGCTTTTACAGGCAAAACGGCGTGGGGACGGGATTGCTATTCTATTCAGCCCGCAGAACCAAATCGCAAACTTTGCTGCCCATGATCATTTGGACACCTATAACGATTCCCTGCAAGGTGTCCATAAACTGCTACATGATCTTAATTATAAAGTGGAATTTCTGCATGAGTCGGATGTTACGGAACAGACATTGGACCAATACCGCTGCCTGTGGATGCCTTATCCACTGTATCTGAACCGTAAACTGTGTAACCTCCTGCGTGAGTGGGTTGAAAAGGGAGGCATATTGATTTCGGAATGCTCCTTCGGAGCGCTTCAGGCAGAGAATGGCTGTCACAGCTATACAGTTCCCGGTTACGGATTTGATGAAGTCTTTGGGGTTCGGGAGACTTGGATTCATTCTGCCGAGAATCTGGATCATAGCTATCATCAGGTAGCATTCGAATCACGGACGGCGATCCCACTCCTTAATGTAATGGAGCACAGCAAGGAAGGGGAAGCAGCCGAAGATGATAAGGCACACGGCTCCTATTACAAATCAGATATTTCGCTGCAAAGTCATGTGAAGGTCCTAGCCGAATTTGCCGAGGACAACATGCCTGTGTTGACGGCCGCCGCTTATGGCAATGGGCGTGCTGTGTGGTTCGGTACCTTGCTTGCGGCTGCCTACTGGCAGGATGGACATACCGGAACGCTCCAGTTGGTGCGCGATCTTTTACAGCAGGAATTGAAGCTACAGCCGAATGTGCATGTAAGCGGCGGTGTCCGCGTCGACCTTTCCGAGTGGGAAGTTGCAGAAGACAGAGGTGCGTTCCTCTATGTGCATAATGAAGGGAACATGTTGGCAGAAGCCAAAGTTACGCTGCCTGCCAATTATACTTCAGCAGAGCCATGGTTTGACGATGGGAACGCCACAATCCAGCCAATAAATCCGTCTGAACCTTCACCAACTCAACTGTCTATACGGGTAGAAGCTGGAGATGTTCAAGTATTTCGATTATCTTAGCCGGCAGCAGTTAAGATCGAAGATTATAGAGCTGGTGTAAGCCAGCCAAAGGAGTGTATCCATTTGGGTTTGTTAGATTATGTTAATCCATTACAGGGGACTAAGTCGGATTTCCGCTACTCACACGGTAATACGCTGCCGCTTACAGCGATGCCATTTGGCATGGCGGCTTGGAGCCCGCAAACCCATGAAGCAGGGGGGACCTGGTTCTTCCATCCGCACCATCGCCACCTGGAGGGTATACGACTAACTCACCAGCCCAGTCCTTGGATCGGAGATTATGGACATCTTACACTGTTGCCGCAGACTGGACCGTTATTGCTCAGTCCTGGTTCGCGATCTTCTTCCTTTAAACCGGAAGAGATGCAAGTGTCCCCACACTACTTCGGAGTGACTCTTCAGCGATATCGTACCCGACTGGAGCTGACCCCTACAGAGCGCTGTGCGGTGATTAGAATTACATACGCTAAGGGACAGCAGAACAGGCTCATAATAACACCGCTAAAAGGCGAGTCTCAACTCACCTTTCAACCGGAGAAACGCAGGATCATCGGCTTTACAAGGGGGCATACCGCCGGGGTACCCGATAATTTCGCGATGTATTTCGTCTTCCAATTCGACACAGACATTCTCATGGAGGATTCGGGAATCTTTGACGGGGAGTACCAACCTTTAGGGACGTATGAAGGAACCGGCGATAAGCTGGGCGCATACGTAGAATTAAACATACCGGAATCCGGTGTAATAGAAGTGAAATGCGGCACTTCCTTTATTAGTGGGGAGCAAGCGCAATTGAATCTCGATCGGGAGGTTGGTGGGCACAGCTTCGGAGAGATCTTGAGCAAAGCAGAGGCAGGCTGGGAAGAACGGCTGAGCCGTATCGTAGTCGAAAGCGCGGATGAAGAGAACCTCCGTACCTTTTACAGCTGTATGTACCGGATCTGCCTGTTTCCTAGAACATGGCATGAATATAACGAGCAGGACGAGCAAATTCATTACAGTCCTTTTAACGGCAGCATTTGCCGGGGTCCAATGTATTCAGATATCGGACTGTGGGATGTATACCGGACTAGCTTCCCGTTATACAGTATCCTGTTTCCATCCTTGCTCGGTGAGATCATGCAGGCTTGGACATTAGCTTACGGTGAAAGCGGCTGGCTGCCAAAGTGGCTGTCACCAGGCGAACGCAGTGCCATGCCCGGCACTCTGATCGATGCGTCAGCTGCGGATGCCGTAGTTAAGGGCATCGGCGGCTTCGACGTAGAGCTACTATATGAAGGTTTGCTGAAGCATGCAGATCGTCCGGCTACAGACGAGAAGCTGGGTAGACGAGGGCTTGAATTGTATTTGCAGCACGGTTATCTGCCACATGATCGTTTCCATGAAAGTGTAAGTAACACGCTGGATTATGTATACGGAGATTTCTGTATTGCTCAGGTTGCCAAAGCACTTGGCAAAATGGATGACTATGAGCGTTTTATGGCCCGGGCCCAGAATTATAAGCTGCTATTTGATCCGACGGTTGGGTTTATGAGAGGTCGCAACGAGGACGGTACTTGGCAGGAGGAATTTGATCCCCTAACATGGGGTGATCCGTTCTGTGAAGGTGGGGCTTGGCAAGGGAGCTGGGCAGTTCCCCATGACTTCCCGGGATTATCCAGTCTGATGGGTGGCGAGGAAGCTTTTGTTCAGCGTCTGGACCAGTTAATGGCCGAGGAACCGATATTCAAAGTGGGTTCTTATGGCTTGGAAATTCATGAAATGTCAGAAATGGCCGCGGCCGATCTGGGGCAGTTTGCCATCAGCAATCAGCCCAGCTTCCATATACCTTATATTTTCGCCCGACTCGGGGCGTTGTCCAAAACACAGTACTGGGTTCGCAAAACCATGGCTAAACTGTTCAACAGTGGAATGGATGGGTTACCCGGTGACGAGGATAATGGCAGTATGGGTGCTTGGTATATTTGGAGCGCCATCGGCCTGTATCCGTTAAGTCCCGGAATTCCGGAATATGTGCTCGGAAGTCCCCTCTTTGATAAAGTAACGATCCAGCTTGAAAATGGGCGGCAATGGGTCATTGAAGCGGAAAACAACAGCTCCGCCAATGTATACAGTAAATCGATTCACTGGAACAATGCGCTTTGGAATCACCATTCTTTGCCTCATGAAGATATTATGAAAGGCGGCGTCCTGAGCTTCAGTATGTTTTCGGGGTTAGCCCCAACATAAGAGCAATGCTAAGCAGTCCGGAACATTCCGGGCTGTTTTTATATTTATAGATGGAGCATCTTGCTCTTTTTAGGCAAATGGTGAAATGGCAAACCATTTCGCAGCATTCCCGCCTGTTTTTTCAAAGGTAACATGTCTAAGATCGAAGAGAATGAAAGCGCTTAATATGAGTGCGGAGAGGAGGAATCAACTTATGACTTTAAGACTTCATTCCAAAAGAAATCGACTTATCACTATTCTGTTCGCAATGATTGCTGGAAGCCTGCTGCTGATTGGCGCGATGAATGTGCAGGCTCCACAACAAGTAGAAGAACCACTTCTGACCCTTAACGGACAGGAGGTCACTGCAGCGGAGTTCAACTGGCATCTTCAAATGAATCGGGCACTGACTGCTGATTACTTCAAACAGACCTACGATGCCGACTACTCAGAGAAATTCTGGTCTACCGACTATACCGGCGAAAAACCAATCCACAGGTGGATAAAAGAATCCCAGACGCAGCTACTGACGAAGCGGATGGAGTTGCAGCTTGCTCAAGAAGCAGGAGTGGTATCGGATATCAGCTTTGAAGGTTTTCTAAAAGGAATGGGGCGTGAGAATCAACGGCGGAGTCAGGCGGTAGCGAATAAAGAAGTGGTGTATGGTCCTCTTCATCTGGAAGCGCAGGCCTATTACAGTTATTACATGAGCGACCTTGAGGATGCCACGATTGAGGCAATGCGCAGCAACGGAGGTATCGTGATTTCAGATGAACAGGTAAGGCTGGAATATGAAGCAAATCTAGCTGCTAAATATTCTCGGCCGGGAGCTATACGTCTTGAATGGGCGTCACTTCCTTTTGGTCCGGAAACAGAATACAAGGATCAGCAGGAGGCCTTGGAGAAAATGGAATTGCTCAGGGCAGCAGTAATAGCAGCAGAAATAAGATCAGACACTGGCATCCATCAGCAGGCAAAAGAGCTGGGTATAAACCTGGGCGAAGTCAAAATAACAAGTGCTTCACGACGAACAGCAGCTCTGGAAAATCCTAAGGCATTGCTTGCTGCAGATCAGCTTGCACCGGGACAGATTAGTGGCTTGTTTGCTGAAAATGGGGCCATTCATCTACTTTACTGTCTATCGGTAGAGGATGCAGGAGTTGAACCTTTCAATCAAGTGAAGGATGCCATCACACTTCATTTGGCGCAGCAAAAATTTAGATCCATGGTGGACGATCAGTTAGGCAAAGCTGTCGCAGAATGGAATTACCCGATGGCCGAAAGACTCGCAAACCAAGCCAATCAATAAATATTCAAGGGGGAATCCTACAACAATGTTAAAAAAACTCGCAAAATCACTGCTAATGATAGTGCTGATCTTCACGGCAGTGTTCCCTGTAATGGGTGCTTCTGCCCATGCTGAAGAGACGTATGCCGATGATTTCTCTGCTCTGCCAGCAGCGGAGCTGCGTTCGGAGAATTGGCTGATTGACAGTAGCAATCCTCAATTCTTCGGCGGGGATGCTACGCGGTTGGTCAGGACATCCACGGATACTGGTTATGCTGTTTATTCATTAACAGGGGTTCAGTCGTTTACGCTTCAGGCCTATTATTTCTCTGGCTCAACAGCCGTAATCAAGTTCTACGGATCGAGTGATGCGACAGCGTGGACGGAGATTCCGGCCATTAATGACAGTCCCACAGCAACTGGTTCTGGTTGGTATGGAACAGTATACACGCCCACAGGTGCACTTCCGAATGATATCAATTATCTCAAAATCGAGATCAGCGGCGACCTCGACACCTGGTTGATGCAGCTTGGACATCTTACGCTCTCCAATATATCACTTGTACCCCAAAGGATTAACGATGAGATTGATGACGTTTCACAGCTCTATGCATTTAGTACAAATTGGTCTTTAGATACGAGCAACCCTACTTTTTTTGGCGGAGATCACTCTCGTGCGGTGAGAACAGCAGATTCGGCAGAATCACTTGTGTACCATTTGCATAATTTGCAGCATTTCATCATCCGTCTGCATTCCTTTGCCGGCTCTAGCGGAAGCATCAAGTTCTATGGGTCGGCGGATGCATCCTCGTGGACAGAGATTTCAGCGATACATGAAGCTCCACAGGCCACAGGAGATTCAGCTTGGACAGGGACGAATTATACCCCAGCCCAAGGGGTTCCTTCCGGTATTCATTATTTAAAAATCGAGCTCAGTGGCGATTCCGCCCCTTGGCTTATGCAGCTAGGTTCAGTCTCCATATCCAACCAGTTGCCTGAAGGTGGAGGGAACAGCGGAGGAGACGGTGATTATTACGTCGATTCAATTGCGGGCAGCGACAGCAATGATGGAAAAACACCAGAGACCGCCTGGAAGTCCTTCTCTGTAGTTAACCAGACTACCTTTGAGGCTGGAGACCGAATTTTGTTAAAGAAGGGCGGAATCTGGAACGAACAATTATATCCTAAGGGTAGCGGAACAGACGATAAACCGATAACAATCACTGCCTATGGCAGCGGAAGTAAACCGACTATCAATGGTGGAGGCATGGCCGGAGCAGCTGTATACCTGCGCAACGCCTCAAACTGGAGCATCCGGGATTTGGAGGTCACTAACTATGCTTCCGAGAGAGGAACCGTTTACCGGGAAGGCATAATGGTGGAGAACGCAAACGGTGGAACATTAAGAAATATCCGCATCCAGGATAACTATATACATGATGTATCAAGCAGCTTCCGTTATCCGACAGTTTCCGGTGCAGAAGGTGGTCCACATGCGTTCGGTGGAATCTCCGTATATGTGGGCGGAACGACGGGCACGGACAAATTTGATGGGGTATGGATCGAAGGTAACACGGTCGAACGAATTGGACGGACAGGAATTGTGGTATGGGATCAGCGTTTCAACGGAGCCGACTATGCTACGGTCAATGTTACGATCCGCGGAAATTATGTCAAACAAGCAGACAGCGACGGCATCCTCACCTTCGGTGCGGACGGAGCGTTAATTGAGCATAACATAGCAGAAGAAGGTGGGAACTACTCCGAAGAAGGCGAGTTTAACGGCTCAGCCGCAATCTGGCCGACCCGGGGCAAGAATAATATCGTGCAGTTTAATGAGTCCTTTAACACAAATAAACCAGAGGGAGATGGTCAGGGCTTCAATCTGGATATCGATACTATGGACAGTGTAGTTCAATATAATTACAGCCATGGCAATAAGGGCGGATTCATGCTTTTTGTCGATGCCCGTTTAACTCCAGGAGTGCTGACCGGCTCCTCTAACAATGTAGTCAGATACAACATCAGCCAGAATGATCTGACGCATACGTTTAATTTTGCAGGCGGGGTTACGCCGGATACGCAAATCTATAACAATACGATCTATATCGGCACTGGGCAAAACACCAAAATAATCGACCATGAATGGGATGACGCAGGAAATATCAACGCTCCCTATACGTTCAGGAACAATTTGGTCTACAACCTTGGACAGGGGGGTTATAATCTGCCCGGGGTAAATGGCAGCTTCGACCACAACCTGTTGTATGGAAATCATCCAGTAAGCGAGCCGGAAAATACGAATTCCGTCACAGCGAATCCGCTCTTGGTTGCTCAGGGCAACGGAGGAATTGGCTGGAATACAGTGGACGGTTACAAGCTGAGAGAAGGTTCTCCTGCACTTGGTGCTGGTGCTATTATTGCAGGTAACGGCGGTCGGGACTATTGGGGAAACGCTGTTTCAGCAGAAAATCCACCGAATATCGGAGCCTATAATGGACCCGGACTTGATCCTGCCATACTGCCTGAAGCACCTGTAGATGATCTGCGATTATATTTTCAAGGCTTAAAAATTGCTCCTCATATTACAGATGGTAGAAACGGAGGCCTATCCCTTCAACTTCAGTTTACAAACAGTTCTGGAGTAGACCCTCTGAGAATTAACAAAATTTCCTGGAAAATAGGAGAAGGAAGTGGCCAGATTAGCGGGAGTCAGCTGCAACTGGCCGAAATCGCTCCTAATAGCCGATTTACTTATCCAATTCCTTTGCCGGGATTCTCTGAAGGCGTTAAATATCCCCTAGAGTTGACTGTTGACCTTGAAGGCTATGAGTCAGTTCACCTCAAGCAAAACATAGATATTAACCGGATGCAGCATCAGACAGATACAGGAACTCCCGCGCTGATTGATCTTGCAGACGGAACCCCTTTGCTGAGCGGGTATAACGGTGTGGATGATCTTAGCGGAACAGCACAACTACGCTGGGACGCGGATAACATCTATTTGACCACCGACATCCGTGATGATGTATTCAACCATAACGCTTCCGGGATTAATATTTGGCAAAATGACAGTATTCAGTTCAGCCTTGCTCCCGGTGTACCGGGCGATAGCCAATCCTGGTATGAATATGGAATTTCGCAGACACCAGAGGGGCCACAAATTTACCGTTGGCTGTCTATGAAGGGAGCCGCTACCGGATTGTTGACCAAGGGAACACTAAGTGTAACCCGAAATGAAGCGACTAAGATTACCTCATATGCACTGGCACTGCCGTGGAGCGAAATAAGTCCAATTCGAGGAGCGGGAGGCAATGTCTTGAGCTTCTCGATGTTGGTCAACGATAATGATGGTGCGGGCCGAAAAGGATATATTGAGTGGGGATCAGGCATTGGCGCTGCGAAAGATGCGACACTCTTCCGTACCTTCCAGTTTATGAATGTCGAAGATGAGGAGGAGACGCAACCGAGTGATAATGCTGATTTAAGCCTTTTGAGTATAGAGGGTTCAGAAATTCCCGGGTTTGACCGTAACACACTTTCCTATACAATTAACGTGCCCTTTTCTAAAACAGCCGTGACTGTAACAGGGATACCTTTAGATCCGAAAGCCAAATTAACAGTAACAGGCGGAAGTGAACTTAAGGTAGGAGAAAATAGAGTCGATATCAAAGTTACGGCTGCAAACGAAACTACAACAAAAAGCTACATTTTGAATGTGGTACGGAGTGAAGACCGCGGGGGAACAGATACACCCGGCAGTTCGTCCGGCAACAATAATGACGGGAACAATAGTAACAGTGGAAACAGTGGAGGGAAAATAGTTCATCCAGTGAATATAATCTCAGCCGGACGTATTCAGATTCAGGATTCACCTGATACTGAAGGAATGCGCCTTGTACAGCTTCCCACTGGAGAAATTAACAAAGCGATGAAGGGAGTGCAAGATGGTGCATTGGTACTTGAGCTTACTGCGGAGGAGGCCATTGCCCGTAGTGTTACTTTTCAAGTGCCCGTTACCGAACTAAAAGAGAAGGTTACCTCCCTTAAAATAAAAGCAGGAGCCACCATCATAACGCTCCCTATTGAGAAGATGGGTGGCAATATTCCGGAAGGTTCCAAGCAGGTGGAGCTATCCATTCATATTGTTGATCCTTCAACCCTTTCTGTTGCATTAAAAGAGAAATGGCAAACGCATGCCGTGTACCGGATCTCCTTGATGGTAGACGGAAAGCAAATAGAAACACTAGGTCAATCTGCGGCAATGAAGGTCTCGTTTGGATATAAATTGAATCCTAGTGAAGCGCCGAATCAAGCCATCGTCTATTCTATTACCCGCGAAGGGCTGGCGGAAGTGGTCAAAAACTCCAAATACGTTTCAGGTACAGGGAGCATCACGTTCACAACACGGAACTTCGGATTATACGCTGCGGCGAATGGAGATATACACTTCTCTGATATCAATTCGGACTTAGCTGTTATCCTAGAAGCATTGGCTTCCCGTGACCTGGTGCACGGCACAGGCGATGGCAAATATGAGCCTGCCCGCCAAATCACCAGAGCGGAGTTTGTTCAACTGCTGGTATCGGCACTGGAGCTTCAGGCTGAGAACAGCAATACTTTCGAAGATGTGAGTCCAGACGCTTGGTATTCCCAAGCTGTCTCAACAGCTCAGGCACTAAAGCTGGTTAACGGACGCAGCGAAAGCTTATTTGGCGCAAAAGAACCGATTACTCGCCAAGAAATAGCTGTTATCTTATACCGCGCTCTGAGCTTAGTTTCACTTCAGCCGGATTATTCCAGCAAAACCGTAGTATTTGCTGATCAGAAGCAAATCGGAGCTTATGCCAGAGAAGCGGTTGAGCACCTGCAGCAGTCAGGAATTATCAATGGTTATTCCGACGGCACCTTCAGACCACTGAATCTGACCACCCGTGCGGAGGCTGCAGCTTTGATTTATAAAATTTTGGGATTGTAATCATCACAAAAAAGCTTGAGCCAAGTGTATTTGGCTCAAGCTTTTTTTCTTTTGTGAGTATAATATATTATTTCTTCAGGTTGGCCACGCAACATATCTCATGTCCGCGACGTTCGCCTTGCCATTTGGCTAATAATGCCATTCGTTCTACAAATGGAGTATTCGGCCCATAGTAAGGATGCGCATCGATCAATACATCGGAAGCGGGAACCAGCTGCCGCGTGAATATCGAACTGATCTCAAATCCAGCCTGATTGAGTAAATCACGCACATTAGCCTCCGTGTAATGATACAGGTGATCGGGTTCAATAAATAACGGTGATTCAGGTCCGTAGACTTCATTGGTTATTGAATGGCTATTGGGAATACTGAAATAAATTTTCCCTTGTGTTGTCAAAAGAGTACGAATATCTTTCAAAAATGCAAATGGATCGGAAATATGCTCAAGCACATGCCAGAACACTACCGCATCATAACGAGGAAGATCAGGATTTTCAGCCGAGTCCGAGTCATCGTCTTGAGTTCTTTTCCATTCATCTTTAACCAAATCCACACCATATTTATATTTTGCATAGGCTCGAGACATTTGTGAGGGTTCAATGCCCATCGCTCTCCAGCCGCCATTTCCAGCCGCATGTAAAAATTCACCTGTTCCAGAGCCAATCTCTAGCAATGCTCCTTTTTCTGGACTGAACATTTCCAGCAGCATTAAATTAAAGAGAGCATGATCTGAATAGGTAGCTTGAGCATATTTTTCACGCATTGCAATCCATTCTGTATTATAAATATCTGCGATTAAGCCGGTTGTATCAATCTCTGCAATATTCGCTCTAAAGATAAGACCGCAGTTGCTACACCGCATCAACGTAAACGAATGATACTCATGGAATACCGTGATAGCTGGGGCAGGACCACACAAAATACATTGCATATAAAATACACCTCCGTTATTCGTTTCACATACTCCTCCCAGGCTACTAGCTTGGGGTTAGGGCATCATAGTTCAATTGGAGTGCTTGGAGTGGGTTTTATTTCTTTCATTTTATTATCAATCTCGATAGAATATGCTAGTCTCACTAATCCTAGACAAGGTCAAACTTCAATAGATTTATAGTATAGCTTTCTAGGAATTTAATATTAGGTGGCGCGGATATTGGGAATCCTTCCGTTGTCGTTGTGCTTGATTGTAAAGGATGAAGAAGCAAGCACATTGTTACAATCCATGATTACGCCAAAAGATTGTTGGCTTCGGAAATGCCTGTTACTATTGGAATTAGAATCGTCTCATAGATTGGAGTGACAATGTTATGAAGGTCATTATTTTTGGAGCAACAGGTATGGTTGGTCAAAGTGCGTTGCGTGAATGTTTGATAGATGATAGAGTTCAAGAAATACTTACGATTGGGCGTAAAAAGACGGAGCATCACCATACAAAACTAAGACAAATTCAACTATCCAATGTATCTGAATTATCAAGTATACAAGATGAAATCACAGGTTTTGATGCATGCTTTTTCTGCCTTGGGGTTTCCTCTGCTGGTATGAAGGAAGATGACTATAAAAAAGTAACATATGATATCGCGCTATCCGCCGGAACAACATTAGCAAAATTGAACCCTCAAATGACCTTTGTATATGTTTCTGGAAGTGGGACGGATAGTTCAGAAAAAGGACGCTCTATGTGGGCGAGAGTGAAAGGGAAGACAGAGAACGATTTGTTGAATCTACCTTTTAAGGACGCATATATGTTCAGACCGGGTGTGATTCTACCCCTATATGGCATACAATCCAAAACAAAACTGTATCAGATTTTTTATGATGTGATGAAGCCACTTTATCCCTTGCTAAAGAAGTTAAACAGTGTCATTACATCTGAACAATTGGGACGAGCCATGATTCAAGTAACGATTAACGGTTATCCAAGACCCCGAATAGAAAGCAATGAGCTCAAATCCACGATCAGGAGGTTAAATCAATGAACATTATCATTAGACAAGAAAAAGTTCAAGATATTAACGAAGTCTACCATTTAATCCAAAAATCATTTGAAAATGCGGAACATTCAGATCATGATGAACACAATTTAGTAAATAGACTAAGGAGCTCGACAAAGTTTATTCCAGAGTTATCACTTGTAGCAGAATACGAGAATAAGATCGTCGGTCATATCCTTTTTACAGAAATACTAGTGGGTGATCAAACTCTGGTTGCGCTTGCACCTGTTGCAGTTCTGCCAGAAATGCAAAGCAAGGGCATAGGGAAGCTACTGATTATTGAAGGGCACAAAATCGCAAGGCAGCTAGGATATAAGGGCGCTGTCGTTTTGGGTCATGATAAGTATTATCCGAAGTTTGGTTATAAAAAAGCTAGTCAATATGGTATAAAAGCACCCTTCGAAGTAAGTGACGCTAATTTTATGGCTATTGAGCTTATGAATGGTGGTCTCTCAGATGTCCAAGGTGTTGTAGAATACGCTAAAGAGTTTTTTGGAAATTAGATTAAACGTAAAAAGTGGAGCAAATGCTACGGCAGTTGCTCCACTTTTTTATTTGTTTACAGAATCATTTAGCACCTTTAAAAAAAGGATTGTGGAAAAGCCGAACTGAAAACGGCTTGACGAACAACTCTATCCTGTATAAAATTAAGCAGTGATTTAGTAAATTAGTAAATTAGTAAATTGGAGTGAAGCAATGAAAATATCAAAAACGTTAAAGCATAATCCTATAGCCATGTTGGAGAGTTTGAGAAAATAAAAAAAACAGAAAAGGATTTGGGGTATTACTATGTTTTCTAATCGTTATGTTCGAACAATTATCCTCTCCCGTGTGTTGTTGCAGCTCGGAATATGGATACGGAATTATGCCGTCCTTCTTTATGTTTCTGAATTGACAAATAATAATCCAGTAGATGTATCTTTAATATCGGTAGCTGAATTTGCACCGATCTTTATATTTGGCCTGATTGGTGGGACCTTTGCCGACAGATGGCGGCCGAAGAGAACCATGGTATGGAGCGATTTGTTATCTGGCCTGTCCGTTGGGGTGGTGCTGATTGCGGTCATGAATGGCGGATGGGTTGCGCTTCTTGTCGGATCTTTTGTATCTGCCAGCTTATCTCAATTTTCTCAGCCTTCGGCGATGAAGCTGTACAAAAGACATGTGCCAGCTGAACAGCTGCAGGGCGTCATGGCGATGTCCCAAACCCTTGTCGCTGTCTTTACGGTTTTGGGACCCGTTATTGGTACGTTTATTTTTATTAAGTTTGGAATTATCGTATCTCTGATCCTGACAGCCGTTATGTTTCTGGGCTCTTCGCTTATATTGTCTTCCCTTCCTCGGGATGAAGAAGAATCGAGGTCAGGTAAAGCCAGCGGCTTCCTCAAAGAGTTAACGGCTGGCTTACGCTACATCGGGTCGAGTAAACCCTTAAGAACACTTAGTTTAACTTTCTCGGCGGTGGGATTGGCATCAGGACTAACTCAGCCGCTTCAGATTTTTCTTGTCATTGAGAATTTAGGTAAGGACAAACAATTTCTTCAGTGGCTTGTGATGGCTAGTGGGGCAGCCATGTTAGTAGGCGGAGCTGTAATAATCGGGATAGCCAAAAAAGTAAGGCCACAGCTATTGCTTTTAATAGGCTTACTTGTCAATGCCGTCTGTACGGTTGGAATGGGTGCTTCCAAGCAAGTTTGGCTGACGATTATTTTCTTGGTGATCAGTGGTTTGTTTTACCCTTGCATTCAAGGGGGGATTCAGACACTTCTTGTGCGAAATACCGAAGGGGCCTTTATTGGCCGAGTTTCAGGAGCAATCATGCCTATTTTTATGGGGATGATGGTGGTTGGCATGTTCATTTCCGGCTACCTCAAGGATACGTTCTCCTTGATGGGCGTATTTATGGCGAGTGGTGTATTTGTGATTATCGGTGCGCTTTTTCTGCTTCCTATTGTGGTTAAGAAACGAAGAAAAGTGGAGCTGGAATCGCTGGGAAATTGAAATTCCAATTACAATTACCATGAATTAAATATCTACGATAAGGAGAGAAAAATATGGATATGAATAAACGCAAAGAGCTGATCGAGGAGTATAAACAAATTAAGATTTATATGGGTGTTGCTCAAATCAAAAACCAAATCAACGGCAAAATATTTATCGACAGCTATCCTAATTTGAAAAACAAATGGCTTACCCTGCAAATGCAGTTGGATTCAGGGAGATTTGCAAATGCACAGCTCCAGAAGGAGTGGAACGAATTCGGTGCGGATGCGTTCACCTATGAGGTAATAGAGCAGAAGGACATAGATAAGGTAACTGATATTCGCTGGGAACGGAAGAAAATCTTAAAGCCATGGTTAGAGAAATTACAGCCTTACGGAGACAGAGGGTATAACAAACCGCGAATTGACTAACGATGAGATCCAAGATAAAATGAAACCGTCGTTTAGTAAATTAGTAAAATAGTAACTGGAAGGAAGAAAAAAATATGAAAATACCTACAACTTTAAAACATAAGCCTGTTGTCGTGTCGGAGAATTATGAGAAGGTTGACGGCCGAATGGCTGGAAACACAGATGCGAAAGGTCTTTCCTTGGGATTGGCGCAGTGGAATGATAGAGGAAAGGTCGATATTTCGGCTAAGGTATGGAGATATACCGGAGAAAAATGGTCCAGACAATCTGAGGAACTGCCTCTTCATCGCGTGCTAGATTTGTCCATTCTAATTTGCCGGTCGTTGGAACATTTCCGCGAAGCATATCGATATGAGAATTTATATGACCCGGAGCAGCCCGTCATCGACAGAGTTGGCCTGCAAGGGGATGCTATGACTGTAGCGGTATGTACAGATAATGAGCGAATTAATGAAGATATTAAGCTGTTTAATCAAGCTCTTAGCGATGATGATGAAATGATCGGTGAGCGTCTGAGCACATTATCCAAAATATTAAAGGATATGGGATATTAATTAGTAAAGTGGTAGTCAATCGAGGCAAATAAGCCTTCGTGACTGCCACTTTTTTTATATAGTTTTAAACAATTCCGGCCCCCGTCCAGGAGTATATCTATGGGTAAGTATTTTGTAACACTTAAATGAGCAGCATCAGTTCCAAAAGCATTTTTAGTACATCTCTTTGCCATTAAGGAAGTATTCGTATAAGGGTACGTAATTTATATTCTGTTCGGAGTCCTAAAAAATTGCGTTGCTCAATAAGGGATTGTGCGGATAATTCAATTATAATTATTTTTACTATCCAGTTTATCAATACCATCTTGTAAAATATACATAAATTGATCGTATTTGGAAACAAAGATTAAGAAATTTACTCGTGTGAAAAACCGGAATTAACCATAAGTGAAATTGAAAATGTATTAGGAAATCATCTTGGACCCGGTGCGGTTGAGATTACACCGCTGTCTGGTGGCAACATAAGCAAAGTGTTTTCTTTCAACCACGAAGGAAAGGGCTATGTTGTGAAATTCAGTGATCGATCATGGAACGAATGGAAGGACGCAACCTAACCGATTGCACTTCAGAGGAACAAACCCTTCAGTTGCCTGAAATTATCGACATTTTGACAAGAATGGCTGCAGCGGATATTGGGTCAACTAACGGCTATGGGTGGATCGCTGTTGACGGCAACGGGACCTATGCATCTTGGAAGGACTTCGTCGTTGCCGTAAATGCGGAGGATCAAACAGGGACGTTTTGGGAAAACTGGCATGATCTCTTCCACACCTCTTGCTTGGAGAGAGAGGTGGATGGAACGAAGCTTATCAGAACACACGGCAATTTCTTTTAAACCTGAACGCTTAACACTGTAGGTATCTAGGAAAAAAATCTATTAGTACATACATGAAACCCTGAACAAAGCCAATCGTGATTCTAAGAATAATAAAAGATTGAGAGCACCTGTTGGTTTAAATGGGGGTTTTTTTTTATTTATGGAGCCAAAGCGGATGCATGCACTAAAGCTTCAGACTTACAATCTGTAATATTTGCACCTGGACTTGTCATTAATCCACTATCTAGAGCTTCGTCCAACTTGATAAAATGTAAGCGCAATCATAAAACTATCGATTGGAGGAGTACGGCATGAAAAAGATTGGTGCAGGTTTTATATTCTTATTTGTGATGTGTGTAGCAATATCCACTACTGCGTTCGCTAAACAGCCTTATTCATCCTACTGGTTTCCAGAGCAGTTGCTTCAGTGGAGTCCTGCATCCGACCCGGATGCGGCATTCAACCGAAGTACAATTCCGCTGCAAGACCGCTTTGTGACAGATGGAGTCAATGCTCATGCGACAAAAGCGCCGAAAGTTATGGCTTTATCAGCACTGAACTCAGGAACAAGTGGTGTGCCATCACAGGGATCAGACAAATTTGGAGCTAATACGTTTACTTATTGGCAATATGTTGACAAGCTGGTCTATTGGGGCGGATCTGCCGGTGAAGGAATCATCGTACCGCCAAGCGCCGATACAATCGACGCAGCACATAAGAATGGCGTACCGATCGTCGGAACGGTGTTCTTCCCGCCAACTGTTTATGGAGGGAAATTTGAAT
Organism: Paenibacillus sp. VTT E-133291; assembly: GCF_002264395.1. Taxonomy (GTDB): domain Bacteria; phylum Bacillota; class Bacilli; order Paenibacillales; family Paenibacillaceae; genus Paenibacillus_AQ; species Paenibacillus_AQ nitricinens. The sequence continues at coordinate 262,523 of NZ_NFVA01000001.1, forward strand.
GGGTGAAGCAAATGCTTCAGCAGAATAGCGACGGTTCCTTTCCTGCCGCAGATAAGCTGATCCAGGTTGCGAAGTATTACGGATTTGACGGTTGGTTTATTAACCAGGAGACAGAGGGTGGAACACCAGCTGATGCCCAGAAAATGAAAGCTTTCCTAAGTTATCTAGAATCGCATAAATCTGCATCTATGCAAATCGTATGGTACGACTCCATGACCAAGGAGGGCAGTATCAGTTGGCAAAATGCGCTAAATGATAAGAATGCAATGTTCTTGCAAGACGATAATAAGAAAATAACAGACAATATGTTCCTGAACTTCTGGTGGAAAGATCTTAAAAGCTCAGCAGATAAGGCCAAAAGTTTAGATAGAAGTCCGTATGACCTGTATGCAGGGATAGATGTTGAAGCCAAGGGCTACGATACGAATGTGAACTGGAATCTGCTATTTCCGGTTGGTCAGCCTGCCGTCACTTCCCTTGGTATCTACCGTCCAGACTGGACTTTCAACAGCGCAGAAAGCATGGAGGATTTCTTCGCACGCGAGAACAAATTCTGGGTGGGGCCAAACGGGAATCCAGGTAACACCGTGAGCGATCAGGCCTGGAAAGGAATCGCGGACAATGTGGTAGAATCATCCCCTATAAATAAGCTACCTTTCATCACCAATTTCAATACAGGAAGCGGGCAGAAATATTATGTCCGAGGGCAGCAGGTACGAGATAAGGGGTGGAATAACCGGAGCCTGCAGGATATCCTGCCAACATGGCGCTGGATCGCAGACAGCAAAGGAACTTCACTTACTCCAGAGCTCGATTGGTCCGATGCGTATTACGGCGGCAGTTCGCTGAAGGTTTCAGGTGATCTGAGCCATAACAATGCAACGCATCTGAAGCTCTACAAGACAGACCTTAAAATCGAAGCAAGCACTAAGCTATCGGTTACTTATAAAACGCTGAACAAGCCCAGCTTGAAGGTAGGTCTTGCTTTTGCAGACCAACCAGACCAATTTATCTTTCTAAACGTGAAGGATAAGACAGCGCCAGGCTGGACTACTGAAACTTTGAATTTGACCCCATACAAAGGGAAACGAATCGTAGCATTGTCACTATATTTTGATACCAAGGATACGATTAATAATTATAGCATTCAAATTGGCCAGCTCTCCATCCAAAATGCCAACGACCCGGTTAAAACGCTACCGGCGGTTCACGATCTGAAGGTTACTCAATCCGATTTTCGCGATGGAATTTATGGAGATGCTAGATTGGAGTGGAAGCCACTTGATCAGCAGGTGAAGCAATACGAAATCTATAGAGTACTGCCAGATGGCAGTGAGGTATTATTGGGTGCGACATCAAATCATGTGTTTTACGTTCCTGAGATGAGAAGAATAGACAAAGAAACACTTACAGCATTGAAGGTCGTTGCAATCAATGGAAGATACGAGCAAGGTCAGGCCTCCAGCGTGAAGATCAGCTGGCCAGCTTATCCGAAGCCGATTGCAGAGTTCAAAGCTGATCGAACCTTGGTAGCTCCAGGTGAGAGCGTAAACTTCACCGACCTGTCGACCGAAGTGACAGAAGAATGGTCATGGAGCTTCGAAAGCGGTAGCCCAGCTGTCAGCACATCGAAGAACCCGGTTGTAACGTTCAATCAGGAGGGTGTATATAACGTATCACTAACAGCAACCAACAGCTCGGGCCAAGACACAATTATGAAAAAGGCGCTCATTACAGTGAGTAAGGAAGCTGGTGCGGTGAAGAATTTAGCACTTGGAAAACCTGCAACAGCCGATCATGCATGCGGAGACAAGGAAGGCGCACCAAACGCAGTTGACGGTAAAGTGACGGATAATAGCAAATGGTGTGCACTTGGGAATCTGCCTCATTGGCTACAAGTCGATCTAGGAGCCGAGCATCAAATCAGCACTTTTATCGTCAAGCATGCTGAGAGTGGTGGAGAATGGTCCGGGTTTAATACAAGCGACTATACCATTCAGGTGAGTAACGACGGAACGAACTGGACGGATGTTGTAAACGTGCAAGGAAACTCGGCAGCTGAGTCGACAGACGCGATTGCTTTGGTGAAAGCTCGCTATGTAAAATTAATAACTCTTAAGCCCACCCAAGGAGCCGATACAGCAGCACGAATTTATGAGTTTGAAGTCTACGGGTTGTAGTTGGATTCGAACCATGGCTTTTGAATAACAAATAATAGCGGGAGACACAAAAAAGAACCTGAATAGTATTCAGGTTCTTTTATATTGCATATAAAAAGACACGATGATATAATCGGATCACAACTATAAAAAATATAAAGACATAAATAACGCATCTTATATTCATAATATACCATGCAGCTAAACTCTTGTCAAATTTTTTCTCATTTTAATGGTTAGGAGAGATATTGTATGCGTTCAATGATTCTTGGTTTTCGGGAAATAGATACAACACAGCTTTTGCTCGTGGGCGGAAAAGGGTTGAATTTAGGGCGATTATCAACTATCGAAGGAATAAAAGTACCTGAAGGATTTTGTGTTACAACAGTGGGCTACCAAAAAGCCATCGAAAAGAACGAAAAGTATCATACTTTATTAGATCAACTATCCATGTTAAACGTAAACGATCGAGAGCAAATTGGTGAAATCAGTAGGAAGATTCGACAACTCCTTATGGAAGTAGAAATTCCTTCCGATGTTGTGACAGCAGTTACTCACTATCTCTCCCAACTTGGTGAAGAACAGGCTTATGCAGTACGTTCTAGTGCAACTGCTGAAGATTTACCACATGCCTCTTTTGCTGGTCAACAGGACACCTATTTAAATATCATCGGAAGAGAAGCAATCATGCAGCACATAAGCAAATGTTGGGCATCTCTATTTACGGATCGCGCGGTAATCTACCGTATGCAAAATGGATTTAACCACAGACAGGTATATTTATCTGTTATCGTGCAAAAGATGGTTTTCCCTCAGGCTTCAGGGATTTTATTCACAGCGGATCCGATGACTTCTAATCGAAAGGTGCTATCTATTAATGCCAGTTTTGGGCTCGGCGAAGCTCTGGTCTCTGGCTTGGTATCTGCCGATTGCTATAAAGTACAAGAAGAGGAAATCGTCGATATGATGATAGCAACCAAAAATTTGGCTATCTATGGATTAAAAGAAGGTGGAACAGAGACCCTGAAAATCGATCTCGATCAGCAAAAGGCTCAAACCCTTACCGAACAACAAATTTTACAACTGGCACGCATAGGTAGAGAAATCGAAGCTTATTTTGGTTGTCCACAAGATATCGAATGGTGTTTGGAGCGTGATACTTTTTATATTGTTCAGAGTCGGCCAATCACTACTTTATTTCCGATCCCTGAAGTGAATGATCAAGAAAATCACGTTTACGTATCTGTCGGTCATCAACAAATGATGACGGATCCCATGAAACCACTAGGATTGTCTTTTTACCTGTTAATCACTCCTGCACCCATGCGAAAAGCCGGTGGAAGGTTGTTTGTTGATGTTACACATATGCTGGCTTCGCCTGTCAGCAGAGAAAATTTCATAAATACCCTTGGGAAATCCGATCCGCTTATAAAAGACGCATTTATGACCCTAATAGAACGAGAATATATAAAATCGTTACCAGATGATAGAAAAGAACGGAATCCCGGTAATAGCAGTAAAGATAGTTCATCAGAAGGTTTTCAAGCACTAATCGAAAATGATCCGGCAATCGTTTCTGATTTGATTAAGAACAGTCAAACATCGATAGAAGAATTAAGACAAAACATCCGAACGAAATCAGGGACAGATCTATTTGATTTTATTCTTGAAGATCTCCAGGAATTAAAGAAGTTCTTATCTGACCCACAAAGTACAAAGGTTTTTATGACTGCTATGAACGCTTCGTCATGGATCAATGAAAAAATGTACGAGTGGTTAGGTGAAAAAAACGCAGCAGACACGCTTTCTCAGTCTGTACCAAACAACATTACCTCGGAAATGGGTCTGGCGCTTTTGGATGTTGCAGATGTAATTCGTCCTTACCCGGAAATAATTAATTATTTACAACATGTAAAAGATGATAATTTTTTGGATGAACTGATTAAGTTTGATAGTGGACAGGCAACTCAAGACGCAATTTATGCTTATCTCAACAAATTCGGAATGCGATGTGCCGGTGAAATCGATATTTCGAGGACGCGCTGGAGTGAAAAACCGATTACACTTGTACCTATGATTCTCAGTAATATCAAAAACTTTGAGCCTAATGCTGGCAAACGGAAATTTGAGCAAGGCCGACGAGAAGCTTTAGAAAAAGAACAAGAGTTATTAGATCGATTAAAGCAATTACCGGATGGTGAACTAAAAGCTGAAGAGACAAAACGAGTTATCAGTTTAATCAGGAATTATATCGGTTACCGTGAATATCCAAAATACGGCATGATTAACCGCTACTTCATTTATAAGCAAGCTTTACTGAAAGAAGCCGAACAACTCGTACAAACTAGCGTTATTCATGAAAAAGAAGATATATTCTATCTCACTTTTGAAGAACTTCACGAAGTCGTACGTACAAATAAACTGGATGATCAGATCATCAGTAAACGAAAAGACGATTACAATTTTTTTGAAAAACTTACTCCGCCACGTGTAATCACATCTGATGGTGAGATTATTACAGGTAAATACAAACAAGAAAATCTGCCAGACAAAGCAATAATAGGTCTCCCTGTTTCTACCGGAGTTATAGAGGGACGAGCACGTGTCATCTTAAACATGGAAGAGGCAGATCTGGAAGATGGCGATATATTAGTTACCGCCTTTACTGACCCAGGCTGGACTTCATTGTTTGTATCTATTAAAGGCCTGGTCACCGAAGTTGGCGGACTGATGACCCATGGAGCCGTTATCGCTCGTGAATATGGCTTGCCAGCAGTTGTCGGAGTGGAAAATGCCACCAAGTTGATAAAAGACGGGCAACAAATTCGTGTGAATGGAACAGAAGGGTATATCGAAATATTGTAGAGGTATTTAAAAATAAAAATAATTATCGATGTTCTCTTTCGCTGATCTGAAATTCGGTTTAATGTAGGAAAAGAAAGTAAATAATATGAGGATATGGACAATCTCCAGAAACTAAGTCAACTTGTATTTGAAAAGGGAGTTCAATTTATATTCCTTGACGGGAATATTCGTAATGAGGTATATTTAACAAGCAATAAATTTTCCCGACTAAGGAGAGTATAAATTATGATTAATAAAATCGGACAAATTATGTTATATGTAAATAACCAAGAGGAATCCAAAGAATTCTGGACAGAAAAGCTAGGGTTTGAGGTGATTTTGGACGAAACAAATGGCCCTATGAGATTTATCGAGCTTGCTCCGAAAGGTGCAGCGACTAGCATTGTTCTTCATAATAAAGAGTTGGTTGCCCAAATGAATCCTGAAATGAATCTCGGAACACCTTCTTTAATGTTCTTTTCGGATAATTTTGATCAATTGAATCGAGAGTTGAAGGACAAGAATGTTACGGTTGGAGATATTGTAGAAATTCCCGGTGGAAGAGTATTCAATTTCGCAGATGGTGAAAATAACTACTTTGCTGTAATGGAAAAAGGACAATAAAATAGAGTGAAACATGCAATAAGGCTGTAGCTAAATAAGCTACTTAAGCAGCTAATCAAAATGATTAGCTGCTTTTTCATTACCCTAATAATCGTTATAAACTTCAAAATCTTACTTGTTAAGTAAAGAATATCATGTTATTCTGCAAAAAGAGGAGATGATCAGATGTTTGAAAAGGGGGCATTCCAACCTGTTCAATCCACTAAGTTAGTGGACGATGTTGTTAATCAAATACAACAAAAAATTTCAACAGGAACAATCCTGCCAGGAGACAAATTACCTCCAGAACCTGAATTAATGAAATTATTTAATGTAGGGCGATCAACGATAAGAGAAGCAGTGCGTGTGTTAGTTCATGCTGGTCTCTTAGAGAAAAAACAGGGTTTTGGAACCTACTTAAAATCCAGTCCTATTATTCAAGAACCACTTACCCATCGTTTACATCGTGCAGAATTGATTGAGGTCTTCGAAGCTCGAAAAATGATTGAATTAGAAATCGCAAGATTAGCAGCTCTACGTCATGATGACACTGACTTATTCAACATGCGAAAACATTTAGATACAAGAGATATGGCTCTAAAGCAGAATGATCGTGAACTGTATGCCAAATCGGATATAGAATTCCACATGGCTGTAGCAATGGCATGTAAAAACGCTGTAATCATTGACTTATATAGAACGTTTACTCATATTTTGTCAGATGCAATGAGCAAATTAAACCGTAATTATAGTTCTCATGATCCTCAATCCGATTACCATGAACAAGTGTATGAATCTATTAAAAATGGCGATCCAGATCAAGCAGTACAATCGACCCTCAAAATTTTAAATGGAACTCTTTCTGAGCTTTAAGTTCAATATAGACATTCATGTAGAGGAGGAATTTGGGCATGATTATATCACTCAAAAATGTATCATGGCAACGTGATAAAACAATGATCTTACGCGATATGAATTGGGAAGTGAAACAAGGGCAACACTGGTGTATCGTCGGACTAAACGGTTCAGGCAAGACGACGATGCTGAACGTAGTGAACGGCTATATATGGCCGACGACTGGGCAAGTCGAAGTGCTAGACCACCGCTTTGGCGATGTGGATCTTAGAGAGTTACGGAAACGAATCGGTTGGGTCAGCACCTCGCTGCAACAGAAGCTATACGGCCACCAGACTGCACTGACTATCGTCCTCAGCGGAAAATTCGCAACTATCGGTTTATACGACAAGACGAATGAAGAGGATCAAAAGCAAGCCGAGGAGTTGATGGAATTTCTAGACTGCTTTTCCTTAGCTGCTCGTACATACGATACCTTGTCGCAAGGTCAGCGTCAGAAAGTCCTCATTGCACGCGCACTTATGGCCAATCCAGATCTATTAATTCTTGATGAGCCTTGCACAGGACTCGATATTTTTGCCCGGGAACAGCTGTTGCAAATGATTGAGAAGATTACGAAGCAACCCAGCGGACCAACTTTGCTGTATGTAACGCATCATATCGAGGAGATAACACCATGCTTTACGCATACTTTATTGGTGAAGAACGGAGAAATCTACAAAGGGGATGAGACAGACAATTGCTTGCAGTCAGATGTGTTGAGCGATTTCTTTGATACCCCCGTTGAAGTTCAGGAGCATCACAATCGCAAGTGGCTTACACTTGCCGGTGATAAGTAGGATACACTGCCTGATCATCTTATACGATAACAAAAGCTACTTCTCGCTTCGTATAGAATTACTATATTGTTTGGGACTCATTCCTATCTTTTTCTTAAATATATGGTGAAAAAATTTGAGGTCAGCATATCCAACTGCAGAGGCAATTTCACTTACACTTCTATGACCTCCCGAAAGCATACGACACGCAGCATCTATTCGAATACTTTGCATATAATCTGTAAAGTTCATTCCAGTCTGATGCTGAAAAAGGCGGCTGAATTGCCGTTCACTAAGGTTCGCTTTATTAGCAAGATCGCCAAGTTTAAGCCCATTGGCATAGTTATAAGTTATAAATGCAATCGCTTCATCTACTGCCATCCATTGCGGCTTAGCCCCTGCTGGCGCAACATTCTGCAACCGATGTCTAAACAAGCCTGTTAATATTTGTACGACTAGAGCATCGAGGACAGCTAGATATCCTGGCGGTTTCGCTGAGAATTCACGAAACAGTTCACGGAACATAATATGGTATGCGCCATTGACATCTTTCATAGAGAACCATTGCAATTGCATGTCTGTGAAAAATTCACAAATATCTGTGGTGTGAGGAAAGGTAGCCTGAAGTTCTGATAAATACTTTACTGGAAATAAACAGTTATAAACGATGAGCGGGCGGGTTTTCATCGAGGTCTTAGGTCGAAATACATGACTGCGCCCAACAGGTATATAAAATAACGTACCGTGCTCGACAGGAACAACCTCATCGTCAATATAGTGAACCCCTGCTCCTTCACTGATATAAGTAATTTCGATAAACTCATGGGAATGCGCATTCAATTCGAACGTTTCATAAGCCCTGTTCACATAAATTGGCACACCAGGCTCGAAAAAGCTATCTCCAGACATGACAAAAGTGCTGCGTCTGATACTCATAATCGTGGCCCCTTTCAAATTGCTAAGGCTAGACATATCGTACGAAACTAATGAATGAATGTCTAGATCCACCTATAAAAATGTCTGAACTACCCCCAATTCTATTCTCTCTCAACTCATACAATAGAAATAGCTGCCGTATGAATATGGGAGGTAAATACAAATGTCCAATTTTGAAGTTTCAAATCTAAAAGTGAACTATAGAAAGAATCCGTTGGGAATTGATGATTTATACCCGCGGCTTAGTTGGTGGATCATTACAGAAATAAGGGGATTTATCCAATCTGCCTTTCAAGTTCAAGTCGCAAATGATCACAAATTCTTTTCAGAAATCATATGGGATTCTGAAAAGGCAGAGTCGGATAGCAATGTGCATATTGAATACGAAGGTCCCGCCTTACAGTCACGCACACGGTATTACTTTAGGGTTCGAGCTTGGGACAATCAAGGGATGGTTTCGGAATGGAGCAAACCTGCGTATTGGGAAACGGCATTGTTATCGGTAGATGAGTGGCAGGCAAAATGGATAGCAGCACCTCCGAGTCAACAAGAGAATGGGGCAGATCCTTGCGACTATATTCGTACGGAATTTTCAATCCCTGATAATGTTGTATCAGCGCGTGTGTATGCAACGTCTCTTGGGATGTACCGCCTATATATAAATGGTATACCAGCAGATAATACGTTATTTAACCCTGGTTGGACCAGTTATAATAAACGGCTTCAGTATCAGACCTATGACGTGACTTCTTTGGTTGCTGCTGGTAATAACGCTCTTGGTTGCATAGTGGGAAACGGGTGGTATAAAGGATATTTAGCTTGGGAAGGGAAGAAAGACATCTTTGGTGAAGATCGTGCTGTGCTTATCCAGCTACACATCACCTTATCCGATGGTTCTGAACAAATCATTATATCGGATGACAACTGGCGTACTTCTACAGGTCCACTTTTGATGTCGGAGTTGTATCATGGCGAAACGTATGATGCGAGGCTCGAGGTAGAAGGTTGGTCTTCTCCCGGTTATGAAGATGTAAAGTGGGAAAGGACTATTCTCAAGGACCGTCCAGACACTTCATTAATTGCTCAGGAAAACGAACCGACCAGGATTATAGAAACCATCAAGCCTATCGCAGTCATTACTACACCTAAAGGCGAACACGTGCTGGATATGGGACAAAATATGGTTGGATGGGTAAGATTTACGGTTCATGCAGAGGCTGGAACGATAATCACTTTAGAACATGCTGAGGTGTTGGACCTCGAAGGGAACTTCTACACCGGAAATTTACGATCTGCAAAGCAGACTGTTACTTATATATGCCATGGCGGGGAGGTAGAAACGTTTGAACCGTATTTATCCTTCCAAGGATTCCGTTATGTAAAAGTGACAGGCAGCATACCGCTAGATCAATTATTGGAACAATTCATCGGCTGCGTCATCCATACGGACTTGGAGCAAACGGGGAATTTCAACTGTTCAGATGAACTCTTGAATCAGCTTCAGCACAACATCTTATGGGGACAAAAGGGGAATTTTCTAGATATCCCGACAGATTGCCCTCAACGGGACGAAAGATTGGGATGGACGGGGGATGCTCAAGTCTTTATTCGCACATCTGCCTTCAACATGAATGTCGTCCCGTTCTTTGAAAAGTGGCTAAAGGATTTGGCCGCGGATCAGGAAGAGAACGGAAGAGTTCCTCATGTTATTCCCGATGTGCCAACGGCAGGATATGGCTCTGCTGCTTGGGGAGACGCCGCAGTAATTTGTCCTTGGACGCTTTATCAATGTTATGGAGACAGCCGTGTGTTGAAAACGCAATATCCCAGTATGAAAGCATGGGTCGAGTATATTCGGGTGCAAGGTGAAGACGAAAATCTATGGAATACAGGTTTTCACTTCGGAGATTGGTTAGGTCTGGATGCAAAAGAAAACAGCTACGTCGGAGCAACACCCAAAGAGTTGATCGCTACCGCGTTCTATGCTTATTCAACGGAATTGCTAGCTAAGACAGCGGCTGTCATTGGAAAACCCCAAGATGCCTTAAAATATGAAGCATTGCATGAGAAGATTGTTCTGGCATTTCGTCAAGAGTTCGTAACACCAAATGGTCGGGTAGCCTCACCGACACAAACTGCGTATACAATTGCCCTTATGTTTGACTTATTAGAGGAAAAGGATCGTCATCGAACGGCCAAGATGCTAGCCGACCACATCGAAGAAAATGGAGTGCACCTAACGACCGGCTTTGTGGGCACTCCCTATTTGTGTCTAGTCCTCTCTAGATTCGGTTATACGGATGTAGCCTACCAATTGGTACTGCAGAAAGAGTATCCTTCCTGGTTATATTCTGTAATCCAAGGGGCGACAACCATTTGGGAACATTGGGATGGAATAAAACAGGACGGTTCGTTCTGGAGCGATGATATGAACTCCTATAACCATTATGCTTACGGCGCTATTGGAGATTGGCTCTATCGCACTGCCGGTGGCATCGAACTATTAGAACCAGGCTATAAAAAAATACGGATCCAGCCGCAGATCGGGGAACATTTGACATGGGTTGATGCTTCGCTTGAATCTGTCTATGGAACGATCAAGGTAACTTGGAAAAAACAGAACGAAGATTCAGTAGAAATGCATGTGCTGATTCCATCCAATACAACAGCTGAGATTATTATTCCAACGATGAAGCAGGACAGTATTTTGGAGTCTGGGACACCAATAGAACAAGTCATAAGTCTATCCAGAGTGGAACAAATTTCAGAAGGGCAAAAACTAATGGTTGGATCCGGGGATTATCACTTTACGTTTTCTATTAGTTAAAGTTTGTATATGGAAGAGGATTAGTCTTGATTCTTCTTCATTAGCTGATGCTGAAGATTTCTATATCATTGGGGGTTAGTTGACATTTAGTCTAATTAGACTAATAATATAAACAGTCTAATTAGACTATTGAAGAGAGGATGAGAATAATGATCAAATCATTTTTAATGATTGGACAGTCAAATATGGCTGGACGAGGATTTATACATGAAGTACCCCCAATTTATAACGAGAGAATCCAAATGCTACGTAATGGTAGATGGCAAATGATGGCTGAACCTATTAATTATGACCGTCCTGTTTCAGGAATAAGTCTGGCTGGATCATTTGCGGATGCATGGTGTCGTGAAAATGAAGAAGACATCATTGGCTTAATTCCTTGTGCTGAGGGTGGGAGCAGCATTGATGAATGGGCTGTAGATGGGGCGCTTTTTAAACATGCATTACAAGAAACTAAATTTGCTATGCAAAATAGTGAATTATCAGGGGTTTTATGGCATCAAGGAGAAAGTGATAGTAGTAATGGCAACTACAAAGTCTATTATCAGAAATTACTTTTAATATTTACGGCGCTTAGAAAAGAGTTAGATGCTCCAAATATTCCATTTATAATGGGTGGCCTAGGGGATTTTTTAGGCAAAGAAGGGTTCGGGAAACATTGTACTGAATATGAGTTGATGAATCAAGAGTTACAAAAATATGCTTTTGAACAAGATGATTGTTACTTTGTTACAGCTTCAGGTTTAACTTCTAATCCGGATGGTATTCATATCGATGCAATATCTCAAAGAAAATTTGGGTTGCGATATTTTGAAGCCTTTATTAATAAGCAACATGTACTTGAGCCGCTAATTAATGAACATGAGTTGTTAAGTCGCCATAATGCAAGAATACACACTAAAGCGGAAAAAATGTATATATTGAGCATGGATTTTGCATTAGGAAAAATATCATTTGATGAATTTCAAGCCCAGTTTGTACAAATCAACAATGAGTAAAATACAATACCTAGTAGCATTTTGACGGAGGCGCTGAGTTGATAATATTGCTAATTTTAGGATTATTAAAACAAAATCCAGGGGCTCACGGTTATGAATTGTTATCCTTAATGGAAGAAAAACACTATAAATATATAGTGAATTTCACCAAAGGGTCTTTTTATTATAATCTTGGGCAATTAGTAGAGAAAAAGTATATTGTAAAAGTTGACCAAAGAGACAACACCAGAGAGACGCATAATTATAACATCACTGAATTAGGGGAAAAAGAGTTTGAAAAGTTGATGTTCAAATATGGGTCTAAGACAGACTATATAAACCTATCTTTTTATGTAGCCATGTTATTTTCAGATGAATATAAAAAAGAAGAGCTAACTAAATTAATAGAAATACAAATTGAACAAACTAAGAATAAGATATCTTTAATACAGCTATCTCTTGAGAACGATGAAAATATCACTGCTTATTTTAAAAAAATGTTAGAAAATTCACTTTCCCACCATATAGTAAATGTTCAATGGTTTGAAGGATTGCTTGAAGATATAAAAAAGTGAAAACTGATCACTAAATAGTCCTATAAGAAACCCGCGCTCCGTGTGGGTTCTTTATTTTGTTTGCAAGTTTTTTAGACAAGGCTCCGGTAACAATCAGCAACATACTAACGGTACCTGTAAAAAACATTTTGACATATCTAACAGGTACCGTTATAATAAAAACCAACAGGTACCGTCACAAAGATTAACAGGTACCATAAAAACTTTATGGAGGACCCAATATGGACATGAATACTGAATTATATGAAAAACTCGCGAAACTGCAATGGCTGCTGCAACGACAACACTTAAAAACACACGCTGCTGTGGGCCCTATGGCTGACACATCCCGCGGGCAAGGCAGGATACTGGCATTTCTCCGGATGAAAGATGGTATCAGCACCAAAGATTTATCCTATATGCTGGACATCCGTGTATCATCCCTCAATGAATTGCTTGCAAAATTGGAGAAAGCTGAATATATCACCCGTAAGCCATCAGAAACAGACAAACGCATCATGTTGATTTACCTAACCCAAAAAGGACAAGAGGAAGAGGGGCAAGAGATAGACAATGTCAACATATTTTCTAGCCTATCTTCAGAAGAGCAGGTTGCTTTCGGGGATTACTTAACCCGCGTAATTATGGCTTTAGAAGAAGAGCTTGGAACGGACGGAGAACGTGATGTAATGGCAATGTGGATGGAGGCCGCAAAGGAGCGTATGGGTACAGAGGAATTCGAAAAATTAATGGCCATGCGTGGACAAATGCAAAGAATGTGGGGGAATTCTAGGGACGAACGCTTTAGCGGAAGGTTCCCTGGCTTTGGCGGGGAAGGGCATCGAGACATGCGCGGATTCGTCTGGCCTTCCAGAGATGGCAGAAATTCATCACCAGACAAGTCACCTGATTCGGACGATAAGTAAGCAGAGTCTTTTCCACAAACAGTAGCAGTGGCTTAGCCTTTCACAAGAGAAAGATGAACGGCAAAGGAAGCATAATGACGTACTTTCTTGGATACTGAAGAACAGTCCAATTTCGCACACCAACCCTGTAAAGTTGTTGTTACGGTATGGGGTTGGTTGTTGCTGCGTTATGGTTCATATTTAATTAATAGTTAGAATTCTAAGTAATTTAAGTACCCAATAAATGAAGAAAGTGGTGACCCACATGGACGCAGAAAACCTCCATTACTTTGAAAAAGCACCTATCGCAAAAGCCGTCGCTCACTTCGGTATACCGATGATGTTAGGCATGTCAATGAGTGTCATATATTCAATATTGAATGCCTATTTCCTTGGCACACTGGGCAATACGGCTATGTTAACCGCACTTGCACTAACCTTGCCGTTATTCGCGATCATTATGGCGCTAGGAAACTTGATTGGCATGGGCAGTGGTACATTTATCTCCCGCTTGCTAGGGGAGAAAAAATATGATGATGTAAAGCATGTATCATCATTCGCTTTTTACAGCAGTTTAGTAATCGGTCTTATCGTGATGGCTGTTGGCCTCCCGTTGATTGATCCAATAGTTCATGGCCTGGGAGCGACGCCCGACTCCTTCGGATTTACAAAGGACTATGTAACGATTATGCTTATCGGCTCACCATTCGTTGTATTATGCTTCACACTTGAGAATATCGTGCGCTCGGAAGGTTCAGCAATCATATCGATGATCGGGATGATTCTAAGTGTCGTCGTGAATATTATTCTTGATGCGCTAGTTATCTTCGTCTTCCATTGGGACGTGATTGGTGTTGCGACGGCTACGGTCATCTCTAACTTGGTTGCTAGCACATTCTACGCCTACCATTTGGGTTATAAAAGCCAATTCTTAACTATCTCTTTAAAATGGTTCAAAGCTACCAAGGAAATACTGAGCAATGTATTCAAAATCGGAGTTCCCGTCTTTATTATGAGTATCTTCTTGGGTGCAATGTCACTCGTATTGAACCATTTTCTTGTCGAATATGGAGATCAAGCCATAGCCGGCTTCGGAATTTCATCACGTTTATTGCAATTACCTGAGTGCATTCTGATGGGTTTATGCGAGGGTGTCGTACCGCTCATTGCCTTCTCTTTTACAGCGAATAAATTACGCATGAAGCATACCATCGGATTCACGATCAAAGCGATTATAGCTTTAGCTGTCGTGTTCGGCGTTATCGTCTATCTGATTTCCGACCACTTAATTGGCTTATTTACGAATGACCTGCAATTAATTGAAATGGGCAGCTATATTCTGCATGTGACATTCTTATCGTTGTTCATTACAGGAATGACTTCGTTGTTTACCGGGATCTTCCAAGCTACAGCGCAAGGAACTGCTGCGTTTATAATGTCAATTATTCAAGGGGTTACTCTGATCCCTGTGTTGTATATAGCCAATCAAATGAATGGTTTTCATGGTGTGATCTGGTCGCTCGTCATTTCGGATGCCGTTGCCTTCCTGGTTGGTGCCATCATGCTGTATGTTCTTCGGAACAAGATGCAACCAGATTTAGATGCTTTAGCATAGTAGAATAAGCGAAAAAGGAACCGATTTATTTAAACTCCGTTTTTTTTTTGCCCGTAGGAAGAATCGCTGCTAAAATAATATGCAATAATAATATACACAAAAGAAGCCATCTTGTAGGTGGCTTCTTTTGCGAAAACGTCATAAGCTAGCCTATCTTAAAAAGAACAACAGCTAAATTTTAACGCTGACTTCTCCATTTGAAAGATATTCCTCGTCACCATTCTCATATCTGACTTTCAAATGGCAATCGTTATCGATATCAAGGGCTGTTGCCTTAAGCTGTTCATTATTCTTTATCACTGTTACGGGTTTGCCAAGTGAAATTAACCGTTTTCTATATTCGGAAAGAAACAATCTGTCCTTTAATTGCTCATAATATCCCATAAAATTGTTCAGTACTTCTGCTACCAGTCGGTTGCGGAGATCACCATAAGAATTATTTTCAGAAATTACAGTTGTTGCAATCTCGGTAAGGTCGTTAGGAAAGCCGTCGAACGGTAGTGCTACATTGATACCAATACCAAGTACGGCATAATCAAGCCAGCCGTTTTCCAGTGACACGGATGCTTCAGTAAGAATCCCGCACACCTTTTTACCTTCCATGAAGACATCATTCACCCATTTAATCTGTGTTTCTTTACCGGATACACTCTCGATAGAAAGGGCAACAGCAACAGCGGCGCAAGTGGTTAGCAGAGCGGAATCTGTTGCTGACAACTTGGGACGCAGCAGGATGCTCATATAGATTCCTGTTCCCGGTGGAGAAAAGAATTTCCGGCCCATTCTCCCGCGCCCAGCGGTCTGTTCTTCGGAAAGGATTACCTTACCCTCAGCTTCTCCATTTGAGGCAAGGCTTTTCACGGCTTCATTCGTTGAAGATATTGTCTTAAAGACTTCTACTCGTAACTTTTGCCCCTGGGTATTCAGATATTTTGAAATTGCACTGGCAGATAGGATATCTGTTTGAGGTGACATGGAATACCCTTTATTGGTTACAGCTTGTATGGAATATCCGTCTGTCTGTAACGATTTTATGGCTTTCCAGACCGCACTGCGCGTCACGGATAACTGAACGGCTATTTCCTCGCCGGAAAAGTATTCACCCTTATTACTGTCGAGCAAGGCAAGAATATGTTCTTTTACTGTCATGAACTTAACCTCCAAAAGTATAACTCTCCGACCAAAATCCATCGAATATATTAACATCCAATAATTGCGACTGAATACTCTAATTCTATATAACAATTGGAAAAACTCAAGTTTAGTATTTTATTCGATTGTGAACTATAAATAATATTATGGTTTACAATCATGAATATCTCCATTATAATTCAGCTTACTGGACGTATTTACTAACCAGAATACAATTATTTATATCCAATGGAGGTCAATTTTTTGAAGACAAAAGAACTTATTTATGCTGCATTATTCGCAGCACTTATCGCGGTGCTGGGCATGATTCCACCCATCCCCCTCGGTTTCATCCCCGTTCCGATCACTGCCCAGACGCTTGGTGTAATGTTAGCTGGATGTTTTCTGGGGAAACGGATGGGCGCCCTCAGTCTAGTCATTTTCATTATTCTGGTAGCCATTGGACTGCCTGTACTGACTGGTGGCCGCGGCGGAATCGCAGTGCTCATTGGTCCTTCTGCTGGATACATATTTAGCTTCCCGATCGCGGCCGGTCTTATCGGCTGGTATTCTGAAAAAATCTGGCCGAAGGTCCGAACTTGGAAGCTGATAGTAATCAACCTGATCTTTGGTGTATTACTAGTGAGTCTGATTGGCGCCCCTATCATGGCATTGATAACAAATACGTCGATATGGGCCGGTCTTGTCGGAGCATTGGCCTTTCTTCCGGGAGACATCATCAAAGCCGTTATTGCAGCCGTTATAACGATGCAGCTGAAAGCAATTAGCCCTATTGAAGAAAAAACACAAATATAATGTGATGTGAAACTCGGGTAAATGAAACCCGAGTTTTTTTATTGAAAAATATTAGGGTTATAGATGTGAATTTGTTTATACTATAAAAATTAAAATGAAATTGAAATAGGGTGGATAACCATGGATAAGGGATTTAATTTAGCCAGCCAACTATTAACGCTGCTTGATACGGAACAAAGATGGTATACCTTAGCCGAAGTGGAAAAAAGTTTAGGGATCTCAGATAAGACAATACGGAAGATGGTGGAGGAAATCAGCAAGCAACTACCCTCTACTGTAACCATTGAAGTGTCTAGAGGAAAGGGAATTATTCTTCGACGTGATGGGCGAAGTACGATTAGTGAAGTGATTTCTTCTATGTTCAGACAAACCATTTTTTATCGGCTGATGAATTTATTGTTTACGAATGCTGGTCGAATGTCTGTGGAAGAGCTTTCTGAAGCCATGTTTATGAGTACCTCATCTTTGAAGAAGCTGATTGTGGAATTAAATAATAATGATCTAAAAGCGTATAAGCTACGCATTAGTTACTCTACACCTGCGATCAAAGGGAATGAAATGAATATTCGATATTTTTATTGGAATTTATATTGTGATGCGTATGAGTTTACAGGATGGCCCTTTGTGAATCTCGATTTTGCCTATATAAATCAGTTGATCACAAATATAGAAAATGAGAATAACATAGTATATTTTATCAATTCCAAAAGGAAATTGTCCTTTTTGTTGGCAATTGTAATAGAAAGAGCTGCTAAAGGAACTTGTGTAACAATCGACGAAAATGCTTACCCATGGAAACAGGGGATGTTTTATATACCAGTGAAAGCCATAGCAGAGCGTCTTGAAGAAAAGCTGTTCATCGAATTTCCAAAGAGTGAAATATTCTTTATGCAATCCATGGTTAGTCTCAGCCAATATCATTATTATGAGGGGTCAGAGATCACTCCGATTAAAGAAGTCGAATTACATAAGGATAAAGAAGAATATCAAATGGGGAATCTGCTTCTCCTGTTGTTGGCAAAGGTATACCCGAACTTGGATATGCATGAACGATTTATCTTGGAGATTTACGGGTTCTTTGACAAGCTGTTAATCGAAAATGCCATTCCGGAATGGATGATGATTTCTAAAAGTCATTTAACAACGTATGTCGAACAGGAGTGCCAGCAGATTTATCAAGAAATGCAAACCTGTATGCAAACGTGGAATAAAACTTACCCATCCGTTCTCTTCAATAATTTCCATTTAACAAAACTAACCTTAATTGTTCGTTCGAGTTTACGTTATACAAGTAAGAGGGCTTTCTTAGTGATCGGGGAGGAATTTTCAATTCGTCATTACATAGCAGATTTGATAAAGAAGGAAATAGGAGATCAGTTGATCCTTAATACTTCCATTATGAAAGGGCTAACCGACGAGATCATGCAGCAAAATAATATTGATCTTGTCATTAGTAATATCCCGGTTGCACTAAAGACCGTGCCTGTTGTTATTATTTCTACGATCCCCTCTAAAAGAGATTTGGACAATATTCGTAAAGAATTGCTTTTATAATTTGACCAATTATTTTCCGTTAGCTACGTAAGTTTTTGGTCTAGTTTGTAATGTCAAAAAACCTTATGCTCAATCTAGTTTCGAAACTGATTTTACTTGAGGGCAAGTGGAAAGCGATTTCGGTAAACCTCAGTTTACTATTAAAAGTTGGAGGAAGAACTATGAGTAGGCATCTAGGTGCAAATAAGGGAGAAATAGCAGAGCGCGTTTTGCTCCCGGGAGATCCTTTACGTGCAAAATTTGTAGCAGAACACTTTTTAGAGGAGGCTAATTGTTATAACGAAGTAAGAGGGATGTATGGATACACTGGATTATACAAGGGTGTGCCGGTGTCGGTGCAGGGGACAGGGATGGGAAATCCATCGATGAGTATCTACGCTACAGAATTGATCGTCGATTATGAAGTTAAAAAATTGATTCGCATTGGTACTTGTGGTGCGATGCAGAGTGAAATTAATATCCGTGATATTATAATAGCCCAAGCGGTGTCTTCAGACAGTAATATGACAGAGAAGATCTTTCATGGTTGTAATTTTGCACCTACAGCAGATTTCTCATTGTTAATGAAAGCGTATCAACAAGCACAAGCTAAAAATGCAAATGTTTTTGTTGGCAACATCTATAATTCTGATGAATTCTATCGTGAAAATTTAGATCGGCTTCACAAGTTTATGGATTTTGGTGTATTAGCAGTAGAAATGGAAAGCACAGCCCTATACACTTTAGCCGCTAAATATGGTGTAAAAGCGTTATCGATTTTGACAGTCGGCAGTCAATTGTTAAGACAGGAACACCTGACTCATAAAGAAAGTGAACAATCCTTTTATGAAATGGTCGAAGTAGCTCTTAACACAGTCATTGATGGCTGATTTATGGATAAGAGCAGTGTTGTTAGAGAAGAGAGTGAGAAAGAAATGAAGGTAATACTGTCAGGATTGCAGTGGATGATTTTTATGATCGCTGGTGCAATTGCTGCCCCCATTGCTATCGCAGATTTATATAACTTAACACCCATAGAGACTTCCTGGCTTATCCAGAGCACAATGATTACTTTAGGGATAGCTGGATTTTCACAAGGCGTGATGGGTCATAAATTCCCTATCCATGAAGGTCCGGCAGGGCTATGGTGGAGCATTTTTACGATTTACGCAAGTTTAGTGGGGGGACTTTATTCTTCTAACAATGGTGCTTTACAAGCTTTAAGTGGGGCAATGATCATTAGCGGTGTGTTATTTATCCTAATTTCAGCATTTAAGCTAATGGATAAAATCGCTCGTCTATTTACTCCAACCATCACTTTTATTTATTTACTTTTATTGATCTTTCAATTAAGTGGATCTTTTATGAAAGGGATGATGGGGATTAGCATAGCCCACTCCATGTTAGATGTTAAAGTATTCATCCTTAGTGTGATTGTGGTATGCATTACCTTTTGGTTAGGAAAAAGTCGCTTTGTAGTACTCAGCCAGTTTTCAATAATTTTCAGTATATTGATAGGCTGCCTATTATTTATTATCTGCGGTAATATACCTGTGTTTTCTCATGCGGATACTCTATTTAAGCTACCGAAAATATTCCCATTTGGCAGACCACGATTCGATGCCGGGACGATCACTACTGCATTTTTATTAACTCTGTTATTAATAACCAATGCAGTTGCGTCCATCCGTTTGATGGAGACCGTTATGAAACAAAAGCAAGTGGATCATCGTCGTTATTTGCGCGCCGGGTTTACTTCTGGAATTACGCATCTTATTAGTGGCGGTTTAGGAGCGGTCGGTTCTGTCCCTATCTCGGGAGCGGCGGGATATGTTGAACAAACAGGGATGAAGGAGCGCAGATCATTTTTAATTGGATGTTGCTTTGTGATCTTAATATCCTTATTTCCGCCAATGATGAATGTTATATCAGCGATTCCAGCTCCCATAGGCTATTCCGTTACCTTCGTCATTTTTGTGAAGATGGTCGGACTAGCACTAAAGGAATTGAAGAAGGTCATTCATGAAGAACGAACATTTATCGTTAGTGGAATTTCCCTTTTAGTGGGTGTGGGTTTAATGTTTATTCCTTCATCAGCTACGGCCCATTTATCTCCGATCGTGATAGCCATTTTAAATAATGGATTAATATGCGGAAGCCTGTTGGCGATTATTTTGGAACAAGGGTTAATGTGGAAAGATTCATTCCGATATGAGGATTCCGAAAAAATTAACCGATAATTTGGAGGGCTAAAAATGCATTATCTAATTTCTATTGCTGGTTTGGTTATTGTTCTATTACTAGCATGGCTGGGAAGTAACAATAAGAAAAAGATTAAATATCGACCCATCATTGTAATGATTGCTATTCAGATCGGTTTGGGATTAATTATACTAAAAACAAGTATAGGTGAATTCTTAATTAAAGGGTTTGCCGATAGTTTTGCAAAATTGCTTGGATACGCCAATGAAGGGACTGACTTTGTTTTTGGTGGGATTGCAAATGAAGGGGCCCATACATTTTTCCTTTATGTTTTGATGCCAATTGTTTTTATGTCGGCATTAATTGGGATATTGCAGCATTACAAAATACTCCCGTTCATTATCAAATATATTGGTTTGGTACTAAGTAAAATAAATGGCATGGGCAAATTGGAATCTTATAATGCAGTTGCAGCCGCAATTGTAGGACAAAATGAAGTGTTTATTTCAGTGAAAAACCAGCTTGGATTATTACCAAAACATCGATTGTATACATTATGTGCATCTGCAATGTCGACGGTATCCATGTCAATCGTTGGTTCATATATGACGATGCTAGAACCTCGGTATGTCGTGGCTGCGTTAATATTAAACCTATTCGGCGGATTCATCATCTCATCCATCATTAATCCGTATGAAGTTACACCTGAAGAAGATATTGTTGAGGTTCAGTTAGAGGAAAAACAAACGTTTTTTGAAATGCTAGGCGAGTATATTATGGATGGCTTTAAAGTAGCCATAGTAGTCGGTGTAATGTTGGTTGGTTTCGTTGGGATCATTGCTTTAATTAACGGGGTCTTCAGCGGAGTATTCGGTATCTCGTTTCAAGGAATTTTAGGGTATGTCTTTGCACCCATTGCCTTTCTTATCGGTGTCCCATGGCATGAAGCTGTTGATGCAGGCAGTATCATGGCCACAAAGCTTGTTGCGAATGAATTCGTTGCTATGCTTGACTTTGTTAAGATCCAAGATGGTTTAAGTGGGCGTACTACCGCCATTGTCTCCGTGTTTCTAATCTCATTTGCTAACTTTGGATCAATCGGTACGATTGTAGGCGCTGTGAAAGGATTGAATGAAAAACAAGGGAATATTGTGGCACGATTTGGTTTAAAACTGTTATTTGGTGCCACACTTGTAAGCGTTTTATCTGCTCTGATCATCGGTATCATTTTTTAATTGAACCTGTAGGTCAAAATGAAGCTAAAGCTTAAAAAACTAAATAAAAAATAGGAACAGGATACCTTACTTGTATTAAGAAATAGGTATCCTGTTTTTTTGTACAATTTCAGGTAGCCGCTCAAAAAGCGGCTTTTTGTCTGTCTAGTCTAATGAATTTAACGCCTGAAGAAATCATCGATATCAAATGGGTTAATAAAAGAAGAACCGTCAGAAGGTTTGATAGCAAAAGTATTGACAACCTGTATATACAGGTTTAAACTGTGTGAAGTGTTTGAACTTGTATATACAGGTTTAATGTTTGACATAAAGTATTTTTTTGGAGGTGTTCAACTTGAGTCAGTCCCAGTATTCGGAATGGTGGCGCCGATCTACGGTGTATCAGGTATACCCAAAGAGCTTTAAGGACACTACAGGCAACGGAACAGGAGATATTAAAGGACTTATTGAAAAATTAGATTATTTGCAGAAGCTTGGAATTGATATCGTCTGGTTGCAGCCGGTCTATGTCTCGCCACAACATGATAACGGTTACGATGTTGCGGATTATGAAAATATCAACCCGGATTTTGGTACGATGGAGGATTTCGACGAGTTAGTACAGGAACTACACAGACTTGGAATGAAGCTCATGATCGATATCGTGGTTAACCATACTTCAACAGAACATGAGTGGTTCAAACAATCCATTTCTAGCAGGAACAATCCCTACCGTGATTATTATATTTGGAAGGACCCGGCTCCGGACGGCGGCTTCCCCAACAACTGGCAGTCAAAGTTCGGGGGGCCAGCCTGGCAGTTTGATGAAGCTTCGGGACAATATTATCTTACTCTCTTCGATAAAACCCAGGCGGATCTGAATTGGGAGAACGAGAAGGTACGTAGAGCAGTGAATGATATGATGCTATTCTGGGCTAAAAAGGGTGTAGACGGCTTCCGAATGGATGTAATTAATTTAATCTCCAAGGATCAGCGCTTCCCTGATGATGACGGAAGTGTTTCACCGGGGGATGGACGTAAATTCTATACTGACGGTCCACGGGTCCATGAATACATCAAAGCGATGTATGAAGAGGTATTCGGTCCGTATGAGATGGTGACGGTCGGAGAGATGTCCTCAACTACACTGGAGCATTGCATCCGGTACTCGAGTCCTAAAGAGCGGGAATTTTCCATGACTTTTAATTTTCATCACTTAAAAGTCGATTATCCGAACGGACAGAAATGGGAGCTAATGCCCTTTGATTTTGAGGCGCTGAAAAGCTTGTTCACAGAGTGGCAGACGAAAATGCAGAAAGGCCGGGGTTGGAACGCATTATTTTTTAATAATCACGATCAACCGCGTGCCCTCTCCAGATTCACTGATGATAAGGTCTACCGTGTAGAGAGCGCCAAGCTGCTTGCAACAACTCTGCATGGACTTCAGGGAACACCTTATGTGTATCAAGGGGAAGAAATCGGGATGCCAAATCCGGTATGGAAGAGCATCGATGAGTTCCGTGATATTGAGTCACTGAATATGTACCGTATTTTGTGCGAACAGGGGAAAAGCCCTGAGACTGCTCTGAGTATTCTTCAGGAACGTTCACGGGACAATTCCCGTACGCCGATGCAATGGGATGAAAGCCGAAATGCCGGATTCACCACAGGTACTCCATGGCTGAAAGTTGATGAGCGGTATTCGGACATTAATGTGCAGAAGGAGCTAGCAAATCCCGATTCCATCTTTCATCATTACCGCAAGCTGATTGCACTACGCAAGGAGTATGAGATATTCCTTGAAGGTGTTTTCAAGAGACTCGATAATGGTCATCCTGAAGTGTTCGCTTATGCCAGAACAGGAGATGGAGAGTCGCTTGTAGTGGTCTCGAACTTCAGCAGCAAAGAGATTACCTTCCGTTTTGAAGAAAGTCACTGGGCAGAGTTATCATCTGGTAAAGACAAGCTTCTGATTGGAAATACAACAGAAACACCTGCATTAACACAAGAGCTTCAGCTTAGTCCTTATGCTTCCTATATGTGGTTAACCCGCTAACGAAGTGTACTTGAGTAGGAGCACAAATCAAATATGTAAGGAGTGAAAATATGGCTATAGACCGCAAAAATGTTGAGGATATTGTGCGCGCAGTTGGGGGCAAGGAGAATATAGAGGTTGCGACACATTGTGTAACCCGGCTGAGATTCTCGCTGTATGATGAAAGCAAGGTGGATTCGGAAGCCTTGGACCGCAACGAATTAGTAAAAGGACAATTTTCTAGCCAGGGGCAGTTTCAGATTGTTATCGGACCGGGAACAGTAGATAAAGTATACGATGAAATGATTCAAATCACTGGCGGTTCTCGTTCTTCCAAAGATGAAGTGAAATCCGCTGCTGCCCGAAAACAGAATCCTCTGCAGCGTGCGATCAAGACGCTGGCTGATATATTTATTCCTATTCTTCCGGCTATCGTAACCGCAGGTTTGCTGCTTGGGATCAATAATATTTTGACCGGACATGGTATCTTCTTTGATAATCAGTCGCTGGTGGATGTCTATCCCGCATGGAAAGACATTGCTGCGATTATTAATACGATTGCCAGCACAGCCTTTACCTTTTTACCAGCACTTATCGGTTGGGCAGCTGTTACACGTTTCGGCGGCAGTCCTCTGCTCGGGATCGTTTTAGGTCTCATTCTCGTGCACCCAGATCTATTAAGTGCCTATAACTATGCAAGTGCTTCCACTGAGGGAACTGTTCCAACTTGGAATTTGTTTGGCTGGCATTTGGAGAAGATCGGTTATCAGGGACAGGTATTACCAGTGCTGGTTTCGGCCTATATTCTGGCAAGGCTGGAGAAATTCCTCAACCGCCGGGTGCATGATTCCATTAAACTGCTGGTTGTTGCGCCAGTGACTCTTTTGATTACAGGTTTTCTGGCCTTCACCATTATCGGACCGGTTACGTTTGGCATTGCCAATGCCATCACCTCCGGCCTGATCTTTGTATTTGATCATTTTGCGCTTCTTGGTGGCTTGATTTACGGCGGATTCTATTCGCTTCTGGTCATCACTGGTATGCATCATACCTTCTTGGCGGTTGATTTGCAGCTCATCGGCAGCGAGGGCGGCACTTTCCTCTGGCCGATGTTAGCGCTATCAAATATTGCACAAGGTGCCGCGGCACTGGCAATGATGTTCGTAGTCAAAGAACAGAAGGCAAAAGGCTTGGCGGCTACATCTTCCGTCTCTGCATTCCTCGGCGTGACGGAGCCGGCGATCTTCGGAGTGAATATCCGCTACCGTTATCCTTTCATCTTCGGGATGATCGGCTCAGGGATTGCCGGTATGATTCTTACCGTTAATCAGGTTCGCGCTTCTTCCATTGGCGTAGGCGGGATTCCCGGCTTCCTTTCGATATTCCCTAACCAGTGGGGCGTGTTCTTCATTGGCATGCTTATTGTTCTCATTGTGCCATTTGTCGCCACTGTACTCTACGGTCGTTCTGTAGTGGGGCGTTCTGAAAAGAACCCAGCTACAAAGTCTGCTAGTACTGTGAGCGAAACAAACGATTTGAATAACCGCCCTACAGTACAAGAGACACAGGAATCCGTGAATATTCTGGAGCTTATCTCTCCACTCAGTGGAACTGCAGTATCTCTAGATCAGGTGCCTGATCCTGCCTTTGCTGAGAAACAGATGGGCGAGGGAATTGCAATCGAACCTTCTGAGGGTAAAGTATATGCACCTTTTGATGCTACAGTAGCTCATGTAATCAAGAGCAAACATGCGCTTATATTGGAGCATGCAAGTGGTGTACAAGTACTTATTCACGTTGGAATTAATACGGTGTCGCTTAAAGGAAATGGTTTTACCACCCATAAGAATATTGGCGACAAGGTGCAGGCGGGCGAGCTTCTGCTGGAATTTGATATGAAGGCCATCCGCGCAGCAGGTTACCCTTTGATTACTCCAATCATCATTCCTGCAGGTCAGGATATGGTGGAGAAGATTGAGGAGAAGACGGGACCAGCTGCAGCTAGACAATCTATCATCTTGACTATTCATCTCAAGGGTTGATATAGACTCTATTGGCAAAGACTTTATATTACAGAAAGACAGCCCCTAGGGGC